>JBBCGI010000001.1:2400000-3125000 GCA_037200975.1 Pseudomonadota bacterium | reverse complement strand
GACAATGCCTAAACCATTGGTTGATATCATTTTTTCGACCCCTGTTTTCGTCCGGTTCCAGCACCGACGGCAAAATCGCGGTGTTTAACCGCGGCCGATCAGCCGCGCTGCAGCGCAACCCAGCGAAATTTGTGCTTCCCGACCTGTATCAGGAATGTCCCCTCGGGCAGCGAATGGTCGCGGCCGGACACCTTGGCGAGGGCTTCGGCGCTTTCACCGACCCGCACCGCCCCCTGGTCGATCATCCGGTTGCCGTCGGAAGTGCTCGCCACGAGCCCGGCGTTCTTGAGCACATTCGCGAGACGCTGCGGCGCTCCGTCTGTAGTTAGGGTGACGCGCTCTATCTGCTCTGGAACGTGCCCCTGCTGGAACCGCGCGATGAATCCGTCGCGCGCGCGCGCGCCGGCGCCAGCGCCGTGAAAACGCTCGACGATCTCCACCCCGAGCTCGAATTTCACGTCGCGCGGGTTGCGGCCCTGCCCGATCGAAGCGCGTAATCCCGCGATTTCGGCGAGCGGCCGGAACGACAGCAACTCGAAATAACGCCACATGAGATCGTCGGAAATCGACATCAACTTGCCGAACTGGATGTCGGCGGGCTCGTTGATGCCGATGTAGTTGCCTAACGACTTTGACATCTTGTTCACGCCGTCGAGGCCTTCCAGCAGCGGCATCGTCATGACGATCTGGGGCTCCTGACCGTAGGTTTCCTGCAGCTGGCGGCCGACCAGCAGATTGAATTTCTGATCCGTGCCGCCGAGCTCGACGTCGCTCTTGAGCGCCACCGAGTCGTAGCCCTGGACGAGCGGGTACAGAAACTCATGAATCGCGATGGGCTGATTGCCCTTGTAACGCTTCGCGAAATCGTCGCGCTCGAGCATGCGCGCTACGGTGTGGCGGCCCGCGATCTCGATGAGTCCCGACGCATTCATGCTGCCGAACCAGCGGGAATTGAAATCGATCCGCGTCTTGTCACGATCGAGGATCTTGAAAATCTGCTCCTGGTAGGTCCGTGCATTTGCCTCGACCTGGTCGCGAGTCAACGGCGGTCGAGTCGCGTTGCGTCCGGTCGGATCGCCGATCATTCCGGTGAAGTCGCCGATCAGGAACGTCACCTCGTGGCCGAAACTCTGGAATTGCCTCATCTTGTTGATGAGCACCGTGTGCCCGAGATGCAGGTCGGGAGCGGTCGGATCGAAACCCGCTTTGATGCGCAGCGGTTTACCGCGCGTCAACTTTTTTACGAGTTCGCTTTCGACGAGCACTTCGTGCGTTCCTCGCATGAGCTCGGCAATCTGGTTCTGAATTTCGGCGTTCATTACTCGGCGTCGACCCGGCGGCTTGTTATTAGGGGATTTCGGACAGTTCAAACGGCGATCACAACCCGGGGCGGCCGCGATTGACCCTTTGTCGATCCGTGCGTTACGTTGTATAGATCGTGCCCTTCTTCATCAAGTCCACCATCCCGGGGATTTCGACCCGGACCGCGGCCACTCTGCAGATCGGGTTGATCGCGATCGTGGGCGCCCTCGCTGGCCTGCCTCGCGACCCACCGCCCGAGCCGCCGGAGCGGGCCCGGGTTGAAGCGCCCGCGGCGGATGTCGCCGCCGTCGAATCGCAGGAAGCCAGTGTCGGCTTCTCGACGATCGAGGTGGTGGTCAGCCGCAACGACACCATGGATCGCCTGTTCCGCCGTTTCGAGCTGAACCTCGGTGATCTCGCCTCGTTGCGCAACCTGCCCGAAGTCCGCAGCCAGGTCGACCGGCTCAAGCCCGGTGAACTGCTGCGATTCATGCACCGCGGCGGCGAACTGGTCGGGCTCGAGCGCAAACTCTCCGACAGTGAAACGCTCAAGGTGACGCGCGACGAGAATGGTTTCAGCACCGATGTGCTTGCAAATCCGCTCGAGATCCGGACCCGCTCGTCGAGCGCATTCATCGAGAGCTCGCTTTTCCAGGCCGCGGCGGACGCCGGCCTCGACGAGCGTGTCGCCTTCGATCTTGCCGAGATTTTCCAGTACGACATCGACTTCGTGCTCGACATCCAGTCGGGCGATCGCTTCTCAGTCGTGTATGAAGAAGTCTTTCAGGATGGCGTCGCGTTGCGCACGGGAAATATCCTCGCCGCGAAGTTCGTGAACGAAGGCCGCGAATTCCGCGCGGTGCGTTACGTCGATGCGGCAGGTCGCGCGCAGTACTTCACTCCGGACGGAAAAAGTCTGCGCAAGGCATTCATCCGCGCGCCCGTCCAGTTTTCGCGTATCAGCTCACGCTTCAATCCGTCGCGCCGCCATCCGGTGCTGAATCGCATCCGCGCGCACAAGGGTGTCGACTACGCCGCGCCGGTGGGCACTCCGGTACGTGCCGCCGGTGACGGTCGTGTGCGGTTCATCGGCCGGCAAGGCGGTTACGGCAACGTCATCGAGCTCGAACACGGCTCGGGCGTGGTCACGGTCTACGGCCACATGTCGCGGTTCGCGGCCAAGCTGAAGCGCGGTCAGCGCGTCGAGCTCGGCAGTGTCATCGGATATGTCGGCATGACCGGCCTCGCTACCGGACCGCATCTGCATTACGAATATCGCATCCGCGGTAAACACCAGAATCCGCAAACGGTACCGTTGCCCGATGCGGAACCGATCGCGTCTTCCGAACGCGAGCATTTTCTCGCCGCGACGGCCGAGCTGGCCAACGCCCTCGACCTGCCCGCGGGCCCCGCTCTGGTGGCGCGCTGACAGCCTGAAGCAACTGTCACATTAATCCGGGCGGGTCTGTGGTGTGATATTGGCACTCCGGACCCGTGCCATGGATCAGCCCGACCTCCGCTCCGCCGAGCACTACATCAATCGCGAGTTGTCGCTGCTCGAATTCAACGAGCGCGTGCTCGCGCAGGCGCTCGATGCAAGAGTGCCGTTGCTCGAGCGACTCAAGTTTCTTTGCATCTCGTCCAACAATCTCGACGAGTTCTTCGAGATCCGGGTTGCCGGTCTCAAGCAGCGAATCGAGCTCGGCTCCGATCAGCCGGGGCCCGACGGACTCGTCATCACCGAACAACTGCAGGCGATCCACGACCGTACCTGCGGCCTGGTGAATTCGCAGTACGACTGCCTCAACGACGTCCTGCTGCCGGCATTACGCAACCAGGGCATCGAGCTGGTCGCACGCGCCACGTGGGACAGCGCCACTTCGTCCTGGCTCGAACAATATTTCGAGCGCGAAGTGGAGCCGGTGTTGTCGCCGCTCGGTCTCGATCCGGCGCGGCCGTTTCCGCGCATCCAGAACAAGAGCCTCAACTTCATCGTGCGACTCGCGGGCAAGGATGCATTCGGTCGCGACACCGGTCTCGCCATCGTGCAGGCGCCCCGTTCGCTGCCGCGCGTGGTCGCGCTGCCCGAAGAAGCCGGTCGACGGCGATTCGTACTGCTGACGGGAATCGTGCAGCAGTTCGTCTCGAAACTGTTCTCGGGCATGGAAGTGCTGGGCTGTTATCAGTTTCGCGTCACGCGCAACAGCGACCTGTTCGTCGACGACGAAGAAGTCGACGACCTGCGCCGCGCGCTCGAAGGCGAGCTCGCGCACCGGCGATACGGCGCAGCGGTGCGGCTGGAAGTGTCGGCCGAGTGCCCACCCGACCTCGATTCGTTCCTCATGCGGCAGTTCGCACTCGGCCCGGTCGATTTCTACGAAGTCTCCGGGCCGGTAAATCTCAACCGGCTCGAAGCGATCTACGATCTCGTGCAGCGGCCGGATCTCAAATACCCGATATTCACGCCCGGTTTGCCGCGGCGGGTCGCCGGTTCGACCGACTTGTTAGCCGTGATCCGTCAGAAGGACGTCTTGCTCCATCATCCGTTTCACAGCTTCGGACCGGTGCTCGACTTCCTGCGGGGTGCCGCGGCGGATCCGCGCGTGCTCGCCATCAAGCAGACGCTGTACCGCACCGGCAACGAATCCCCGATCGTCGATGCGCTGGTCGCGGCCGCGCAGTCGGGCAAGGACGTGACCGTCATCGTCGAGCTGCGCGCACGATTCGACGAGGAGGCCAACATCGAGCTGTCCAACCGGCTGCAGGAAGCCGGCGCGCACGTCATGTACGGCGTGGTGGGCTTCAAGACACACGCGAAGATGTCGATGGTGGTGCGGCGCGAGGCCGAGGGGCTGCGTCGTTACTGTCATCTCGGCACGGGCAACTACCACCCGCGCACCGCGCGCGGATATACGGACTACAGTCTGTTCACCTGCGACCCCGAGATCGGGCAGGACGTACACGAATTGTTCCTGCAGCTCACCAGCCTCACGCAGACGCCGCGGCTGACCAAGCTGATCCAGTCGCCGTTCGGCCTGCATGAGGCCATGGTCGAAAAGATCCAGCGCGAGACGCAGCTCGCCGCGGCCGGCAAACCGGCGCGCATCATCGCCAAGATGAATTCGCTGGTGGAGCCGCAGATCATCCTCGAGCTGTATCGCGCCTCGCTCGCGGGCGTGCAGGTGGACCTGATCGTGCGCGGTTTGTGCGCCTTGCGGCCGGGAATTCCCGGCGTCTCCGACAACATCCGCGTGCGCTCGATCGTCGGCCGGTTCCTCGAGCACTCGCGCGTGTTTTTCTTCGGCAACGGCGGCGCGAGCGAGTTGTATCTCGCCAGCGCCGACTGGATGGAACGCAACTTCTTCCGGCGCGTGGAAATCGCCTTTCCGGTGCGTGAGCAGACCCATCGCGATCGCATCCTGCGCGATCTCAACTCCTATCTTTCCGACAACATGCAGGCGTGGAAACTCGAACGGGACGGCAGCTATTCGCGTTGCGAACGCGGCAACGACCCGGTGCGCGATGCGCAGGGCGATCTGCTCGCCCGTTATGCCGCGGGCGGCGCACCGGCCATCGCTCCCTAGAACCCGGCTCCCGCGACCGCCCGCATCACCGGGCCGTGAAGACGCGCAGCCGAAACCCGACGTCCTTGAGGTTCTCGATTTCCGCCTGCAGGTCGGCAACCGTCAGCGGGTGATCGTCGAGCCATTCGGGCGGAAAACGCAGCTCGAGAGAATCGGCGCGGGCGGCGAGTTTGATCGGCGGCAGCGGCACGGTGCTGCGGCCGCGATTCAGCAGGACTGCGATGCGCAGCAACAAGGTCATCGGTGGCGCGCGTTTGTCCCACGGCGCGGCCAGTTCACCCGCCTCCTCGATCGCCGGCTTGCGTCGATGGCTGCCGACCATGATCGCGAGCAGCTTCTGTTCCTCGCGCGGGAAACCCGCCATGTCGGCGTTGGCAAGTAGATAGGCTCCGTGGCGGTGGTAGCCGCTGTGCGCCACGTCGAGGCCGATTTCATGCAGCCGTGCCGCCCAACGCAGGATGAGCTCGATCTCCGGATCCGCCAGCGGCCACGCCTCCTCGACCTGCTCGAGGAAGTTGATCGTGGTGTTCTCGACCCGCTCCGCCTGTGCAAGATCGACGTGGTAACGCTCCTGCATGCTGCGCACGGTGCGTTCGCGCGCGTCCTCGTCGGTGTAGCGGCCGAGCAGGTCGTACAGCAGCCCTTCGCGCATGGCGCCGTCCGCCACCCGCATCGATTCGATGCCCAGCTGTTCGAACACCTCTGCGAGAATCGCCACGCCGCCGGCGAACGACAACTTGCGATCGTCGGTGACCGAATTGAGCTTCAGATCGCGGATGTGCTCGAGCCGGCCGAGCTCATGGATGATGCGCTCCAGCCCGTCGGCGCCGATGTCCACGGCGTTCGGATCGAGCTCGCGAATGCTGTCGCCGATGGCGCGCACCGTGCCCGAACTACCCACGGCCTCGTCGAAACCGCGGCGGCGAAACGCGGCCTGGTAGGGTTCGATGGCCTGGCGTGCCGCGACCCGTGCACGCTGCATGCGCTTCTGACTCAGCCGGCCGTCGGCGAAATATTCTTCGCTGACACGCACGCAGCCGGTCTGGAGGCTTTCCAGTTCGAGCGGCTGGAGGCCTTCGCCGATGATGATCTCGGTGCTGCCGCCGCCGATGTCGCAGACGAGGCGACGACCGGGTCCTGCGGGCATGGAGTGCGCAACACCCGAATAGATGAGGCGCGCTTCCTCGATGCCGGAAACAATTTCGATGGGATGGCCGATGGCCTCGCGCGCGCGTTCGACGAACGCCTCCTTGCGGCGCGCGCGCCGCAGGGCATTCGTGCCGACGACGCGTACGCTGTCGGGGCGCATGTCACGCAACCGCTGGCCGAATCTTTCGAGACAGGCCAAGGCGCGCGCGGCGACATCCTTGTTCAGCCGCCCATCGGCTTCGATGCCGGCGCCGAGCCGCACCATTTCACGCAGCCGATCGAGGATGACGAGCTGGCCGTGCGTATAACGCGCGACCACCATGTGAAAACTGTTGGAACCGAGATCGACCGCCGCCAATACGTCCGGTACGGACTTCGGAGCGCGTCGCGCCACGTCAGGAAGCGTGGATCAGGCGGAGAACGAGGAGCCGCAACCGCAGGTGGTCTGCGCGTTCGGATTGCGGATCACGAACTGCGCGCCGTCGAGGCCTTCGCGGTAGTCGATTTCCGCGCCGGTGAGGTATTGCACGCTCATCGGGTCGATCAGCAGTTTGACGCCGAGGTTCTCGACGCAGGTGTCGCCATCCTGTTCCGACTCGTCGAATTCGAAGCCGTATTGCATGCCGGAGCATCCGCCGCCCTGCACGAACACGCGCAGTTTGAGATTCGGATTGCCTTCGCCGCGGATCAGGTCGCCGACCTTGCGGGCGGCGGCATCGGTAAATGTCAGGGTTTCGGTATCGATCATGGGTTGCACACTACGCGCCGGATTTTGCCGCCGCAACCGCGTCGGCCGTCTCGGCCGGAGTTTCCGCGGCCGCGGGCGCTTTTCCGTTACTCAGGGGGATCAGCTTTCCCGTTATGACGGCGCCGGGCGCCATTTCAATCACGCCATAGTGGACGTTGCCGTTGACGCGCGCCGAGCCGCCGAGCACCAGCCTTTCGCCGGCATGCATGTCGCCGTTGACGGTGCCGTTCATCACGATATTCGTGACCTGGACGTTGCCTTCGATGCAGCCGCTCTCGCTCACCGACAAGGCACCACCGTCTTCCGCGGAGCTGCGCACGTTGCCGTTCACGCGGCCATCGAGGTGCAGGCCACCGGAAAATTCCAGGTCGCCATTGAGGATCGCGGCCTTGCCGAGAAGCGTATCGATGCGGGTGGAGGTCTGCTTGCGTCGTCCGAACATGTTGCTGAACTCCCGCTTACTGCGGATCGACACTCCAGACGTAGGACTGCTGCACGGGCGCGGAACCGCGCCGGTTGGAGCGGACCTCGACCAGCAGTTGTTCGGGCTTCATGCCTGGGGGCATGGTGATTTCCTCTTCGATGTTCTCGAGATATCGAAAGGTGAAGGGTATCTCACGCCGCTTGCCGCCCGAGAGTGTCGCGAAATCCGCACGCCCGGGCTTGCCATCGACCTCGCCATCGACCGACAAAACGACGACGCCGCTCACCACCGCGTCCGGCTTCATGGGCTGGACCAGGGTGACGCGGATTCGAAACTTGTTTGCCGTGGCCGTGGCCACCATACGCGCCTGCTGGATTTTTACCTCGGCGGAGTTCGCATTTTGCGTGACGATCCCCCGGAAAAAGGCCAATTCCTGATTGGCGCGGGCGACCTGGGCCTGCAAATCGCCGATCGTGCGTTGCACCTCCTCACGCTCCCGGGTCTGCCCCACGGTCGAGGATTCGAGCTGCGCCACCTTGGCGCGCAGCTCGGAAATGGTCGCTTCCGCGGCTTCGATTTCACCGCGCAGCGCGGCGCGCTGCTTGAGCGCCGCGACGGTGTCATAACCGGCGCTGAAGCGGCCGAATTCGAACATGCCGTACACGCCGGCCGCGACGATCAGCAGCAGCACGACGATCGTCACCCAGCGACGCATGGGCGCGTACGTGGTGACGACGAGTTTCGGCGGCAGCCCCGGCATTTCGCGTCAGCTTTCCGCGGCGGCGGAGATTTCGGTTTGCCACCAATCGGGCAACGGCGGCGCGCCATCGGGAAACGCGATCGCGGCGAGCTCGGTCAACATGCGCACGTACACCGGCCGCTTGAAGTAGATCACTTCGCGCACCGGCTCCCAGTAGTTTGACCAGCGCCAGCCGTCGAATTCCGGCTCGGCGGTGTGATTGAAGCTGAAATTGAGCGCGCTTTCCGCGACGGCCAACCGCAACAGGAACCAGCGTTGCTTCTGTCCGATGCAGGTGGGTCCCCGCCCGCGGCGCACGTAGCGCTTCGGCAGCCGGTAGTGGATCCAGTCGGCCGTCGATCCGGCCAGCGACACGTGTTCGCGCGTGAGGCCAATCTCTTCCTGCAACTCGCGGAACAACGCCTGTTCGATCGGTTCGCCCTGGCGAA
This sequence comes from Pseudomonadota bacterium, assembly GCA_037200975.1. Classification (NCBI taxonomy): domain Bacteria; kingdom Pseudomonadati; phylum Pseudomonadota; species Pseudomonadota bacterium. Next base: position 3,116,605 of record JBBCGI010000001.1, on the reverse strand, counting down.
CGCCGCCCTGCGGAAACTGCCAGCCACGACCGCCCGTGCGTCGTCCGAGGAATACCTCGCCGTTGTCGCGCATCAACAGGATGCCGACATTGGCGCGAAAACCCTCCGAGTCGATCCAGTCGCTCATGAGGACCGTTTTACCGGGTGACACGCGGCCGAACAAGGCAGCGCTCGCGGTTTTATCGGACAATGCGCCGTGACCTCGAGCCCTTCAGCCAGCATGCGATTTGTCTTGTTGCTTGTATTGGCCGCGGGTATCGCCTGTCTAGCACTCGTCACCGGCTCCACGGGAATCGGCGTGCGGGCGGGTGTAGCGGCGTTGCTCGGCGACATGGCCGAGCCCGCAAGGACTGTGGTCATGGAACTGCGCGCACCGCGGCTGTTGTCCGCCTTCGGCATCGGCGCGTTGCTCGCGGTCGCCGGCGTGCTGCTGCAGGCGTTGTTCCGCAATCCGCTCGCCGATTCCTACGTGCTGGGCGTCTCCGGTGGATCCGCGCTCGGCGCGCTGCTCGCGATGCTGGTGGGTGGATCGTTGTGGATCGTGCAGAGCTCGGCGGCCGCCGGCGCGATGCTGACTACGTTCCTGGTGCTGGCGCTGGCCCGCGGCGGCGCCACGGTCCGTGTGTTGTTGACCGGCGTCGTGGTCGCCAGCGCCTGCGGCGCATTGGTGACGCTGGTGCTGGTACTGGCCGACAACGGCCAGTTGCGCGGCATGATGTTCTGGCTGGCGGGCGATCTCGGCTGGGCTGCCCGCCCCTGGACCATGGCCGCCGCGGCCTTGTTAGCCACTGGCGCCGTGATGCTGGTCGCGCGCCCGCTCGACGTGCTCGCCACGGGTGACACCAGCGCGCAGAGCCTGGGCCTCGACCTGCCCCGCTGGCGCGTGGTGATCGTCGCGCTGGCCGGGTTGCTGACCGCCGGCGCGGTCATCCAGGGCGGCACGATCGGTTTCGTGGGGATGGTCATTCCGCACCTGGTGCGGCTCGCGTTCGGGACCGCGCTGCATCGCGTGGTGGTTCCGGCCGCCGCGCTCGCCGGCGGCACCTTGTTAGCCGCGGCGGATCTCGTGGCCCGCACGGCGGCGGCGCCGCGGCAATTGCCGGTCGGCGCGATCATGGCTTTGTTAGGCGTGCCGGTGTTCCTGGTGCTGCTGCGGCGGCTCGAAGGGCCGCGGCTCTAGCTCAGCCGATGACGTGCGTCGAGACCTCGACGCGATTCCGTCCGGCGCTCTTGGCGCGATACAGCGCACCATCGGCCTCCGCGATCAGGCGCTCGGCCAGCGCCTTGTAGTCGTGCGAGCGCGGTTGCGGACGCGCGGTGGCGACGCCGATGGACAAGGTCACCGTCACGTGCGCGCCGCCGTGCACGCGGATCGGCGTGGATCCGACCACGTGGTGAATTCGCTCCGCGAGTTTCACGGCCGCCGGCAGCTCCGCGCCGCCGAGCAGGATCGCGAACTCGTCGCCACCGAAACGGGCGCCGGTATCGCCGGCGCGAATCTCGGCTTCCGCGCGGCGCGCGACCTCCTTGAGCGCCTCGTCACCCGCCAGATGCCCGAAGCGATCGTTGATCTCCTTGAAATGATCGATGTCGATCATGAGGCAGGCGAGCGATTTGCCGTTGCGTTCGGCGCGCGCCAGTTCCTCGCGCAGCCGGTTGTGGAAGTAGCGGCGGTTGTGCCAGCCGGTCAGGAAATCCGTGACTCCGCTGCGCACCAGGCGCGCGCGGTTCACCGCGTTCTCGAGGCTGATGGCCACCACCACGCCCAGGTGCGCGAGAAAATCCGCCGCGAGATCGCCGGTGAAACGCTTCGCGTCGCGGCTGCCGAACGCGATGACACCGATGGCGCGGTTGTCGCGCGGCAGCGGTATCAGCGCGACGCTGCCGCGGGTCATGGTCGTGGATATCAGCAGTTCGTGATCCGCGGCGGTGTACGGGCCCAGCCAGGGACGATCGAAGTTCGCGAGCTTCGGCGCCAGCGGCGACACCGAATCGATGAAGCGTGTCTCCTCGATGACCGCGATCGGCAGATTCTCGTTGTTCGACAGGTGGCGCAGCTCGTGTTGCGGATCGAAAAGCGACAGCGTCACGACGTCGAGAGCATAGGCGTCGCGCAGACCCGTGACGATGCGATCGAACAACTCGCCCAGCGAATGCGCGCGCAACAGCTCGACCTCGCGCGCCTGCGTCTTGCGCAGCAGCAGCTCGTTGCGCTGGACTTCGTCCGTGAGCGCCCGCAGCCGCTCGCGCAGTTCCTGTTCGGTGCCCGCGTACGGGTCGCGCTCCTTCATGGTCGTCAGGCGCGACGCTCGGTGACCTGACGGCGGTCTTCGAGATATTCCCGCCCGCGCCGCATGAGCGTGGCGAACGCTTCGAAGTCCTGCGAAAGCACCGCGGTGCGCAGCTTTTCCACCGCCTGCGACAGCGCTTCCAGCGATTCCGCGCCGTAGTCGTTCAGGCTCTGGATTTCGAAATACAACTCCGGGCTCTCCTGCGCGACCAGCGAGGCCACGTCGAGTTGGGAGTCGAACGTGGTCGAAGACAGTTTGGCGAGGCGCGGTGCCGCCTCGCCGCTCTCGGCCAGTGCCGTGAAGAACGCGATGTTCAACGCATGCGACAGGCCCAGCACGTAGGCGATGAGCCGATCGTGCTCCTCGAGCGACATCACCACCTGCTCGACCATGGTCGAGGCGAACAGGTCGCGCGCCGCCTGCGTGGCCTCGGGCGAACCCGCCTCGACGAAGATGACGTGCCGGCCCGACAACAGCTCCGTGCTCGGACCGAACATCGGATGCACGGACGTCACGCGGCAGCCATGCGACTTGAGCGCATTGAGCCCGGCGCGCAGCGGCGACTTGAGCGATCCCACGTCGAAGATCACGCCCTTGGGACGGCGCATCGCGATCTCGCGCAGGATCTTGTCGGTGGCGCCGAGCGGCGTCGCGATCACGATGAAATCGTGGGCCAGCGCGGAGCTGCGCCAGTCCGGCACATGCGCGAAGCCGGGTGGCGCGCCGGCCGGGTCGGCGATCTCCACCGCGAACCCCTGCGACGCCATGAATTCGGCGAACCAGCGCCCCATCTTGCCGGCGCCGCCGATCACCAGCGCCGTGCGGCCGCTGCCCGCGCTGTTCGCCGCCACACTCGCCTGCTCCTGGGTAGTTAGAGAGGAGCGGATCAGCAGCTTGAGGATGCTCTCGGCGACCTGCGGCGACACGCCGTATTGTTTGCCCGCCTCGCGCGCCGCCAGCAACACGTCGCGCTCGCGGTTGTAGTCGCGCGTGGCGTAGCCGGTGGCGCGTTTGGCGCGCGCCACTTCCCGGCTGGTCTCCTGGCGTTTCCCGACCAGTTCCAGTATCTGCCGGTCGAGTTCGTTGATCCTGCGGCGCAGGTCTTCGAGCGAGGTCATGATTCACCTTGTAATGCTTGGTCCGCACTAGCTTTTATCGACTGCGAAGCAGGTCTGCAAGGTTCGGGCGTTGGCGGATACCATATCGGCCATGGAGCTGTACAACGACCTTCTTCCCGATCCGCTGCCCACCGAGCCGATGGCGCTGGCGAGCGCCTGGCTTGCAACCGCGCTGGCAGCCCGCCAGCAGCCGAATCCCGACGCCATGGTGCTGGCCACGGCTTCCGCCGCGGGGTGTCCCTCGGCGCGCGTGGTGCTCTGCAAGGACTTCGACATCGAGCAGGGTCGCGTGTCCTTCGTCACGAATTATGACTCCCGCAAGGGCCGCGAGCTCGAGCAAAACCCGCGCGCGGCGCTGGTCATGCACTGGGACCACGCCCACCGGCAGGTGCGTTTCGAAGGGATCGTCGTCAAGGCCCCGGCCGCCGAAAGCGACGCCTACTTCGAATCGCGCAACTGGCAGCGGCGCCTCGGCGCGTGGGCGAGCGCCCAAAGTCAGCCGCTGCGTTCGCGCGACCAACTGAACGCGGCGGTGGGCGCCGCCGCCGACCGCTTCGGCGCGCCGCATCCCACGCTCGATAACATCAACCAGCCCCAGCAGGCGAAGATTCCACGCCCGCCCTTCTGGGGCGGCTACTACGTGTGGGCCGACGCCGTGGAGCTGTGGATCGAAGGCGCGGCGCGTATCCACGAACGCGCGCGCTGGACGCGCTCACTAACTACCGCGGGAGCGGGGTTTCGCGCGGGCCCGTGGGCGGCGACGCGCCTGCAGCCCTGAACGCCACCCATGTGGCGCAATCTGCGGATCGCGATCCTGCTGCTGGCGCTGGCCATCGCCGCGTATGGCAACTGGTACGACCGCATCAGCACCACCGATTGGGATGAAACCCTGTGGATCGGCATCTTCCCGATCAATGCGGATGGCACCGAGACGGCTGCCCGTTACATCGGCGGCCTGACTCCCGAGTCAACCCTCGATATAGAGCGTTTCATCAACCGCGAGGCGCAACGCTACGGCATCGAGCTCGCGCGCCCGGTGCGCGTCGACCTTTATCCGACCGTCACCGAACAGCCGCCGCGGCACGCGCCGGATGCGAACGTGCTCTCGAGCATGTGGTGGAGTCTCAAGGTGCGCCTGTACGCACGGCGCAATTCGCACCCGCCCGGCCGCGCACCGCCGCAGATCCGCATCTTTGTGCTGTTTCACGATCCGGCATTTACGCAGGCGGTACCGCACTCGGTGGGATTGCAAAAAGGGCTGGTCGGCGTAGTGCACGCCTATGCGGAGCGTGAGATGAACCAGCCTAACAATGTGGTGATCGCGCACGAAATCCTTCACACGCTGGGCGCCACCGACAAGTACGACCCCGCAACCCTGGCGCCGGTATTTCCCTTCGGTTATGCGGAGCCCGCGCTCGAGCCGCTCTATCCGCAAAGGCTCACGGAGATCATGGCGGGCCGCCGCGCCGTCGACGCGCACACCTTCGAGATGCCGGATTCACTGGCCGACGTGCGCGTGGGCGAAGCCACGGCGCTCGAAATCCGCTGGCATCGCAAGTGAACGCGCCCTTGCTCGAAGTGCGCGGATTGCAGATAGCCGTGCCGGATCGCGTGCTGGTCGAAAACCTGGACTTGACCATGGGCCCGGGAGAGTTCATCGCGCTGCTGGGCGGCAATGGCACCGGCAAGTCGCTGCTGCTGCGCACGCTCGCCGGTCTGCGTCCCGCCAGTGCCGGCGCGGTACTGCTCGACGGCCACGCCATCGAGCAGCTGCCGCGGCGCCAGGTCGCCGCACGCCTCGGGTTCCTGCCACAGGATCCGGACGCGCCGCCCCAGGGCACGCTGCGCGAATCCGTCATGCTTGGCCGGTTCGCACACCTCGGGTTGTGGGAGGTTGCGGGCGCAGACGACGCCGCGCGTGTCGCACAGGCGCTCGGCGCAACCGGGCTCGAATCCTTCGCCGGGCGTGAACTCGCCACGCTCTCGGGCGGCGAGCAGCGGCGCGCCGCGATCGCGCGGCTGCTGGTGCAGGCGCCGTCGATCTATCTACTGGACGAACCGACGAACCACCTCGATCCCGCGCAGCAGCTCGGGATACTGGAAAAGCTGCGTGCCCTGACGCGCGCCGGCGCGGCCGTCATCGCCAGCCTGCACGAGCCCAATCTCGCGCTGCGCTTCGCCGATCGCGCCTGTCTGCTGGCGGATGACGGCGTGGCGCAGGTGATCGATAACGCGGCGCTCGACACCACCCAGCTCAAACGTCTGTATGGCCTCGACTACCTGCAGGTGAAGCTCGGCGCGCAGCGTGTCGTGACGCCGCGATAACCGCCGCGGCCAGGCGGGTCAGGGACTCGACTGCAGGCAGTCGCTGATGACCGCGATGCGCAGCGCTTCGGACTGGAACTCGCCTTCGTAGTTGAAGTAACGCGTCGCGACTTTCTCGAGGCGCGCGCGGCGCGGCGCGGAATCTTCAAAGGCGATTTCATGGATGCGCAACAGCCGGTCGAGCGGTTCGCCCGAACGGCGCGCGTCGATGGCGCGCCGCGCGACCGCGAGCTCCGCTTCGCAATGCGCGGGCGCCGGCACGGCCGGCTCGACATGCACCGCCGACTCCGGCGGTGGCGTCACGGCGGCCGTTGCGCGCTCGGGCGCGACCGGTTCGTCAGCCCCGGACGCCGGCCTCTGCGCGGCCTGGGCCGCCGGCGGAGTTTGCCGGGCATGACGCTCGGCCATGCGTTTGCTGGCGTTGTAGGCATACAGCAGCGCCGCCACGCCGAGAATCCCGAATATTCCCCAGCGCAGGAATACCGACATCGATCAGCTTCCGAACCCGATCGTGTCGAGGATGGGCTGGTGCAGCGCGCCGTTGGTCGCGAGCACGCTGGTCGTGGCAAGGCCGACGGGACCGCCCTCGAGGTCGGTGAATTTGCCGCCCGCTTCCTCGACGATGACCGTGAGCGCCGCGATGTCGAGGATGTTCACGTCCGACTCGACCACCGCGTCCAGCGCGGAGCGCGCCAGCAGGTGGTAGTGCACGAAGTCGCCATAGCCGCGGATGCGGTTGATGCGGCCGATCAAACTACCGAGCCTCGGCCAGGCGGGCGATGCGGCCAGCGTCTTGAGATTGCCGGTCGAAACGATGGCGGCATCGAGCGCCGCGACCTTGCTGACGTGGATCTGCTTGCCATCGAGCCAGGCGCCGCTGCCGCGCTCCGCCCATGCCAGTTCGTTGTAGGCAGGCGCCATCGACACGCCCAGCACGAAGCGCCCGCCGCGCAGCAGCGCGATCTGCGTGGAGAAGAACGGGCACTCGCGCACGAAGGATTTCGTGCCGTCGATCGGGTCGACCAGCCACACGCTTTCGGCGCTCATGCCGGACTTGCCGGTCTCCTCGCCGTAGAAGCCGTAGCCCGGGAAACGCTTCATCAGCAGGTCGCGGATTGCTTCTTCGGAACGAACGTCGGCTTCGGTCACCGGCGTCTTGTCCGCCTTGACCTCGATCCGCACGTTGCGTTGATAGAAACCGCGGATCACTTCCGCGGCGGCCTGGGCCGCGTCGAGCGCGGCTTTGAGTTCCTGCGAGGGTTCTGTCGTGGGCATGGCGGCAAGCCTGCTGACGGCTGCGGAAACTGTCAATTCGCCGGGAATCTCGTTAGAGTGCGCCCCGCCGAAAGGTTACGGGAAGCTGGTGAACCGCCAAGACGGTGATTCCAGCACTGCCCCCGCAACGGTAATCGAACCCAACTGCATCAACTGCCACTGAGCCTCAAAACTCGGGAAGGCGATGCACCGAAGCCGCAAGGTTTCAGTTCGAGAGTCCGGAGACCGGCCGATCGGTAGTTTCCCAAGGATGCGGCGGGCATCGGGACGGTCTCGGGACCTTCCTCGCTACGCGTGTCCACGGGTGTTCACCTGTATCGGCCATGCGGGCGTGCATGGAAAGGTTCTGACAATGCGCAATTTCATTTCGTCGCCGCTGACGCTTGCCGTCGCGGCCGCCCTCACCTCGTCGCTTGCGTTCGCGCAGGACGAGCTCGAAGAAACCGTCATCACCGCGACGCGTACTCCGGTGCCGCTCGATTCGGTCGGCGCGCCGGTCATCGTGATCACGCGCAACGACATCGAACGCTCGCTGGCCAGCGACGTGAGCGAACTACTGCAACAACATGCCGGCCTCGAGATCGCGCGCAACGGCGGTCCCGGGCAAACTACTTCGCTGTTCACCCGCGGCACCGAGAGCAATCACACCGTGGTGCTCATCGACGGCGTGCGTATCAATCCCGGCACCATCGGCGGTGCGGCGTTGCAGAACATCGCGCCCGAATCCCTTGAGCGCATCGAGATCGTCAAAGGTCCGCGCTCTTCGCTGTACGGCACGGACGCCATCGGCGGCGTGATACAGCTGTTCACGCGCGGTGCAGCGAAGAACGGCGTCAGCGCCGGGGCGACTTACGGCAGCGACCATACGCAGGAACTGTTCAGCGACGCGGCAATATCCGCGGGCAATTTCAAGTTCGGCTTCGGCGGCAGTTACGCCGCGAGCGACGGCATGCCGACCTTCACCGAGGACAACCTCGATCGCGGCTATCGCAACGTCACCGGCCGCGTATCCGCCGAACTCGCCGCGACCGACGAATTGACGTTCCGCGTGCGCGGCTGGCGTGCCGCGGGCCGCACGGAATATTCCGCGCAGACCTTCAGCGATCCGGCGTACGCACCCGCCTCGCAGGATTTCGAAAACAGCGTCTATTCGTTCGAAACCGAGTACCGCGTTGCCGACGGCTGGGGTGTGCGCGCGAATTTCAGCCGCGCGCTCGATGACATCGACCAGCTGCAGGCGGGATTCGGCCCCGCGGAATTCGACTACGCGCGCACCAGCCGCGGCACGGTGGACGTGCAGATCGACCTGGCAAAGATCGGCGCGCATGCGCTTTCGTTCGGCCTGCAGCGCAGCGACGAGAACACGCGCGCGCAGTCCTTCGGCACCGTGTTCGATGAAGACACGCAGGTCACGCAGGCGTTCGTGCAGGATCAATTCGAAATCGGCCGCTTCACCTCGCGCCTGGCGCTGGGTCACGTGGATCACGAGACCTTCGGCAACGAGCTGACGTGGAATGCGGAATTCGGCGTGGATGCAGGCAACGGCATGCGCGTGGTGCTCTCGGGCGGCAGTGCGTTCCGCGCGCCGGACAGCACCGACCGGTTCGGCTTCGGCGGCAACCCGGATCTCGACCCCGAGGTCTCGCGCCAGGTCGAGTTCTCTGTTCGCCAGAAGTTAGGCGCGCGCCAGCAGGTGTCGTTGTCGGCGTTCTACAATCGCATCCGCGATCTCATCGACTACGTGATCATCGACTTCGACACGTTCGAAGGGCAGAACCAGAACGTCGAGCGCGCGCGTATCAAGGGCGTGGAGCTCGGTTACCGTTTCACGGGTGAAGTCTGGAATGCGCGCGCCGAGCTCACGCTGCAGGATCCGCGCGACGAAACCACCGACGAGCGCCTGTTGCGCCGTTCGCGCGAAGCGCTGGTGCTGGCGGTCAATCGCGACGTCGGTGCGCTGGATCTCGGCGTGGACATCGCGGCCTACGGCAATCGCAAGGATTTCGGCTCGCCGCAGGTGACGCTCGATTCCTACGCGCTCGTGAACACCACGCTGCGGTATCGCGTGAACGACGCACTGACGCTGCAGGGGCGGCTCGAGAATCTGTTCGATGAAGACTACGTGCTCGCCGAGGGCTACCGTACCGAGGGCCGCTCGTACACGGTTGGAGTACGCTACCGCTTCGACTGAATCGGTCGAAACCGGGCGGAGTTCGCATGGGCAATCGTCTGAGCAGGATCTATACGCGCACAGGCGATGACGGCACGACGGGCTTGGGCGACGGGAGCCGTGTCCGCAAGGATCACGCGCGCGTCGAGGCCTACGGCACGGTCGACGAGGCCAATAGCGCCATCGGCGTGGTGCTGGCGGTGGCCGGCTTGCCGGCCGACGTCTCGCGCTGTCTCACCGAGATCCAGCATGACCTGTTCGATCTCGGCGGCGAGCTGTGTATTCCCGGCACGGCCGTGATCAAGGCGGAACGGGTCACGCAGCTCGAGCAGGTGCTGGATGGCTTCAATGAGCCGCTGCCCGCGCTCAAGGATTTCATCCTGCCGGGAGGTGGGCCCGCCGCCGCGGCCTGCCACCTCGCGCGCTGCATCGTGCGGCGCGCAGAGCGATGCGTGTGGACACTCGCCGCGACCGAGCAAGTGCGCGCGGAAGTACCGCAGTATCTCAACCGTTTGTCGGACCTGCTGTTCGTGATCGCGCGCGTGCTGGCGCGACACGAGAATGGCTCAGAGGTGCTCTGGCGCCACGACCGCGGCCGGTAAAGGGGACATGCCTATTTATGAAAAAGGGGACAGATCTATTTATTGATCGAATGCGCTCGTATGCAGACGGCCGTTCGGTCAATAAATAGATCTGTCCCCTTTTTCATAAATAGGCATGTCCCCTTTACCGCACCCGCGACCAGTCGAACGACGCGCCCGGATCCGTCTTGCGCCCCGGCGCGACATCCGCATGGCCGACGATCCGGTCCTTCGTGACCGCGGGATACGCCGCTAACAACAGCGGCAACAGCGTACGCAACGTGGCGTATTGCGCAGCCTCATAAGGTACGTCGTCCGTCCCCTCGCACTCGATGCCGATCGAGTAGTCGTTGCACGCCTCGCGCCCCTGCCACACCGATTTGCCGGCGTGCCAGGAACGATCCTTGAACGAAACGAACTGCACCACCTCACCGTCGCGTCGGATGAACAGATGCGCCGACACCCGCAGCGACGCCCGTTCGACGAACGACGGATGCGCATCGGCCGGCAGATTGCCGGTGAACAGCCGCGCGACCCACGGGCCGCCGAACTCCCCCGGCGGCAGGCTGATCCCGTGCAACACGATGAGATCCGCCGCCACTCCGGCAGGCCGCTCATCGAAGAACGGCGACAAGACTTGCTTTACGCCGACCAGCAGGCCGGTGGCGACATCGATACGCATGGCGGCTCCTTGCGGCCATCTTGCCATACCGCCATGCCACAATAGCCGCCCGCTTCTGGCCCACGCACGATGTCGAGCGACGACAACAAATCCTGGATGGAACGCGATCTCGCGCACGTGTGGCATCCGTGCACGCAGATGAAAGATCACGAGACCGTGCCGATGATCCCGCTGCGCGCGGGCTCGGGCGTGTGGCTCGAGGATTTCGCGGGCCGGCGCTACATCGACGGCATCAGTTCCTGGTGGGTCAATCTTTTCGGCCACGCCAACCCGCGCATCAATGCCGCCGTGCGCGGGCAGTTAGACAAGCTCGAACACGCCATCTTCGCGGGATTCACCCACGAGCCGGCGATCACCCTCGCCGAGGAGCTGCTGCGCCTCGCGCCTCCCGGCCTCAATCGCTGCTTCTTCGCCGACAACGGTTCGGCCGCGATCGAAGTGGCCGTGAAAATGAGTTTTCACTACTGGCGCAATTGCGGAAAAGAACGCAAGACCCGCTTCATCACGCTCGCCAACAGCTACCACGGCGAGACGCTGGGCGCGCTCGCGGTCGGCAACGTCGATCTCTACAAGTCCATCTACCGTCCGCTGCTGATGGACGTGATCACCGTGCCCTCCCCCGATTCGTTCGCGCGCGAGCCCGGTGTGAGCGAAGCCGACCATGCGCGCCACATGTTCGAGCACATGGAAACCGCGCTGGCGCAGCATCATGAAGACGTCGCGGCCGTCATCGTCGAGCCGCTGGTGCAATGCGCCGGCGGCATGCGCATGTACGACCCCGTCTATCTCAAACTACTGCGGGCGGCCTGCGACAGACATGGCGTGCACCTGATCGCCGACGAGATCGCGGTGGGATTCGGCCGCACCGGCACGATGTTCGCCTGCGAGCAGGCGGGTATACGGCCCGACTACCTGTGCCTGTCGAAGGGCTTGACCGGCGGCTATCTGCCGCTGTCCGTGGTGCTCACGACCGACACGGTGTACGACGCGTTCTACGACGAATACACCAAACTCAACGCCTTCCTGCATTCGCACAGCTACACGGGGAATCCGCTGGCCTGCGCCGCCGCCAACGCCACGCTGGCGATTTTTCGCGAAGAACCAGTGCTCGAACGCAATCGCGCGACCGCGCTGGCCATGTCGAGCAGCGTCGAACACCTGCGCGGCCATCCCCACGTGGCCGAGATCCGCCAGCGCGGCATGATCCTCGCCATCGAACTGATGAAAGACCCGAAGACGCGCACACCGTATCCCTGGCAGGAACGCCGGGGTTTACGCATCTATCGGCATGCCCTGTCGCGCGGCGCGCTGATCCGCCCGCTCGGCACGACTATCTACTTCATGCCGCCCTACGTGATCGCGGCCGACGAAATCGAGTTGCTGGCGGCGATCGCGACCGAAGGCGTGGAGCTGGCATGCGCCTGACTCGCATCTTCGTGCCGGGACCGGTGACGGTGGGCACGCAGGCCGAACTGCCCGCCCAGGCCGGCGCGCATCTCACGCGAGTGCTGCGGCTTGCGGCCGGTGCTCCACTCACCTTGTTCAACGGCGCCGGCGGCGAATACGCCGCCACGTTGTTGCCGGGCGGCGGCAAGCAGGTGCTGGCGCGCGTGACGCGGCATGACGCCATCGAGCGCGAATCGCCATTGCAGATCACGTTGCTGCAGGGTGTCGCACGCGGTGAACGCATGGACCTCATCGTGCAGAAAGCCACCGAACTCGGCGTGACGCGTATTCTCCCGGTCCTGGCCGAACGATCCGTCGTCAAGGTCGACGCCAGCCAGCGCGAACGCAAACGCGAACACTGGCAGGCCGTCGCAAACTCCGCCTGCGAACAATGCGGGCGCAACCGCGTGCCGGAGATCGGTGCGCCGCTGCCGCTGGGAGACTCTCTCGGCGGCCTGGCTGCCGACGCGTTGCGTTGTCTGCTGGCCGCGGACGGGGAGGCGGCCCTCGCGAAAACCGTGACCGACAGCCAGCGGCCCATCGTGTTGCTGATCGGCCCGGAAGGCGGGCTCGCCGAAAACGAGCGCGAATTCGCCCGCGCGAATGGCTTCGTCGCCTGCCGTCTCGGTCCCCGAATCATGCGCACGGAAACCGCCGGCCTCGCCGCGCTCGCCGTCCTGCAAGCCATTGCCGGAGACTTCGCATCATGAGCGTCACTTCCCAATGGTTCGTTTGGGCAATGTTGTCGGCGGTGTTCGCGGCGCTCACGACCATCTTCGCGAAGCTGGGGCTGGCCGGAGTCGACTCCGATTTCGCGACGCTGATTCGCACCGCGGTCATTCTGATCCTGCTGGCGATCCTCGTGCTGGTGAGCGGCAAGTGGAGCAACCCGCTCGCGCTGCCGCCCAAGACGCTCGGTTTCCTGTTCCTGTCCGCGCTGGCCACCGGCGCCTCCTGGGTGTGTTATTTCCGCGCGCTGCAGATGGGCGATGCGGCGTTGGTCGCATCCGTCGACAAAGCCAGCCTGTTGCTGGTGGCGATCTTCGCGGTGTCTTTTCTGGGCGAGCGTCCGGCACCGCGCGATTGGGCGGGTATCGCGCTGGTCAGCGCCGGGGTTCTCGTGTTGGGATTGCGCCGGTAACGGCCGCGAGTCATCGGGAGCGCAGCATGTACGAAACCAGGACACAGAAGCCCCTCGCGCGCCCGCGGTTCGTGCGCCGCATGTTGGTCCACACGGCCATCGCCACGGGCCTCATCGTCGTGTCGATCGGCATCGGGATGCTGGGTTATTTCCGGTTCGAACACATGGCACCGCTCGACGGATTCCTCAACACCGCCATGTTGTTAGGTGGCATGGGGCCGGTGAATCCGCCGTTGACCGACGCCGGCAAGCTGTTCGCCGGGTTCTTCGCGCTGTACGCGGGGCTGGTGTTCATCGTCAGCGCGGCCTTGCTGTTCACGCCGCTGCTGCACCGGCTCATGCATCGCTTTCACTGGGACGACAAGTGAGCGCGCAAACGATCGGCATTGGCGCGGCATGAAACTTCGCACCGTCAGCGCCACCCGCTATGTCACCCCTCTGCGTGAGGGCGGTTCGCTGCCCGCGATCGTCGAGGCGGACGACGCCGGCATGTACGTGCTCAAGTTCCGCGGCGCCGGCCAGGGGCCCAAGGTGCTGGTGGCGGAGATCATCGTCGGCGAACTCGCGCGCGCCGCCGGCCTCGCGATGCCGGAAATCGTCTTCATCGAGCTCGACGCGGACCTGGCGCGGGCCGAGCCGGACGCGGAGATCCAGCAGCTCATGCGCGCCAGTGCCGGGCTCAACCTCGCCTTCGACTATCTACCCGGATCGGTCACCTTCGATCCCATCGCCGACAAACCCGACGCCCTGCTCGCCTCGTCGATCGTCTGGCTCGACGCGTACGTCAGCAACGTCGACCGCACGGCGCGTAACGCCAACATGTTGATGTGGCACCGGCGCCTGTGGTTGATCGATCACGGCGCGGCGCTGTACTTTCACCACGGCTGGAGCGAGGGCTCCGACTCGTCGGCGAATCCTTTCCCGGCGATCAAGGACCACGTGCTGCTGAAATACGCCGGCGCGCTCGGTGCAGCGGACGCCGCGATGTCCGCATCCATCACGCCGGGCCTGATCCGCGAAGTCGTGGAGCTAGTGCCTGACGAATGGCTCGCCACGGACCGGGCGTTTGCGACGCCCGCCGCGGCGCGTGCCGCTTACGTACGACATCTGACACAGCGGCTGCTGGCGCCGCGCGTTTTTCTGGAGGAGGCACAACGTGCACGCGCAGCGCTCGTATGACTATGCGGTGATCCGCGTGGTGCCACGCGTGGAACGCCAGGAGTTCGTCAACGCCGGCGTCATCGCCTGGTGCAAGGAGCAGGAGTTCCTCGCAGCGCGCATCGAGCTGGATGAGGCGCGCCTGCGGATGCTCGACCCGTCGGTCGACATCGACGCCGTGCGCCGGCACCTCGAGAGCATCTCCATCATCTGTGCGGGCGGTGAAGGCGCCGGGCCGATCGGCAAACTACCGAAGCGCGAGCGTTTCGACTGGCTGGTGGCGCCGCGCAGCACGATCATCCAGACGTCTGCCGTGCACACCGGCAGGTGCGCCGACCTCGAGGCGATGCTGGAGCATCTGATGAACGCGATGGTCAGGGTGGTGCCGGGAAGAAGCGGTGCCGCGGGGAATTAGTGGTGCCGGGGTGCAATTCTCGTAATTGAGCCAGCGATCGCGCGCAGTCGGCGGTGACTCAATTACGAGAATTGCACCCCGGCACCACTAATTCCCCGCGGCACCACTATTCCACGAGGACGGAAGTCTCCTCGGAGATCATCTCTTCGATGCGCTCGAGATCGGGAATCCATGGCGCTTCGTTGATCATGCGCACTTGAGAGATGATCGGCGTGCGTTCCGGAAAGGTCTTGGTCGGATCGGGACGCAGGATATCGGCGCTGACACGCACCAGCTGCGGGAAGCCCTGCGACACCATGCCGTAGTAGCCACCCTCGACCTGCGAACCCAGCGCGAACAACACCACGACGCGAGTGCGGCCCGTCAGCGGCGGAATGGTCTGGCCACAGGTGCCTTCGAAAGAGATCAACGGAATCTGCCGGCTGCCCCAGGCAAACATGCCGAGGTACCACGGCGGCGCGCCAGGCATTTCGGAGGGCGTCTGGAACCCCACCACCTCCGCCACGCACGAACGCGGCACGATGAGGCGCCCGTCGAGCAGGGGTATCAGCAGGCTGTAGATCTCGGATATGCGTTCAGCCATACGGGCCTCTAGTTAGCTTCGCGCAGGTGCTGTTCGCGCCGGCGCGCGATCAGCGGTTCGATGGCCTCGAGCAGCTGCGCTTCCTGGTAGGGCTTGCCGAGATAGTCGTCCACGCCGATCTCGATGGCGCGCGCGCGGTGTTTCTCACCGACTCGCGAGGTGATCATGATGATCGGGATCGCCGCCAGCCGCGGATCGGCGCGTACCTGCGTCGCCACTTCGTAGCCGTCCATACGCGGCATCTCGATGTCGAGCAGGATGATGTCCGGGGTGTGCTCCTGAAGCATTTCCATCGCGTCCACGCCGTCGCGCGCGGTCAGCACACGCATGCCGTTGCGTTCGAGCAGGCGCTGCGTCACGCGCCGCACGGTGATCGAGTCGTCGACGACCAGCGCGACCGAGCGGGTGTCGGTCTTCTCGCGCGGCATCACCGGTTCCGTGCGCGCGCGGAAATCGGTGCGCACCAGCGCGCCGATGTCGAGAATGATGACGATGCGGCCGTCGCCCAGAATCGTGGCGCCGGAAATGCCGCGGATCGCCGCGATCTGCGGGCCGACGCTCTTCACCACGATCTCGCGACTGCCAACCAGCTCGTCGGTAACGAGCCCCGTGGAGTGTTCGCCGGCGCGCACCAGGATGACGGGCACGGTCACATCGCCATCCGGCAACGGACCCGGCTCACGCCCGACGTAGAACGCCAGGTGCTGGAATTTGTACTTCTGCCCGCCGTATTCGAACGGCAGCGCCTCGGCGCCCAGGTGCGCTTCCACTTCCGAGCGCGACAACCGCACCACCCCTTCGACGGTGGGCAGTGGCAGCGCATACAACTCATCGTTGGCGCGCAGGATCAGCGCGTGGGAAATCGCCAGCGTCAGCGGCAGCCGGATGATGAAGCGCGAACCCTCGCCGAGCTTCGTCTCCATGTGCAGCGCGCCGCCGAGCTTCTTGATCTCGCTCGCGACCACGTCCATGCCGACGCCGCGTCCGGACAACGTGCTGACCACACCGGCCGTCGAAAAACCGGGCTCGAGCACCAGCTGCATGATGTCTTCGTCGGAGAGCTGCTGATCCGCCCGCACCATCCCGAGCGAGATGCCTTTGTCGCGGATCGCTTTCAGATTCATGCCGGCGCCGTCATCGGACACTTCCACGACGACTTCCGAGCCTTCGCGATGCAGCGCGATCGTGATCGTGCCGCTCTCGTCCTTGCCGGCTTTCTTGCGATCGTCGGGCTTCTCGATGCCGTGCGCCACCGCGTTGCGCAGCATGTGTTCGAACGGCGGCATCATGCGCTCGAGCACCTGCCTATCCAGTTCGCCGGAGGCACCCTCGATCGCGAGCTCGGCCTTCTTGTTCGTATCCGTCGCCGCCTGGCGCACGATGCGCGCGAGACGCTGCACGTGGCGCTGGAACGGCACCATGCGCGTACGCATGAGGCCGTTCTGCAATTCGGTGATGGTGCGCGCCTGCTGGGTCAGAAGGTTCTGCGTGTCTTTCGTCAGGTTCTCGAGCAGCTGCTGAATGCTGCCGACGTCGTTGGCGGTTTCGGCCAGCCCGCGCGAGAACTGCTGGATCGACGAGTAACGATCGAGCTCGAGCGGATCGAATTCGCCGCGCTGCCCGCCCTCTTCTTCATAACGATGCAGGATCTGCGCTTCGGTTTCGAGCTCGAGCTTGCGCAGCTGTTCCTTCAGGCGCGTGACGGTGCGCGACAGCTCGCCGACGTTGAAGTCGATCGAGCCGATCTGCTGTTCGAGGCGGGCGCGCGCGATGCTCGCTTCGCCGGAATTGTTGAGCAGCTGATCCAGCAACTCCGCGTCGACGCGCGCGAGTTCGGGACGATCGGCGGGGGCGGCCGGTTCACGTCCCGGGGGCACGGCGCCCGGCGGCAGCAGCGGACCGTCGGCGGCATCGCCGTCCTTCGATTCCCTGGCGAAGCCCGCGGACACGGGATCTTTCGACGCGGCACGCATCACGACAGACGGCGGCTCGACTGCGGCTCGTGGTGTTTGAACGGTCGCTTCGACGGGCGCAGGCGGCGGCGCCCACACCGGCGCGAGCACCGGCGGTTCGGCAATGGCCTCGTCGCGCGGCGGCGGCGGTGACATGGGCATCGGCGTCGGCACTGCGGACAACGTCGGAATGGACGGCGGCGCGGCTTTCGGCGGCGGTGAGAACGGAAGGGGTTCGGGCGCGGGCGCCATGGCGACGGGTTCGGGAGGCGGCGGCGAGGCGATAGCCACAGGAGCCGGTACTGGCGCGGCGGCAACGGGCGCTGGCGCGACGGGCGCGGCAGCGGCACTGCCCGGATGCGCCAACGCCTGGATCTTTGCGATCAGGCCACGCGCAGTGGTCACCCCTTTGCCGGTGCTGACGGATTCGCGCATACGCGCCAGTTCGTCGAGCGCCGTCTGCGCGAGTCCAAAGGCACGATCGTCAGCCGGGATCACCCCGCTGTCGATCTGCATGAAGAGCGTTTCCAACTCATGGCTCAGGTCGCCCATCGGCATCAGACCCGCCATGCGCGCGCCACCCTTCAGCGTATGCAAGGGGCGCTTCAGGGCATCGAGTCCATCGACGCTGCTGCGGTTCTCGTTCCACTCCGCGAGCGCGCCCTGCGAGGCGTCGATGAGCTCGACGGCCTCGTCCGTGAAGATGCTGGCGATTTCCTGATCGAAATCCGTGACCACGTCTTCGACCACGTCGGCGACGGGCGCGGGTACCTCCGCCGCTAACGTGGGCGCGGCGGACGGAAAGGAAACGGGAGGCGCCGCGACCGCCGGCGCGACAGGAACCGAGGCAGCCGGCGCGGGCGGCTGCGGTTCCGCCGCGAGTTCCGCGGCGCGCGCGGCAGCGACGATGCGCTGCTCGAGTTCATCGGTGGCCTGTTCGATTCGTGCGAGCAACGCGCCATGCGACTGGAAGAATCCAGTCGATTCGTCGAGGTGTGAGGCGACGGACTGCATGGCATTCATGCAGTCGGCCAGCAAATCGAGATCGCCGGTTTCGAGACCGATGCCGCTGTCGAAGGATTTGCGCACCCAATGTTCGAGTGGCGCGGTGAGACGGATGCCATGGCGCGCCTCGGCCATACGCGAGCTGCCCGACAACGTGTGGCAGGCACGATAGGCCTCTTCGCTCACGCCATGCGGCGCAGCCCGTGTGCGTTCGATCTCGACGTAGCGCAGAACGGCGGCGATATTCACCTGCGTCTCGCGGCTGTAGATCTCGCGCAGTTGCAGGTCGGCGCTGGGTTCTTCGTCGGGGCCGGACAGAACGATTTCCTCGCCGCCCTGATTTTCCGGATCATTGAACGCCCAGTCCTCAATGACTTCCACATTGCCCTCGGGCATCGCGCCTTCGGCAGGCGTCAGCTCGGGAAAGGCATCGGGTGAGGAAGCGGCGGCGGCAGGAGGCTGCAGCGTGGGAACGCGATTGGTGGCGTCAATGACGTCATCGCGGCGCGTGTCCATCGTGCGTTCGAGAATCTCCATGGTCGCGGTCTGCGCACCGGACGGGCCCTTGTTGGCGGCCAATGCATGCGCGCGATCGATGATGTCCTGCGCTTTGGCAGGGGCGGCCTGGTTCGCTTCGAGCGCGTTGACCAATTCGCCGGCCAGGGCCGCAGCATCTCGCACGGTTGCAAGGATGGCGGGCGAACGCTGCAGGGTGTTTTCGATCACCTTGTTGAGCAGGTTTTCGATGGCCCAGGCGAACTCGGCAATGTCGGTGGCGCCGACCATGCGGCCAGAGCCCTTGAGCGTGTGGAACGCGCGGCGCACGCCGGCCAGCGCATCCGTTTCGAGCGGGTTCTGCTCCCAGGCGGGGAACAGCTTGCCAATGCGGGCGACCTCTTCCCGGGCCTCCTCTATATATAGAGTGAGCAGTTCGGGATCGATGTGGATCGGCTTCGACCCGCCGACGCGCTGCTGCGCCGACTGATGCAATGTGGGCGCGCCATGCGCGCCGGGCGGGACCACGCCAGCCTGCAGCGCGTGGGCACGTGCCGTGGCGCCGGCATCGGCGAGCAACACCGTGGCCGCATAGGCCTCGGGACCGAGCGGCGGCACGGTCGGCACCACGCGCTTGGGCATCTGGGTGAGCGCAGACAAACAGGTCTGCGCGTTGTCGAGCATGTACCAGGGATCCGCGCGGCCGGCCTGCAGCGTCTCCATGTAGTACTCGAGGCTGACCACCGCGTCCGCCAGGCGGTCGAGGTAGTTAGGCGGAACGGCCGTGCCGCCGGGCTGCAGCAGCTCCTTGAGATGTCTTGCGATGCCGTCGACGATTTCCACGGCGCGCGTCTTGCCCAGCATGAGCAGGCCCGCCTTCATGCCGGCGATGAGACCCGGCCAGGCGTCGAGCGCGCCCACGTCGAGGGTGCCCGCGACATTCGAGGCGATCGCTTCCTTCACGCGTACCAGGTTGACGCTGCACTCGCGCAGCACCGCCGATTGCACCTGCTGGAAGTCCGCGTCGACCAGTTCCGCGTCCGCGGCGGGCGCGGCGGTCTTCGGCACGATGAGGCCGATCAGATCGCGGTCGAGGCGATCTTCGACGTTGATGAGCGTGGCGGCGATGTGTACCAGCGCCGCGTGATCGGCCGGCGTCTTGCCGGCGGCCATCGCCTCGAGCCGGCTGGTCTCCTCGAGCACGAGCTGGCGCAGTTCGCCCAAGCCCAGCACGCCCAGCGTGTCGCCGATCTTGCGCAGCATGCCGACCTGCGGTTCGAGCTCGGCAGGCTGGCCGCCGCGCCGGACGAAGATGTCCAGCACGTCCTTGACCTTGCCCAGGTCCTCGCGGATCGCCGCCGACACGGTGCGCATGAGCTTCACCGAGGGCGCCGACAGGTTTTCGCGTTCCTGCTCCACCGAATCGTCGACGTTGAGCAGCTCGTTCAAGCGGAACGAGGCGCGCACGGCCGTGATCTTGGGGCCGCTGCTGTTGGCACGGGCGATGTAATAAAGCAGGTTGTTGAGCAATTCGACCGGCGGATTCTGCGAGTAGCGGCCCTCACCCTGCGTGTACAGCTGCAGGATTTCCCGGTCCGCCAGGCCCAACAGGCGTTTGACCGACACGCCGGTTTCGAGGCCGCCGTCGCGCAGCGCTTCGATGACGGCGCCGACCACCCACCAGAGCTGGAACACGGACTGGCGCGTGGCCACCTGTTCGAGCTGGTGCGCGACGGTTTCGAGGATTTCGAGATTCTGCTCGGTGCGTTCGCCGCGAATCCAGCCGACGAGGCCGAGCTGGAAACGCGTGCGCAGCCGGCGCGCCCATTGCGCGACCGTGAGCGCGGGCTCGCCGGCGGCGGGCTGGATCGGCGCGGCCTGTTGATCGGATTTGAGATTGAGCAGCAGCAGCGTGCCTTCGGACAGCAGCGGGCTGCCGCGCACGGCACGCAGATCGTTGAGCAGCGGCAGCAGCACCAGGGCCAGATCCCGGCCTCCGGCCAGCACGCGTTCGACGTAACTCGGCAGCTGCACCATGGCGCGCATCAGCGCGTCGAGCGTCTCCGCCTGGTTCTTCTGCGAGGCGGGCGTGAGCAGATAGTGGGTGACCTGCTCCATTTCCTCGGCGAGCAGCGCGGCGCCGAATATTTCCAGCAAGCGCAGCACGCCCTGGACCTGGTGCAGGTCGGACACGCAGCGCTGCAGCAGCACGACGTTTTCAGGCTGTTCTACATAGGTCTCGAGCGCGGTGCGCGCTTCGGCAAGCGTGTTGTTCAGCTCGCGGCCGACGAGATCCAGCGTCTGTAGGGCTACTTCAGGCATTCAGTGAGCTAACTGTCCGTGTTACGAGGCAAGCGATACCGTTCGCGTCCGCGCGGTGGAGTTCGAAGGCTGCGGACTGATACCGGTCGTCGCCGCCGCGGCGGCTGCAATCGCGGCGCCCGCGGCCGCCACCTGGCGCGGTACGGGCGCGCCGGGCAACCGGAAGCCGGATGCGGACTGTCGCATCGCGGCCGACAGTTGCGCGAGTTTCGAAATGCTTTGCGAGGTCGCGGTGGTCGACTCGGCGGTCTGCGTCGAGATTTCCTTGAGGACCTGCATGTTGCGCGCAATCTTCTGCGCCTCGCTCACCTGCTGACGCGAGCTAGAGAAGATGTTCTGCACGAGGCTCGCGATCTGGTTCGAGACCTGCTCGATCTCCTCGAGCGCCGCGCCGGCGTTTTCGGCCAGCAACGCTCCGCCGACCACGTCGGTGGTGCTGCGTTCCATCGAAACCACGGCTTCATTCGTGTCCGCCTGAATGGCGCGCACCAGCGTTTCGATCTGCCGCGTCGCCGCGGCGGCGCGTTCCGCCAGGCGCTGCACTTCGTCGGCGACCACCGCGAAGCCGCGGCCCGCATCACCCGCCATCGAGGCCTGGATGGAGGCGTTCAACGCCAGAATATTCGTCTGCTCGGCGATGTCGTTGATGAGCTCGACGATGTTGCCGATTTCCTGCGAGCTCTCGCCCAGCCGCTTGATGCGTTTGCTGGTTTCCTGAATGGTTTCGCGGATGGCGTTCATGCCATCGATCGTGCGGCGCACCGCATCGCCGCCCTTGTGCGCGACATCGACCGAGTGGCGCGCGACGTCCGAGGCGCGCTCGGAGTTGCCCGAGATGGCCTCCGTGCTGCTCGCCATGTTGCTGGCGGATTCGGTGGCGCCAACGATCTGCTTCGACTGCGCGGTCGATGCCTTGGCCAGGTGCGCGGACAAGGCCTGCGTCTGCCGCGTGGCGCCGTCCAGCTGGATGGCCGATTGATTGATGGTGGCCACGAGGTCGCGCAACACGCCGATGGCGTAGTTGATCGAGTCCGCGATCGTGCCGGTGATGTCTTCCGTCACCGTGGCCTGGACGGTCAGATCGCCATCCGCCAGCGGCGCCAGTTCGTCGAGCAGGCGCAGGATGGCCTGCTGGTTGCGCTCGGTTTCCTTGCGCTGCGCGAGCGACAAGGCTTCGCGATGCGCGAAATCGCTCTCGACCACTTTGATGCGGCCGAACACCAGGAATGGCGGCACGGCCGTCGCCAACGTGAACGCGCCGGCAACGGCATACAGAAGGTCGAGCTTCAACAGCCAGGCCGCGACCCAGCACGCGGTGCTGAGCACCAGCAATACCAGCGTGGCCGTGATCAGGCTGCTGAGGGATTTGAGCGTGCGGGAACCGCCCGCGGCTTCGCTGCTCATGCCGCGGCCTCCTGGAAGGACGGGCTCTCGACCAGCTGACGCAGGCTCAACACCGGCCATTGCTCGGGGCCGCGCCGGAACGCGCCGGCCAGATAACGTTCGCAACGCACCACCGTAGGCGGCGCATCGCCAGAAAATTCGGATTCGGAAAAGCGGCGGAAGCCGAGCACTTCATCTACCACGAGGCCCGCAGGCACTTCCCGGTGATTGACGACAATGACGCGCACGTTGCGCGAGTTCGGCGTGAGGCCGGATCCGAGGTACTGGCGCAGATCGAGGATCGGCAGCAATTGCCCGCGCACGTTTGCGATGCCCTTGACCCAGGGCTTGGCGCCCGGAACCCGCGTGAGCCCGGGCGGCACGGCCAGCACTTCGCGCGTCTCTTCGCGCGCCGCGAGATACAGCTCGCCGGCCATGCGGAACGCGACGCCGACCCACTCGCGCGCGCCGGGGTTCTCCGACGCGGCGGCGGCGGTGACCGCGCGGCCGCGACGCTCGAGCTCGGCCAGCAGCTCGAATGGCTTGTCGCGTAAATGTTTTAGCGAAACGTTTTCGGTCATGTCGACACGTCAGGCGGCAAGAGTTGCCTGTGCCTTCGCCACGAGCTGATCGGGCGACACGGGCTTGACCATGTAATCGACCGCGCCCTGGCGCAGGCCCCAGATCTTGTCGGTCTCCTGTCCCTTGGACGTGACCATGATGATCGGGATGGTTTTGGTCTTCGGATCGTTCGCCAGCGTGCGCGTGGCCTGGTAGCCGTTGATGCCCGGCATCACGACGTCCATGAAGATGAGATCGGGAGTCATCTCGCGCGCCATGCGCACGCCCTCGGCGCCGTCCGCGGCGGTGGCAGTCTGGTAGCCAGACTTCTCCAACGCCTTCTTCATGACGTGCACTTCGGTCGGGGAATCATCCACGATCAAAATGAGAGCCATACTCACCTCGCAGCGACGTGCGTCTCGATGGCAGAGAGCAGTTCGTCCTTCGTGAATGGCTTGGTGAGGTAGTACTCCGATCCGACGATGCGCCCCCGCGCACGGTCGAACAGGCCGTCTTTCGAAGACAGCATGATCACCGGAATCGATTTGAAGACTTTGTTGTGCTTGATGAGCGAGCACGTCTGATAACCGTCGAGCCGCGGCATCATGATGTCGACGAACACGATGTCGGGGGTGTAGTCCGCGACCTTCGCGAGCGCATCGAAACCATCCACCGCCGTGTAGACCTCGCAGCCTTCCTTGGCGAGCAGAGTCTCGGCGGTCTTGCGGATGGTCTTGCTGTCGTCAATGACGAGGACCTTCAGACCCTTGAGGTGGGAGCTGGTGTCGTTCACCTAAACCTCTCCTGAAACAAACAAAAAAAGCGACGGAAATCAGCGTGGCGCCGCTATTAATAAGTGGCCCTGCTTGGCAAGCTGTGGGGCGTTTTAACATATAGGAATACCCCCGGCTATGCCGGTCACGTCACGTTTTTGAGGTCGGAGTTGTCGATGCAGAAAACACCTAGTCTTGCCGTCGTGATGGACCCGATCGCGAAGGTCAAATTTGCGAAGGACTCCACACTTGCAATGTTGCTTGCGGCGGCGGCCCGTGGCTGGAAGCTCACGTATTTCGAGCAGTCGGACCTCTTCCTGCGCGATGGTCTCGCCCTCGGGCGCGGGCGGCCGCTGCAGGTGTTCAACGATCCGGCGCACTGGTTCGAGCTCGGCGCGCCGAGCGTGATGAAACTAGGCGAGTTCGACTGCGTGTTCATGCGCAAGGATCCGCCGTTCGACGCCGAATACATCTACACCACTTACATCCTCGAGCGCGCCGAACTGCAGGGCGCGTTCGTCGCGAACCGGCCTCAGGGCCTGCGCGACATGAACGAGAAGGTCTATACCGCGTGGTTTCCGCAGTGCTGCGCGCCCACGCTCATTACCCGCTCGGCCGCCGACATCACCGCATTCGCGGCCGAGCACGGCAAGATCGTGGTCAAACCGCTCGACGGCATGGGCGGCAAATCGATCTTCGTGACCGAGAAAGGCGACAAGAACCTGCCGGTGATCATTGAAACGTTGACCGACTACGGACAGCGCTTCGCCATCGCGCAGCGCTACGTGCCGGATATCTCCTCCACCGGTGACTCGCGCGTGTTGCTGATCGACGGTCAGCCGGTCCCCTACGCGCTGGCCCGTATTCCTGCCGCGAACGACAATCGCGGCAACCTGGCCGCCGGCGCCAAGGGTGTCGGGCGCGAATTGAACGAACGCGACCGGTGGTTAGCGACTGAAATTGGCCCCAAGCTCGCCGAACTGGGAATGGTGTTCGTGGGCATCGACGTGATCGGCGGCTTCGTGACCGAGATCAACGTCACGAGTCCGACGGGAATTCGTGAACTCGACGGCCAGTTCGGGCTCAATATCGGCGATATGGTAATTGCCGCCCTTCAGCGCCGCATAGGCGCCAAGCAGCCCTGAGATGTCGGCCCGCGCGCTGCCATTGCGCGAAGGGATCGCGCCCACGCGCGACCGCCTCACCACCACCGTCTTCATGGCGGCGCTGGTGCACGGGGTCATCATCGTCGGCGTCACTTTCGGCTCGGTGAAGCACGAGTCTGCGGGCGCCCCGGGACTGGAAGTCCTGATCGTCTCCAACGACGTGCCCGAAGCCCAGACCAACACCACCGCCACCTACCTCGCCCAGCGCACGCAGCTCGGTTCCGGCAACAGCATCGATCCGGCCGAGGCGCGCCCGCCGCGCGCCGCCGCCGAATACGAAGCCCGCAATGGGCGCGCGGATGGCACGACCCTCGCGGAAGACGCCGGCGCGCTGCTCGCCGTCGCCGACAACCGGGCGCTAACTACCACCGCGCCGCAGCCCGAGATCCTCTACTTCGCGCCGCCCGCCAGCCTGGTGGAGGCGACGGAAGTTCCGGTTGAAACCACTGGCAACAGCGAACGCGACAAGCTCGGTGTGGATGACGCTGAAGATCAGAAGGTCCGCGGCCCGCCGCGCGACGAATTGTGGGTGACGCCTGACACTCGCGAGGCGCTGGTCGCGCCGTACCTCGTGGCCTGGCGTCTCAAGATAGAACGCCTGGGCACGATGAACTTCCCGCAGGCCGCCTGGCGTGCACCGGGAACCCGCAATCCCGACGTGGAAGTCGTGATCCTGGCCGACGGCACGCTCGACTCCGCCACCATTCGCCGCTCCAGCGGCTCGGCGAAACTCGACCAGGCGGCGACGGACATATTGAAGCTCGCGAGTCCGTTCGATCCTTTCCCGAAAGAACTCGCCGGCAAATACCGGCTGTTGCGTTTCACCTACGGATGGGAATTCGACGGCAAGAAAGTCAGCCGCGGAACCGTGACCGCACCCGCCAATTCACAGTAGACTCCTTTCCATATGGCCGGCGGCGTCACCAGTCTTTCGAATCATCTGCTGATCGCCATGCCCCAGCTCTCCGACCCGAATTTTTCGCAGACCGTCTCACTGATCTGCGAACACGGCGAGAAAGGGGCACTCGGCATCGTGCTCAACCGTCCGCTGTCGATGACGCTCAGCGAAGTGTTCGAGCAGATGAAGATCGAACCCACCGACAAGAAAGCCGCCGATCTGCCCGTCCTGCGCGGCGGGCCGGTGCACCAGGATCGCGGCTTCGTGCTGCATCGTCCGGGTGGCGAGTGGGACAGCACGCACAAGATCTCCGACCAGATCCAGGTCACCACGTCGCGCGACGTGCTCGCGGCCATGGCCTCGGGTGCCGGACCGGACAAGGCATTCATCGCGCTCGGCTACGCGGGCTGGGAAGCCGGCCAGCTCGAGAAGGAAATGCTCGACAACTCCTGGTTGTCGGTGCCGGCCGATGAAAGCGTGATCTTCGATCTGCCCTACGAGGAGCGCTGGCTAGCAACGCTGCGGTTGCTCGGCGTCGAACCCGCGCAGCTCACTTCGTTCTCCGGTCATGCCTGATCGGGCGCAACTGATCGTTGCACTCGACTTCGGACTCAAACGTATTGGCATCGCGAGCGGCGACACGCTGACACGCTCCGCGCACCCCCGCATCACGGTGTCCAACGGCCCGCAGGGCCCCGACTGGAAAGCCATCGACCGCCTGCTGGCGGACACACGCCCGGCGCGAATCGCCGTGGGCGAGCCCTATAATGCCGACGGCTCCGCGAGCCCCCTCACCGAGACCGCGCGCCGATTCGCCGCCGATCTGGGCCAACGCAGCGGACTGCCCATCGACCTGGTCGATGAACGCCACTCCTCGCAGGACGCCGAAGAGCGCCTGCGCGTCATGCGCGCGAGCGGCGAACGCAAGCGGCGGGTGACACGCGAGGACGTAGACGCGGCCGCGGCCGCGGTGATCCTGGAACGATGGTTCGAAACACACTGACAAAGACATGACGCAACAGAATCGCACCGACGGCACGCTCCGGCACCTGCTCACTCTCGAAGGAATGCCCAGGTCCGCGATCGAAGCGCTGCTCACGCGGGCGCAGAAATTCGTGAAGCCGATCGGCGAGGCGCCGGTGCACAACCGCAACCTCGCGGGCGTCACGGTCGCAAACCTGTTCACCGAGCCGTCGACGCGCACGCGCGTTTCGTTCGAGCTCGCGGCCAAGCGGCTCGGCGCCGACGTGGTCAATCTCGAGGTGCAGCTGTCCTCGCGCGTGAAGGGCGAGAGCATGCTCGACACCATCTACACACTCGAAGCCTGCCACGTGGACGTGTTCGTGATCCGCGACGCGGAGGCCGGCGTGCCGGACTTGGTGGCCTCGCACGTGCAGCCGCACGCCAGCGTATTGTCGGCCGGTGAAGCGCATGTCTCGCATCCCACCCAGGGGCTGCTCGACGCGCTGACCATCCTGCAGAAGAAGCAGAAGTTCGACGGCCTCAAGATCGCGATCGTCGGCGACATCAGGCACTCGCGCGTGGCGCGGTCCGCCTGGCACGTGCTGGCGACGCTGGGTGTCGGCGAGATCCGCATTGTCGCGCCCAAGGCGCTCATGCCCGATGCGACCGAGTTCGGCGGCTGCGAGCGTCACACCGCGCTCGAAACCGGCATCGCCGGCGTCGACGTCATCATGATGTTGCGCATCCAGAAGGAGCGTATGGCGACTGCGGCGATTCCGGACGCGGACCGCTACTTCGCAAAGTTCGGTTTGTCTTCCGAGCGGCTCGCGCGCGCGAAGCCTGACGCGATCGTCATGCACCCGCAGCCGATGAACCGCGGCATCGAGATCGCATCCGATGTCGCCGACGGTCCGCAGTCGGTGATCCGCGATCAGGTGCGCAACGGCGTGGCCGTGCGCATGGCCGTACTCGAAGCGGTGATCGAGGGACGTCATCGATGAGCGCCCTGCCGCACGAAGAGGCCGGCCGCGGACACGGCGTGCACCCCGCGCACCGGGGCAGCATCTTTCTCGAAGACGGCGTCGTGCTCTCGCACGAGTCCTGGCCGGGAGAACAGTTCGTATTGCGCATCACAGCGCCGAAGTGCGCCGCGCGCGCGCTGCCCGGCAGCTTCGTGCACCTCACCTGCGATCCGGACGTGCCGATGCGACGCCCGCTGTCCATCCAGCGCGTCAACGCGACCGATGGCTGGATCGAGATCCTTTACAAGATCGTCGGCCCCGGATTACGCGCGCTGTCGCGGCGCCACGTGGGCGACACGATCAGCGTGCTCGGCCCCATCGGCCAGCCATTCCGTCCCGATCCGAAGCGCCCGCGCTCCCTGCTGGTGGGCGGTGGCGTCGGCATTCCGCCGATGGTGTTCCTGTCCGAGTGGATGATGGAACAGGCCGGCAAACCCTGGAAGCCGCTGGTGCTGATGGGCTCGGAGATTCCATTTCCCTTCAAGGCACGCCCGTCCACGATCCTCGTGCCGGGCATTCCCGCGGGCAGCATCGCCGCGATGCCGCTGCTCGACGGCTGGGGCATTCCGAGCCGCCTCGCCAGCAAGGCCGGGTTCGCCGGCTGCTACGACGGCTTCGTCACGCAGCTCGCCGATGAGTGGTTAGGCTCGCTCGATGACGCGGCGAAGGCCGAAGTCGAAATCTTCTCCTGCGGCCCGACGCCGATGCTCGAAGCCGTGGCGAAGGTCGCGGCGAAACACGGCGTGCCCTGCCAGGTGTCGCTCGAGGAATTCATGGCCTGCGCGGTGGGCGGCTGCGCGGGCTGCACGGTGAAGGTGAACACACCCGATGGGCCCGCGATGAAGCGCGTGTGCGTGGATGGCCCGGTGTTCGATTCGCGCGCGGTATTCGGCTGACAAACAAAAAGATTTGAGGGGGAAGAATGTTTCATCGTCTCACGCTGGTCCTGGCGCTGGTTTTGCCACTCGTGGTTCGCGCCGCCGACCCACCGCCACCACCGTTCGTCGAAGTGCCGAACTTCTCCATTCCCGCGCCACCGGCCGACCAGGCGCAGATCGTCTTTCTCGAGCCCATCAACAAGATCCAGGGCATGTTCCCGGTGGGCATCTACAGGATCGAAGGCGAGCAGCTCACGCTGCTCAACGTTTCTTCCTGGCGCAGCAAGTCGGTGATCACGTTGCCGCCCGGCAAACACATGCTGGCGTCGGCGTTCGGCTGGCATTACATGGAAGCCAACGTCGAAGCCGGCAAGCGTTACTACGTGCTGCTGCGTTTCATCTACGGCAATGGCCTGCAGCTGCGGCCGATTCGCGCCTCCGGTACCTCCGAATACCGGATCAACAGCCCGGACTTCCAGAAATGGCTGAAGGCGACGGATCGATTCGTGCAGAAGTCCGCGGACGCCGACGCCTATTTCACGGCCTTCGGTGACCGCTGGAACGCAGCGCGGCTGAAAGGGCTCGAGAACTGGCAGGCGAAGACGGCCGCCGAAGTCGCCGAACTCACGCTCAACACCGACGACGCCGTTCCGCTGTAAGAAATAAAAAGGCGCCTCCCATCGGGAGGCGCCCTGCTCTTCAACCCTTCACGCAGACCACCTGCTTGAGGGTGTACGCGATCTCGACGAGATCGCGTTGTGCTTCCATCACCGCGTCGATGTCCTTGTACGCGGCCGGCGTTTCGTCGATGACGTCCTTGTCCTTGCGGCATTCGACGCCCGCGGTCGCCGCCTCGTGGTCGGCCACCGTGAACCGTGCACGCGCCTGCGTGCGCGACATCACGCGGCCCGCGCCGTGGCTGCAGCTCGAGAAACTCTCGGCGTTCCCCAGGCCGCGCACGATGTACGAACGCGCGCCCATGGAACCCGGGATGATTCCCAGCTCGCCCGCCTTCGCACTCACCGCGCCCTTGCGGGTCACGATGAGATCCGCGTCGAAGTGGCGCTCGCGCGTGCAGTAGTTGTGGTGGCAGTTCACCGCCACCTCACCCATCGCAAACGGACGCAGCTCCTCACGCAGCACGCGCAACACGGCGTCCATCATCGCGCGGCGATTTTCCGCCGCGTAGTCCTGTGCCCAGGTCATCGCCTCGACGTAGTCGTCGAAGTGCTCCGTCCCCTCGACGAGGTACGCCAGATCCCGGTCGGGCAGGTTGATGAAGTGCTTCTGCATGTCCGCCCGCGCCAATTCGATGAAGATCTGACCGATCAGATTGCCGATGCCGCGCGACCCGGAGTGCAGCATCACCCACACGGTCTGGTCGGTGTCGAGACAGACCTCGATGAAGTGGTTACCGCCGCCCAGCGTTCCCAACTGCTTCTGCGGCTCCTTGGGCTTGAGCTTCGGATACTTCTGCACGATGCGGCTGCAGCGCTCGCTCAATGCGCCCCAGCGCGACAGCACCGCTTCCGGCGCCGTTCCCCAGGAACCGCGGTCGTTGTGGCCACGCGTCTTCACCGAGCCGTGCGGCACCGCGCGCTCGATGCGCGAACGCAGCGTGGCCAGCGACTCCGGCAGGTCCTTGGCCTGCAAGGTCGTCTGCACCGCCATCATGCCGCAGCCGATATCGACACCGACCGCGGCGGGGATGATCGCGCCCTGCGTTGCGATCACCGAGCCCACGGTCGCGCCCTTGCCCACGTGCACGTCCGGCATCACGGCCAGGTGCGAGTGCACGAACGGCATGCGCGCGATGTTCGCGAGCTGCGTCTTCGCCTGTTCATCTACCGGCACGCCGCGCGTCCACATCTTCACGTGGCGTCCGCCTTCGACGTTCAATACTTCGTAGTTCTTCTCGTTCATATCCTTCACCATTCGTATTCAAGAGTACTCACCGGCGGGCCCGTCTCAAGCACGGCCCGCCGGTTTTCCTTTGCTTCACGGCGCGATGCGGACCAGGTCCTTCATCACACCTTCGAGACCACCGAAGACCGTCAACTTGTCGATCTTCTCGGTCACCTTCTCGAGCGTCTCGAGCTCCTTCAGGCGCAGCAAGGTGCGGTTCTCGTCCATGAGGCGCGCCGTGTTCAGCAACGAACGCGTCGCCGCCGTCTCTTCGCGGCGGCGGATCAGGTTGGCCTGCGCCACCTTCTCCGCCTCGACCACCTGGTTGAGGATGGCCTTCATCTCGCCCGGCAGGATCACATCCTTCACACCCACCGAGCGCACCGCGAGACCGCTCGCCTCGAGCTTCGCCGTCGACATCGCGACCTCGCGGTCGATCGCACCCTTGTCGGACAGCAACTCGTCCAACGTGCGCGTGCCGACCGCCTCACGCAGCGCGAACTGCAGCTCCTTGTAGACGTAGTCCACGAAGTTGCTGACCGTTGCGCGCGCCTTCACCGCGTCCGTCACCTGCCACAACGCGGTCAGGTTCACGCGCAGGCTCACCTTGTCGCGCGTCAGGATCTCCTGGCCCGAGACCTCCATCGTCTGCAAACGCAGATCCACGAGCTCCACGCGCAGCGCGCGCTGGTACTTCCAGTACGCCGACAGACCGGGCTTCAATACCGCGCGCAGCTCGCCGTCGACGATCATGAGACCCACGGAGGTATCCGGGACTTCGACCATGCCGATCGCCTCACTTACGCCCGCGGCGTTCTTCGCACGCGTCAGGACGCGCGCGGTGTTCGCGTCGAGCGTGTATTCATTCGCGATGTCGCGAACTTCCACGCGCACGTTCGTCGCACCGCGCCAGTACCACTGACGCGTGCCCGGCGCGAGCACGCCGCTCAGGCGCTCGTTCTTGTAGACGATGCCGACCTCGCGGTCGCCCAGCTCGACGATCTGCACGTACGGCTCGAGCAATCCACGCGACTCGGCCAGCAACACGTCGGCGCGCGCGAGCTCGAGCTCCACCTTGCCGACGTCATAAACCTGCACCCCGAGGTTACGGCCGACGAGCCAGTACTTGCCGGGGCCGAGGACGCGCTCCAGATCGCGGTCGCGATACACCAACGCCCGCTCGTACAGGGCCACCTTCATTCGCTTCAACATCCACATTGTCATTCTCCTTGCCTTCCACCTCACCGCCGCGGCCCCATTGCCGCGGCGGTATCCAACAGGTCGAGGTGGTGCCCACACCCCCGGCGCGGTCCGCGAGCTGTGCTGCGCCGTCCCTGTAGTTAGCCCGGCGGCGCGCTCCGCGGGGCGGCGCGCCTCTTCCGGGCGTTCGACAGATCGAATGCAACACACGCCACGCGGCTCAGGGCTCCGGGCGCGCTGCGTGGCCATCCACGCCAGGTCACCTCGATGCGGGGCAAGCCCCGCCTCATCGTTTCAACAACACCAGTTCTGCACTTGGCAAGCGCGGGAATCGAACCCGCGACAGGGAGGAACACAACCTCCTGCTCTATCCAACTGAGCTAACTTGTTGTGGTTATCGCCCCATTCGTTCGCGGTACACGCACCTGCGACTGCTGCCAGGCAAGAGCGCGCCAGCCGGCTGTGACGCCGGACCGCTGCGAGAAAACGCGGACAAAGACCTCCTGACGGCGCGCCGCTCACACGTCGCACCGAATAGTTGGGGCCTGAAACGCTGAAGGCCCCGAATCAGCGGCAGCTGACCGGGGCCTCGTGTGGAGTGCCTTGCGGAGAGCTGCCCAAAGCCGCTCTCCGTTGCATCGAAGAGCTAGCTTCCGGTTCTCGAATCGGGTTCGCCGGCGAGCGCGCACGCCGGGACGGCACGCCGATTCGGCAGAATCGGCGCCGTACCCGCGACAAACGTGGTGCGGGGCAAACTGAATTGGTAGTTAGGATGCATAGGGGCGCGCATTCTAGGCGCGAATATGCCGGTGTCAAGCACCGTTCGTCGGAAAGCCACTCGGCCGGGATCAGCCGAAGTTGATCTTGGCTTCCAGGTTCGAGCGCGAATCGGCGTTGGTGAGCGCTTCTTCCAGATCGATGCGGTTCTGCTTGTAGAGATTCAGCAGCGCCACATCGAAGCTCTGCACGCCGCGCTCGGAGCTCGCGACGATGGCTTCCTTGATCGCGCTGACGTCGCCTTTCTTCACGAGCTCCGTGACGTAAGGCGTGTTCAACATGACCTCGATGGCCGCGATGCGCTTGCCTTCCTTGGTCACGACCAGGCGCTGCGAGCAGATGGCGCGCAGGTATTGCGAGAGATCGAGGAAGATCTGCTTGTGCTGGTCCTGCGGGAACATGTTGATGATGCGATCCAGCGTCTCGGCGCTGTTGTTCGCGTGCAGGGTGGATAGGACGAGATGACCTGTGCCGGAAAGGTTGATCGCGGCCTCCATCGTCTCCTTGTCGCGGATTTCTCCGATCAGGATGACGTCGGGGGCCGCGCGCATCACGCCGCGCAACGCGCGAGCAAAACTCTTGGTGTCGAGCCCCACTTCGCGCTGGTTGACGATGGAGCGCTTGTTGGTATGCAGGAACTCGATCGGATCTTCGATCGTGACGATGTGATCCGAGGAGGTTTCGTTGCGATGATTGATCATCGCCGCGATGGAAGTGGATTTGCCCGAGCCGGTGGCGCCGACCATCAGGATGAGCCCGCGCTTCATCATGATGAGGTCCTTGAACATGTCGGGCAGGCCGAGCTGGTCGAGCTTGGGCATGTCGGCGCTGATGTAGCGCAGCACCATCGCGGGGTAACCGCGCTGGTAGAAAACGTTGACGCGGAAGCGCCCGAGGCCGGGCTCGGAGATCGCGAAGTCGATTTCGAGCTCGCGCTTGAAGCTTTCTAGCTGGTCGGGCGTCATGAGGCCATAGGCCGCCTGGCGCACGGTCTCGGGCGTCAGCACCTGCTTGTTGATCGGCAGGATCGCGCCTTCGATCTTGACCTTGATAGGCGAATTCGACGTGAAGAACAGGTCGCTGGCCTTGCGCTCCACCATGAGTTTGAACAGCGGACGCGTGTTGAGCACCATCGGCGCGTTGTCGCCGGTCGAGTGCTTGGCCTTGAGCGTCTCTTCGAGCTCTTCGTTGACGGCGGCCGCCACGTCCACCTTGCTGCGCTTCGATTCGGCCATTTAGAACGAACGGCCCTGTTGTTCTTCGTCGACCATGCTGAGCGTGCCACCGTCGTCGAGGTTCTTCACTTCGCGTTTGCTCTCGAGCTTGATGCGCAGGCGCAATTCGTTCTTCGAATCCGCGTTACGCAACGCGTCTTCGTACGAGATGAAACCCGCTTCGTAGAGGTCGTACAACGCCTGGTCGAAGGTCTTCATGCCGACGCGCGTAGAGCGCGACATGACATCCTTGATCTCCTGCACCTTGCCTTTGAAGATCAGGTCCTGGATCAGCGGCGAATTCAGCATGATCTCCATCGCGGCGATGCGGCCCGAGCCGGATTCGCGCGGCACGAGACGTTGCGAGACCAGCGCGCGGATGTTCAGCGACAGATCCATCAGCAGCTGTTCGCGGCGCTCGTCGGGGAAGAAGTTGATGATGCGGTCGAGCGCCTGGTTGGAGCTGTTCGCATGGAGGGTGGCCAACACGAGGTGGCCGGTCTCGGCGAACTGGATGCCGTATTCCATCGTCTCGCGGTCGCGGATTTCGCCGATGAGGATGACGTCGGGCGCCTGGCGCAGCGTGTTCTTGAGCGCCGCATGCCAGTTGTCGGTATCCACGCCCACTTCGCGGTGTGTGATCACGCAGCCCTTGTGCTGGTGCACGTATTCCACCGGATCTTCGATGGTCACGATGTGCCCGCGGGTTTTCTCGTTGCGGTAACCCACCATCGCGGCCAGCGAGGTCGATTTACCCGAACCGGTGCCGCCGACCAGGATCACGAGGCCGCGCTTGGACAGCACCACCTCTTTGAGCACCGGCGGCAGTTCGAGCTCTTCGAGCGTCGGAATCTTGGAATTGATGAGGCGAATGACGCAGCCGGTCTGACCCTGCTGCACGAAGGTGTTGACGCGGAAGCGGCCGATGCCCGGCGGCGCGATCGCGAAATTGCATTCCTTGGTGGCGTCGAATTCCTTGGTCTGGCGATCGTTCATGATCGCGCGGACCAGTACGGCCGACTGCTCGGCGGTCAGGGCACGTTCGGACTGCGGGCGCACTTCGCCGTCGATTTTGATCGCCGGCGGGAAGCCCGCCGTGATGAACAGGTCGGAAGCCTTCTTGTCGACGACGCGACGCAGAAGGTCCTGCATGAGTTTGATGCCTTGTTCGCGATCCATGGTCAGCGCTCCTTACAGGGCATCCTTGTTGGAAGCTTTGTAGCGAGCTTCTTCCTTGCTGACGACGCCTTTGGTGACGAGGTCCGCGAGGCATTGATCCAGCGTCTGCATGCCGGCCTGGGCGCCGGTCTGGATGGCCGAATACATCTGCGCGATCTTGCCTTCGCGAATCAGGTTACGAATGGCGGGCGTGCCGATCATGATTTCGTGCGCCGCGATACGGCCGCCGCCGTTGCGCTTGAGCAGCGTCTGCGAAATGACGGCACGCAGCGACTCTGAAAGCATCGCGCGGACCATTTCCTTTTCCTGCGCCGGGAACACGTCGACCACGCGGTCGATGGTCTTGGCGGCGGAGCTGGTGTGCAGCGTGCCGAACACGAGGTGTCCGGTTTCGGCGGCGGTCAGCGCGAGACGGATCGTCTCGAGGTCGCGCATTTCGCCAACCAGCACCACGTCCGGGTCTTCGCGCAACGCCGAACGCAGCGCTTCAGAGAAGCCGAGCGTGTCGCGATGCACTTCGCGCTGGTTCATGAGGCAGCGTTTGCTCTCATGCACGAATTCGATGGGGTCCTCGATCGTGATGATGTGATCGGGACGGTTGTCGTTGCAGTGGTTCACCATGCCCGCGAGCGTGGTGGACTTGCCCGAGCCGGTCGGGCCGGTCACGAGCACGAGGCCACGCGGCAGCATGCACAGATCGCGGAAAATCTTCGGGCATGCCAGGTCGTCGAGCGAGAGGATGACCGAGGGAATATTGCGGAACACGGCGCCCGCGCCGCGATTCTGGTTGAATGCATTCACGCGGAAACGCGCGAGCTTCGGAATCTCGAAAGAGAAATCGGTCTCGAAGAACTCTTCGTAATTCTTGCGCTGCTTGTCGTTCATGATGTCGTACACCATGCCGTGCACTTCCTTGTGGGAAAGCGCGGGCATGTTGATACGTTTCATGTCGCCGTCGACACGAATCATGGGCGGCACACCAGCGGACAGGTGCAAGTCCGAGGCGTTATTCTTTACGGCGAAAGCGAGGAGCTGGGCGACGTCGACGGCCATGCGGTGTCCCTTGAAAAGCGCCGTTGAGTATAGACCCGGGTATCACTGATCAATATGTTATCCCGTCCGCAGAATTGCTCGGAGAGCGTCCGAGTCGCTCAAACCCGCATTGCGGAGGCCTGTAGAGGCGCCAGTCGAAGTGTCGATTCGGTCACGCTTCTGGCCGTTTCGAAGGGACAGAGCGGCGCAGCAATCGACGCTGCCGCGGGCGCGGGTGTCGAGAACTTCGGCGAGAATTTCCTGCAGGAAGCCCTGCCCAAAATCGAGGCACTGGCCGGGCGCGAACTCACCTGGCATTTCATCGGGCGGCTGCAGGCTAACAAGACCCGGCAGGTCGCCGAGAATTTCGCCTGGGTGCACGCCGTCGACCGGCTCAAGATCGCCGAGCGTCTGTCCGCACAGCGTCCCGATCGCTTGCCGCCGCTCAATCTCTGTCTGCAGCTGCACGTGGGCGGCGAGGAAACCAAAGGCGGCGTACCCGCCGCCGACATGGCGCAACTGGCCAGCGCCGTCCGCGCACTGCCGAACATCCGGCTGCGCGGCCTCATGAGCATGCCGCCGGCCGAAGACGACGACGCCAGGCAGCGGCGCTGGTTCAACGAGACACGCCAGGTGTTCGACTATCTGAACGAACACGGACACCAGCTCGATACCTTGTCGATGGGCACGAGCGCGGACTTCGAAGCGGCCATCCTCGAAGGGTCGACCATCGTGCGCATCGGCACCGCGATTTTCGGCCCCCGCAGCGCCAAAACGGCCGGCGAAACGGGATAATCACCCGCACATGGACATCAAGGCGGCCTTCATCGGTGGCGGCAACATGGGCGGCGCGTTGATGCGCGGGCTCATCGCGCGCGGACTTTCGCCCCAGAACATCAGCGTCGGGGAAGCCCACCAGCAGCGGCGCATCGTGCTCGCGGACGAGCTCGGCGTGCACGTCACGGCCGACAACCGTGAGGCGGCCGCGGCGGCGGATGTCGTCGTGCTGGCGGTCAAACCACAGGACATGGCGCTCACCACGCAGGCGCTTGCCGACGTTTTCTCGCAACGGCCACCGCTGGTTTTGTCGATCGCGGCCGGCATACGCGTCGGCGACATCGCCGAGTGGTGCGGCCCGGGCGTCGCCGTCGTGCGCGCCATGCCCAATCGACCGGCGCTCAACAATGCCGGCGCGAGCGCACTGTATGCGCCCGAGGGCTTGAGCGCGGCGCATCGCGCACTCGCGGCGACCGTGCTCGGCGCCGTCGGCACGACGGTGTGGGTGTCAGACGAAGACGCGCTCGATGTCGTCACGGCATTGTCTGGCAGTGGCCCCGCCTACTTCTTCCTGCTCACGGAGTTGATGATCGACGCGGCCGTCAATCTCGGACTCGAACGCGCGAGCGCACAGGAGCTCGCGGTGCAGACATTGTTCGGGTCGGGGCAGATGGCACGCGCCAGCGACGGCGACCTGATGCGCCTGCGCCTCGAGGTCACTTCCAGGGGCGGCACGACGGAGGCGGCGGTGCGTGCATTCGACACCGCGAACCTGCGTACCATCGTGGCCGACGCGCTGGGCGCCGCGACCGATCGCGGCCGCGAACTGGCGCGCGCCTTCGGCAAGAGTCAGAAAACATGAGAGCGCTCTACTACATCGTCGATACGCTGACGTCCCTGTACCTCGGCGTCCTCATCCTGCGATTCATCATGCAGCTGGCGCGCGCTAACTTTCGCAACCCGTTCGCGGCGGCGATCGTGAAAATGACCAATCCGCTCATCCTGCCGCTGCGCCGCGTGTTGCCGCCGGTGGGCCGGATCGACACCGCTTCGGTGGTCGCGATCGTGCTGTTCGCGATCTTCAAGGTCGCCGTATTGCTGCTGTTCGGCGCGGTGATTCCGGCGATCGTGGTCCTCACGCTGCTGGTGTTGAAGACGCTGGTGCTCGCAGTGCTGTGGCTCTACGTCATCATGATCTTCTTCTACGGACTCGCTGGAATGCTCCTGCAGGGCGGCAGTTCGCCTGTCTACGAGTTGCTCGCCTACGTCTGCGATCCGTTGCTTTCGCGCGTCCGCAGGATCATCCCGTCGCTGGTTGCCGGCCTGGATTTGTCGTTTCTCTGGGCGATCATCGCGCTGCAGGCGCTGATCATCCTGATCGACGGAATCAACTTCTGACGCAGCGCTGTCCTCGCTGCGACAACGACTTAACCGCATACCTCAACGTCGCTTCGATGCGCGTGATGGTGAAGATTCGTACAGCGAATGACGCTCAATTTCGTGTCGCGGCGACACTCGTGTTGTTGCGCATGTGCGCCGAACCCTAGAAAACAAGGCATTTGCCGCATTCATGTGCAACGAAAATTATTTGCACGCGGGAAAGCCTGTGATATGTTGCGCGCCGAATCGCTCGCCGCGGGATATTTTTTCCGCTGCATTTTTTTCTTATGAGGAGTCCGAGTAATGGCAAAGAAAGGTGGCGCACCGACGAAGTCGGAAATCGTGGCAACGATCTGCAAAGACGCTGAACTGTCCCGCAAGCAGGTCGCCGCGGTGTTCGAGTCACTCAACGGCATCATCAAGAAGAGCCTGCGTGGACCTGGTCTGTTCACCCTGCCCGGTCTTCTGAAGATGAAGGTCGTGAAGAAGCCCGCCACGAAGGCGCGCGAAGGCATCAATCCGTTCACGAAGGAAAAGATGGTGTTCAAGGCGAAGCCGGCCTCCAAGAAGGTCCGCGTGCTGCCGCTGAAGAGCCTCAAGGCGCTGGTCAACTAAGACGCGCTTGCTTCGCGCGTGCCACGGCGCGTGATGCAGATCGAGGGCCCGGGACGTAAACGCGTCCGGGCCCTTTGTTTTTGCGACCAAGATTAAAAGGGGACATGCCTATTTATTGGCTCCGCAATAAATAGGCATGTCCCCTTTTAATCCTCCCCCTTTTCTCGGCTAGCTTCGCAGGAAATCCAGAATCAGTGGTTTGAGCTCGTGCAACCTGCCGTGAAAGAAATGCCCGGCGCCCGCGAGAACGTGCAGGCGGGGCTTTCGCGGCTGGTTCGCCGCCCAGGCAAGCACGGCAGCGGCGGGCACCACGTCGTCCGCGTCGCCCTGCGCCAGCATCCAGTCGCAGTCGGGGTTCGCCACCGTTCCCAACTCGAAACGCGCCACCGGCGGCGCCACGGCGACGAGCTTCACCGGCGCGAGATCCTGCGCGGCGCGCAAGGCCACGAAAGCGCCGAACGAGAAGCCCCCTAACCACAGATCGGCAGCCGGATAACGCCGCCGTCCCTCGGCCACGACCGCGGCCAGGTCATCGGCCTCGCCGCGGCCGTTGTCGAAGGTGCCGCCGCTCGCCCCGACGCCGCGGAAGTTGAACCGGAAGGTGGGCGCGCCGCACTCCATCATCGAGCGCGCGATCGTGTGGGTGACCTTGTTGTCCATGGTTCCGCCAAACAGCGGATGCGGATGGCAGACCACGCCGAACACGTCGGATCTGACCTCACCGTCCGGGGTCTCCAGGCGGGCTTCGAGCGCGCCAACTGGCCCCGCGAGCGTCAGGACTTCGATGCTGCTCACGGTGCCTTGTAGACCGTGTTGTCCTCGAGCGCGTCGCCGGGGATGCCCGTGAGCTCGCCTAACTTCCCTACCGCGATGCTGCCGGTCGCGGCCTGGGCCGCAACGCCGGGAAACACCAGCGCCGCCAGGCCCGCCGCGACGCGCGACATCAGCGAATCTCGACCAGCTCGACGTCGAACACCAGCGTCGCACCACCGGGAATCAGCCCGCCGCCCGCGCCGCGCGCGCCATAACCCATCTCCGGCGGAATGACGAGCCGGCGCTTGCCGCCCGGCTTCATGCCGACCACGCCATCGTCCCAACCCTTGATGACCATGCCGGCACCGACCGGAAATTCGAACGGCTCGTTGCGATCCACCGAACTATCGAACTTCTTGCCCTTGTTCTCGGGTGCGGCGGCGTCGTACAGCCAGCCCGTGTAGTGCACCAGCGCGGTCTGACCGGACTTGATTTCGGCGCCGGCGCCTGGAGCGAGTTCGATTTTCTGCAAAGCCATGTTTTCGGTTCCTGTGGCGGAGGTCGCATCGGCGACGGGTTCGGAAGGCGCAGCCGCGTCGGTCGGAGGAGGCACCGCTGCCACCTCTTCCGCCGGTTTGTCGCGCGACGAACAGGCGGCCAGCAATACGACGACCAACGCGATTGTCAGCGACGAGGCCAGCGACTTCGGGGTCATCGAGCTACTCCGGATTTGCGGGAGCGGCATTATTACACGCCTCATTGCGGCAGCCGGGTCCAGAGACGGTTGAGGCGCTGCACGAACGCGCCCGGATCCGGGAGCTGCGCACCTTCGGCCAGCATCGCCTGCTCGTACAGCACCAGCGCCAGCTCGCCGAACTCCGCGGCATCCTCACGATGCTCGAGATACTTCACGACGTGATGTTCGACGTTGAGCTCGAGCACGGGTTTGCCGGCGGGCGCGGATTGTCCGGCCGCCTCGAGCGCGCGGCGCAGCGGCGCCGATAGATCGTGTTCCCCCGCCACCAGCACCGCGGCCGAATCCTTGAGCCGCCCGCTGACACGCACCTCCGAAACACGCTCGCCGAGTGAATCCTTGACGCGTTTGAGCAGCGTCTTGCTCTCCTTGAGCTGGGCCTCGACCTTTTCCTTGTCCGCCGCGCTCGCGAGGCCGCCGAGCTCGAGGTCCCCACGCGTCGCGTCCTTGAACTTCTTGCCCTCGAATTCCTGCAGGTGATCCATGACCCAGGCGTCGATGCGCCGGCCTAACAACAGAACCTCGACATTGCGGGTGCGCAATCCTTCGATGGCCGGATGACTGCGAGCGGCGGCGAGGTTCTCGCCGACCACGTAGTAGATCTTGTCCTGGCCGGTCTGCATGCGGCCCACATAGTCGGCGAGCGACGTCTGTTCCTCGTCGCCTTCCTGATTCGAATTGGCGAATCTCAGCAGCGGCAGTATCTTGTCGCGGCTGGCGGGATCCTCGGCCAGGCCTTCCTTGAGCACCGCGCCGAATTCGCGCCAGAACCCCTGGTACTTCGCCGGCTCGTCCTTGGCGAGTTTGCCGAGCATCTCGAGCACGCGCCGTGTGAGCGCGCCGCGCATGGCTTCGACGTCGCTGTCGGCCTGCAGCAGCTCGCGCGAGACATTGAGCGGCAGATCGGCCGAGTCGAGCACGCCTTTGACGAAGCGCAGGTACAACGGCAGGAACTGTTCCGCGTCGTCCATGATGAACACGCGCCGCACGTACAGCTTGAGCCCGCGTGCGCCGTCGCGCTGCCACAGGTCGTAGGGCGCCGCGGCGGGGATGTAGATGAGGCTGGTGTAGTCGCGCTTGCCCTCGACGCGGTTGTGCGACCAGCTCAACGGCTCGCCGGAGTCGTGCGTCAGGTGGCGATAGAACTCGACGTACTCCTCGTCCTTGATCTCGCCCTTGGACCGCGCCCAGAGCGCCGTGCCGCGATTGATGGCCTCGTATTCGAGCGTCGCCTCGCCCTCTTTCGGCATACGCACCGGGAAGGCGATGTGGTCGGAATAGCGGCGCACCAGCGACCGCAGCTGCCACGCGTCGAGGAATTCCTGCGCATCCTCCTTGAGGTGCAGAACGATGGTGGTTCCGCGCGCAGCGTGTTCGATCGTCTCGACCGTGAAGTCACCGTCGGCGGCCGATTCCCAGCGCACTCCATCGGCGGCCGGCAGGCCCGCGCGGCGCGTCAGCACCTCGACCCGGTCCGCCACGATGAAGGCCGAATAGAAGCCCACGCCGAACTGGCCGATGAGCTGGGAATCCTTCTGCTGATCTCCGGATAGCTTCTTGAAGAACTCCGCCGTCCCCGAGCGCGCGATGGTGCCGAGGTGAGAAACCGCCTCGTCCCGGCTCATGCCGATGCCGTTGTCGCGGATGGTCAGCGTCTTCTTCGCCTTGTCGGCTTCGATCCAGATCGCAAGCTCGGTATCGCCCGCCATCAGCGCGGGGTTGCTGAGCGCTTCGAAGCGCAGCTTGTCGTTGGCGTCGGAGGCGTTCGAGATCAGCTCACGCAGGAAGATCTCCCGGTGGCTGTACAGCGAATGGATCATGAGCCTGAGCAGCTCACGGACTTCAGCCTGGAAACCCAGAGTTTCCTTGGCTTTGTTTTCAGTTGGGGGGGTTGTCATGGCGCCCGGAGGTTGCGGGCACCGCGTTACGAATTCAAGCCCTCGATCGGGCCTTGCGAATCAGCGGGTTCAGCGCGGGCGGACGGTCGTCCAGATCGCAATCGCCGTGTTCTTCACCATGTAGCGGCTGGTGCCGATCAGGTCGTCGAGGTCATCCCAGAGAAGAAGAAAACGTTCCATGCGATGCATTCCTTCAAAATTCCAAGCTTGTGTCGACTCTAGGAACAGAGCCGTGACACGGCTGTGTCAGGAGTCACACTCAACTGCCGGTTTGGTTGCTAGAAACCAGCTGCATCGCTAGTCTTTCGAGTGCTTCACATTGAAGGCACATTCTGACAAACAGTCATGCAACGCATCGTCGTACTAAACCCTAAAGGGGGCTCCG
The DNA here is from genome assembly GCA_037200975.1 of Pseudomonadota bacterium. Lineage (NCBI taxonomy): Bacteria > Pseudomonadati > Pseudomonadota > Pseudomonadota bacterium. The sequence goes on along the minus strand of JBBCGI010000001.1, from coordinate 3,074,133 downwards.
GTAAGACGACGCTCGCGATCAACCTCGCGGCGTTTTTCGCGGCGCGTGGCGACCACACCTTGTTGATTGATCGCGACCCGCAGGGTTCGGCGACGCGCTGGCTGCGCAAGCGCAAGGTGCCACAGCCCGTCATCAACGGCATCGCCACGTTCGAGCATGACGCCCGCACCACGCGCGCGTGGCAGATGCGCATCCCGGAAGGCACGGAAAAGATCGTCGTCGACAGCCCGGCCGCCGTCGAGGCGCGCGCGCTGCCCGAGCTCACGCGCGATGCGCACAAGATCATCGTTCCGGTGCTGCCGTCGGATATCGACATCCACGCCGCATCGCGCTGCATCGCCGACCTGCTGCTGGTCGCCAAGATCAAGCGCACCGAGAACCGCATCGGCGTCATCGCCAATCGCGTACGCAAGAACACGTTGATGTTCCAGTCGCTGATGCGCTTCCTGGAAAAGCTGGATATCCCCATCGTCGCCACGGTGCGCGACTCGCAGAACTACGTGCGCGCCGCCGAACAAGGCGTCGGGATCCATGAAATGAAGTCCTACCTGGTCAGGGAGGATGTGGCGCAGTGGGAAACGCTGCTCGCCTGGCTCGAACCCGAGCGCGTGCTGGCCGAACAGCCGGCGCCGCTGCAGGAGCAGCCCGCCCCGGAGGCGATCCCGGCCCCCGAAGCGGTGATCGAGAACTGGGACGACGACCCCGCCCACGACGCCATTTTCAGGCCCCACGGCCACTGAGTCGCGCGAACGCCCACCCGGCGACGCGTCATCCGGCGCCTGCCGTTCTTCGTCTTCCCACTAACCAGTCTTTACCTTCATCTCGCCGGCGAATGGCATTCGCCGCAACCCGCGTTGTCGCGGTGTTATTTTTTCAACTCTACTTCTTGACTACCGGTGCCGGCTCGTCTTCCCACGAACCCTTCACCTTGTCGGCCCAATGCTTGTAGCTAGACCAGGTGTAGAGATTCTTGGTGATCGCGGCATGCCGCCCACGCGTGCGCTGCATGCGCTCGAGCCAGGCGGCGTAAGCATCCGTGCCCACTGGCGGCGGTGCTCCGTTTCCCAAATTTCCCCGGCTTCTGTCTGAGGAACTCATGCGGTTACTCCCTTTCGGTTGACGTAAGCCTACGGTTTCGTCGCACCAAAACGACAGGAACTGATTCACGCGCTCGCAACTGCTTGCGGGCGATGCGCGGTGGTTCGCACAGATTTTTTCGTTATGTAGCGCCGCCGCGGAAAACACGCGGCGCCATTTAACGTTGCAGTCGCTTATTGTTTGATTCTTCGCTCGACCGTCAGGCCACGAGCCGGTAACACGGCTTGTACGCGCTGCCCGGAAGCTTCATGCGCTTTTGCGCCACAAACGCCGTGAGCAGCTCGTCGAGCAGTTTCATGACCGAGGCGTCGCCGGTCAGCTCGTACGGACCTAACTTTTCTATCGCGCGTACGCCGTTTTCCTTCACGTTGCCGGTGACGATGCCGGAGAACGCGCGCCGCAGGTCGGCCGCGAGCTCATGCGCCGGCTGGTCGCGGTACAGACGCAGGCCGCGCATGGATTCGTGCGTCACTTCGAACGGATGCTGAAAGGCCGGCGGGATCTTGAGCAGCCAGTTGAAATTGTAGGAGTCGCTATGGGTGCGGCGGGCGTCCCGCACTTCTTCCATCGCCGCGACCATGTAACGCGCCACCTCGGCCGGGTCGTCGACGATCACATGCAGCAGCTCGGCGGCCTTTTTCCCGAGGGTTTGCTCGATGAATTGCTTGATCTGGACGAAGTAGTCCGCCGTCGACCTGGGTCCCGTGAGTACGACTTTCAGCGTCTGGCCGGCATTGGCCGGATCCAGCAGCACACCCAGCAAGTAGAGGATTTCCTCGGCCGTTCCAACGCCTCCCGGGAACACCACGATGCCATGCGACAGGCGCACGAACGCTTCGAGACGTTTTTCGATGTCCGGCATGATCACCAGCTGGTTCACGATCGGATTCGGCGGCTCGGCGGCGATGATGCCGGGCTCCGTCAAACCGATATAACGCCCACCGACGATGCGCTGCTTGGCGTGGCCGATGGTGGCGCCCTTCATGGGGCCCTTCATCGCACCCGGGCCGCAGCCCGTGCAGACATCCATGCCGCGCAGGCCGAGCTCGTAGCCGACCTTTTTGGTGTACTGGTACTCCTCGGTGCCGATGGAATGCCCGCCCCAGCACACGACCAGATTCGGCTTGGATTTATAGTCGAGGATCCGCGCATTGCGCAGGATGTGGAACACCGCGTTCGTGATCGCCGCGGGCTGTTCGAGGTCGAACCGGCCGCTTTCGATGATCTCGTTGGAGATGAAGATGACGTCGCGCAGCACCGCGAACACGTGTTCCTTGATGCCGCGGATCATCTCGCCGTCGACGAACGCCTGGCCGGGCGCGTTCTTCATCTCGAGCTTGATGCCCCAGGCCTGGCGCACCAGTTCGACTTCGAAGTCCTTGTAGCGGTCGAAGATCTCCTTGGCGTTGTCGCTCTCGGAGCCGGAGTTCATGACCGCCAGCGCGCACTTGCGGAACAGCTGGTAGAGGCCGCCGGCGCGTGAATCGAGGAGTTTTTCAATTTCCGCCTGGGAGAGGTTCTCCAGGCTGCCCCGCGGTCCGATGCGCGCATCCACGAAATCGGGAATGACGATGCTGGTTTCCAAAATATCCCCTCGACTCTGCTCACCTTGTTTTGGTGGGAGAGTGTACTCGACGGGAGGGAAATCGCCGGCGAAGGCCGCCTTCAGGGCTGGATATCGATGCGCACGTTGTCCGAGGTCATCATCCAGATCTCCACCATGTCGGCGTTGGTGACGGCGATGCAGCCATCGGTCCAGTCCTGCGTGGCGTAGTAGTCGGGTGCGTGGCGCGGATCGTTCGGCAGGCCATGGATCATGATCGATCCGCCGGGCTGCCAGCCATTGCTGCGCGCGCGTTTCGTGTCCTGATCGTTGGGGTACGAAACCTGGATCGAGAGGAAATAGTCGCTGCGCGTGTTTCGCCGCGACAGACGGTAGCTGCCTTCCGGAGTGCGGAAATCGCCGGCGCGTTCTTTCGCGCCCGCCGGGTTGAGGCCGAGCGCGACGCGGTAGGCGCGCAGCACGTCGTTGCCGCGCATGAGATAGAGCCGGCGCTCGGATTTGCGCACCAGCACGCGATCGGCAATGGGCAATTCGACGCCCAGCGAGGCCATGGCGCGGGCATGATAGGGCAGCGCGTCGCCTACAGCCGTTCCAGCGAACAGGCAGGCGAGCAACGGAACACACAGTGCGGAAACTTTTGTAGTCAGCGACATTTAATTACAAAACAAGCACTTACTAACAACTTAAATTATAGGGGCCGGCCGGGGCAGCGTTAACGGAACGCGTCACAGCTTTGGGGTGTTCAATGCAGCAAGGATGTCCACCGGTAACGATTATGACAAGCCGTCGCGACGCTGAGACCGTATTTCTTGGGGCGCGTTTCCTCGCCGGGCTGGTCGCCCTCACCCTCGGTGCCTGCGCGACGTTGCCGCAGGATCATCCCGTGTACGAACAACTCGACGCCGACACCGGCGTCACCATCGCGCGGATCGGAAAGCCGATCGAGCTGTATCGTGAAACGGCGCCCAATGGTTACGCCGATCGCTTCGCGTATCTGGCGCCCTTCGAGACGAACCAGATGGGCGCGCGCGCATCGTTTCTGTGGCTCGCCGTGCCGATCGATCCGACATTGGTCGAATCCGTGCCTTCCCTCGATGTGGATGGCAGCGCGCTGGTGCTCGGCACGCCCAGCCGTCAGGCGGATTTTGCCGGTCTTGCCAAGTCGCCGTACAAGCTGCCGGCTCCGTGGAGCGTGACGTACTACTTCAGGGCCGATGCCGATGTCATCGCGCGGCTCGGCGCAGCCCGGAGCCTGGCGATTCACATGATGGAGCCGACAAAGGATGGCCCGGTGGAAGCGCTGTTCGCGCTGCAGATCGCCGACGACCCGCGCTTGAAGGAATTCGCCGCCCGCCAGTAAAAGGGGACATGCCTATTTATTGAGAAAAGGTCCCCTTTTCTCAATAAATAGGCATGTCCCCTTTTACTTCCCTAGCTACCTGCCACGACTTCGATCTTCGGCATCACCACCTGCGTACCGGCGCGCAGGTCGGACAGATCCGTATCCGGGTTGTATTGCCGCAGCAGCCAGATCGGCAGGTTGCTGAACTTCTGCGTCATGGTCCACAACGAATCGCCACGCCGCACGATGTACACCTCGGTGCCGGCGATGCGATGCGTGACGAAGAACTCGCCCTGCAGCTTGGCGTGATAGTCGCGGCGCAGCTGTTCGAACGCCTCGCGCGAAACACGCGAGTAATCGAGCTTGAGTTTCTGCCCGAGCAACACAGGCTGCCTGGCCTTGAGCTTGTTCAGCGTACGCAGCTTCTGCGTCGCGATCTGCAGCCAGTCGGCGTATTGCCCCAGCGTCTCGGTCGCCTCCACGCGGATCGAGCCGTCGTCGCGGACCTGGTAGTCGATCGAATCGGCCAAGCCCTGCGATATGCCCACCGGTCCGAGCGCGGGACTCAGCGCTTCTGCCTGGCTCGCGGACACCGGCTCGCGGGCGCTCTCGGCCGCCTGCGCTACTGCGGTCGCGACTTCGGGCGTAGTTGCCGCGGCCATGGCCACGGCCGCCGCGGAACGCGCACGTCCGCGCGTCGGTTCGCCGGTGCCGATGGGCCGCGTGGTCTCCTCGCGCACCACCTCGACGGCGGCGCCTTCGCGCTGCGCTTCGCCGCGCGCCGCGTCGATCGCCGCAACTTTGACTTCGGTCTCGGCCTCCGTCGCGGCGGTCACCCGCGTCGGCGCCTCACCGGCGATGCGCAGGCGCTGCCCCTCGTAGAGAAAATCCGGGTTCTTGAGCGAATTCATCTTCAACAGCTGCGCCTCGGGCACGCGTACCCGTCCTGCGATCAGTTGCAGCGAATCACCGCGACGTACGACGTAGAAATCGTCCGCCGGCGCCGATGCCGCGGTCGCATTGCCGGGCGACGGTGACGCAGCGGCCACGGCGGCGCTCGCCGCGGCCGGCGGCGATGCGGCGGCACTCAGCACGCGCGGCAATTGTTCGGGCAATTCCAGACGGCGTCCCGCGCGCAACGCGGCGCCGGCCGAAATGCCGTTGATCTGCGCGAGGCGTTCCGTCGTCATGCCGTATCGCTGCGCGATGGCCGCCATCGTCTCGCCCTTGCGGACACGGTGCGTGCGCGGCGTCACCTGCCCGGCATACAACTCATTGGCCGGCAGGCGCGCGCTCAGCATGTCCGCGGTCCACTTCTCGGCGGTGTCCGCCGGCAGGCGCAGCCGATAACCACGCGGCACCAGCCGCGTGCCGTTGAAAATGCCAGGGCGCCACGCCGGGTTGAGCACGCGCAGCTGTTCGCGATCGAGTCCCAGCGTGCGTTCCAGCGTCGACAGCCGCACGTACGCCGGCATGGCGACCTCGCGGAATTTCTGCTCCGGCCGCCGTTCGAGCGCGCCGAAATATTTCTCCGGATTCTCATCGATGGTCAGCGCGGCCAGGAACGACGGGAAGAAGTTGCGCGACGCGAAACCGAATGTCCGGCTGTTATAGGTGCGATTGATCTTCACGAAATCGTCGCTGCCGACGGTTTCCTTCGCGCGGCGCATGCCGGCCGCGCCGTGGTTGTACGCGGTCAGGGCGAGCGGCCAGCTGCCGAGCACGCGGTAGTTATAGGCGAGTAGTTGGGCCGCGGCCTCGGTCGAACGGTACGGATCGAGACGCTCATCGACGGCATCGTCGACGCGCATGTAGCGCCGGCCGGTGGAACGCATGAACTGCCACAACCCTGCGGCGCCGACCTTGGAATAGGCCGCCGCGTTGAACGACGACTCGACGTGCGGCAGCACCGCCAGCTCCGGCGGCAATCCCTGGTTCGCAAACGTCTCGGCGATGTGTGTTTCCCAGCTCGAGGACCTGATCAGACCTTCCTTGAAGCGGTCCGCTTGCCCGAGCTGGAAGCGGATGCGCTGCATCGCCTCCTTGAGAAGGATGACGCTGGTGCTCGGTCCCCAGAGCGCGAGCAGACGTTTGTCTTCGTCGGAGAGCGCATCGCGCCCGCCGTCGGTGCCCAGCGCCGCGACGATCCGGCGAAGACTCGCGATGTGCCGGTCGCGCCGCTCGTCCACGAGACGCTGGCGATCGCGCGGTGAGGTGCCGGCGCCGAACTTGATCGTGTCGTACACGACGGCGAGATTGCGTTCGTCGTGCAGGAACCCTTCGTTGGTCGTGACCTCGGTGTAGACCCGGATCCAGAAGTTGACGTCGGGCTGGATACCCTCCGGTCGGGGGATCGACTCGGCGCGGACCAAAATGGGCGCGCAGAGCATCAGGACCAGGAATTTGGCGGCTACCCGTCGCAGGCGGCGAACGCGATGGAGAACTGTCGGGCTCATTTACACTCGCTGTCTCGTATGCAACCGGTTGATCTCAAATCGACTTCCGGTCAACGGGCGAGTGTTATGTCGTGCCCTGCCCCGGACCTTGCGTCGAAGATTTTGACAGCAGGGTGCCTTCCATCGACGTGACATATTGCCCAATGTGGAACTTTGCGTCGCCCGGGCCTCCGCCCAGACGATTGGCCAGCCATTGTCATGTCAGATTTCTCTGGCACAGGGCTTGCTCTCTCTTATCCCAAGCGGCTCGACAAAGACCGCACGAGATAAGAACAAGAAGAGCGAAAACACTCCTCCACAAACAAGCAAGCAAGCAAGCGACCAATGAGCCCCGCGCAAGCGGGGCTTCTTTTTTTCCGCGTCGCGGATTGCAACCCCTGGGGCGCTCGCGACATCTATTCGTGCATCGATCAACTGCGCACCAGGATGCCGCCATGAAATTCGCCACTCTCGCCACCGTTGCTTTCATCGCCTTCGTCGCCTGGGCGGGCAACGGCGCTTCCTTCGCCAAGGACTCCCGCAACGTCACGGCGATCAACGATTCGGTGGAGGCCGCCGCCGGCCAGACCTACGACAGTGTCAACACCGTCAACGGTGACGTGCTCGTGAGGAGCGGGGCGACGGTGGAAACCGCGCATACCGTCAACGGCGAAATCGTCATCGAACGCGATGCCAAGGTCGGAAACCTCAACACGGTCAATGGCTCGCTCGAGATCGGCGCAGGCGCCACCGTCGCGCGCGAGGCATCGACCGTCAACGGCGAAATCCAGATCGCGAATCGCAGCCGGGTCGGCGGCGCGGTTTCGACGGTCTCCGGGGAGATCGAGCTCCACGGCGCGGAGGTGGGCGGCACGGTGACGACTGTCAACGGCGACATCGACCTGACCGACGGCGCCCGCGTGCGCGGCGACATCCTGGTAAAGAAGCCGACCGGCGACTGGGGCAAGGATCATGGCGATCCGGTGAAGGTCCACATCTGCGCGACATGCGTGGTGGAAGGAGATCTGCGCTTCGAACGGCCGGTCGAACTGCGCGTCGATAACGGCGCGAAAATCGGCAAGATCATCGGTGACAAGGTCACTCGCCGCTGACGGCCCGCTGCCCACCCAGGTCTATTCCATACAGCCGCACCTCGGGCTCGTCGGGGTACATGGGATACATGCGTTCGAACCGCATGCCTAACTTCTCGAGCACGCGGATCGAGGGCTCATTGCCCGGTAAAACGACGCCAATGACGCGTTTGAGGCCCAATTCCCGCGCACCGTGCCGCAGCGTGGCCTGCGCCGCCTCGAAGGCAAATCCCCCGCCCCAGTAAGCGGGCAGGAAGGCGTACCCGAGATCCACGTCCGGCAGGATGTCGCGCTGGAGCAGCCCGCACATGCCGATCGCGGCACCATCCGACTTGCGCGAGACATGCAGGAGCCCCAGGCCGAGCCGCTCATACATCGCCATCGGACCGGTGCGCAGGTACCCGTACGCATCCTCGATGGAACGCACACCACGATCGCCGATGTTCTTGATGAACGACGGCTGGTTCAGCAGCTCGACGACGAACGGCGCGTCTGAAAACTCCAGGCGGCGCAGCGTCAGGCGCGGCGATTCGAACTCAGGACGGGTCGCCAAATCGTGAGCGCTCGAATGGCAGCCACACAATCACCGGGGCCTGGATATCCGGGTTCAAAAAGCTGTCCTCCTGAAAGCGGCGCGAGCTTACCGTGAGCCCGGCCCGAAGTTTTCCCCCCAAAAAAAGAGCCCCGCCTGAGCGGGGCTCTTAGTCGCGCGGACACGGGGGTCTTGTTCCGCACATTCTCATGTGTGGCTCCCAGTAGGGTTCCGGGCGCCACAAAGACTCTGTGTCACGACGGCGCGTTTTCTCCCACCCTTAAGCCGGATTTATTGCGCGGCCGGGGGTTGACGGGACCTCATTCCCTGGGCTTGAGGTAAGCCGTGGCAAAACGTTCCCACAGCTTCTCAACCTGGGAGCGGCGGTTCTCGCCCGACACGACGATCGCGCGGGCCTCCGCCTCGGTCAGGCGTCCCACGCGGCACAGGACGATCACCGAGGCGGCGACGCGGCCAAATTTGAGCGAGCGGCCCAGCGAATTTTCCATCTGGAGCTCGGCGGCGAGCGTCTGACTCTCGAGCGCGTATTGCACGCGTTGCGACAGCTCCCAGCTGGCGGCAATACGTCCCGCGGTCGGAGCGACCCAGGTTTCGAGCAGGCGCGCGACGCTGCCCGGATCCGGAGTCAGCTGCGGTTGCGCGGCAAATTGATCGCGCACGATGCGGAACACGACGATGGCGGAGAGTCCGTATAACAAGCCGACCAGCTGCGAGACGAACGGCTCGGCGTTCTCGATTTGTGTCGCGTGAGTTTCCGCGGTGGTTGCCGCATACAACGTGTGTTCCCAGACGAGCTCGGGAAATTTGCTGAAGCTGCCGGCGCCCGCGGCCATCAAAGGCTGCAGCAACGCGGTGGCGATGATCGAGCGGATGCCCTGCACTCCGACCACGGTCACGGCGCGATCGATACTCTCGATGGGCAGGTTGTTGGTGCGATAGATCGGGCTGTTCGCGATGCGCAGCAGGTTGCCGGTGAGCGCCGGATCCTGCGCGATGATGCGGGACATCTCGGCCATGGTCGCATCGGCGTCGTTCACGGTCGAGAGCAGCTTTGGCAGCAGCGACGGACGGCGCGGGATGTATTCGGGCCGTGCTTCGATCTTCTCGAGAATCTGCTGCACGGCCTTGAAGACCGGCGCATGCGCGGGATCCGGCGTCTTGCTCAGCGCTTCGCGCGGCGCGTCGTCGAGCGCGTATGCGACGAAGCGCCGCAATGCCTCGTCCCAGTCGAAGGCCGCGATGCCGCCGATGGGCCGCGTGCCGGTCAGAGAGCGGTTCGCGCCCGTCGTGGCTGCGATCGGGTCGGGTTTTGCGGGTTTCTCGCGCGTCGCTCGCACCCAGATCACCACGCCGACGATTCCCAACAGAATTCCACCGATCAGGACTGCAAGCGTTGCGCTCATGTAGCGAGGCTACCTGTGCGCACGTGGAACCGGAAGGGAGGATCGGTTTTCACCTAGGACACGAGGTCCAGGAAGCTGTTGATCGAGAGCCGGCCGGTCCGCGGATCGGGATCCGGAACGAAGCGTTCGTCGATGCATCCCGAGTGCAGCGAATTGCGGCGATAGACCAGCATGCGATTGAACACCCCATCCTCTCGCGCGACCTGCTCGAACAGCGCGGTATCGCCATTGATGTAACCCGGGCCTGCGATCTGTGGCCGCAGGTTCTCGTCGCGTAACGAGCGCAGGTAGGTTTCATTGCGCGACTCGTCGATGTATTCGAAACCCGTCTTGCGGTGCCGGTAGAAAGCCGTGCCGCCGAACGGCTGCTTGAATAGATAGTGGATCGATGCGAGGCCGCCGCGCGAGAGGGAATCGACATGCGGAATGCGCTGCGGAATCTCGAGCTGCCCGGGCGGCGTGGTGACCAGCGAGAAGTGACAGAGTGAAAAAACCACGCGGCCGCCGGCAAGATCGAAATGTTGGGCGAGCGTGTCCGCCAACCGCGCCGCCAGCAGATCCTGGTAGGCCTGTGGAGCGGCGGTGCGGATGCCGGGGTAATAACGCGATTGGGCGGTGAATTTTTCCTGCGTGGCGATGTGCACCAGTTCATCGGCATCGGCGAGGAGATTGTCGATCACGAGCAGCGGCGCGCGTTCGTTGCCGATCGTGCGGGAGCGGATGGTGATGTCGCGGTGAATATCCACCCGCGAACTTTACCGCGTCGCCGGTCGCGGGCGCGCGGTGTCGGCCGATGCTGGCTAGGCAGGTTTGCTCGCGATGAATATTTTCTCACCCCGCTGGATGCCGTGGTTGAGGCAGTCCTGCGCGGACGCGGTGAACTCCGTCAGCGTCAGGCCGGACGCCGCGATGCGTTCCCGCAAGTCGCGGCCGTAGACCCGGACATGATCTTCCTGGCCGAAGTGACGCGCGCGCTCCGCGTTGGTTTTCACCGCGTCATTCTCATAGGTCTCGTCCCAACCTTCGACGATCGGCACCATGACGATGGCTTTTCCGCCCGGCGACAGGATGCGGCGCAGTTCGGACAGCGCCAGCTTGTCGTCGACGTGTTCGAGGATGTGGCTCGCGATGACGACGTCGACGCTTTCGTCGGGAAGGCCGATCTTTTCCAGCGACAATTGCAAGTCCGCGCGCCCCACTTCGATATCCGCCGTGCGGTAGAGCTCGGGCCGGGCTGCGCGCACCGCGCTGGCGACCGGCCGTTCCGGCGCGAAATGGAGCACCAGTTTGCCGGCGACGACTTCGGGGTGCTGTTGTAGATAGAGACCGAACAAGCGGTGGCGCTCCATCGAGGCGCAACCGGGGCAACCCGCGTTGTTGCGTGGTGGCGATCCCATGGGAAGAAATCTGCCGGTCTTGCCGCACAGGGTGCAGTTGCAGACATCGCCGCCGGTCGAGCGCGCCAGGAAACGCGCGACGTCGATGAGAGACCGGACTCGCGGACGATTGCGGACCACACCGGTGGCAAACGCCCAGAGGCGCTGGCGGGCGCCCTTGCGCGCCGTCCCGACACCTACCGCAGAATCGACCGGAGTGATCTGGTCCCGCGGCTCGCATGCATTCTGCAGGCGCTGCGCGCGCGCGCTCAATTCGATTGCCGTGGTCGCCAAAGTATCTCCAGGGTCGCTGCCTTGCAGGGTGCCCCGATCGGAGCGGTCCTATGATGCAGTTCGCCCCGGGTGACCGCGCCGTCAGACACGGCCGACTCGTGGTGCAGGCGGAATCCTGTGCGAGCGCCGGCGTCCTTATCGCGCGCCCGAATCGCGGTGCCTGCGAAGCGTCTGCGCGGGCGACTCTCCAAAAGCCCCTCTGTAGTAGCCACTGAATCTCGACAGGTGCACGAACCCGCACTCGAGCGCAGCGGAGGTAACCGTGGTCGATGGGCGCGGCGAGAGCAGCATTTCGCGCACTTTGTCGAGCCGGATCGAGCGCAAATGTCGCAGCGGTGTCGTGCGGCGATGTTCCCGAAACCCGGCTTCGAGACTGCGAAGGCTCACACCCAGGTGTGCCGCGATCCGGCTCACGGTCAGCTGGCTGGAGGCAGTCCTCATCAGCTGCTCGGCCTCACGGATCAGGCGCGGCGGCAACACCCGCGGTCGCGCGTCGAATTCGTCCGTGTAGTTGTGCCGGTGCTGATTCAGCACGAGGGAAATCATGAATTCGTCGAGGCTGGCCGCCGACGCTGCCGGCAAAACCAGATTCATGTTCGCGTATCTGACGACCAGCCCGACCGCTTCGGTCCAGGCCTTTTCCAGCGACGGTGAAAACGGCCGCAACTCGAAACGCAGTCCGCGGTCGAGCGGGCGATTGAGGATGCGGGCGCAGTGCTCTTCGACCCGATCGATGTCGAGTTTCACCGAGCGTTGAGCGAAGTGTGCATCGAGCTCCACGTGTGTCCGCAGATCCGCGGACATCGGCAGCGTCTCACCCGGGCGGAGTGCGACGGTCACGCCCTGCTGGGTGGCGACTCCTCCCCCTTCGATGCAGGTCCGCATCAGCATCAAGCGCGGAAACTCACCTGCGTCGACCTTTGCGCGTGCGCCGTACCGCAGATCGACCACGGGCTGCAGTCCGGGCTGGCGGATGCCGAAGACGCCCGGGACGGCGCCTCTCGTACGTTTGAATTGCGTCTTGTGGGGGCAGTAGACCCGGCCCACGGCTTGCGCAAGGTTTTCAAGGTCGAAACTTCGCAAACGGATCTGCGGCGTCGTGGTCACCGGATCTTCCCTGTGAATCCACTGCGAAAAGAGGATAGCGGCGCGGGAAATGGATATTGCGGGCGTGTTGGCCGCGACAGCATTGAATCGAAGGTTCGAGGTGAACCTGCAATCCACGGGAGATTCCAATGTCCACGCTCACGGCTCTTGTATCCATCGTCCTGGTCCATGGCGGGTTCGCCGACGGCTCCGGATGGGAAGACGTTTACCGAATACTGAAGAAAGACGGGTATGAGGTCAGCGTCGTCCAGAACCCAACTACTTCGCTGGCCACCGACGTGCTCCTCACCCGGCAGGCAGTGGCTGCGCAGACTTCGCCCGTCATACTCGTCGGGCACTCTTACGGCGGGAATGTGATCACCGAGGCCGGCAACGATCCGAAAGTGGCCGGTCTCGTGTACATCGCCGCGTTCGTACCGGATGCGGGCGAATCGGTCGGCTCCCTCATCAAGGATCCGGCGCCCGGCGCCGTCGTGCCTCCGATCCTGCCGCCGCAGGATGGCTTCTTCTATCTCGACAAGAAAAAGTTCGCGGAGAGTTTCGCGGGCGACGTGGCGCCGGACAAGGCGGCGTTCATGGCGAACTCGCAAGTTCCGTGGAGTGTGCAGGCATTGGGAGATCCGATCTCCACGCCCGCATGGAAGTCGAAGCCGAGCTGGTACCTGGTCACGACGCGCGATCTCATGATCCCCACGCCCGCGCAACACGCCATGGCTGCGCGCGCCGGCTCCGTGGTGCAGGAAATTGCCGCAAGCCACGCGGTCTACGTGTCCAGACCGAAGGAGGTCGCGGCGTTCATCGAAAGAGCGGCGCGCGAAACGGCGGCCGCGAAGCCTCGATGAGCCGCACTTGTAACCCAACGTCATGGCTGCCACGGAGCGGCGGCCACTGTATTTCCCGGGGCGGCGCGACATTTAGATCGTATACGATTAATTGCCATGCGCGGTTTGTACCAGCCGTATCCGTTCCAGTCAATCGCCTGAGATTGAATCGCATACGATATGATCTGCGGACGGTGACAAACCGCCTTCCCGGAGACTCGAGGCACGTGAAAAACAAAGCGCAGACGGAACTCGCCTCGACGCTCGCCGATTTTCTTTGTTATGCCGTCTATTCGACCAACCTGGCTTTCGGCCGGGCGTACAAACCGCTGCTCGACAAAATCGGCCTGACCTATCTGCAATACGCGGCGCTGATCTCGCTCGCCGAAGAGGACCATCAGACCGTCAGCGGCCTCGGTGAGAAGTTGTTCCTCGATTCCAGCACGCTGACTCCCGTCCTCAAGAAGCTGGAGGCCATGGGATACGTAACCAGAAAGAGAAACCCGCAGGATGAACGGCAGGTGCGCATTGGTCTCACCAAGGCGGGCCGTGAGGTGCGTCAAAAAGCGTTTTCCGGACGTACCGCGCTGGTCGACGCTACCGGCTTGTCACCCGCGGAGTTCACCCGCTTGCAGCGGGACCTTGTGACTCTGCGAAGCAGTCTGCTGGACTCGACTGAAACATGAGAATTTTCCAACGATGCGCTTGACGGCCCCGGGGCCGGCGGCCGCTTGCCGCGCCACATCCGTGTTGTCGCGCGGCCAATCGCAACGGACATTGCCGGGCATCATGAAGCTCGACCTCGTCTGCTGCGTGAGCACCAGGGAATCCTGCACCGGCGAGTGAGTCATCCGGCACGACTCCACGTATACACGTGACGCCTGCGGCGGAACGCGTTTGCCCGCGCCGTCGAAAACCCAGAACGCATCCATCAGTTCGACTCCGACCGCCTGCGCGCTGGCGGGATTCTGCAGCGATCCATCTTCCTTGCCGTATTTCTGGCGCAGCGCCGCGATTTGGACATCCGCCCTCCGTATTTTTCGGCCTCATGGGAAAGACGGCCGTCCCCATCGAATATGTCAGGGCGTCCCGGCGGTTCGGCGCCACCTTCCCGGCGCGCCCCTACAATGCCCGCATGAACATTTCAGATGACGATCTGCGCGCGTGCGTTCGAGTACTGCGCGCGATCGAAGCGGATCGCTCGCACCTCACGCGGCTCACGCAGGAACAGCGCCGCGAGCTGCTTACCCTCGCCGGCCTCGTCGCAAAACCCGAGCGCCATGATCTCGTCCGAATGGCGAAGGCCTTTCGGCGCGCCGAGCGGGAGGCCGCCAAGGAGCATGACCGCAAGGCCATCGAGCAGGCGGGGCTGCGCGTGCAGCGCCGCTCACCGGTCTTTGCGCCGTTATGGCTGGAACCGCCCAAGCCGGAGGACCTCGATGAGCGCCCGCGTCTCCACCAGGAGCGCGATTGCTACGTATGCAAGCAGCCGTTCGCCACGGTGCATCGCTACTACGATTCCATGTGCGAACCCTGTGGCGAATTCAACTACGCCAAGCGCGAGCAGAGCGCCGACTTGAGCGGCCATTACGCGGTCGTCACGGGCGCGCGCGTGAAGATCGGCTACCAGGCCGCGCTCAAACTACTGCGCGCCGGGGCGCACGTCATCGTCACGACGCGTTTTCCGGTCGACGCCGCCGATCGCTACTCGAGCGAGCCGGACTTTTCTTCGTATCGCGAGCGGCTGCAGATCCACGGGCTCGACCTGCGCCACACGCCGAGCGTGGAATTGTTCACCAGATTTCTCGCCGAACGGTTGCCGCGGCTCGACTACATTCTCAACAACGCGTGCCAGACGGTGCGGCGGCCGGCGGGGTTTTTTCAGCATCTGCTGGCGCGGGAAACGGACTCGATCGCAGCGCTGTCGCCGGATCTGCGAGCCGTGCTCGCGGGCCATCACGAGTTGGGCCGGATGCTCGGAGCGTCGCGCACGCAACTCTCGGGATCGCTCATCACGTCATCGGAACACAGCCCTGGCGAGGGCCTCTTGCACAGCGCGGCCCTCTCGCAACGGCGCTATCTGGACGACGATTACCGCGGCGGCGAGACGCTCTTTCCCGTGAATCGCTTCGACGAGGACCGTCAGCAGGTCGATCTGCGGGAGATGAACAGCTGGCGGCTGCGCATGCACGAAGTCGAAACGCCCGAGCTGCTGGAAGTGCAATTGGTAAACGCGATCGCGCCGTACATCCTGAATGCACGCCTGAAGCCGCTCATGGTGCGCACGCCCGGCTCCCACAAACACATCGTCAACGTCAGCGCGATCGAGGGGCAGTTCTATCGCGCCACGAAGACCGAAAAACACGCGCATACCAACATGGCGAAGGCGGCGCTGAACATGATGACGCGCACGAGCGCACCCGACTTCATGACGGACGGCATCCACATGAACGCGGTGGACACCGGATGGATCACCGACGAGGACCCCGCCGTCCACGCGGCACGCAAGGCCGAAGCCGGGTTCTCACCGCCGCTGGACATAATCGATGGAGCGGCACGGATCGTGGACCCGATATTTGCCGGTCGCGTCAGCGGTGAACAAGTGTGGGGGCAGTTTTTGAAGGACTACAAGTCGGCGCCGTGGTAGCACGCCACAGCTTCTTTTCAAAATGTCTAAAGTATAAAAAACCGTCAACAGTCTGCCGCCCGAGACCACTCTCTCGATCAACTCTCTACTGGTCGCTGTACACCGGCGCGGCGAAGGTTTTTGCTACTCCCTACGTGTCGATTACTCCCTGCTAATCTTGCCTAGCCAACTAATCGACACAAGTTTCGCTGAAGGCGAAATGCGTTGTGTCAGTCGCCCAGTCCTGGAACGGCATCCATTACGTCCTTGAAAGTGAGGCCACCAAGCACTGCTGCCAGCGCGAGCATTGCCAACAGACCCAACATGTAGAGCCGCGTTTCGGTCGCGGTAAGTGACTCCCACAGATCCCTATTTTCGACAATTTTGCTTTCACGTTCCTTCATGCCTGCATTGTAGGCGGCGAGCGCTCGCTCCAAGAACAGCGTAGCGACGAGAATCGCGGATATCCAAGGCGGAAATCCTGCCAATACCGCCAATGACAAAGCTAAGCACATCGCGGTGACAAGCAACCTAATAGCCCAGTCGTCCGCACCTGCGCTAGGACGGGAGCCCCATGTCCTAGGCCAGCGCAAGATCGCCCATCCCGCCGACCTTTTCAGGTATCGAATCGGGGGCAGTACCACAGCGAGTACAAATATTCCTGACAGCACAGACGCAGCAGTCGCGACGCGCCACTGGTCTCGCAAACGTGCTTTCTCGGGGTCGGCAATTTTTAAAGCCCTAGCTCCCGTACTCTCAGCAGAGTGCAATTTCTCTTGCAATTCCATGACGGTTTTTTTTAGGAGTTCATTCTCTGAAAGAGCTTGGGCCAGCGGTGTATTTCTGACCATCTTTATGGCCGTAATCGCCTCCGGTAGGGAGATCTTGTTTCCGTAGTCAAGCGGCCGATGGTCAGCAAATTTCACTGAAACCTTCGAAACCTTCCCGAGTTCCCTGGATTGTCCGGTGAGAGCGCGAGCATCCGCGCGATAGCTCTCCCGATGGTGGCTCATCGTGCCGAAAACATTGATGAACGGAAGCATTTCATCGGTTCGATCGAGCAGATAGGGGCTTGTGTGCAGCATTACACGGCTCTTTTGCTTGATGACTCGATCTCCGACGTTGAGGCGCGCGAAGTTTATCGCGTCCAGATCATCGATCTTTCGAACTGTATAAACGACTATCTCCGATGCTCTGAACGCTTCGAGAACCTGACTTTTCAGCTGTTCTGCGATTCTGGCGCGTTCTTCGGGCAACGCGATCCAAGTCCATGAGTTGTTGCCAGGTATTTCCTTCTGATACACGTCTAACATGGATCCTTCGACGAAGAAGGTAACGCGATCTCTCGAAGACAACTCATTCAGATCGAGGGACGGTGGATCACCATCGGAAAACCAAGTGAACGCTGCCCGCATCGTTTGTTCAATGATCGCGTTGCCATCGACATTATGTGTTTTGCCGTCTTCCGTGACACGGAGGGTAGCTAGCGCCTCTGGAGTCGAGTTGGTGACGCGAAAAGTAGCACGCCGATGTAACAGATCTTCGACATTTGAGTCCAGCTGCTTTGCGAGTTGAGCTTTAGCCCGCAGGATGCGAACGAGAGAATCCTTAAATTGCTGTTTTGCCGAGTCGCTCCTGGATATTTCGATAGTGAGCCGATCAAGAACCTCAATTGCATCTTCGTAGTGGAACGCCGCGAATAGTCCGCGTTTTCTCCAGCCGCCCACCTCGACAATATTGTTGCCTCGACGGTCCGTACAGTCGATGCCAACGGCATCGCTTCTATTGCGAGTCTCCATGTGAGCAAACAACAATAGATCGTGACCTGCTTGAAATGCATTCCATGCGACATCGCCGAACGACATGCGGTTCGAACCTTCCGCGCAGTGCATGCGATAGATGATCGGCCCCATGTTGCTAAGATCATCGGTAACGACGAGCTCAGTCTTAAAGCCGGGCGCCGTGACCTTCGCGCCGCCTTCCATCAAGATTTCGCCCTCGCCTCGCAGCAAGTTCTTCACAATGCGCGACGAAAACGTAACCATGTCGTCATCCCGGCCAGTCAGCTGCTTGACCGAGACGTGAGCGGTCATCAGACCACCGAGCATTCCTTTCAATTGTCGATAAGGGACAATGTTTTCGTCTAGCGTATTTGCGCCAGCGGTAATCCTGGGCGCATCAGCAATCACGTGTAAATTGGATCCGACACTCAAAGAACCCAAACCCGGATAGTGTTTGCCGATTGTCAGTATTGGGGAGTCATTCAAGCCAGCTACAAAGTGTGCCGCAGCCGTCACGACGCGATCATTTTCTTCGGCAAAAGTACGCGTACTTAGATCGGGTCGTGTTTCAAGCTTCTTGGCGCGATCGAGCACCGGGCTCATGATCATGTTTACGCCTAGCGCATGTAACTGGTGCCCTAACAATTGTCCATTTTGTCGAATTAGTTGCCCGTCTTCTGTCGCTGAGAGTGTCAGAGGCTCAACCGGATCGATCGAAAGCAGCGTCTCGAAGCTGCTAAGACTTGGAATTTCCGCGTCTCCTGCAAGAAAGAGAGGCAGACCAGCCGGGCTATCCAGCGCGCTCAGCTGAAGCATGTTGTGAAGATTGATTGCCGCATTCACATGAACCGCCGGAGTTCCATCCATTCCGGCGTACAGATAGCTAGCCAGAAAGATGCCACCGACTCCTCGCTTTGCGATTAGATCGGTTGTCCTTGTCTCGTTCGCATTTCGCACATCTGCCGGCACTCCAAGTATTAGTAGTTGCCCAACATTGCGGCGAATGTCCTCGGGCGTGGATATCCCTTCAACGTAGGACTGGATTGCGGCGATCTCTGAGCCAGTGAGTTCCTCGCATGACGCAGTCGATGCCACCATTGTCAGCAAGAGCACCGATGCGCCCATAAGCGTTTTTCTGCGATCTTTGCGACGAGCGTACGACGCTCGTTCTTCTGAAAGGGAAGCAATGCTCCTTGACGGCTTCCACGGGGGAGAAAGTTGCATTTGGCGCTCCTTAGTTCTTCTTATCGGAATTCCCTCTTATTACTGTCGCGAACCTGCGATTTCTCCCACCTGCACACCCAAGTTCACGGGCTATCGAGTCGATCGGATAACCCCGTCCCTTGAGGTCTCTTGTAAGTTAGGCCTAGGAAATCCAGCAATACCGCGACTTACGCGCGTTTTTGCAATTCTCGGTTCATTTGGATTCCGCCCCGTCTAGACTTCGCGCGCTTCGCCCATCCCGGTGAGCTCACTATCGATGAGTTGCTATCGTTTTGAAGCTGCTGATTCCGCGGCAAATGGCCGCGTCAAATTCAAGGAATTCGTCGTTGGTAGGCGAACTAGCGAGATTGCCGATCTGCACTGAGATCAGGCGCCAATACTGCCTGCGTTTACCCCCATGCAGCGCGGCTCATGGAAACGGACGGCATGTCTGAATTTTTGAATCACCCGTTCGGACTTCTGCGGCTGATATCCATCGCGGCCATGATGGCCGCCGCGCTAACCTCGGGCGCTTCCGCCTCCGACGCGTTGGCTGGACGGTAGTCGGGCGCCTTTGTTCGCGCGCGCGTCTTGGAACTGGTAGACACCGCGCGCAGAAAATGCAGACGTTGCGGCAGAGAGCGTTTCGCCGCCGCACTGTCTCTCGGTGTTTCGCGCGAGCTGAACGACGCGGTCACCGGTCACGTGCGCGACATGGCCCAACGGAAATACTTCGAACATCGCGGCAGCGACGGTAGTCAGCCGAAGGACCGCGTGCGCCGCGCCGGTTACCAATCGCGCCTTACGGGCGAGAACATCGCGTACGGCCCGGAATTGGCCAGAGAGGTAGTTGCGGGATGGCTGGCCAACCCGGGTCATTGCGCGAACATCATGGATTCGAGATTCGAGGACATCGGGGTCGGTCTAGCCACCGGCCGAAAGCGAGGGCAGGTCCACCGGATGCAGGACTTCGGCGCATCGTACTAGCTCCATCACAAGCGAAGAATATTCGCGCGCGTGTCGCGTCAAAAACCACCGACTTCTCGACGCGTCCAGAATGCTAAGCCATACTGCCGCGGCATAGGTGTCGCACATAAAATAATAGGGACGATTTATCGTCATGCTTCAGGGACTTGGTCGCCTCGGAGCGCTTGCCGCGCTGTTATCGCTCATCCTCACATTGCCCGCTCGCGCCGCCGATTGGCAGCCAGTCTCGCCCGAGGAACGGCAGATGAAGTCCGAGCCGCAGGCTCCCGCGGCGGCGGCTATCTATCTCTATCGCCAGGTCGATCGCGACGACGCGAACTCCACGGAGTCCACCTACTCACGCATCAAGATCCTGACGGAGGAAGGACGCAAGTACGCGAACGTCGAGCTCCCGTATGTCAAGGGCGTCAGCAGGATTACCGGGCTGGAAGCGCGCGTCATTCGACCGGATGGCAGCATCGCCGATTTCGACGGAACGGTGTACGAGAAGCCGATCGTCAAGGCGCGCGGCGTCAAGGTGATGTCGAAGACCTTCACGCTGCCGGGCGTGGAAGTCGGCAGCATCGTCGAATACCGCTACCGCCGGGTGATGCCGAGCGGATGGGCTTTCAATTCGCGCTGGTTGCTCAGCGACGAATTGTTCACGCGGCGCGCCGTGTTTTCGTTGCGGCCCGCGAACGGCTTGTTGCTGCGGTGGAGCTGGCCGCTCGGCCTGCCACCCGACACGACGACACCGGAAAAGGTGCGCGGCCTGATCCGTCTCGAAACGCGCAACGTGCCGGCTTTCATCACGGAAGAGGACATGCCACCGGAAGACGTAATGAAGTATCGCGTCGAGTTCATCTACGAAGACCAGGATAGCGACCAGAAAGACGAAGCCCAGTATTGGAAGGTATTCGGCAAACGCTCCCATGCCAGGGTTCAGCGCTTCATCAAAGCCGACCGGGAGCTCGAGCAGGAAGTCGCGCGGCTCGTGCAGCCGGGCGATTCCGCCCAAACCAAAGCGCGCAAGCTCTACGCGCGCGCTCAGCAGATCCGCAACCTCTCGTTCGAGCGCCAGGCCACCGAACAGGAAACCGAGCGCGAGAAGCTCGCGGACAATGACGACGCCCAGGACGTGCTCAAACACGGCTACGCCAACGCGGACGAAATCACCTGGTTTCTGTACGGCTTGCTGCGCGCCGCGAAGCTCGATGCCTCGCTCGTGCTGGTCTCGACGCGCGACGAAAGCTTTTTCGATCCACGCTTCATGAATGCGCGTGACCTCAACACGTGTGTCGTGCTCGTCAAACTCGACAACAGCGTCATGTATCTCGATCCCGGTGTGCCTTTCATGCCGTTCGCGTATCTCCCGTGGAACGAAACGGGTGTCAGGGGGTTACGCCTCGACGCCGACGGCGGGCAGTGGTTGACGACGGCGCTGCCCGGCGCGGCCGAGTCGCGCGTCGAGCGCAAAGCATCCGTGAAGCTCACCACGTCGGGAACACTCGAGGGCAAGGTCACCGTGACCTACAGTGGCCTCGAAGCAAGCTGGCGTCGCATCGCCGAGCGCAACGAAGACGCCACCGAACGGAAGAAGGTCCTCGAGCAGGATCTCGAGGCCGATGTGCCCTCCGGCGTCGACGTGAAACTCACCAATACGCCGGATTGGAGCGGCTCCGACGCACCGCTCGTGGCCGAATTCGACTTGCGCGTACCCGGTTGGGCGGCCGCGGCAGGCAACCGTTCGCTCATTCCCGTGGGGCTGTTCGGCGGTTCGGAAAAACACAAGTTCGAGCACAGCGCCCGCGAGCATCCGCTGTATTTCTCGTTCCTCCATCAGCACACGGATGAGGTCGCGATCGAACTACCACCGGGCTGGAAGGTCAGCAGCCTGCCGAAAGCGCGCACGGCGGACATCAGCGTCGCGCGATATAGCTCGAGCGCCCAGAATACCGGCGGGACGCTGAGCATGAAGCGGGAGCTCGTGCTGAACACCATCATCGTCCAGCAAAAATTCTACGCGCAGGTGCGGGACTTCTATCAGACGGTCCGCGCCGGCGACGAGGATCAGGTGGTCGTCACGCCGGGCGCACCGCCGGGTGCCACTGCCAAACATTGAGGCGCCTGGATATGGGGCTCGCGAAATTGTTGAGTGGAGGCCTGGCGTTCGCATGCATGCACGCCACGGCGGCGTGGGCCGCGAGCGCTCCGGACTGGATGCGCGCGCAGGTAAGCGTGCCCGTGCCAGCTCAGGACGAAGAGACAGACGCCGTCGTGCTCTACTCGGACACGGAACTGACGGTACAGGCGTCCGGCAAGATGAAGCGGCTCGAGCGCCGCGTCTACAAGATCCTGCGCAGCAACGGCGAATCGTACGGCACGGTCCTGGCGGCCTTCGGTCCGCAGAGCCAGATCACCTCCATACATGGCTGGAGCATCCCGGCGCAGGGTAAAGACTTCGAGGTCAAGGATCGGGACATCATCGAAACCGCGCTCAGCAATGTCGACGGCGGCGAACTGATCAGCGACGTGCGACGCAAAGTCATGCGGATTCCGGCGTCTGTCCCGGGCAACATCGTCGGCTACGAGATAGAGCGGGACATGTCCCCGTATGAGATGACCGACGAGTGGGATATTCAGGACATCGTGCCGGTGCTTCAGGCGCGATATACGGTGCGACTGCCGCCGAGCTGGTCCTACAAGGTCTTCTGGCTCAATCACGATGAGTCCGCAGCGACCGAAGTGGCGCCGGGACAGTGGCGCTGGATGGTCAGCGATCTGAAGCCGGTCAAGCTCGAACGGCAGATGCCGCCGTGGCAAGGCATCGCCGCCCGAATGGTGCTCTCGCTGCAACCTCCCGGCGGGAAGGGCGGCGGGTTTCAAAGCTGGCAGGAGGTCGGTACCTGGTACGGCGGGTTGACCAACGGCCGGCGCGACGCCTCGCCGCCGCTGCGTCAGAAAGTGCAGCAGCTCACGGCATCCGCGACCGATCCGTTGGCCAAGATGCAGGCGCTGGCCGCATTCGTTCAGAGTGACATCCGCTACGTCGCCATCGAGCTGGGCGTCGGCGGTGTGCAGCCTCATCCGGCGAGCGAAGTGCTGACGCACGGCTACGGCGATTGCAAGGACAAAGTGACCCTGCTCTCCTCGATGCTGAAGGAGATCGGCATCGAGTCGCACTACGTGCTCATCAATACCGAGCGCGGCTCCGTGGCGGCGGGCACGCCGCCCAACATGGGGTTCAACCACGCGATCATCGCGATCCAGCTTCAGGCCGGAGTCGACACGGCGCAGTTGCCGGCGGCGATCAAACACAAGACGCTCGGCCCGCTGCTGTTCTTCGACCCCACGCATCCGCTCATTTCCCTGGGCTATCTACCGGGCGCGCTGCAGGCCAACTACGGCATGCTGGTGTTGCCCGCTGGCGGCGAGCTGCTCGCGCTGCCGCAGACCTCGAGCGCTTTGAATGGCGTTGCACGTACCGCGAAATTGACGCTCGACGAAAACGGCACGCTGAACGGAGACGTGCGCGAGAG
Organism: Pseudomonadota bacterium; assembly: GCA_037200975.1. Lineage (NCBI taxonomy): Bacteria > Pseudomonadati > Pseudomonadota > Pseudomonadota bacterium. The sequence goes on along the minus strand of JBBCGI010000001.1, from coordinate 3,050,934 downwards.
CTGGACCGGCGACGGCGCCGCCGGGCAACGCTTCAGCCTGCGCGCCGCACAGCAGGACGTGGACCAGATCAAGCCGATCGAATCCATGTTGGCCCACTCGCTGTCGACGTTCAAGGTTCTGCATGCGACCGTGGCCAACCGCAGATTCGCCGACAAGCCGCTCATCTGGGACTACACCGTCGAGATCCCGCGTTATCCGCGGAACGCGGGCGATCTGCTGATCATCCGGCCGCGCGTGTTGGGATCCATGTCGAGCGGGCTGCTGGAAACGAAGGAACCGCGCGAGCATCCCATCGAGTTCGAAGCCCCCGTTCGCAATACCGACGTGTTCGAGATCACCGTACCCGCGGGCTACGTACCCGACTCGCTGCCGAAGGCGGTGAACGAGGATCTCGGTTCCATCGCTTACCGCAGCTCTACTACCTTCGCCGGCAGCGTGCTCCGCTATACCCGCACGCTGGAGGTGAAGGAACTCAGCGTGCCCGTGGCAAAAGCGGAATCATTGAAGAAGTTCTTTCGGGCGATCGAGAACGACGAGCGGAACTCGGCGCTGCTGAAGAAGGCGCCGTGACGGGTCTACGCCAGCAGCCCGCCAGGTCCAGCGCACCGCAACACGTTGGAGCCTAACTTTCCACGCGGCGCGACATGAATATTTCATGTCGCAGGTGAGAGAAATCGGCCGTAGGTGACACGTGTATAGGTAGGACGAGGAAACCCCGCGCCGGCATCGGCGCACAAGAACTAGAACCAGGGGAAACACATGTCGGCGGTGTCATCCAGGCTCGAGCTCCAGGTCGCCAAGGCGCTGGCGCGCAAGGATTTCGACGTCGCGGCCTGCGCCGATGCGCTGCGCAACAAACTCCCCGGCGATATCTCTTCCTCGCTGGAACAGCGTGAGCGGCGTGATTTCCTGGTAAGCAGCCTGCAGGACAGTACCGCCGCGAAGGCCGCGTTCGAGCGAGTGTTGCTGGGCAATGAGCTGCAACCGATCGCGTACCTGGCGCGCGGCACCATCGCCAGCCGCTCCATCGCACGAATCGAAATCCGCTCCCCGTCGGGTGCGCTCGAGGGATGGGGAACCGGATTTCTGATCAGCCCCGGCGTTCTCATCACGAACAATCACGTGTTTCCGGACGCGGCTTCCGCGAAAGGTTCGATGGCCCAGTTCATGTACGAAACGGGCGTCGATGATGAACAGCAGGCGATGGTTGCATTCGCGCTCGATCCGGGCGCGTTTTTTCACACTTCCTCCGACCTCGATTTTTCGGTGGTGGCCGTTCGCCCGACAGCCGAGACCGGCGGCGCTTCGGTGACCGACTTCGGCTGCCTGCCGCTGCTCGCGACGACGGGAAAGGCGTTCGAGGGCGAATGGCTGACGATCGTCCAGCACCCGTCGGGCGAACGAAAACAGATCTGCGTCCGGGAAAACCGCCTGATCAAGAAAGCCGACGACGTGTTGTGGTACTCGACGGACACGCTGCCAGGCTCCTCCGGTTCGCCGGTTTTCAACAACGACTGGTACGTAGTCGCGTTGCACCACAGCGGCATTCCGGAAATAAAGGACGGCAAGTGGCAGACGATCGACGGACGCGATTTCGATTCCGCCTCCATGGACGAAAAGCAGATCAAGTGGGTGGCGAACGAAGGCATCCGGTCGAGCCGCATCGTGCAGGCATTGAAAGCCGCCTATCCATCGCATCCCTTGTTGCAACCCCTTTATGCCGCGACGCCCGCCTCTGCGCGCATCACCGCGTCCAACGCGAAACCCATCCAGGAGAGCCGAGTCATGAGCGAATCCAGAACCCTGAACGTGCCCCTGGCGATCTCGCTGCTGCCCGGCGGAGAAGTGAACGTACGTGTTGGCTCTTCGTCCGAATCGTTCGGCGCGGCCGAGAAGGCAACCGGCACCAAGAAGGAAGCGAAGTTCGAATCGCCTTTCGATTCGGACTACGCAAAACGCGCGGGCTTCGATCCGGATTTTCTGGGAAACGGCGCCAAGCGCGTTTCGTTACCCAAGTTGAGCGCCTCGCTGGCCGCGGAAGCCGCTCCGATGATCACGCCGATCGGTGCCAACAAGCATGTCCTGCACTATCACAACTACAGCCTGGTCATGCACGCCACCCGCCGGTTCGCCATCTACAGCGCCGCCAACATCCGCTTCGATCAGCGGTTCGACATGAATCGTCCGCCGGATGTCTGGCGCCGCGACCCGCGCATTCTCGACAAATTTCAGATCCAGAACTTCTACTACGCGAGCAACCAGTTCGATCGCGGACACCTGACCCGGCGCGAAGACCTGGAATTCGGCAAGACGGCGAAGATTGCGCTGACGTCCGCCGCGGATACCTGCCACTGGACCAACTGCACGCCGCAGCATGCCAAGTTCAACCAGAACCGCGAGATCTGGCAGGGAATCGAACGGCACATCCTCGAAGACACGGTGTTGACCGGCAACCTCAGCGCACAGGTGATCACGGGTCCCGTGCTCGATGAGGGTGACCCCGAGTACAAGGATATCCAGTACCCCGTGCAGTACTGGAAGGTGGTCGCCGCAATCGACGACAGTGGAAATTTGAGCGCGACCGCGTACATCGCAAGCCAGGAAGACGTCATCCGGCAGTTCGGCATCGAGGCCGCGGATGTGTTCGGGCCGTTCAAGACTTTCCAGGTGAAGATAGAAGAGATCGAGCGGCTCACCGATCTGACTTTTCATTGCGGCGCGGGTGACAACAAGTTGCTGCGCGACTTCGATCCGCTCGCGAGTTCCTCTCGTGGACGGCGGCGCGGCCGTCGTGGCGTGAGTCCGAGTGAGGCCGCGGTCGCCCTGGGCGGGACCGGCTACTACGAGATTCGCGAACTAGAAGACATCGTGAGCTGAGGGACGGACACGTCCAACGCAGGCGAGGTTGCCGACTCCTTGTCGCTGGCGGCTACCGGCTGAGTGCCGCCCGTGAAGACGCCCATGACCTGCCACAGGGCCCCGTGGCAGCCGTCAGGAAAGGGCTGGCTCTACGTGACCGAAAGCTGTCATGAAGTGACGCCAAACTGCAGCCGCAATGTTTCAACCTGATAACACCCCTGCCAATGCGCCGGAAGGCGCGACGGTGCCGCGGCACTGGCTGTGAACGCATGCATATGGCACCGCCAGTTTTCCAGGCGATCCCTACGGGGGTCCGGTCCGCGGCACAAGCCGTTCGCTGCCCCGTAGCTCCCTGCGCATCGTGAACGTCGCGACGGGTATTCACCCAGCGGCGCTGCTGCGGCTGCTGCGACCGAAGCAATGGGTCAAGAACGCGTTCGTGTTCGCCGGCGTCCTGTTCAGCGGGTTGATTGTCGACGCCGTCTATCTCAAGGCGGCGCTGCTGGCCGCGGCCGCTTTCAGCCTGATGAGCTCCGCGGTCTACGTGCTCAATGACTATCTGGATCGTGACGCAGATCGCGCGCACCCGACCAAGCGGCACCGGCCACTGGCATCGGGAAAGGTCAGCCCGGCTCAAGGATTGTTCGCGGCGCTGGTATGCGCGGGTGCGGCCGCGGCCGCCGCCTGGTACGCCGATGTCCGCGTGTTGATCGTCGTGGGATTGTACCTAACTATCAACGTCGCGTATTCATTGCAGCTGAAGCACCACGCCGTGCTCGATGTCTTTTGTATCGCATCCGGATTCATGTTGCGCATCATCGCGGGTACCTGGGGCATCCATATTCCGCCTTCGGGGTGGCTGATCCTCACCGGAATGTTCATCACGTTATTTCTGGGATTCGCCAAGCGGCGTGCCGAATGGGCGGATGCCGAGGGCGCACACTCGCGCAGACGCGTGTTGAATGACTACTCACAGCAACTGCTCGACAGTTTCCTGTCCATCACCGCAACAGCAACGGTCATAAGTTTTGGTCTGTATACGCTCGACCCGAAGACCATCGAACAGCATCACACCGACAAGCTGATCTACACGCTGCCATTCGTGATGTTCGGCCTGTTTCGTTACCTGTTCATTCTTCACAGCCGCAAAAAAGGCGAAAACCCCAGCACCGATCTTTTCACCGACCCGCAGTTGATCCTGTCCGGGCTGGCCTTCGCCGGTTTCACGCTTTGGTTGCTCAACCGGTAAATCCGCATTGGCTGCGGGGGCTGACGCTCACCGCGGCGTTGGCGGCCGTGGCCTATCTAGCCGTCGTGTTCTGGGCGGGTCATGCCGAAGTGGCCACGGCCCTGAGAATGGCCGATCCGCGTCTCTGGATAACCTTGTGCGGACTCTCGTTGATGAACTACGGCCTGCGCTTTCTGCGCTGGCACTACTACCTGGGGCGGCTCGGCTCGAAAATCCCCTTCAACGCGTCGCTGCGCATCTATATCGGCGGGTTCGCGTTCACGACGACGCCGGGGAAAGCGGGCGAGCTGGCGCGGGCGATCTGGCTGAAACCGTACGGTGTTCCTGTCAACCACACCGTCGCGGTGTTTCTTGCGGAGCGCATTCAGGATTTCATTGCCGTCTTGCTGCTGGCTTGCCTCGGGCTGTCGTTCTACCCGGGGGGCTGGGTTCTGCTGCTGGCGGGCAGCGCATTGACCGCCGTCGCGCTTGCCGTTCTGTTCATACCCGCCGTGCCTTCTGCTCTGGCGCGTTGGGCGACCCGGGTCGCCGGCCCGCGCGCCGGAGTCCTCGTGCGCATGACCGACATCCTCGCCCACACGCGCCTCTGCCTCTCCGCCGCGCCATTGGCGGGCGGGCTGGCGCTGGGACTGGCGGCATGGTTTGCGCACTGCTGGGGCTTCTTCCTGTTGACCGAGGCGATGGGCCACCCGATTCCTGCGCGCGCGGCGATTTCCATCTACGCGTTCTCGATGTTGGCCGGCGCCGTCAGCATGTTGCCCGGCGGGCTCGGCGGCGCCGAAGCGACGCTCATCGCGCTCTTGCGCCTGTGGGGACTGACGTTGAGCACGGCAGTTGCCGCGACATTGCTGATCAATGTGGCGACGCTGTGGCTGGCGGTGTTGTTAGGCGTCATCGCACTGTCGATACATGCGCGATTCTCGGCCGACAGGGTTGCCCCCGCCTGCACTTGATGCGGATGAACACGGTCAGTTCAAACTCCGCGTTTCGCGAGGATATCAACGGTCTGCGGGCGCTGGCCGTTCTACCGGTATTGCTCTTCCACGCCGGACTATCTTCCTTCCAGGGTGGATTTCTCGGCGTTGACGTGTTTTTCGTCATCAGCGGCTTTCTGATTGCGGGGAAAATCCACCGCGACGTGCGGGATGGCAGCTTTTCCTTCCTGCACTTCTACGACAGCCGCGCCCGCAGAATCCTTCCGGCGATGCTGGTCATGGCGCTCGTGACGACGCTGGCCGCGCTGTTCCTGATGTTGCCGTACAGCCTCAAGAATTTCGGCCAATCGCTGGTTGCAACCGCGCTCTCGGCTAACAATCTGCTATTACTGCAGACCTCCGGATACTGGAGCATAGAGGCCGGATTCAAGCCGCTGTATCACACCTGGAGCCTGGCCGTTGAGGAGCAGTTCTACCTGCTGGCGCCGATTGTGATCTTCCTGTGCTTCAGACTGCCCCGCTACAGAACGACCGGGACAGTCGCGGTCTGCGCGCTGCTGCTCGCTTCGAGCTGGCTGGCTGCCGCCCTGATCGAGGAACGCGAGTTCACCTTTCTGATGCTGACGACTCGTGCCTGGGAGCTGTTAGTGGGAGCGTTGCTCGCCCTCACCGCGACGTCGGCGCGCGAGCGGTCCTACCTTGCGCTGTTCGGACTGGCCCTGCTTCTCGGCGCGTACGTGTTTCCGTACGCCTTGGGATCGAACCAGGCCGTTGTCGTCGCCGTGCCGGTCTTCGGCACAGCGCTGGTGATCCGGTACTGCGCTCCGGCATCACTGCCGGGCAGGTTGTTGTCGCTGAAGCCATTGGCCATTACCGGACTCATCAGCTACAGCATCTATCTATGGCACCAGCCGATACTGGCCTTTTTGCGGCTCGCGTCGATGGAAAATCCGAGTCCGGCCACCCAGCTCGTCTTCTCCGTGCTGGCGATTCCGCTCGGCTACCTGTCGTGGCGGTTCGTCGAGCAGAAATTCCGCGATCGCAACTGGATGTCCACGCGACGCTTCTACGTGGCTGCGGGCAGCGCGACGGTGTTGTTGATCGCGGGCGGGTTGGGCTTGCACCGCTCCTACGGACTGGTGGCCTGGGCACCGCAGTATTCCTATGGCGAGGACCCCAAGGTCTACGTCGAGCGGCCTTTTGCTCAGCGGTTCGATGGATTCCACGCGAATGGCGGGCAACGTGTATTGGTTGTTGGGAATTCGTTTGCGCGCGACTTCATCAACATGCTGAACGAGACCGGCTACGGTACGGGGCGCGACGTCGTCTACTGGGAAGGCGATTGTGCTCACAGGAGCAATGACCTGTTGGAGCCGCTTTTGGCCGCGGCCGAATTGGTCGTGTTCGCCGAGAACTGGGGGCGCCCCAACAGCACGCCCCGTGACGTCGACGATGCCTTCTCGTGTTATCGCGAGCTAAGTTCGAAATCACGCGCCCGGGTAGTCATGCTGGGCGCGAAGAACTTCGGCTGGAACAATGACTTTGTGCGCACTCGGCACGGCGAGCTCAACGACCGAGCCCCTCGCGTCTATCCACTCGTGAGCGTCGTCAGCTTCAACAAGACGGCGCAGGCACAAATCGGTCCGGATTTCATCGACCCGATGGAAGTGCTGCTGGATGGCGAGGGGCGTGTACCCATCTTCACACCCGATGGCCGCTTCATCACCTACGACACCAATCACCTGACACGCGCCGGAGCCGCCTTCGTGGGCGCCCGCCTGTTTGCCCGGTTTGATTTTCTGAGCTCACAACAGAGTACGGCGCCGAGTCTGTCGGCCATGTCTTCAACCTCCACGCCCTCGCCCACACGATGAAGCTGCGTCTCGCACGAACGCTCTTTTCACTGCTGCTCTTCCCATTGCTCGTGCTCGCCGCGGCAGATCCCGCTGCGCGAACCCTCAAGGGACGAATCGTCGATCAAGACGATCACCCCTTGCCCGATGTGCGCGTCGGACTGCGGTCCCACGGCGCCGTGACCCAGACCAGCCAAAGCGGCGAATTCACTCTTGTCGTCCGTTCCGACAAACCATTCACCCAGGACCAGGCGAAGCCTTATGACTATGTCGAGCTCGACAAGGACGGCTACGGCGGGCGTGCCATCGAAATCAGGGAACTCACGTTCTTCGACAAGCCCTTGGCCGAGAAACTCGAGCCGAATCCGATCAGCGAAGGCCGCGCCGAGTTCAGTACGCGGATCAGCATGGACAACAGCCTTGCCGATCTCTCCACGGACAAGTCATTCCATCTCATCCCCGCTCGCGAATGGCAGAAGTTCTTCGCCAGCATGGAAAGCCGCAAAGGCGACGGTCGTACGGAGCAAGTCGTCTTCCAGGCCTACATTCCGAAAGACGCGAAGAAGCTGAAGGCTGTCTTCCTCCTCACGCGCCATGGCATGGGCTCCATCGATCACCCGCGCCTGCGTGCTTTCGCAAACCGGAACGCCGTCGCGCTCGTGAGCGCGATTGGCAACCCCGTGCAGCGTGGCTTCTATCCCGTGGGTCTCATCGACCCGTACATCGCCCGCGTCGGGAAAATGCTCGAGCACCCCGAGCTGCCCACCCTGCCGGTCATCTCCTTCGGCCATTCCAACGGCACCGGCTTCTCCGGCATCATCGCGTCGCAGCGTCCCGAGCGCACCATCGCGTGGATTTCCTACCACTCGGGCGCCGCGTTTCATCTCCAGTTTCCCAACATCGAACAGGTCCCCGCCCTCGTTCTGCACGGGCTCATCGATCCATTCTTCAAGAACGGCCAGGAGGAAACGGTGAAACATCTTCGCCAGGAACGAAACGCCGCCATGGCAATGATGCTCGAAGCCAATGTCGCTCACGACCCAGTCGACAAGGGCCAGGACGCCACGTGGGATTTCATCGCCGCCTTCAGCGAAGCCGCAATGCGCATTCGCCTCAACGACGACGGCACCCTCAAGCCAGTGTTCATCGAGAACGGCTGGCTCGGCGCCAGCTACGATCGCATCCAGGGCGGTCAACAAGAACTCGCCATCGCCCCGTATCGCGAATTCCAGGGCAACCGTTCCACCGCCAACTGGCTGCCAGACAAACTATTCGCCGAAACCTGGCAGCGCTACGGCAAGACCGACCCGCGGCCGAAGAAATAACCAGAGAAGAGAAATGACGCAGCGCGCGAATGAGGCTGATGGGAGCCAGAAAAGACAGCGAGCAACGCCTCTGTCTCGAAGGGAGGCGGTGTCGGGGTTGCTGCTTGCGGGAGGCCTGTCGTCACCATCTGCCGGGGCTGCTGCCAGGGGCGGAGGTGCTCTCTGCGCCAGCTACTCCGACTTGGTCAAAGCCATCGCCGCCGTGGGTTCGACGGGCGGTGTGGTGCAATGCGAGCCGGGAGCTGTCATTGACTTCGGTTCCTCGCCGCTCCTCATCGCCAACAAGAGCTATCTGACGCTCGATTTGACGGGCGTGGAAATCCGGTCGACTGCGAATATCAGCTACACCCAGCTATACCAACCGGCGCTGATCTATCTAAAGAATTGCTCGGATTGCCTCGTTAAAGGAAAGGCTCTCATTAAGGTGAACGGTTTCGCCAACAGTGCTCTGGGCCTGGAGAGTTGTACGAACTGCGACGTCGAACATCTGATTGCGCAGGGCTGCAAGATCGGCTTTGGTCAGTTCTTCTCGGTGGGCGGGAAGCGCTGTGCGTGGCGGTACTGCGATGCTCTGAATGGCCAGGCGACGGCTCGTGGCTTCTGGTTGGGCGGTGCGCAAAGCACCTGGGGCGAGACGGATCTGGAAGTGCTCGGTTGCAGAGCGATTGGCAATGCCGGAACGGGAATCGCCGTGGGCTCGAATGGCGCCAAGATCATCGGCAACACGAGCACCGACAACGGCGGAGCCGGGATCTGCAGCGGTTCCACGGGCGACGGCTCTGTCAGCAGTTACCACACCATCGCGAACAACGATTGCCGCCGCAATACATTCTGGGGTTGGCAAAGTGACGTTTGGAATGGATCACAGCTGTTCAATACGACGGTGAGCGGCAACCTCTTTGACGGCAATACGGCAGGCGCGGCACTGCTGAACGCCTGCACAACGATCATGTACGGCAGCAATATCGACAACGGCATCGTGCAGGTATGCAATTGCACAGGCGGCAAGGTACAGCTCGGACCGCAGGCGACTCTCCACACAAATGGAGGCCCGAATACCAATGTGGTGTTTTCATGAACAATGAGCACCGAACGCTGACGATGCGGCCCACGGCAGCTGCATCAGCGACAGACGTAAATCATCCACCCGCTGTTGCTGTTGAATAGTTTGACGGTTCCAAGCCCCAGCGATACATCACGGGTGCCCACAGCGCACGGCGCGCGCGGCGCGCCATTCACCGCCACGATGCTCACTTCGGCCCCGCCGGTACCTGCGGGCGCCGGTACCCGCCGTGGATTGGTGATCGCAAGTTCGGGGTTTGTCAGTGCCACGATCGAACTGACATGGGCCAGATGCGTTCCGCCAGCCACCAGCGCAGCAACCTGCGCGCGAGTTTGCGCAAACGTATCGCCGAATCGCTGCGCCGTGAGTACGTCGCGCAGGCTCACGAACCCCAGTCCGGTGGCACCTACCAGCAGGCATGCCATCCCGAGGTAGCCTGCAATCCGCGCCGAGTACGTTGCGAGGCAAAACGCCACCAACAAGATGCAGAGCGGAATCAAGTTGTAAAAGACCGGTGGCACGCGCGGCCCGAGGAACCACACCAGCGGCGTGATCAGCAGCAGCATCGGCCGCTTACGCGCGGCCAGCGCAGCGGTACCCAGCAGCAATAAACCCCAGGCGGGCAACGAAGGCTGCAGTAGATAGTAGGAAACAAGGCTACCGTCGCCTCGTCCGATGAGCTTCTTTCCCTGCAGCAGAATTCCCGTCAACAAGTCCGCGGCCGGAAACGGATAGATCCAGAACAGCAGCAACACAGCCGCAATCCCACCGCCCGCGGCTGGCAGCCACTGCCGCAGCAGCTCCGGCCTTAGCAGCAGCATCGATACCGCATAGATTGCCGCGACGGTGGGTTGCGTACACGCCAGAATTCCCGCGATCGCACCGAACACCGCGTATTGCCGGTATTGAAGGGCAATCTCCGCCAGAACTATCAGCAGCACCGCAAGGGCTTCGGGCCTGAATCCAATCGCGACTTGCGCGGCGAGCGTCAGGAAAGCCATCCCGACGGCCGGCACGAATGACAAACCCCGCGCGCGCGCCAGCAGCAGCAGTACCGAGGCGCACGTCAGCAATTGAATACCCCAGGCGACTAGATAGTATCCGCGCGCCGAGCAGCCGGTATTGAGCGTCGAGTACAACATCGGCGACACGAAGCCGTGCCAGATCATGCGCGCCTGGCCCGTTGGGTCGATGGGATAGACGGTCGTGCCGAAGAACCCGTCAGAGCACAAATTGACGCTGGCCGTCAAAAAGAACTCGGAGTCGCCTACCGGCGAGGGCAGAAGGAACACGACGTCCAGCACGAAGCGCAGCAGCAATACTGCGGCGAGCGCCGTCGCCGCCGTCACGACCCGCCAGTTCATCATCGCAGCAGATTGGAAAAGCGCGGTGCGTGCACGCCCGTGAATTCCAGACCGAATGCCGGCGCCTCTGCCGGCTGCGAGCGCTTCGCCAACCACAAGTGCAGCAACCAGATCAACGCCAGTGTGCGCATCCACACCACGTACTCCACTTCGATCTGCCCACCTCTGCGCACGACCAGTTCGTAGAGTGTGACGATCAAGACGAGGACTCCGGTAATCGACGTCTGCCGCGATTGGTCGAAGCGTCCGCACACGCCTCCAAGCAGCAGACCTATCAACGTCATGCCGGTGATGACGCCGACCATGCCAAAATTCCAATACAGCTCGCCGATGTGTGTCGGAGAAATATAAGTATCGCGATCCGCGGAAAGGCGGAATTCACGGTTGAACAGCTGCGCGGAACTCTCCCCGGGTTTGTCGGACCACACCAGCCTTGGAATGAACGCGTACAGCATTGGCTCCAGAGTGCTGCCCATCCGGTAAGGATGGTCGACACCGACGTGGGCTACGAAAACCTCCACTGCCCCCTTGTCGGTGGCGCGTTGCAGAAATGTCTGGGTCTTTTGCTCGTACTTCTTACCCGTCTGGGCCACATTCCGTTCTGCAATGGCGCGCCACAGGATTTCACCGGTGCGCGAAAGCGCCTGCGCCCGGTTCAATCCAAGGCCCTCGGTCATGATGATCCGCTTTGCGGTCATCACCGGGAATGCCAGCGCCATGCCCAACGCTGCGCACACCAGCCAGCGCATCGGTACGCGGCCTGTTGTCACGAAGCGGGTCAGCAATATGACCAGCGGAGCGCTCAATGCCATTTCCTTCGTATCGATCACCCAACCCACCGCAAATTGCAGGCAGATGATGATGATCATGAGCGCACTGCCCCCGCGCGGCGCCCAGCGAGACCACCAATACGCAAGAATGACGATGCCCAGCGGCCCGGCGTAGTTCTGGATGAAGATGAGGGCTGTCGTATTCCAGACCCCCAAGCGGGAGAACCCCGCCGCGACCGCGGCGTTGCTGTTTTCGGGCTGGACCACCAAGGATAGATAGAGGCTTCCCGCGCACCCGATGGCCCAGATCACCAGGCCCACGGGCAGCAGCAGCGAACGTGGCCAGTCGCGCGCCTCCGCGGGGGTACGACCCGCGCCGAAAATGCGCACACCGGCATGAAAGCCTGCAATCTGCACGAGCGAGCCGAGCAGAATCAGGGCTTCTCCGCCGGTGAGCAGTGGGACGCCGGCCGGTTCGCGCGGCGACGGCGATAACATCGATACCGCGTCAGACATGGCGAAGGACAGGAAATAGACGCCGCACATCACCGCGAGCATCGCGTAGCTGTCGTTGAAGCGACGGATGTACGGAATCGGACTGGCGCAAACGGCGAACATCAAAGCGACGTACGGCAGGTGCTTGAAACTGCCACCGGCGGCAACCGCGCCACCTATGAGAATGACGAGAAGCAGCAGGTTGAGCGCCGCGTAGACGAGCCAGCCTGATTTTTCAAGGAATGACTTCAATCTGGTAGGTATCCGTCGGCAACGCGCAAAATCGGCGCCGTAGTTGAACGGCGGCACGTTACACGGACATGACACGTGCCCTGCGGGCCTGCGATCAACACCGCAACATCACATCCTCGTAACTTGCCGTCCATACGCTGCCACATCGACCTTCTGGCGACGGTTTCCCCACGTGAAAGCATCCGAATCGGTCAGCAACGCTCCAGGGGCCGCGGCGCTTCATCAAGTCCAAAAGACTTGGTCCCCGTACTCGAATGTATCCGTGGCCACGCGTGCGAAGTTGCGCCGTCTCTGGTCAGGCCTTGGATTCAATGACGATCTCGCATCCAAGCTCCGCTATGAAATCGACATGGTGTTGCTGCGCCTTCGATGCACGCTGAGCAGCAGCTACCGTGCACATATCCGGGAGTTGGCGGACAGGCGGGATCTGCTGGTGCATCTCGGATGCGGCAACGCGCTGCTACCAGGCTGGGTAAATCTGGATTGTTATCCGCCGCCACCTGCCAGGGATGTCGAGATCCTGACCCTGGATCTGCGGCACGGTCTCCCGCTGAAGGCGGCATCCGTTGCCGCATTGTTTTCCGAACATTTCCTCGAGCATCTGCCATTCGAAACCGTCAGCACCAAGGTGTTCCCGGAGATCAGGCGCGTGCTGCAGCCCGGCGGCAAAGTGCGCATCGGGGTTCCGAACGGCGAATACTTCGTCGACCAATACGTTGCCGCGCGGACTGGAAACAGCGAGGAGATCTTCGAGCGGCAGCGCCACGGCAAGACACGCATGACGATGCTCAACGAGATCGCCCACGGATTCGGACATTATTTTGCGTACGACTTTGAAACGATGTCGAACTTGCTCACGGCAGCGGGCTTCGTCGCGATTCGCCGGTGTGCGCCCTTCGATTCGACAGTGGAGCATTTCAAAGGCAAAGATCGTGTCGATGCGTGGCGCAATGCGATGACGCTGTACATAGAGGCTGAGGCCGCAGTTTCGAATCAGTAAGCGCGAAGGCTGGACGACCTTGCGCTATCGCACCGACATCGACGGACTCCGCGCAGTTGCGGTGTTGCCCGTCGTCGCATTCCACGCCCAGATACCGCAGGTACCCGGCGGATTCATCGGCGTCGACGTGTTCTTCGTCATTTCCGGCTATCTGATCAGTTCGATCATCTTGTCCGAAGTCGAATCCGGCCGGTTTTCCCTCGCTTCGTTCTACGAAAGGCGGATCCGCCGCATATTTCCGGCGTTGATCGCGATGCTGCTGGTTTCCAGCGCCCTGGCCTGCATCTATCTCCTGCCCACGGAACTCGAAGCCTTTGCGAAATCGCTGGCCGCGGCGATGTTCTCGGCCTCGAATTTCTATTTTTGGAGCGGTTCCGGATACTTCGACGTCGCCGCGGAACAGCAGCCGCTGCTGCATACGTGGTCGTTGGCGGTCGAAGAGCAGTTCTATCTACTGTTCCCGTTGCTGCTGATGTCGATCCGGCGAGTCTTTCCGGGCCGCCTCAGGTCAACAATCATCGCCATCGCCGTAGCTTCATTTGTCCTGAGTGAAATCGACGTGCGCACCGCCCCTGCTCGAGCTTTCTACTTCCCGCATGCCCGCGCATGGGAACTGCTGCTCGGCACGGTTCTCGCGATGAACGTCATTCCCACCATCAATGCCCGCTGGGCCAACAATTTGATATCCGCGGGCGGTCTGGGATTGATCGCTTTCGCCGTATTGACGTTTGAACCGGGCACGCCGTTTCCTGGCGCCTATGCGCTCATTCCGTGTCTCGGCGCCGCGATGATCATCCATGCAGGGCGTGATACCGAAACGGTGACGAGCCGACTGCTGTCCTGGAAGCCGCTGGTTTTCATCGGATTGATTTCCTATTCCCTCTACCTGTGGCATTGGCCGCTGATCTATTTTCAGAACAATTTTTCTATCTTGTTTGCCGGCCTTCCCGGACCTTTGGGCAAAGCGCTTCTGGTGCTGGCGTCGATTTTGATTGCCGCGATGTCATGGTGGTTCATCGAGCGCCCGTTCAGGGCCGGGCCGCTGCGGCCATCGAAACGTCTGCTGTTCGTCATGTCCGGAGCGGCTACTGCGGCGATATGCGGCATTGCCGTCGGGGTGCTGTCGTCGCAGGGGATGGGCTGGCGGTTTTCGACCGATGAGCTGCAGGCGGCGTCCTATCTAAAATATGACCCGTCGCCCGCCTTTCGCAAAGGCGACTGCTTCGCGACCAGTGACGCGGGCGATGACCCTTCGTTTGCTGAACTGAAGAACGATCCTTGTTTGCGGCGCGTCGAAGGCCGGAGGAATTTTCTCCTGTTCGGCGACAGCTATGCGGCGGATCTGTGGTTCGGTTTGTCGCACGCCATGCGAGATATCAATTGGCTGCAGGCGACCGGAGCCGGTTGCAAGCCGCTGTTCGATGCCGCAGCGCTTGATCTGCACTCATCCGAACGCTGCGCAAGATTGAGGCAGCTGATTTTTGCCGAGTACCTCGTGAAGAATCCGGTCGATGCCGTGTTGGTCGGCGGAAGCTGGACTTCGAGTGATATTCCCAAGCTCGCAAGAACACTGGATTGGGCGAACGCAGCCGGGATTCCAGTCGTGCTGCTGGGACCCAAGATTCAATATGACGCGCCGCTGCCGCGCTTGCTGGTTGCTGCGCTTGGGCAGCGCGATGTACGACTGCCCGACAGGCATCGAGTGGGCTCGTTTCGAGACCTGGACAATGCCATCGCAGGACTGGCGCGGGCGAAAGGCGTGATCTATGTGTCCTACTTCGATCTGCTGTGCGAGAACGACGCCTGCCAATATGCCGATGCCAATGGCCGCCCGTTAGCCTTCGATCGAGCTCACTTCACGAAGTGGGGATCGGTCGTTTTCGCGGAGAAGGTGCGGTCGATCGCTCTGCCTGGGCTTGTTAGGCCTGTTGGCGCGGTGGCGCTTCGGGCACCCGGCTATGAAAGCCGTTGAGGTTCGAATGAGTAGGATCGATGTAGATAGCGTCCGAGCGACTCAGGTCAAGCCAGTATGAGCAAATCCTTTGGCGTAAATTTTCTGGTGGCAGTGTTGTTGCTGGCCGGCATCGCTCTGTTCTTGCAGCGGGGCGTGTTGCGTACGTTTGATCCCGCTATCAACATGGATGCGCGGCTGGTTGCGATGGGCGCTCACGTCTGGCTGCGCGGGGAGAATCCTTATGACCCGCAAGCAGTGGCAAAGACATGGGCCGATCTGGGGGAGCCCGCGCAACGAAACCCAGGCGCTCGCGGTCGCGCGGCAATGGTTTATCCGCTAGGCACTTATGCCCTCACCTCCGGCATCGGGGCGCTGCCAGTAAACTTCTGGCGTCCAGTCTGGAACACATTAAATGTGATCCTCTTTCTTGTGACCATTTGGTTGGTGATGTCGGTATCGGACATTGCGCCGCGGTCCCGGGCGGGCGTTGCGTTCGTGGGCAGCGCGCTTCTCATGGCTCCATCGCACACCAACATCGCGCTTGGCCAAACGGGCGTGTTGGTTTGTTTCGCCATCGTACTGGCACAGTGGCAATGGTTGCGCGGCAACGCACGGAGTGCAGGGCTGGCTTCCGGCATCGCGCTCATCTTGAAGCCACAATCCGCGGCGGCATTTTTCGTCTACGACCTTTTGAGCCGCCGCACGTGGATGGTGATCATGGCCATCCTGAGCTTCGGAACCCTGATGGCGATTGGTCTCGGTGCAATGATGATTCGCGGAATCAATCCGATACCGGATTGGCTGCTCAACATTGCCGACCTTGCAAAAGTGGCTGCAAATCCCTTTGCAGCAGAAACTCCTCCCTATCAGCTGATCAACGTTGGCGCGTTATTGCATCGTTTTATCGGACCCGACGCGCAGCTCTTTGCAAGTGTGTTTGGACTTCTCATTTGCCTGGTCATTGCGTTCCTCTACGTTCTGGCTTCGCGGCGTGCGCGAACTTCGGCAACTGACAAACAGGTAATCCTGTGCGACCTGAGTATCACGGCGGTACTTTCGTTGATCCTGACCTATCACCGAATCTACGACGCCGTCGTGCTGTTGTTGCCGCTCGCCTTGGTATTTGTACAAAGGGCCGCGGGCGATCGCCGGTGGTGGATAACGCTTGCGCTATTGCTGCCCTTCTTTTTCCCCATTGCGTCGTATGTAAATATTCTGCAGGTTCAGTACGCGATCATGCCGCAGGCTCTGTACGAGAACCGCTGGTTTGTTTTGTTGCTGATGCATCAGAACTGGTTCCTGCTGTTGCTTTCCGGCTGGCTGATCATGCTTCGACGCCGACCCGCAGGATCAGTGGAATTTCATTCGCCGAACGAAGTCGACGGTTCTTCCCCTGCGCCGTCGCGGCGCAGCGTTTTCATGGCGACATACACGGGCACACCGGCGACTAACAAGCCGACGCCCCAATAAAACGCTTCCGCGCCTGCGCCGACAATCGTCCAGATCGAGTAGATCGCCCCGAGAATGGCGATCGTGGACAACACGCCGAGGCTCTTTCCCTTGACGCCGAGATCGCCCTGCCAGGCAAGCTTCAGGGTGGCCACTGAGCAGCACAGGTAGGTCACCAGGGTCGAGAGCGTGGCGATGAGCAGCATCTTGGTGAACACCACCACCATCGACGATGTGTAGTTGAACAGCACCACGATCGTGAGCAGCACGCCGGTGATGAACAGCGACGTGCCCGGTGTCCCGTACTTCGATTGCCGCGCAAAGATCTTCGGGAATACTCCCGCACGCGCCAGAGCGGCCGGCATTTCGCCGTGGATCAGGATCCAGCCGTTCAGCGCGCCGAAGCCGCTGATGAACGCGAACAGCGCGAGCAGCTTCGCGGCATTGCCGCCCCAGAACATGCGCACCACATCCGCGAACGGCGCGGTCGACTGCGCGAGCTCGGCGGTAGGCAGCAGCAGCACGACGGTCGAGCAGGCGAGGATGTAGAGCGCGGTGGTGATGGCGGTGCCCCAGAGCGTCGCGCGCGGAATCGTTTTCTCCGGATCGATCACGCTGCCTGCCGGAACCGTCGCCGACTCGAGCCCCAGGAATGCCCATAACGTCAGCGTCGCGGACGCCGTCACCGCGGCCAGGCTGAAGGGTTGCGGATCGACGCGAATGACCGACGCATCGCCTTTGCCGAGCAGCACGATCGCGAGCACGACGATCGCCAGCAACGGCATCACCTTGAGCACGGTGGTGACGATCTGCACGACACCCATCTGCCGCACGCCGCGCCAGTTGAGGAACGTCAGGATCCAGATGATTGCGCACGACACGATCGCGGGTCCCGCGACGGTCTGCTTGATCGCCGGAACGAGCTCGGCCAGGTAGGCGACCGTGCCGGTCACGATCGCGGCGTTGCCGATCCAGACCGCCATCCAATAACCCCAGGCCGTCAGGAACCCTGCGGCCTCGCCGAACGCCTTGCGCGGATAGACGTAGGGTCCCGCGGCGTCCGGATACGAGCGGGCCAGTCGGGCAAAAACAAACGCGAGCAGGACGCTGCCCGCCGCGGTGACCAGCCAGCCGAGGATGCTGTTCACGCCATAGGGCGCAAGCGATGCCGGCAGCAGGAACACGCCCGAGCCGATCATGTTGCCGATGACCAGCGCCAGGCACATCCAGAAACCGAGGCCGCGCACGGCTGACGATTTGCTCATGCCGGGAGTGTAGCGCGTGAGGCCGCGCTGCATTCATGATGGCGAGGCAACAAGGGAGAACGCCCGTGAAAACATTTGAGCGAGCCTGCTGGTCTGTCGTGGTCGCCTCGATCGGCTGCGCATTGTGCGCAACGTCGTTCGCGGACGGCGCCCGCGCCCGCGCGCTCGGCATCCCATTCGATGGCACGCCGGGCAGCTTCAACGCGATCACCGACGTCGAGGGAGTGACGGTCGGCTACAGCACGCTCATCGAAAGCGAAGGCAAGAGCGCCGTCCGCACCGGCGTGACGGCCATTCTGCCCCGCGGGCAAGCCACTACTAACAAGCCCGTGTTCGCCGGCGTGTTCAGCCTGAACGGCAATGGCGAGATGACCGGCGCGCACTGGATCGAAGAATCCGGCTTTCTCGAAGGTCCGGTGCTGATCACGAACACACACAGCGTCGGGGTGGTGCGCGACGCCGCGATCCAATGGCGCATTCGTCAGGGAGACGCGGACGCTTCCGGCTACTGGTGGTCGTTGCCGGTCGTCGCCGAAACGTGGGACGGCTACTTGAACGACATCAACGGATTCCATGTGAAGCCCGAACACGTGTTCGCCGCGCTCGACAGCGCGCACGGCGGCGCTATCGCCGAGGGCAATGTGGGCGGCGGCACCGGCATGATCTGCCACGAGTTCAAATGCGGCACGGGCACCAGTTCCCGTGCCGTGAAGATAGACGGGCACGAATACCGCCTCGGCGTGCTGGTGCAGGCTAACTACGGCATACGCGGCGAGTTGCGCATCGCCGGGGTTCCGGTCGGCAAGGTGCTGAAGAACGGCCTGCTGTGGTCGGAACCGAAGGATGACGGCTCGATCATCATCGTCGTGGCCACCGACGCGCCGCTGCTGCCGCACCAGCTGAAGCGCCTCGCGAGACGCGCGGCGCTCGGCCTGGCACGCAACGGCAGCTATTCGGGCAACGGCTCCGGCGACATTTTCATCGCGTTCTCGACCGCGAACGAGGCTGCAAACCAGTTGGCGATGAAATCTTTGACGGCGCTCGGCAACGAGCAGCTCGATCCGCTGTTCCTCGCGACGGCGCAGGCCGTCGAGGAAAGTATCGTCAACGCGATGGTCGCAGCCGAACCGATGACGGGTTACGCCGGCCACAAGGCAGCGGCGATCGACACCCAAGCGCTGATCAAGCTGCTGAAGGAACACAAGGCCATGCTGGAAAAGAAGACGGGTCGCTGACGCTGATCAGCGCCTCGCCTTCTCTTCGAACACCTCGCGACCGGCGCGTAGATAGTCCATCGTGTCCTTCTTTTCCTGCGCATCGTTGTAGTCCTGCCGCGCGTCGGCCGAGGCGATGGTCCGGTCGATCCAGCGCAGGAAGTACTCGGCATCCTTGGGCGACTTCGCGGGTCGACCGGCGATCGACACGTAGACAGGGCTCGTGCTCGCGTACGGATAGATGTCGAAGATCAGCGCATCGGGCGCGTCGTTCCACGCGCGCAGCAGGATCCAGCCGCTCTCGGTCACGGGGATCGTGCCGCTCAGATCGGCAGTGGTCGCGTCCTTCTTTCCATGGCGCGCGACGACGCGGCCGTTGTACAGCACCTCGACGTGATCGAGCGGCGCAAGCGAACGCATCGCCGCGCGGAAGTTCAGCTTGCGCCCCTGCGCGAGTTCGATCGTATCGCCGGGATTTCGTCCTTCGACCTGCAGCGCCAGCAGCGGCCCGTTGGTCGCGAAGGTATTTCCCTCTCGCAAAGCTTTGTGCAAAACCGCCGCGTTCGTGTCGCCGCCGGTCTGCAGGAACACGCGGTTCATCCCTACCGGTCCGCGCAGGCTCGCATAGTTAGCCATCGCGTCGGTGCCGGCGCCGGCCGAAAGGCGGAAACCCAGGTTCAACAGGCGGTGCCAGACCGCAGCCGTCGCCTTGTGATCCGAGAAGCCGACCACTTCGATGTAGTCCGCCTTGCCGAGTGCGACGTCCACCGGCAACGCGTTCGTCAGTGACTTCTCCTTTTCCGGCACGATCTCCCAATCGAACGGATGCACGTAACCGACGAGTGCGCCTTGCGCGTGCGCAAGGTCGGCCACAGCGCCGTTGTGCGGATAGGGAGATGTGAGCGCACTCTGTTGATAGGCGCTGAAGTCCGGCGTCAGGAAATGATCGCTCAGATCGAGAAGGCCGAGATGTCCCCAGTAGCTCGTGTGGTACTCCTGCGCCTGGAAGATCGTCACGCCCCCGTCGCGCGTCACGCTGCCACCGGCGTGGACAATGTCCGGAATGCGCTGCTCTTTGTTTACGATGGTGTTGTAGATGACGTCCAGATCCTCGGCGCGCGCCTGCGCGGACAACGTCTGCAACGTGCTTCGATAGTGGCCGCCATAGTTCATGTGCACGTGCAGGTCGGCCGAGACGCTCGCCGGTGTCCATGGCGGCATCGTGAGTCGCTTGAACGAAATATTCGCCGTGGCGCCCAGGAGGTCCTGAATTTTTTCCGTGTGCGTCGCCGCCGCGTAGCGCAGCCCGCGCCACGCGGTGATCTTCGCTTCCCCGACCGGCACATTCACGACGCATTCGCCGTGGCAGTGGAAGTAGCGCGTCTCTTCGATTTGCGTTGACGGATCGAAGCTATCGTCTGCGCTGACCCACGCATCGTTGGGCGCATACGCACGTGCATCGCCACCCCAAACGCTGACTCGCCCGGACGCTGGCTTGCCTGATTCGTCGGTCAGCTTGATCGAAAGCTGCGCGGTGGTGCGAGCATAGTGCCGGGTCTTGGGCGAGATCTGCCGTCGCGCTCCACCCGAAACCTCGCGTATCCACAGCGCAACATTGCCCGATTCGTTGCTGATGTACGCGACGCGCCGGCCGTCCGGCGACCAGCGGGCCTGCGTGACGTCGAACTCGCCGAACGTCAGCGGCAACGTGGCTTCACCCTTGAGCGTCGTCAACCACAGTTGATGCCATTGCCGGCCTTGATAGCTGCTGTACAACACCCGCCGGCCATCGGGCGCCACTTGCGGATTCGCGCGCCAGCTGGTCTCCTCGTCGATGAAACACGCCGACGCGCTGCCCGCCTCGAGCGCGACACTGCAGATCTTTCCCGAGCCGTAGGCAACCTCGCGATTGGACACGAACACCAGGCTCTTGCCGTCCGGCGCCCACGACGGATCGATCGCGTGATCGTGCGTCGAGTAGTAGTAGCGCGCGATCGAGCTCTCGCGGGGCGCGACGACGGCGCGCGGCGCCCCGAGTCCGGCCTCGTTGAGCTCCGCGACGTAGAGATTGAAGTGGCCGGTGCCCGCCGTGGAAACGAACGCGATGCCGCCGCCGTCCGGTGAATACCTTGGCTGGACCTGCACAGCCTTGGTCTGCGTGAGTTGCTGCGTCTTGCGGCTGCTCACGTCCACGCGCCACAACTCGATGGCATCGGCGTGATGACGCGCAAATACGATGAAGCGTCCGTCGGGCGACCAGTCAGGTTGATAGTCGTAACCCGGGCCGTAGGTCAGCTCGTCGGCGGAATCGGTATCGATCGCCTGCAGCCACAGCGATCCGCCCATGCTGTACACGACGCGCTGCCCGTCCGGAGAAAATGCCACACTCGACGGGCCGCTCGTGAGCTGCGGCAGGAACATCTCCCGGTAGTAATAAGCATGCGGCAGCGCGATCTGCGCGAGAACCGGGCCGCGTGCGGCGAGTGCAGGGTCAGCGACGCAGAGCGTCAACAGGCTCAGCAGCGCCGGAATCTTTCTTGTCATCGGCCAGCACCTCGTCGAGGCTCGCGGTGAGAATCGTCAATGCCTCGTCGACATCCGCGTTCGTGATCATCAGCGGCGGCATGAAGCGGATCGTGCTCTGCCCGCACATCAGCAGCAACATGCCGTTGTGATAGGCGCGAGTGACCAGCCGGTCGCACAGATCGGCGGCCGGTGTTTTGGTGGAGCGATTCTCCACCAGCTCCACGCCGAGCATGAGACCTTTGCCGCGCACGTCGCCGATGCATTCGTAGCGCAGCTTCAGCTCGCGCAGTTTGCCGATGAAATACTCGCCGACGCGCGCCGCATTGGCGGCGTACTCGCGCTCGACCAGGTCGACCGTCGCCCGCGCAGCCGCGCAGCAAATCGGATTGCCGCCGTAGGTGTTGCCGTGCGCGCCGCGCTGCCATTTTTCCATGATGGTTTTCTTCGCGACCACCATGCCGATCGGGAGACCGGAGCCCAATCCTTTCGCGAGCGTCATGATGTCCGGCGCGACGCCGAAGTGCTCCGCCGCGAACATCTTGCCGCTGCGGCCGATGCCCGACTGCACTTCGTCGAAGATCAGCAGGATGCCGTGGCGATCGCACAGCGCGCGCAAACCCTGCAGGAAACCGTCCGGCGGCACCAGATAGCCGCCTTCGCCTTGAATCGGCTCGATCAGGATCGCCGCGACTTCACTCGCCGGCACGTTCGACTTGAACAGCACGTTCTCGATGTAGTTGAGGACCGCCGCGCCCTGGTCGTCGCCCGCGAGCAGCGGGCGATAGTTGTTAGGGTAAGGAACATGCGTCACGCCCGGCATCGTCGGAAAGAAACCTTTCTGCTGGGTGTACTTGCTCGACGTGAACGAGAGTGAACCCATCGTGCGGCCGTGGAAGCCGCCGAGGAACCCGATGAAACGGCCGCGACCCGTGACGTATCGCGCGAGCTTGAGCGCGCCCTCCACCGATTCGGTGCCGCTCTGGCAGAAGAAGCTCAGCGTCGGTTCGCGCATCGGCGAAAGCGCGTTCATCTTCTCGGCCAATGCGATCTGGCCTTCGTGCCAGTAGTCGCTCGAGATATGCAGGAATTTGTCCGCCGCATCCTTGATTGCCTGGACGACCTGCGGATGCGAGTGTCCGGTCGAACACACGGCAATGCCGCCCATGAAGTCGAGGAAGCGATTGCCATCGACGTCCCATACCTCGGTGCCCTTGCCATGCGACATGACGAATGGATAGTCCCGCGGATAGGACGGCGACTCGACGCCAACGGAGCGTTTGAGCATGGCTTCGGCCTTGGGGCCGGGCAGCGCCGTGCGGATGTGAGGGGATTTCATGATTCGACCACCGTCTGGGATTGCTCGCGCAGATACTGCGCCAGGTAATAAAAGGATGCGATCGCCTTGCCCGTGTTGCCCGAGCCTTTCCAGCCGCCGAACGGCTGATAACCCGGCCACGCGCCGGTGGTCGCGCCCAAGGCGCGATTCGAATAGGTGACGCCGGCTTCGATGCGATCGAGGAACTCTGCGACGTCATCCGTCGAGCCGTAGACGCCGGCCGTCAGGCCGAGATCCGAATCGTTCGCGAGTCGGATGCCGGCGTCGAGATCCTTCACTCGATGCAGCATCAGGATCGGCAGGAACATTTCTTCGCGCCACAGCGGATGATCGAGCGCCGCTTCGGCGAGCGTCGGGGCCGCGTAGAACCCGCGCGCCAGATCGCCGCTCGAGAGCACCTCGCCGCCGAACAGCATCTTGGCGCCGCCCGTGCGCAATCGATCGACGTAGCCGCTGAATTTGCGGTGCGCGTTCTCGCTGACTACCGGACCCAGCCAGTTCTCCTTGCGCGTCGGATCGCCCACACCGATCGCCTGCATTCGCTGCACGAGTTTCTGGACCAGCGCGTCCGCGACCGACTCTTCTATATACAGACGTGACAGCGCCGAGCATTTCTGCCCGGAGAGGCCGAACGCGCTGCGCACGATGCCTGCGGCAGCCGAATCGAGGTCCGCCTTTGCGGTGACGACGCAGGCGTTCTTGCCGCCCATCTCGGCGATACAAGGTTTCGGATAGCGGCCGGCGGCGAGCTTGCGCACGATGCCCATGCCCGTGTCGTACGAGCCGGTGAACGTGATGCCGGCGGTTTGCGGATGCGCCACGAGCGCATCGCCGATCGCAGCGCCCGGTCCCATCAGGTAGTTGAAGACTCCATCCGGCAGACCGGCATCGCGCAGGCAATCCGCCAGCAGCCGGCCGGACCACGGCGTTTCGCTCGCGCCCTTGAGCACGACCGTGTTGCCGGTGACGAGCGCCGCGGCCACGGGCCCGCCAGCGAGCGCAAATGGAAAATTGAACGGATTGATGACGACCCACACGCCGTACGGTTTCATCACGCTGCGATTGCGCGACACGACGTTCGGCAGCGGATCGTCCGGCAGCACGTGATCGAACCCATTCTGCTGCTCGAAGCTGTCGCAGTAGACGTTGAAGAAGTCCGCCGTCTCCTGCACTTCGCCGAGCGCCTCCATGCGGTTCTTGCCGACCTCGAGCGTCACGGCGGCGGCGATGTGATAGACGCGCTCCTCGATGAGCTGCGCGACCCGGCGCAACAGGCGGATTCTTTCCTGCGGTGGTGTTGCACGCCACCGCGGGAACGCATCGCTTGCGGCTTGCATCGCGCGATCGACGTGTTCACTGCTCGCTTGGGCGAACGAGCCTAACAACCAGTCGCGATCGATCGGACTGCGCTTCTCTTTGAAGGCGCCCGTCTCGACGTCCTTGCCAGCGATGTGCAACGAGTGCTTGCCACCAAGGCCGCCGCGCACTTCGCTCGAGGCCGCATCGAAACGCGTGTGCATTTCCGGCGGCGGATCGAACATCGTCGAATACGTGAGCTTGTACGCCATGAAACTCCGGGCCCCGCGCAGGTCGGGTCGGAATTGTACTTCGGCCAGCAGCTCGTCGAGCAGGCTCAACGCATCGCCGAGCTCTCGTTCGCGCGTGCCGCGATCACGTACGAGCTCGATCACGGCAAAGAGGCCGGCTGCCGGCCGCGTGACCCGGCAGCCGAGCCTTCAGAGCACCGGCCTCACCGCTTCCGCGGCGCGTTTTTCCTTGTTCTGCCGATCGCGCGCGGCGTTCTCGACCATGGCGACGCTGGCCGCATAAGTCTTGCCGTGCAGCGCGCCGTTTGCGAGCGTGATCGACATGTTGAAGGCAAGGCCCGGCGTCATGCCGGCACCTGCAGGCGTCGGTTGCCACTGGGCTTGAATGAAGGTCCAGCGATCGCAGTGGAACCCGCCCGGAACCAGTAAAGAAGCGCGGCCCGCGGACACCAGCGCCAGCGGATCCTGTCCGGGCAGGTGAGCCTGGCGGCAGAGTTGCGCGTATTCGCGTGCCGCGGTGGGAGATACCCGCTTGCCTGCATCATCGAACAGCCAGTAAGCGTCGAGTAGTTCGACGCCCGCCGCCTGGACGCTCGCGGGCTGCTGCAACGAGCCGTCTTCCTTGCCGTACTTCTGACGCAGCGCCGCGATGATGTTCGTCACGGTCGGCCGGCCTTCCTCCGCATAAACCACACCGCGTCGGATGCCCCAGACGATCTTGGCATTGGGCTCCATCGCGGCCATCAGATCGATGTTTTCGCTTTGATTGAAATTGCGCATGTTCACGCCGTCTGAGAACACGACGCCCGGCAACAAGGCAGAAGATCCCACGCGCGGGTAGACATCGAGCTTGGGGTCATGGCGCTTGACGACGCCGATCGCCTCGTCCAGCGACATCCCCGCCCGGACGCCAATCACGTCGGGGGCCTCGGCCGCAAAGGCCGGTAGGCAGGCGCCGAGTAGTCCGATGGTGGCTGCCAGCGCCCGCAGCGACGCCGCAAATTTCTGGCTGTTGGTCATTCCCGCTCTCCCTTTTTTGGTCTTCGCCAGGAGAGACGGACGACATTCGTTTTTGTCAGGAGGCCCTGTCCTGCGCGGCCCTTGTTCGGGCAGGCCCGCGTAGCGTGATCAGAAATCCGCGGCCGGCGTGGCGCGACGACGCGGGGGATCGAAGAACGCGCCTTCGATCACCTTGCAGGGAACGTTGACACGAAACCACTGCAGCTCGCGCTGGTAGTAGATGTCGGCCCACAGTTCATCTCCCGGTCGGCCCCAGGGCATGTGCAGTGAAGCCAGCGCGATATTGGTTTTTGCGGAGGGCGACCACGCAGCGGTTGTCACCGTGCCGATGACCTCGCCCTTGCGCTCTTTGTTGTAGATGTAGGCGGCGCGCGCCACCTTGTTGCCGGCGATCTCGAGGCGGACGAATCTGTAGCGCGAACCGCGCTGCTGTTCCTCGAGCAAGGCCCGGCGGCCGTTGAAGTTGGGCTTCTTGAAATCCACCAGGCGCCCGAGGTCGAGCTCGAACGGCGAGCGTGAGCGATCCAGGTGGATGGCCTGGTCGGCGGGCAGGAAATCCACGTGCGCCTGGATGAATCCGGCCTCGATGCGCGCGATCTCCAGTGCATGCGTGCCCATGGGGCGGATCCCGTGAATGGCGCCCTTGTCGAACAGCGCGTCCCACAGCGGCACCGCACGCGAATTGTCGATCCACAGTTCATAGCCCAGGTCGCCGGTGAAACCGGTGCGCGACACCATCAACTCGCCGCCATGGAACGGCCAATAGCCGATGTCGAAGGGTTTGAGATTCTCCACGCCTGCGCAGCCAATGGCCTTCAGCACGGCGCAACTGGTCGGCCCCTGGAAGGCGAGGCAGGCAACGTCATGCGTTTCCTCGACGAGCTTCACGTCGAACCCGAACGCCGATCGGTCTAACCACTCGAGCTGGCGCTCCTGCGAGCAGAGCCGGTAATCGCCGGGCTTCAGATGGAAGATGGTGCCGTCATCGATCACGCGGCCGTTGTCGTCGCACCAGACGGTGTAGCCGACCCTGCCCGGCTTGATCTTCGACACGTCGCGCGTCATGAGACGATCGAGGAAGGCCAGCGCATCGGGGCCGGTGATGCGGTGCTTGGTCATCGGCGTGATGTCGAACACCGCGCAGGCATTGCGGATCGCGGCGTATTCGAGCGCCACGTTGTAGTAGGCATCCGAAACCGTGTAGTCCTTCCAGCGGTGCCACACGTTGAGCGTGTTCAGCGCGGAAGTGCGCTCGTGGAACGGCGTCGGGTACACCGCAGCCCGGAAGTGTTCCTTCTGATTCATGCGGTCATTCATTTGCGGCCCGCCTTGATCACGGCCTGCGCCGCGTTCTTGCCCGCGCAGCCCATGACTCCGCCACCCGGATGCGCTCCCGCGCCGCACAGGTACAGGCCCGTCACCGGCATCGCGTACTGCGCAGCGCCGGGCACCGGCCGCAGCATGAGGAATTGATCGAGCGCGAGCTCGCCGTGGTGCCAGTGCCCGCCGGTCAGACGGAATTCGCGTTCGAGGTCGGCCGGCAGCAGCAGCTGCGATGCGACCACCTTGCCGCGGATTCCCGGGGCATAGGACTCGAGCACGCTGAGGGTGTTCTCCAGCAACTGCGCGCGCGCTGCATCCGTGCTCGCGGCCGCGTCGTACGGCGCGTATTGAACCACCGCCGAAAGAACGTGTTTGCCCGCGGGCGCGAGCGAGCGGTCGTGCACGGTGGGAATGCTGATCTCGAGCGCCGGGTGCGGCGAGTTGTCGCCGTACTTCGCGGCGTCGAACGCATGCTCGAGATAAACGAGATCGGGCGCGACGATCAGACGCTCGCCCGCCAATGCGGCCGGCAGCCGCGAGAATTCGGGCACGGCATCGAGCGCGAGATGGAGCTTGGCCGCCATGCCCTTGCTGCGGAAATGCCGCACGCGATGCACGAAGCCGGTTTCCAGATGTCGCGCGCCGAGTAGTTCGAACAGCGTACGCTTCGGATCCGCGTTGCTCACGACCACATCGGCCGACAGCGTTTCACCGCTGGCGAGCAGGACGCCCGAGACGCGGTCGCCATTGAGCGTGATGTTCTTGACCGGTGTAGATAGACGAATGGTCGCGCCCGCGGCCGTGGCCGCCTTGGCGAACGCCTCGCTCACCGCGCCCATGCCGCCGGCCGGCAAGGACACGCCACCCGTGGTTCCGCTGGCGAGCCCCGAGAGCCGGTGCAGCAGCGCGAGCACGGAGTTGTTGGCGCGCGGCGAAAGGTTGGTACCGAGCACCGCATCGAAAGCCAGCGCGGCCTTCAGCGCCGGCGACTCGAAGGACTCTTCGACGACGTCGAAGATGTTGATGCCCGCGATGCGCATGAACTCGCGCATGTCGTCCCGGCCGAGACGGCGGATGTCGAGGCCGAGCAGCGCCGCACCGATGAAATCGGAACGTCCGCCACCCAGCAGCCGGGGCGGAATGCGGTTGTGCTGTTTGCCGAGCACGCGCGCGAACTTGAGCATCGTGGCGTGATGCGTGGCCAGCGCGGCGCGATCCGCTTCGCTCACGCGGCCGGCCTCGACGCTGCCGCCGTTCAATATCAGATGCTCGTCCGCACGCTGCAACGCAACGGTCTTGAGATTCTCGCGCGCAGACGCGAGGCCGTGGCGCGCGAGGTCGAGCTCGTTCGCAATGCGTGCGTCAAGTAGATAGGACAGATGCGCGCAGGCGGAAACCTTGAAGCCCGGTGCGAACTCGCGCGTCACCGCCGCGCCGCCGACCTGTGCCGCGGCTTCGAGCACCGTGACGCGTTTGCCCGCCTTGGCCAGATAGGCCGCGCAGGCCAGGCCATTGTGGCCGGCGCCGATGATGATGACGTTGCCGGCCTCAGTCATCGCGCCAGCCCTCGGGAACCAGGTTCGGGCGCCGCAGGTCGTGCAGGATTTCGCGTGCCGCGTTCGCGCCCGGCGCCGCCATCACGCCGCCACCGGGATGTGTACCCGAGCCGCACATGTAGAAGCCCTTGGTCGGACCGCGATACTGCGCGAAGCCGGGAAACGGCCGGTTGAACAACATCTGATCGAGTGAGAGATCGCCCTGGAAGATGTTGCCCTCGGTCAATCCCACCTCGTTCTCGATGATGTCCGGAGTGCGCACTTCGACGTGACGGATCAGCGATTTGAAGTTGGGGCTGTAGCGCCCGATCATGTCGAGCACCGTGTTCTTCCACGCATTGCGATCCTCGTCGGTCCAGTCGCGGCCGTGGATCTTCGCCGGCACGTACTGCACGAACACGCTCATCCAGTGTTTGCCAGCGGGCGCCATCGTCGGGTCGGTCATCGACGGAATCAGCAGATCTAGATAGGGCTCCTTCGACCAGGTGCCGTTCTTCCAGTCGTCGTAGGCGCGTTCGACCTGCGACAGCGATTCGAGGAAGTGCATGTCGCCGAAGCGCAGCGGATTGTCCCTACCCAGCGCCGGGAATTCCGGCAGACCGTCGAGCGCGATATTCAACTTGCCCGACGAACCGCGGATCTTGAAGTTCTGCGCGCGCTTGACGAATTCGGGCTTCAGATCCTTTGGATCGAAGAGTTTCGTGAAGGTGCGTTTGGGATCGAGATTCGACACCACGGTTTTCGCGTAGTACTCGTTGCCGTTCGCGCAGACCACGCCGGTGACGCGATTGCCGCTGACCAACACTTGTTTGACGTCCGCATCGGTGACGATCTCGCCGCCGAAGGACTTGAACGCATTGCCCAGCGCCTTCGACACCGCGCCCATGCCGCCGCGCGCAAAGCCCCACGAGCCGATCGATCCGTCCACGTCGCCCATGTAGTGATGCAGCAGCACGTAGGCGGTGCCCGGCGAATAGGGTCCCAGCGCCGTGCCGATGATGCCGCTGCCCGACAGGGAAGCCTTGATGAGATCGGAATCGAAGAACTCCGCCAGGTAGTCCGCGATGCTCATCGAATAGAAGCGGATGGTGTCGTAGATCACCTGCTCGCCGAGCTTCTTGAACTCCTTCGAGAGGAAGATCATTTCGCGGATGTCGCGCGGCCGCAGTGAAGTCGGGTCCGGCGGCGTGCGCAGCAGCAGCGGCCGGATGAACTTGCACTGGCGCATCACCTCGGTCGAGTAGCGGTCGTACGCGTCGCCGTCATGCGCATTGTGGCGCGCGAATTCGCGGCGCTTCAGCTCATGGTCGGCGTAGCTGCCGAGGATGTCGCCCTTGGAGGTGATGGTGACGCCGCCGCCGTACGGCACCACTTGCAGGCCGTGCCGCGCCAGTTCCAGGTCGCGGAAGATCTCGGGGCGCAGCAGGCTGCAGACGTAGGAGCAGTTCGAGTAGGTCCAGCCTTTCTCGATTTCCCGGCTCACCGCCGCGCCGCCGATCCACGGATTTTTCTCGAGCAGCAGCACCTTGAGCCCGGAGCGGGCGAGGTAGGTGGCGTTGGTCAGGCCGTTGTGGCCGGCGCCAACGACGATGGCGTCGTAATTCTTGTCGGGCACGATTGCTGCTGGATCCCGTGCGGAAGGCGGACGCCGGTATCCGCGTTTTTTATGTATCGCTGGACGCCGGTTGCGGTTGATTGCGCGACGGATTCTCGCTCAAGAACAGGCCGCTCGTCGACGTTTACCCACCAAACAGTTCAGAAGTGCACCGCGGCCAGCAATTCGTCGAGCAGGGTCAGCGCATCGCCGAGTTCGGTTTCGCCGATGACCAGCGGGGGCGCGAGCAGGATCAGATTGCCGCGGATGGCGAACGACACGTCGCGGTGCAACGCGTCGCGCACCAGGTGTTTCAGGGCGGGCGGTGATTCCGGCCACGCCGCCGGGGATTCGCGCGTCTGACGGTTACGCACGAGTTCGATCACTGCGAACAGGCCGTCGCCGCCGCGCACATCGCCGATGACGGAATGCTTCGCCTGCAAGGCTCTTAACCGGCCGATCATCGACGCGCCGAGCGAACGCGATCGCTCGATCAGGCGCTCGTCGCCGTAAGCTTCGACGGCCGCGACACCGGCCGCGCACGAAAGTGGGTGCCCGCAATAAGTCAGTCCGGTGTACAGCATCTCGTGCTCGAGCCGCTGGGACAGCTCCGACGAAAGCACCACCGCGCCGAGCGGCAGGTGCGCACCCGTCAGCCCCTTCGCGAGCGTCATCAGATCCGGCCGCCCCTCCTCGCCGTAGCGCTGCCACGCGAACCACTCGCCGCAGCGGCCGAACCCGCTCATGACCTCGTCGGCTATCAGGTAGACGTTGCGGCTGCGCGTCACGGCTCGCAGCGCCGGCCAGTAGTTAGCTGGCGCGACGATGCCGTTCGTTCCGGCGTTCGGCTCCATGATGACGGCGGTCACGTCCTGTCGTTCATCGATCAGCTCGCCAATGCGCGCGGCGCTGCGGCTGCCGCATTCGTCGTCGGTCGAGCTGCCGAACGGGCAGCGGTAGGCGTAGGGAGGGGGCGCATGCAGGACGCCGAACGCTTGCGGGTCGACCTGGTGCCGCGTGCGGCTGTCACCGGACATGGCCATCGTTGCGTAGCTCGCGCCGTGATAGGACCGGTCGCGCGCAATGATGCGGCCGCGCGGCTTGCCCGACGCCTGCCGCGCGAACTTCACCGCGTTTTCGTTCGCGTCGGCGCCGCCGAGCGTGAAGAACACACGGCCGCCGGTGAAGCCCGATTTCTCGAGCAGCATCTCCGCGAGCTGCGCGCGCGGCTCCGCACCCCAGGCGCTCGTGACGAAGCACAGCTTCTGCGCCTGCTCGCGGATCGCGGCGACGACCTTCGGATGCTGATGGCCGAGATTGCAGCACTCGGCGAGGCTGCTCATGTCGAGGATGGAACGGCCGTCGGCGGTGTGAATCCGCGCGCCCGCGCCGCCCACAATAGTCGGAGCGGCCCAGTCGGCCTGTTTGCACCAGCTGTGCAGGACGGTGTCGCGTTCGGAAACCATGCAGGATTGTAGCCCGCCCGGAAATTGGGGGATGATCGACACGTGACACGCCCAGCCGTCATCAGCGTCGCGATAACCGGTTCCCTGCCACAGAAGGCTAACAACCCGGCCGTCCCGATCACGCCCGAGGAGCAAATTGCCTCGACGCACGAAGCCTTCGAGGCCGGCGCGGCACTCGTGCACATCCACGTGCGGGACGACGAAGGACGGCCGTCGTCCGATCCCGAGCGCTTCGCCCGCGTTCAGGAGGGCGTCAAGAAGCATTGCCCCGGCATGATCGTGCAGTTCTCCACGGGTGGACGTGGCCGCGGGCTTGCGGAGCGCGGGTCGATGCTTTACCTCAAGCCCGACATGGCGTCGCTCGCGACCGGCTCGGTGAATTTTCCGACGTCCATCTATGAGAATCCGCCGGATTTCGTCGAGGACCTCGCGCGCGACATGATCGGCCGCGGCATCAAGGCCGAGGTCGAGGTGTTCGACGTAGCGATGCTCTACAACGCGGCGGAGCTCGTGAAGCGTGGCTTGTTGAAAGCCCCGGCACACGTCCAGTTCGTGCTCGGATTGAAGAACGCGCTGCCGGCGCGGCGGGAGTTGCTCGAGTTCCTCGTCAAGGAGCTCGAGGCGGTGCTGCCCGGAGCAACGTGGACGGCCGCGGGCATGGGCAAGAATCAACTGGTCCTGAACCGCTGGGCGCTCGAGCTCGGCGGCCACGCGCGGACGGGGCTGGAGGACAACCTGCGCTTCGATGAGCACCGGCTCGCGGCCAGCAACGCCGAACTCGTAGCACGCGTTGCGGCATTGACGAAGGAATACGGGCGCACCGTCGCGTCACCCGCGGAAGCTCGTGCGCTGCTGGGGCTGCCCGCAGCCTGAAGTGACTGCGCTGCTCGAGGATGCCCCGGACGAAAACCCCCGGCAGTTCCCGCCGGGAGTCTCCTATCTACCAGCCGGTGTCAGGACCTGGACTGGACGGATCCCTAACCACCCGCAGCGCGTCTCGTGTAGTCCGCGTACGCCGGGATGGCAATCGCCGCCACGATGCCGATGAAAAAAACAACCGGCAGCAAGAGCCCCAGGATTTTCACAATGAGGGTATTGGGCGGCGGCGGTGCTCCGTAGCGATTCGTTCCCCCGGATCCGCGCTTGAACACCCATATCAGGGCGACGAACGGAATAAGCGTGAGCAGGACCGTCCAGCCGTTCCATTCCATGTCGTGACTGCGCTGTATGGCGATGAGCACGCTGAACACGACCGCCACGAGATAAACCAGCAAGGTCACGCCCATACCCACGGACTGGCCCAGAACTCCGCTCATGACTCCTGCGACGACGCCGGCCAGCAGCGATGCGCCGGTGGCGTACGCGAGATAGCGCAACCTGCCGATGCGGCCACTGGCCGACCACATGCGAATCTCTTGATATTCCTGCACGCCTTCCACGTCGTTGACGGCGGCTCGCGGTGGCAAATATGGATTGTTAGACATGGTTTCTCCCTTGCTTCGTCTGGAAGTTCTTGTTCTGCCGCACGGCGAGGATCTCTGACAGCCGGGCGGTCGGCGCAGCTTAGTTCACTGATCCGACGCGGGCCAGAATGCGACACCGTCCCGTAGTCCCCGTACCCGCCCGTGCCCGCGTTCTGAGCGCGCGGACCCACTCCGTGGGATGATCCCCGTCGCCGAAAACTCAACATGGTTACCCGTGATGAACCACTCCGAGAGATCCTTCCGTCTCCTTCCGGCCATTGCGCTGGGTTTCCTGTTGGGGTCATGTTCGACGCCCACTGAATTGGCCCAGGCCTCGGCCGAAACTGCTGAGGCTCCGTCGCCCCCACCTCCCAAGGCCTTGTCGCCCGAAGCCTCCATCGCCACGATGCAGATGCCGAAAGGCTACCGGCTCGAGCCGGTGCTGACCGAGCCGCAGATCGCCGAGCCGGTGATGGTCGCCTTCGATGGCAACGGCCGGATGTACGTCGCCGAGATGCGCACCTACATGATGGACGCCGACGGCACCGGCGAGCAGGAGCCGTTCAGCCGCGTTTCGCGCCACGAGGATACCGACGGCGACGGCGTCTATGACCGGCACACTGTGTTTGCCGACAAACTACTCCTCCCCCGCATCATGCTTCCCCTCGATGACCGCATCATCATCGGCGAGACGAACACCGATGACCTCTACATATACCGGGACAGCGATGGTGACGGCGTAGCGGACGAGAAGACCCTGTGGTTCAAGGGCGGTCCGCGCGGCGGCAACATGGAACACCAGCCCAACGGTCTCGTGTGGGCCATGGACAACGGTCTCTACTCCACCTACTACGACTACCGCCTGCGCTTCGGCGCCGACGGCAAGGCGATCAAGGAAGAAATCCCGGTCAACGGCGGCCAGTGGGGGCTCACGCAGGACGACTGGGGCAAGGTCTGGTTCGTCAACGCCGGCAACGAAACCGGCCCGGTGCATTTCCAGCAGCACATCATCTACGGCCAGTTCACAGCGCCGGATGAGCACATCGGCCAGTACAAAGTCGTCTGGCCGATCGCCCGCATGCCCGACACGCAGGGCGGCCCCGGCCAGCTGCGGCCCGACGACACCCTCAACCATTTCACCGCCACCTGCGGCCAGGACATCTTCCGCGGCGATCGTCTGCCGGCCGACTTGCGCGGAAATCTGTTGTTCGCCGAGCCCGTCGGCCGTCTGGTCCGCCGCACGCTGATCAAAGTCGAGGATGGCGTCACCCGCCTTACGAACGCCTACGAAGACGAACACAGCGAATTCATCCGCGCGACGGATCCGCTGTTCCGTCCCGTCAACATGGTCACCGCGCCCGACGGCACGCTCTATCTAGTCGACATGTATCGCGGCATCATCCAGCAGGCCAACTGGACGCGCAAAGGCACGTATCTGCGCGAACAGATCGAGGCGCACGAACTGCAGAAGGAGATCGGCCGCGGCCGCGTCTATCGCCTGCGTCACGAGAGTTTCGAGCCCGGTCCGCAGCCGCGCATGCTCGATGAAACGCCTGCCCAGTGGGTGCAGCACCTGTCCCATCCCAACGGCTGGTGGCGCGACACCGCGCAGAAACTCCTCGTCCTGCGCCGCGATCTCTCGGTTGTGCCTGCTCTCGAGAAGCTCGCCAGCAGCGATTCCGCTGATTCCCGCCCACGCCTGCACGCGTTGTGGACACTCGACGGTCTTGGCGCGCTCAATGACAAACTCATCCTGCGCGCGTTGAAGGCCACGGATCCGCAGGTGCGGATCGCGGGTCTTCGACTGGCGGAGCTACGCGTCAATGCCAAATCCGCAGCCAAGGCGCCACTCGTAGTCGCCATGCGTGGCGCGCTGCGGGACGCCGATCCGCGCGTCGTCATCCAGGACATGCTTTCGGTGCGTCGCGCTGGGTTGCCGGACGCCCAGAAGGTTATTAGGGCAACCGCCGCAACGTCCGCATCCGTCGGAGTTTACGCCATCAACGAGCAGCTCTGGGACGAAGCCAACAATGAAGACCCGCAGCTCATCCGCCTGCTAGGGGTGAACGGACTCAAGTCCTATCGCGCGGGCCGTACGCTTTTCAACTCGGTCTGTTTCGCCTGTCACGGAACTGATGGCCACGGCGCGCCCATGCCCGACGGAGGCCGCACCATCGCGCCGTCGCTGGCCGACTCGCGGCGCGTGCTGGGCGACGAACGCGCCACCATTGCCATACTTCTCCACGGCCTGCAGGGCGCTGTGGATGGCGTCGACTACGGTGCGCCCATGGTGCCGATGAATTCCTACTCCGACGCGGAGCTGGCCGGCGTGCTCACCTACATCCGCAACAGCTTCGGCAACCGGGCGCCCGCGGTGGAGGCTGAAGCCATCGCCGCCCGGCGCGCCGCCGATGCCGGACATACTAACTACTGGACGCTCGAAGAGCTCACCGGCCAATTCCCCGCGCTCGGTGTGCCGCGCGAACGCTTCAAGCGGCGTTCCGAGTGGAAACTCACCGCCAACATGGCGGCGCGCGACAACTCCCCGCCCGAAGCCATGCTCGATGGCGATCCGAAAACCGGATACTTCACCCAGGATGTCAAACCATTTCCCCTGGAATGGCTCACGGTCGAGCTGCCAGCCCGCAGCAAGATCGTCGGCATCGACATCGATTCCCGCGGGGAGTTGTCCGAAAAGGGCAAAGACCTCGGCTGGGCGCCGTTCTACAGCGTCGAAGTGTCCGACGACGGCAAATCGTGGACGATGGTCGACCGGAAAGTGGTGGGTGAGCCCCACGCGCGCCTCAACTTCGCCGCGCCGATTGAAACCCGGCACCTGCGCATCGCCATCACGGAAAAGGAAAGTTGGCAGGCGTGGGTGATCAAGGAACTCAACCTCTACGGCGAGGAAAAGTAGGCGCGTTCCTTGGCTCGAGGTTGAGGCGAACCCCCGGCGGCATTCCACCGGGGGTCTTCTATCTACTACCAGACTCGGCTAATCCTTTCGACCTCCAATATCCGGTTTTGCCCAATCTCGCGGCGGTTCCTTCCTGAGAGTATTGATGCTGATGTGCGGCCAACGGATGAGACCCGGCGGTTGGTCGAGTCGAGGCAGGAAGTCGAGACTCACATCCTGGAGGTATTGCAGGACAAACCGGTTGCCGTCGGGCTCGGGCTCCTCGAGCTCGTGTATCCAGAATGTCGAGGTCACCTTCTCCGCATCGGCCTGACGTTCCACGAACGGGATGTTCCTGACGCCGCCACTCTGCACGCTGCTGTCGAGGGCAAGCACGGTCGTCCGCTTGACCTTCAGCCCCTGCAAGGCGAGCTGAAGCAATTCGCTTGGCCTCACGGGATCGAAACCCGGGAAACCGGGAAACGTCACATTCCCCTTGAACGGCGTACCGAGCGCCCTGCTGAATTTTTTATACGGAGCCAGCCAGGGACTAGCATTGAGATCCGCATCCGGCCCGACTCCGATCGGCAGCCCGCTGACGTGTTTGATGAGTGTGGCGGTGTCCGGGTTTTCGATGATGTCGGAAGTCCCGAGCGCGAGCACGGAGTTGCCATGCGGGATGCTCGCGAGGCGTCCCACGTCGATGTCGTCATCCACCTGGTTGGTGAGGTAGAGAAACAGCCCCGGCTCGTGATGAATGGCTATTTTTGGTGCACCCGCCAGCCCGCTGACCGGCTCATCCACCGCCTGCACCTGCTCGATGCTCTGCTCATAGTCGAGCGTCACGACGAACTGGTCCTTTACCTGCCTCGGAGGGCTGGTGATGCCGCGGTTCGGCACCTTTTCGTCCACGAAGGTGAACCGCAGCGTCTCCTTGTACTGGTTGAGCAGCAGCCGAAACGGCGGCCCCGCCGGGTTCGCGAATGGCAGCGCGATCATGTTCCACCCCGTCTCGCCGCTCACCCACTTGCCCGGCAAGGGATTCAACGGTCCGAGGTCGAGATCCGGCGGCAGAACGGGATAACGCGAGAAGCGGCGGCTCGGTTTCGATCGGACTTTTTCCTCTACGATCTCTCTATCTAACTGTTTCATTGTGTAACTCCTTGAGATTGTGACGGAAGGTGCTGCTGACCAACGGCGGTGTCGGTTCTTCTGTTTGCGTGGCGACCTGGCTGGCGCGGTAGATAGAGAAGTTCCACCTGCATGACCTCAATTGAATCGCCGCCGACTTGGCCGTTTCTCGGCGGCCCTCGAGATTCGGTGGCGTTTCTCCGCACCAAGTCGAGTCACGCCCGAATAAGGGGCAGCCACAGGGTCGTTAGTTGTTCTTCGAGACCCCTCGTCTATCTATCTATGTGTCGCGACCCGCGTAGTTCTCTCACTTCCAGAGCGAAAACCCGCCGAGAAGCGATTGATGCAACGCGATAGTTCTGCACTGGCAGACGCGGAGCCCTTACCGACAGCGTGCGGCAGCGGCTCTTCTATCTAGCGCGTAGGGATGCGAATGCCGACCGTTTGGAGTCACCCGGGTTGCCGGGATTCATGAGGAAGATCAGCGATTCCCGAGCGAGCGGCATTCGCGTTCCGCCTCGCGCTCGGTGAGCTCGCCAATCACCTGCAACTCGGGCTGATAGATCCACAGGTCACCGGGGCCGTCGAGGAGAAATCCGAAGCTCAATTTCTCCTGGTCGCATCGCACGGGGCCCATCGTCAGGCTGACGGGCGTCCAGCGGCGTGAACCGCGAAACTCGAAGCTGCCGCTCTCTGCCGCCATGTCGGCCTGGCGCGATACCTTGGGCAGCTTGCCTTCCTTTGCTTCGCGACCGCTGGCAACCCAGAACCAGACGCGGCCCGCTTCGCGAGATGCGGCCCACATCGTCACACGCACGGTTTTCCCGTGATACGGCGTCGCATCGACCACCTGCCGTAACTGGCCCCATCCGGGTGACTTCTTGCTTCGCGCGCCGATGCAGAGCGGCTTGCCGTCCAGCGGAACGCGAAACACGTATTGGTCCATACG
The DNA here is from genome assembly GCA_037200975.1 of Pseudomonadota bacterium. Taxonomy (NCBI): domain Bacteria; kingdom Pseudomonadati; phylum Pseudomonadota; species Pseudomonadota bacterium. Next base: position 3,013,079 of record JBBCGI010000001.1, on the reverse strand, counting down.
CACGCCCGCCCGCTGCCAGACGCCCGGTCCCGTCACCGGATCGTCATCGGGAAAAAACGCCCATGGCACCCGTCGCCGGGTCGCGCTTGATGACCTGCTGCCGCGACTGAGCCGCGGCCGCTACCAGATCGACGCTGTCGAGCGGATCGCCTGGCGCGGGCCGGCAGCGCGGGATCCTGCCGACGACCACGATCTCGGGCAACGCCGGCTCTTCCGCAGGTGCGAACGCTTCTGCCTGCTGGAATGCCGCGGACTGAGCCACGGCCATGATCAGGAAAGACGCCAACATCAAACCCCCACAGCGCTGGGCGATAACCAGATTCGCAACGAAGACTGAACCGTCGGGAAGACTATCTACTTCTACGGATCAGCCGGTCCGGCCTGGGTGAGCGTGGGCATGCCGTTGCCCGATTCACCGTAAACGACGCGCACGGTGCCAAAGGCCAGCTGGACGCCGTTACGCAGCGGCCTCGGACCGGCGGAGATCTGCTGGCCATCGACGAACGTGCCGTTCTTGCTGCCGAGGTCCTCGACGAGTGCGCCCGAACCGCTCACCAGGATGCGTGCGTGCCGGCGCGACACCATCGGGTCGTCGAGACGTACGCTCGCGGCCTCGTCGCGGCCGACGATGTTCTCGCCGGTAGCTAGTGACAGCCGTCGCTGTCCAAGAGTGAGCCAGCGGGCGGCCACGGACGGCAGCGCCGGCTCGCGCTGCGCCAGCGGCATCTCCAGCGCATAGCCCACGCGGTGTACGGTGCGGATCAGCGGCGCAGTACGGTCACGGTCGTCGAGCGCCGCGCGCAGCTGCTTGATCAGCGCAACCAGCGTCGCGTCCGCCACCACACCACTTGGCCACAGCCGCGCGTGCAGTTCGCGTTTTGATACCACTCGCGGCGCCCCATCGAGCAGCGCGGCCAGCAGCTCGAAGGCCTTGGGCGTCAGGTGGATGTCCATGCCTTCGCGCCTGACCCGCCGTGTCACCGGATCAAACTCGAACTTGCCGAAACGCATCATGCCTCGCCCCGATTCAGTCCTGTTTCGGCCCGGGTTTCGCCCCGACTGATCTTACGCCGGGTGCAAGTATCGGCCGCAACACCCCCGCTCAAACATTTCCACGGTGAGGCAAGCATGAACAGGATTTTCCGGATTGGCCTGGTGGCGATGGTAACGACTGGTCTGCTGGCCGGCTGTGGGCACGACAATGATTCTGCAGCGCCCCCGGTGGTGGTACCGCCGCCCCCGCCCCCGCCGCCGGAATGGAGTTCGCCCGTCGCCGTGGCTCCGGGCGGTTGCCCCATCGAAACGCGCGACGGCAAGCTGCTGTACACCGCAGCGGGCCCCGCCGACACGAATGGTCTGGACATCTGGGCCTTGCGGCGCAACGCATTGACCAACACCTACGACCTCAGGACCAAGCTCGGAGCGCCGGTCAGCGTTGATGGAGCCAACGACTTCTGCCCGATGCCTGGCAAGGACGACTGGCTGATGTTCGTGTCCACGCGGGACGGGGCGGACAAGTGCGGCGCACCCGGAGCGATGCCTGGCCTCACCGGATCGGACATCTTCGTGACGCGTTACACCGTGCAGGTCGCTGGCGACGGCAGTGCACTGCAGATGCAGGGCCACGGCGATCCGCTTCGCCTGGCCTGTTATCCCGACGGTCCGAACACCGTGGGCACGAAATTCAGCCCGTCGCTGCTCGGCACCCCTGAAGGCAGCCTCCTCTACTTTTCGAACAATCACGATGGTGTGGCTGCCACCGGCAGCCAGGATATCTTCGTCAGCGAGCTGCGGCCCGACGGCACCTACGGTCCCGGCGTGCCGGTCACCGAGCTGAACACGACCTTCGAGGACCAGCAGCCGAATGTCAGCCGCGACGGCCTGATCATCGTGTTCGCCTCCAACCGCGACGGCAACATGGACATCTTCATGTCCACGCGCGCGACGACCACGGGCACGTGGTCCACGCCGCGCAACCTCAGCGCGGTGTTCCACTTCTCTACGGCCGGATCGGCCGAAACCAGGCCTTCGCTCTCCTGGGATCAGCAGCGCCTGTATTACGGCGCAGATGGACAGGTGTATCTCAGCCAGAAGGGAGCGCCTTTCTAACGGGCGCCGACTAACTACCGCCTGACTAGCGAACGGGGGCGAGCCGTTTGAGTTCCTCGAACCAGTTCAGCACGGCCACGAGCGGCGTGCTGAACTGCTCCCCGGTCTGGACCATCAGGAAACGGCTGCCGTCCGGCGAAACATCGTAGGTCCGGCCACTGCCTTGCGAGCCCGCACCGGTGTAACCGGTGCCTTCGAACAGCCGGACCGGACGGCCGGGCGCAAAGCCCGGACCGGCGGCCACGGGAACGGACATCAGCGCGCCGCTGAAATTGCGATAGAACAGCTCGCGGCCATCGCGCGACCAGACCGGCTGGCGCCCACCCGCGGCGGAAACCTGCCAGCGACTGCCTTGATACGCATTCGGGTAGGGCCGCACATACACCTCGAACTGGCCGGACTCGTCCGAGTCGTACGCGACCCAGCGCTCGTCGGGCGAGACTTCCGCCCACAATTCATTGGCCGGGCCGTGGATCAGCGGCTCGCTCTTGCGCTGGCCGTCGAGCGTCATGAGGTAAATGTCGCGCTGCTGGCCCGCCACGTCGACGGAGACCAGCAGCCGCCCGTCGGGTGTGTAGCTGATCGGCATCTGCAGCGCATCGCTTGCGAGCAGACGTTCGGGTTCGCCGCTGCCGTCGGATGCCTGGCGATACACGTTCGAGACGCCGCTGCGTTCACTGCCGAAGGCAAGATGGCTGCCATCCGGACTCCAGGTGACGATCGGATTGCCGGTGGGATCCTTGGTGAAGCGTTCGAGCGTGCGGCGGCCGATATCCCACATCCAGATGTCGCGATCCGCCGCGTCCATCACGTCGATCGCCACACGCCTACCGTCGGGCGAGACGCGCGGATAGGCGTAACTCATGGCAGGTGCGCCGAGCGATGTGGCGTGACCGCGCCGGTCGACCCAAGCCAGCTGCCGTTCTTCTTTCGTCAGCGCAGCCTGGTAGATCAGCGTCCCGTCGTCCGAGACGTCGTAATCCAGCAGCCCTTCGGTGACGATCACCGGCACCGCGGTGCCCCGCGTCCGCAGCTGACTGATATCGAAGGGAACCGCGTAAAGCGTCCCGCCATTCACGTACAACAGATGTCCCGTGCTGGTGTATCGCGGCCGACCGCCGCCGCGCACCACCACTTGCCGCCGGCCAGTGACCAGGTCCAGCGCCTCGATGCGCGCACTCGGGAGGCTGGCGGCCATGCCATACACATTGCCGCGCGTTGGAATGACCGTGAACAGCACCGCCCGCCTGGCGGGCAGCGCTTGCACGGAGACGATCTGTTCACCCGCGGCAGGTGCTGCCAGTGCCACCGGCGGCGCACCGCCGCGCGCGGAAGTGCGGAAAAGTCCGGTCGAGCCGGCGAAGAAGATGTCGTCACCGGCCCAGACGCCCACGGCGGCCGATTGCCGGTCTGCCACCGTTGCCACAGGACCGCCATTGGCCGGAACCGTCCTGAGCGCCTCCCAACCCCTGAAACCCACCCACTCCCCGTCCGGTGAGAAGAACGGGTTGCCCTGGACGATATTGCTGGTCGCGACCAGCTTGCTCTCCAGACGGTCGCGCGACCGCACCACCAATCCGCGGTCGTCGAGGTAGGCAATGCGCGTACCGTCGGCGGAAATCGCCAGCCCACCTCCGGCATAGTTCTGCTCGGTGATGGCGAAGCGCGTGACCAGGGGAGCTGGAGCGTTGCCCCGTTGCGCAAACCATGCAGCAGTAACGGCCAGCGCCACGGCGAACGTGACTGACGCGGCGAGCACGCGGCGCCGTACCCAAGGATTGCGCGACGCGGCCCGGGCAGTGAACGGTCCGGTCGCAGTCGGCTCGCCGCCGGGGTGGTCGAGTGCGTCGAGCAGCTCGAGACGTGCATCGCCGATGTCGCGCAGCCGTCGCCGTCGGTCCTTCTCCAGGCAGCGCTGCAGCAGCCGCTGGATGCTGCCCGGCAGTTCTGCCGGCAATGCGGCGAAATCCGGCTCGCGCTCGATGACTTTCGCGATCACATCCGAGGGTGCTTCACCGCCGAAGGCGCGCGCGCCGCTCAACATCTCGTACAGCACGCAGCCGAAGGACCAGATATCCCCGCGTTTATCGACGGCCATGCCGCGAGCCTGCTCCGGGCTCATGTAGGCGGGCGTGCCGAGAATGCGCGCAGCGCCTCCGGGCGCTTCGGCCGCGGTCAGGGTGACATCCGCCGGGTTGCCCGTTGTCGAGGTCGGGTCCAGCACCTTGGCGATGCCGAAGTCCAGCAGCTTCACGGTGCCATCCGGCCGCAGCTTGACGTTGCCCGGCTTGAGGTCGCGGTGCACGATGCCGCGCTCGTGCGCAGCGTCCAGCGCCGTGGCGATCTGGGCTGCGATACCGAGTGCCTCGGGCACCGGCAATGCGCCGCGTGCGATGCGCTCCGACAGGGTTTCGCCCTCGACCAGCTCCAGCACCAGCGCGTGGCTGCCCTCGAGCACCACGATCTCGTGCAGGGCGGCAATGTTCGGCTGGTTGAGCGAAGCCAGCACCTGCGTCTCGCGCTCGAAGCGCGCCAAGCGCTGCGTATCGCGCACGAATTGCTCCGGCAGCAGCTTCAGCGCGACCTCGCGCCCGAGGCGCGAATCGCGCGCGCGATAGACCTCGCCCATGCCGCCCGCGCCGAGCAGTTCCAGAATTTCAAAGCGGCCGAGGCGTGATCCGGGAGCAGGCATCGATTTATCGTGTCGCGGCGGTGGGGGAGATGTCTGGCATGCGTACTCCTGGAGCTGTGGTCGGCGCTCTGGGGCGCGATCCATGTTGGCGTTGCGACTCTACCGCGAACCCGTTCCCGGTTGCTTCTCCAGCGTGAAGATCACGCGCCGTATTCAACGCTGCGCGCGTTGTAACCGCAGGCACCCTTGCCCGGCTTGAGGGTCTTCAGGACCATGGCCGCGTCTTCGCCAGCATTCTCGACGATCTGACGCAGCGGAAAATCAGCTACGCCGGGATGCGAATGCAACCGTCCGGTCTTCGTTCGCACCTTCGAGCTTCTCGAGGGCCTTCAGCGCGCGGATCAGCGCAACGCCACCACCCGGGAACACACCTTCTTCAACGGCGGCAAAACACCAGCAGCTATCTATTCGCGCCTCGAATCACGATGCTGTGAACTGTCGATTGCAAGCTGTCGCACTCGGCCTGTATCGTGACCCTGCATCTAACAAGGGAGATCGTCCGTGAAGAAAGGCTCCAATATCCTTGCCTTGTTTGGTCTCCTGCTGATCAGCGCATTGCCTCGGTACGCAATTGCGGACCCGATCCAGGACTTCGTCGATCAGCCCATTACCACCAAGGCGAGCGGCGAGAGCTTCACGCCCGCCGAAGCCCAGGCGCTCATCATCAAAGCTTGCACGAACCGCAAATGGATACCGCGCCTGGCCGAACCCGGAAAACTTTCGGTGAGCATCCTGGTTCGCGGCGTGCATTACGCCGAGGTTTCGATCCCGTATAGCGGCACGAAATATTCGATTCTCTACGTCACGAGCCGGGAACTCGACGCGAATGAAAAGAAGCGCAAGATCCATGGCAACTACAACAAATGGGTTGCCTCACTCAATGCTGAAATCGCGCGCACATTCGCGTTGGCGATGAGTGCTCCTTGAGCACCCCGGTTTTCGATAATCATTGACCGCGGCCTTGGCTGCGCCCCCTCGCCTGCGGGCATGACCGCGCAGGTGTCAATCCGCCGCCTGAGCGCGCAGACTGTCGCGCCATACCCTCTGGAGCTCCGCTTTGCACAACCACATGCCCATGATTCCCGGTGAACTGTCTTCTGACTTTCGCGCTCGAATTGCCCTCGAGCAGGCGCACTCGGACGAGGTTCGTCGAACTGAACTGCTGGAGCTTTCGGCAACTGCCAATGCACCCGACGCGCGGATTCGCGCCTGGGAGCGAACGCATGGACTCACTCTGCCACGCGACGCCGCGCATCCCGTTCTGAACTCGGTGGCGGCAGCGACTCGCCTGACTCTCGAGCAGGTGCATGCCGAACAGCGGCGCCGCTTGATGCCAGCGTCGTCGCAAGCCCAATTGCCACCAGTCGGCTGACCGAAATCCGCGAACCCCGAGGCCGGAAAATGAGAAGCGGCGCGGCCGCTTCACTTCGCCGTGGACATCTCCCTCAGGTATCCCACGGCAAGCGCGGTGAGATGCAGCTTGAGTCTCTGGAAATCGGCAAGACCACCGCCGCTTTCAATGACCGCCCGAGTGGGCGTGACGATTGAGCCAACCAGCATCCGGCTGACCATCTGTACCTGCGCAAACTCCGCGTCGCGCGCTGTGACCAACATTTGCTCGACGGCCTGGGCGCATCGGATCGACTCTCCTCTCACGATGGCGTCGGCATTGACGGCCGCCGACGGCAGGTAAAGCGCGCGCGATACTTCGGGCCTGCGCGTCTTGGCGTCGACGAACGCAGCCATCATCGTCGCGCACATCTCGCGGATTCCATCGCCGTGGCATGACCGGCACGCCGCAATCGTGGAATCGACAACCTCACCCACGTGCCGCTGGACCACGGCAGCAAGCAGCGCGCTCTTGTTAGGGAAGTATTGATAGAGCGAGCCGACGCCCACTCCAGCCCGCGCGGCGATCTGGGTCGTGGTGATCGCATCGAGTCCGTTGGCCAGCAAAACCTGAATGGTCGCCTCGAAAATCGAGTCGACGGTCACGTGCGAGCGACGCTGCCGCGGCTTTTTTCTGGGATCTAGCGAGTCAGTCCGATTCCGCTTCATATGCGAATAGTCGCCGACGATGAATGTGCGCAAGATAACGCGCATGCGCAAACTCGACCATGGCGAAAGCGTCGCACTCCTGCTCGCCTGCCTGGCGTTTGGCGTTCCCGGATTGGGCTGTGAGCCGCCTGCAGGCTTCATTAATCCAGTGCGTCCCGACATCGCGCCACTCGACGAGCTGGTGAGCGTTACCGAAGAGAAGATCATCGACCAGCCGCTCGCGGCGGTCTTGCAGGCCGCGAACCGGCCGTTGCGCATCGACGCGACCAAGGATCTGGCCGGCGTCAGCGGCACGTTCAGACTTTCGGAAGGACCGTATGGCACCGTTGGCGCGCGCAGGCTCGTCTGCAAGACCGACGGTAACTTCGCCGTCGAAGAAGTGGTCTTCACCGAATCGAACGATGCGGGCTCACGATTCAGGTACTTGGTCTGGAACTACACCGGCCCGAAGTTTCGCGACGTTGCCTATGCCGTCGGCGAGTTCGCGCGCACGCAACCAGCGCCTGACAAGACCCTCGTCACGTGGACCTATCGATTCGCGCTCAAGAACGGGGTCAGCGCCGAAGACAAATCGCGATTTCAGGAGATATTCCTGGGACGCGAGTTCCCGACGTGGATGCGCACGCAGTTAGACCGTCCACCTGACAACTCCGCATCGCGCCCCTGATGCACAGCAGCAAGGTTGGATCGAGCGATCCGCTTCCACCACGGCCACCATTGTCACCGGCAGGAGGAGCCGGAGGTACGGGTGGCGCCGGGCCAGGCAGAGGCAGCGCTAGCCAACTCGCTCTCAAGTCTCGTGCAATGCCCCGGCGATGTTCGCCCGCGCGGCACGAATCGCCGGCAACAGCCCGCCGGCCAAGCCGACTGCGCAGGCGAGCAGAACGGCGCCGATCGTCAGCGCCGGGGGAATAGATAGTGAGTAGACCAGTTGCGAGTCCCACACCGCGCCGCCCAACGTGCTGATGGTTGCGCCATCAAACAAGAGATAGGCGAACGCGGCTCCAGCGGCCGCTCCGATAAAAGCCAGCAGCAGCGCCTCGAACAGCACTCCGAAGGCAACTGCGAGGGCAGAGAACCCCAGCGCACGCAGTGTTGCCATCTCGACGCTCCTCGCCGCAACGGCCGAGTACATCGAGTTGAGCGCACTGAACAGCCCGCCAAGCGCCATGATCGAGCCGATGGAATAAGCCACCAACCGCAGGACCCGGTTGACCGATTCCGACGCGGTCGCGAGATATTCGGGCTCGCCACGCGCCACCAGTATCGATTTCGAGCTGTGCTCCACGGCGTCGTTGAATGCCGCGAGCTCGCGCGGTGAGCGCAGCGTGACGGTAAGGGAATTGAAGTAGTTGAGCTTGTACGCAGACATCACGGTCAGCGCATCGGCAACCACTTCCGACTCGCGCGCACCGTTGCCTCCGGCAAATGTGCCTACCACCTTCCAGTCACCGTCCTGAAGCCGAATGTTCTCGCCGATGCCGAGCCCATCGAATTGTGAGACCGCGCCGGCACCCACCACGAGCTCCTGCTTGCCGGACTCGAACATTCTGCCGGAGCGCAGTTGCAGCTCCGGTCGCATCGCGAAGTATTGTTCACCTACGCCGCGCAACGTGACATTGACATCGCTGTGGTCGCGCTTGCGCGAGACGGGCGCGACCAGAATGACTTCACCCGACGCCACGGGTCTGCCACGCGAGTCTCTCGTGACCTGCGGGTAATCCATGATCGTCGCGATTTCCTGGCGAGACAGGGAGCTCTCGGATTCCGCGGTTGCGCGGTGCGTGAGCACAATGGCACGCGCGTCGTTAGCGTCGCCTTCGATCGTCGCCCTGAAGCTCGTCGACATGGCCAGGATCGGAATGAACACGCCCACCGCACCCGCGATGCCGATGACGATCACCAGCGAGTTGCCGAGCCTGCGCGGGATGTTCCGCAGGTTCATGGCAGTGATCGCAAATGTCTGGCTGAAGAAGTTCATGCGCTCACTGCCGGCGTAGTGCGGCGGCCATCGGCATGCGCGACAAGGTCCACGCCGGCAATGCCGCGCCGACAAATGCCAGGATGGCCGCGCATGACAGCCCCATCACCGCCACCTTCGCGGACACGACGATGGAGCCGAAGTCTTCCTGCCATTGAGGCGCGAGCAACCGCGCCAGCCCCAGGCCAACCAGTGCCGGCGGCAGGTAGAGCAACAGTGCTTCGGCAAACGCCAGGCCCAGCACGTGATTGCCGGAGTATCCCAATGCCTTGAGCACCGCGAACTCGCGGGAGCGATCCTGCAACGACTGTCGCAATGTGTTCCCGGTCAGGAAGGCCAGCGTGAACAGCACCGCCCCCAGGATGGCGTTGGTGAACAGCCTCACGTCACCCATCTGCTTGGCGCCAGCTTCGGCGCGTTCCTGCTGCGACCGCGTACGGGACTCGTGCGCCGAATTGGCGAAGATGCGGTCGATGGCTGCCGCCGTCGCGATGGCCCGGGTGGGATCCTGGATCTCGACATAAAATATTTCAGCGGTATTGCGTTCCGTCGCTCGACTGGAATCCAGGTAGTCGTAGTTGATCACGCCGAAGTAGGTAGTCTCCGGCATGGTGAATGTGCCGAGGATGTTGAAGGTCCAGTCCGGGTTGCCATTCGTCTGCAACGTGCGCGATCGAACGGTGACCGTATCGCCCACTTTCCATTTCAAGACTTGCAGCAGCTCGGGGGTCGCCAGCAACCCGGCGCGGGTCCGGCGCATGGCGTCGAGATTTTTGCGATCGACTTTCGCGCCGCGCAGCATGCGGAAGAACAAGTCCGGCTCGGTAGCGATCGCGGCAAGGGAGTATTCCGCGCTGCGGCTGTCGTCCTGCATGAAGTACGCGCGCGGCGCCACGGCCTTCACGCCGGGCACATTCCGTATCTTCGTCATGGCCGAGATCGGCATGTTCGCGCCACCGCGAACCCGTGTGCCCGTGACGAGGAAATTGCGATTGGCGGCGGCAATCGCCCGGTCGAAGCCCGCGTTCACGCCCTGCAGCAGGCCTAGCAACACGAACGCGATGACGATGCTGCTGGCCGTGAGAATCGAGCGAACTGGTCTTCGCCACAATCCAGCCCACACGAGAGGCATGAATTTCATGCCGCGGCAGTCTAGCGGGAACCGGCGCGGGATGACATCCAGCTCGAGCTCGCGTGATGCCCGCCGCCGGCCTCTATCTACAAAACTCTGAACGCCCGGATCTTTTTGTCAGCTCGACGTCAGAAAGTTATCCACCACCTCGGTGAATGCTTGTGGATTCTCGCGCGGCGACCCATGCCCGGCCGCCGGAATCGTGGCCGATCGGGCTCGAGGGATGCGTCGCGACAACTCTTCGTCGATGCGCCGGTGGATGGCGATGGTCTTCTCGCCCGTGATCACGAGCACCGGCATGCTGAGCCGGCGGAGACTCGCGCGCGGGATGTCCGGATAGGGATCCTGGCTGCGCGCCATCATCTTGAAGAAGCCGGCATTCTGCATGACGCCGAGCCGCGCTTCGGGCGGCAGCGCGTCGAAGCGCCCCGGCGTCGCGAAACCGTCGACGAAGAATCGCATCGCGCCCTCCTCATCACCTGCAGCGAACGCCGCGCTCGCCGGGTTCTGGATTCGTGTCATGAAATCCTGATACAGCGCGTCGCCTTCGGGAAATCGCTTCGCCATCGCAAGAATGGGCGGTTCGGCAATGATCAACCTGCGCACCATGCGCGGATTGTCGATGGCGAACGTCAAGGCCGTCGCCGCGCCCATGGAGGTGCCAATGAGATTGACGCGTTTGAGTCGCAAGGCCTTGATGAACGCGTACAGGTCTGCCGCTTCGGTCTTCGCGGAATGATCAGTCGCGGTTTGTGGATTCTGGTTCGGAAAGTTGAAGCGGCGGCTGTACGAGATGACGTGGTAGTAGCGCGAGAGCTCGGCCATCTGCGGCTCCCAGGAGCGGTAATCCCCCTGGCCACCGTGCAGCAGGATCACGGGTTCGCCGGTACCGGCACTGATGTAATGCAGGTCGACGCCGTTGACGTGGATCTTCGTGGGAGCGGGAGGTGCCGCATGTGCGGCCGCGGCCAACGAGGTGAGCAAGAGCGCCGCGATGCTTTTCAAAAGTTGTGCTCCAGGAGGTCGGGACCTCAACAGGTGTACCACGATCGCGGATCGCGCCTTGAAAGCCACGTATCCCCCCGCCCGCAAGGCAAAGGTACAGCTGTCGCAGTGGCGTCAACTTCCAGCTTTCATTCTCCTTCCCACCGCCGCCGCGAACCGCTCCACGCTCCCGGCGGCGAACGGAAAAAACAAGCTCGGCTCGATCAACTCCAGCTCGAGCACGACCGGCTCGCCGGCCTGATCTCGTATCAGGTCAACCCGCGCATAGAGAGGAACATCGAGGGGCACTGCTCGTAGCGCCCGGGCGCCCACGCTTCGCTCTGCCGCGTCCGGCGTTCGTGCCGTGATCGTCTCCTTCGCGAACAGTTCGGTCGTCGGGCCTTCCTTTCGCTTCAGGAGCGGGCCCTTCCGGATCGCGTGGCTGAATTCGCCCTCGAAGTAGATGAGCGCCGTTTCGCCATGCTCATCCACCCTGCTCAAGTACGGCTGCAGCAGCACACTTCGGTTCTCGTTCAACATTCGCAGGGCGTGCCGGGCTGCATCGGCCTTCTCTTCGCGCCCAAACCGCTGTGCATCGCGAGAGCCCGCGCCGATCGCCGGCTTGATGACGAACTCCTGGGTTTCGAACTGGCTCAACAGCTCCGCGATTCGCAGGTCCGCTCGCTCACCCGGCTCGATGAACTTCGTCGGCACCGTTGGCACCTCCTTTTTCGCGAGGTCGTTCAGGTAGTGCTTGTCCGAGCTCCACTTCACGAGCGGCAGCGGGTTGAGCAGCACCGTCTTCCGGCTAACTTCTTCCGTCCACCCGAGGAAATCCGTCAGCCGATCCGGGTAGTCCCATGTCGAACGCAGCAACGCGATGTCGAACCGGCTCCAGTCGTGCGGCCGGTCCCACTCCGCAATCGTCACGTCCGCGCCGGCGTTGCGCAGCGCGGATTCCAGCGGGGGCAGGTCTTCGTCAAGATCACGCGCGGCTACCGCGGTGACCAATGCAATAGTTGGTTTACTCATCTTCACGGATGTTCTCATCCGCAGCGACTACAGGGCCACCCTCGCTCTAGCGGCTGTACTGCAGTAGCCAGCTGTAGATGCTCTGGTCATAGCGATCGTATTGAGGCAACCCCTGAGCGCTACCTGTCAGACCGAGAATCGGTAGTTCGACATCGTTGTGGCCGATGCCATCCAGCACCGTGACCTTGGCCCGTACCGGCGGACTGCAGGCGTTGATCGAGGCCACGGTGTTGACCTGATCCATGTAGGGAACGGTGGCATCGAGCTTGCCGATGAAGGCCCATGATGGTGTCTGTCCGAGTGTGCAGCCCACGGAAGACCCATAACCTCCTGAGATCGGGAATATGGCCGCGAGCTGCTGCGGATAGTTGACGACATAGTCCCAGGTGTTTCCAGACCCCTGACTGTGTCCGCCCATGTAAATGCGCGAGGTGTCGACCTTGTAGGTGTTGATCGCGTAGTCGATGAATCGCTTGGTTTGCGCGGCCGTCTCGGTGAATCTCAGCGGGTCCAAGCAGCGCTGCGGCGAAAGAACGATGAAAGGCTGGGAATCATTCCAACGGCCGTCATTGATGATCTTCACCAGATTGCCGCCCGTGAGAATCGACAGTGGCGCCTGCACGGTCGAAGAATTCAGAAATCGGGCGTTGAACCAGCCATGTTGATAGATGATCAGCGGGAACTTCTGATTCGGATCGGCGCTGTAGTTCACGGGCAGGTGTTCGTAGTAGCCCATGTGCCCGCTGGTGGTGCCGATGTCCCTGGCGGTTGTTTTTCTGAACGCTCCGTCAGTGACCCGAACCATCCGCACGACTTCGGCGGCCGGCAGTTGTGCACCGTTCTTCACGTTGTAGCGGACGAGGTAGTCACCCACGACGTTCGTGTTGACACCGGTCAATCCGCTGACCTGAATCTGGTTGCTGATATCGCCCGCGCGCGGATCGAGTGCGTAGGCACCTGCGTCCATGTACTGGGTTCCCAAGGGGTGACTGACGACCTTGTCGCCTAACAACGTGATGACCGGCTGGTCCACGTTGTGGGCATCAATGGGCACGGTGGACATGCACTCCAGGTACAACGGATCCGCGGCTGCAGGCGCGGGCGCCGGATTGGACGGCGCGGCGGCGCTATCCCCACCGCCACCGCCGCAGCCGGCAGGTGACATGAGGCAGATCGCCACGAGCAAGGTGACAGCCAACCGCTTGGGTCCCAGTTCGGTGATACGCATGCCACAAGTGTACCCATCACCAACTGCGGGCCCGCTAGAATTCATCCTCACCACTTCTCTTTCCCCGGGGTCTGTCATGTGTGAGCGCGATTCGAATGACGATATCCTTCGCGGCAACGAACTTTCGCGCCGCCAGTTCGGCGCCTTAGGGTTAGGCGCGGCGCTGGCCACGATGCTGCCCCCGATCGCATCGGCCGCAGAAGTCTCCGAGTCCGAAGTGGAGATCAAGACTCCCGACGGCACCTGCGATGCGCACTTCGTGCATCCCGCCAAGGCCACTGCCGCCGTGCTGGTGTGGCCGGACATCTTCGGTTTGCGCCCCGCATTCCGCGCCATGGGCAAACGCCTGGCGGAATCTGGCTATGCCGTACTCACGGTCAACCCCTTCTATCGTTCCATCAAAGGAACACCTGCCAGTCGTGAGGACGCGTTCAGCTACGCGCGCACGCTCAGTGCCACCACACATGTGTCCGATGCGCAGGCCTTCGTGACCTGGCTGGATGCGCAGAAGGCAGTAGATAGACACCGCAAGATCGGCACCACGGGATACTGCATGGGCGGACCCATCGTGATGAGAACTGCGGCCACGCTGCCGAAACGCATCGGCGCCGGCTGTTCCTTCCACGGCGGTGGATTGACCACGACTAACGAGGACAGCCCTCACCTCCTGATCCCGAAGATGAAAGCCAGCATGCTGATCGCCATCGCGGACAACGACGATCAGAAAGACCCGACGTCGAAGGACATCCTGCGCAAGGCGTTCGACGATGCGAAGGTGTCGGCGGAGATCGAGGTGTACAAGGGCGCGAATCACGGCTGGATGCCGCCGGATTCGCAGAATTACAATGCGGAAGCGGCCGAGCGAGGGTGGGCACGCAAGCTGGAGCTGTTCAAGAAGGCGCTGGCGTAGCGATCGGTGAGCGCAGGCAATGCAGAACGGCTGACCCTCGAAAAGATTCGAAGTGACCCGTCGTCGAAAACCTGGGTCGTCGATTGCGGGCACGACATCATGATCGACAAGCCAGATGAGCTCACGAGCACTCTCGTGGGCCTGACCTGAGCGCCAATCCGCACTCAAGTGCCGCAGTACGTCCGAAGCACGCGTTCGGCCGGCGCTGGCGGCTGCTCGAACTCAGCGCAGCCAGGCTGATCGTCGTAAGGATGTTCGAGGATGTTCAGAAGCTTAAGAAACGGCCCGAAATCCCCGTGCGTGGAGGCTGCTTCGAGCACCGCCTCCACCCGGTGGTTGCGCGGAATGAATGCGGGATTCACGCGGCGCATGTTCGCGGCGCGCTCCGCGGCTTTCTGCGGCTCGCTTGCGAGGCGCTCTCGCCAGCGCCGCAGCCAGTCCGCGATGTCAGAGGAGGATGCGAACAGCTCGAGTAGTGAGGCGTCGTTGGCCGGCTCGTCCGCACACCGCGCGAGGCGGCGAAACGTCAGGGTGAAATCGGCATCGGCCGATTGCATCGCTGCAAGCAGAGTTCTGATGAGATCGACATCGCCTTCCTGTTCGCCAGCCAAGCCGATCTTGCGCCGCATGCGTGTCAGGAGCCGGGCATCGAACACCGGCATGAAGTCCTTGATGACCGCTGTCGCGATCTCGACTGCTTTCCCGGTGTCCGAATCGATCAGTGGTAGCAGCGTTTCGGCGAACCGCGCGAGATTCCATTGCGCAATGGCGGGCTGATTGCCATACACATACCGGCCGGCACGGTCGATGGAGCTGAAGACTGTGTTCGTGTCGTAGTTATCCATGAATGCGCACGGTCCGTAGTCGATCGTCTCACCCGAGATGGCCACGTTGTCCGTGTTCATGACGCCATGGATGAAGCCCACACTCATCCAATCCGTAATGAGCGCGGCTTGGCGCTGCGCGACGGCTTCGAGCACCGCCAGCGCGGGAACGTCGGTGCCGCGCGCTTGGCTGTAGTGCCGTGTGATGACGTAGTCGAGCAGCTGACTGACCGCATCGTGATCGTTGCGAGCCGCGAAGTACTCAAAGGTGCCGACACGAATGTGACTGGCAGCCACACGCGTCAGCACGGCGCCTGGCAGAAGACCTTCGCGGACAACTTGCTCGCCGGTCGTGACTACCGCCAGAGAGCGCGTGGTTGGAACGCCGAGCGCATGCATCGCTTCGCTGACGAGGTATTCCCGCAGCATGGGCCCGAGCGCTGCGCGTCCATCGCCATTGCGCGAGAACGGCGTCCGTCCCGAGCCCTTGAGCTGGATGTCGCGCCGCACGCCGTCGCGCCCCACCCGCTCTCCGAGCAGAATGGCGCGACCATCACCGAGTTGCGGCACGAAGCCGCCGAACTGATGACCCGCGTAGGCCAAAGCGATTGGATCGGCATCATCGGGCGTTTGATTGCCTGAAAACAATGTTGCGCCTTCGCGCTCGAGGACGGCTGGATCGAAGTCGAGCTCTTCAGCCAGACGGGAGTTGAATACGACTAGTCGTGGATCCTTCACAGGCGCAGGCGCGACCCGCGCGTAGAACCGCGAAGGTAGTACGGAATAAGTGTTTTGGAGACCGAGCCGCATGAGGGCGGCAGTGTATCTCGCTCAGCGCAATCTCAGCGCCGGCCCGCGCGCCCGCTAGAATCCACCTGGCTGAATGCAGTCCACCGGCAACTTCGGGCCCGAGTGACAAACTTCCGGAATGTCACTTGGCGGCCGAAGGCTCCACCGACGCGCTCGCGTCGCGGTAGTAAGCCTCGGCAAGCAACCCGAGCAGCCTGCCCTTGGAGAAGCGGAGCGTGTTGTCTTCATACAGGCATTGTCCATACACGTTCGCGAGCGCAGCCATCGCGTCGTCCTCATTCGGGGACCCCGCGGTGGAGAGGATCGCGACGCGCGCGTTCGTCGGATCTTTGTGGATGACGCAGCTCGCGAACTTCAGAAGCCCGGTTTCGCCGGGGAACCTCGCGCTATTTTCCTCCGGAGTAGTTTGGGGGCTGGCGCCGGGCGCCGTAGCCGGGAAAACATCTTTCCTGCCGAACTGTTTACGCACCAACGCTTTGTACAGGCTGCCGCGGAATGCCGGCCCGTTGAAGTGCAGCTCGGCGGACGCGATGCATTCGGTTTTCGCGAGGTAGCCGAATAGCTTGTACTGCTCCGGCGAGTCGGCCGGCATCGCCAGCGCCTCGAGCACCGGCTTGCGTCGACGGTCGAGCACGCACGCCGCGAATTGGTCCATGGTCTTGCGGGCAAGATCGCCCGAGAACTTTCCCTCGCGGTCGGCGGTGGCAGGCCCTTCGCGCGGGATGATGCTCTGGGCAGCGACGGGCGCGGCCACTACCAGGGCCACGAGAAATGCGGTGATGCTCTTCATCTGTTTGCCTCTGCTCTTGCCAGTCGGGGGGCGCCGAACTCACTGCGCGGGCACCCGGGTGCTGTGAAAAAACTGGATGCGCCAGGTGCCGGCTTCCTTCAGCAGCACGGCCGACTCCAGCCAGCTCACGTCCTTCTTCCCCGCGGGATCCTGCACGGAGCCGCGATTGAGGTAGGTGATCCACGCCACCGCGCCTTCGATGCGCACCTTGGCCTCCGTGACCGTCCAGACGAAAGTCTTGCCAGCCGCATGCAAGCTCTTGATGAGTGCCATGAGCTCATCGCCGGTCATCTTCTCGCCCCCGTCGAACGCATAGAAGTCCGAAGTTGTGACGGCTCGTAGCTGGGCGGTGTCCTCTTTGGTCAATGCGACGTACATCAGGCGAAGCGTCTGCGCCACGGCCTCTTCATCTGCGGGTGCCGGGGAAGCCTGTGCTGAGCCCATCAGGCAGAAGGCGATGGCGAGCAACCAGGTTGAAAACACTTTGTTTTTCATGGCGGCCAACTTACCAGCTCTGGCCTCGCGCACAAATGGCATCAGGCATACTGAATTCACACCCCTTTGCTTCCGGAATCTCCAATGAAGATCTGGACTCTGCTGCTGATCGCGCTGTCCCCCGCGGCATTGCTCGCCGCGGAATCGCCGCCCAACCCCGGCACCGCGTTCATCACCGGTTCCGACCGAGGGATCGGTTTCGCGCTGGTGCAGGAGTTCGAGAGCCGCGGCTGGCAGGTCATCGCCACGGCCCGGGATCCGGCAAAGGCCACTGAGCTCAACGCCTTTGCGAAAGCGCATCCGCGAGTCATCGTGGAGAAGCTCGATGTCACCGACACGGTGCAAATCGATGCGCTGGCGGTGAAGCTGAAAGATCGTCCCATCGATGCGTTGGTCAACAACGCGGGCATTGCCGGCACGGCCGATGGCCAGCGCCTCGACAAGCTCGATCAGGATGAATTCGTCCGCGTGCTGCGTGTGAACACTTACGGACCGCTGCGGATTTCGGCCGCGTTCCTCGACCACGTGGCGGCCAGCAAGCAGCGGAAGATCATCGGCATCAGCAGCGGCTATGGCTCGATCGCTTCGGTGGAATCACTGGCGAGTGCCGGGTATCCCAACTCGTACTTCTACGCCATGAGCAAGGCCGCGCTGAACATGGGCCTGCGGGAGTTCGCGCTGGACCCCGGGGCAAAACGCGGCGTCACCACGGTTCTTCTCTCACCCGGCGCGGTGGATACTGACATGCAGCGCACGATCCGTTCGGACATGGCGCAGGCGGGCAAGCCGATCACGTTGCCGACTCGCACGCCCGCGGAGGTCGCGCATGCCATGGTGCTGGCCATCGAGCAGCTGACGCCGGAGCAGAACGGCAAGTTCTATTCGCTGGCGGGGAAGGAAGTGCCGTGGTGAGCAGCTAAAACTCAAGTGTGGCGGCGCGCCGCCTTCACACAGAAATAGCCGAGCGCGATCGAAGCAAGCAGCACGATGCCCTGCGCAGCCGCGAACGGCGGTTCCTTCCCCAGCGGCGCGAGCGCATGCAGCGCGGGGATCTTCAGGAAGCTCTGCACGACGAGCACGAACAAATTGAGGTACAGGCTGATGGTCGCGGTGACCGCGAACACGGTGCGCGCGCCGCCCCGCAGCTTTGACTGGTAGAGCGCGAACAGCAACACGACCAGCACCACCGACGAGACGATGCCCGTACCGATCGCCGGCGTGAATCCGTTGAACGGAAAGAGGAACCCGGTGAGCGTCGTGGCGACCGTCGTCCACACGAAGATTTGCATGATGCTGCCGGCCCAGGTGCGGCGGGCAAAAGCGACCAGTGCGATGAGACCGGTGACGATGGCGATGAGGCTGATGATCGTATGCAGCTGCGTGAATGCCGCGAGTGAAAGTCCGAGAACCATGACGCCATCCTCCCGTGTTGTTATTAGAGATGCGCGACGAGGAATGTACTCTCAATTGATGCCGGTTGTCGCGCGCAAGCTTCGGCTGCTCCCCCGGGCTTCCATCGATTCACGCTCTCCCGCACGTGATAACGCGACGGCCCGTCATACGATCAAGGTAGATAGCCGATCTCGCGCTGGTGGCGCAGCGCCAGCACACGCACCTGGTCGCGCTGAATGTCGAAGCGATAGAGCGCAATGTAGCCGGTCGCGCCGTATGAAATGACGAGCTCGCGAAGGTCGCCTTCGACTCGTCGACCGATCAAGGGATGGGTCGCGAGGTTGTCAACCGCCGAGCGGATAACTGCCGCGCTTGCGATGGCGACCTCGGGATTCTTCTCCCGCAGAAGTTGCAGCGCGCGCTCGATGTTTTCGACTGCGTGCGCTGAATAAACTACTTGCGCCACGGCTTCGGCCGCGGGCTCGCGACTCCTTGCGCAAGGCGCTCGGCCCAGGCGTGCACGTCTTCCGCGCGATACACCTCGCCCGTGCGGTCGATCTGCGCATCCGCCGCCAGAGCTTCTTTCACGAGACTGCGCATCTGTTCTTCATATGCCGCGTGCTTTTCAACAGCTTCGACGATGAGGCTGTGGACGGAGCGGTCGGTCTCCTTCGCGATACTACGCAGACGGGCGCGAAGCTTGGGTGGAAGGCGGATGGTGGTGGTTTCTGACATGGCACAAACGTAGCACAGCGCTGCGGGCCCTCGCAATACGCCGCGGCGCAAGATGCCGCAACGGCGCTGTCGGTCACGAGAAAATTCATGGAGGGCGCCCGCACCTCCCGGTGCGGACGCCCTCACCCCGGCTTATCTAACTATCTGCCACCGCTGGCTGACCCAGCTGTTATTCAGCGTCTGCGACAACACGGCCGCATAGCTGCCGTTGTCCTGCACCGTGAGATATCGACCCGTCCAGATGTTTCGCAAGCGCACATCGCTGCTGCCCGCGACCGGCTCGGGGAACCACAGTTGCGCGCCCCACTCCGGCACCATGTCGTACATCACCACCTTGGAGCCTTCGGTATTGGCCTGCACCTGCAGGTAGTGGTCCGTGCCCTTGTTGCGGATGCGCACGAGGCCTCCCGTGCTGTACACGCCTTCGACGATCCAGTCCTGCGTGTTCCAGCCGGAAGTGATGGGTTGGGCGCGCGTCTCGGAATTGTTGGGCGTACCCGTGGCGGTGATCACTCGATTGGGCGACCAGGCGCTGCGCAGCTTCGCCGTGTACGCGTCCACGCATCCTTTGTATCGAACCACGTAGTTAGAGCACTGCCCGTTGGCCTGATCGGCGTGGTTGCAGGTGAGCCCCTGCGGCGTGAATTGCGCCAGTCGATCCTTCGGCAGGTATCCTGAAACCGTGATGCCATTGACCGTTGTCTGCGCACTCACTCTCGCCACGATGCCACCGTTCGGGCAAACGTTGCCGTGCCGTGACCGGCGCTCGTCGTCACCCGCGTCTCCGCCCACCGTATCGGCGTTGAATTCGGTCACCGTGCCGTCGGTGCACTCGTAGGTCACCTGGTAGTTGTTGCAGAGATTGTCGTTCTGCTTGCTGTTCTCGCAGACCAGGCCGTCATTGATGTTGAACGTGGTGAGGATGTCCGGGAATACGCCGGTGGAGATGGTTTCTGTCCGGCCGATCTCGCGCGCTTCGAGAATGCCCGGCGCGGGGCAGTTGCTGAGCAGGTCGGGATACGACTTCTGCGCCTCGGACCATTTCTCGATGTCACCGGTGAGGTCCGCGCTGTCACGATTGATCCAGCGGTAGTCGCTGGTCTCCAGGAAAGGCGGCATGGCGCCTGCCGTGGAAATCATCGTCAGGATCTCGTTGATGCCCGGCAGCAAGATGTTGCCCGGCGTTCCTTCGATCTTGATCGACGGCGGATTGACCGCGCGCACATGGCAATTCATCGCGCAGCCCGGCCGCGTTTGATTGACGCGCATGAGATTGTCCCAGTTGCGGAAGCTGGGGCCGAAGGTGGCGCCGATCGCGTGATACCGATTCCAGTTGAGATCGTTCACGTTGTCGAAGGTCGGATGGCCGTTGTTGAGCAGGCCGTACTTGGCGAGAAACGGCGCGATTCGCGGCGTCGCGATATACGGCCCGCTCACATGACAGTTCACGCAGCGCACATTCGCGTCCACCTCGGCCGGCGTGCGCCAGAAGGTGGTGGCCTCGGGACCCGTGGGCGATTTCAACAGGGAGCCGACGGAATTCCCGCCATTCTCCTTGGCGCTGAGGAAGCAGGTGCTGCCGGACTCGCGGTTGTGGATGATCATCTCGGCGCTCTGGGCCGATGGCTGCTTCCCGCCGCTTTGGAGCCAGCGGCACGCGAACGCCAGGTCCACCTTGTCGTTCACCTTGAGGTACCCGAACCAGTCGTCGGTTCTGGGCTCCGCGGCGCTCGGCGGCGCGAATTGCTCCGCGAAGCAATTCAGATCGGGAATGGAAACGCCCTGGAATCCGAGGTTGTCGCGGCACGCATTGACGTACTGGGTGATCGTTTCCGGCGGACTCTGCGCCAGCAACACACCGGGCACGAGAGCTGACAAACATGCGAAAGACAGCCACGCGCGGACCACGCCGCGGCGGCGAATTGAAATCCTCATTTATTTCTCCCCTTCGATTTGACCTGTGCAACCCGGCGCTGGTGCGCCGCCCGGCGCCGGGAGGATCCACCGCTCCTCTTCAGTGAATCCGCGCGCGCCTGGTGGGTAGATCGTACCTAACTAACTATCTGTTGCCAAAGCCAGTCGTGGCGCTACAGGGGGCAGCCTGGTTGCAAGACAGGTGTCATACCAAAAGCTCGGTGCGGCGCACCATCATCGCAAGGGGGCAGCGCCCCAACCCTGACGCTCATCGCGCCTACCCGTCTGTCCATTGCGGACTCCACGAGCGAGCTCTACGCCCTCGGTCGCGCGTACCAACTCACGGGCCGCGCAGCGGAAGCCGGCCGTACCGCGCGCACGCTGCATCGTTATGACGCGAAACTCGCCACGAAGCTCAGCGCGGAGATCGGTTCCGCTCACTAGACGGGGCGCGTCGATTCGCAGAGGATCCACCCCCTGTGGCGCTGAGAACCCTGCAAGTTTTCATCTCGTCTCCCGGCGATGTTGCCGAGGAGCGCCTGATCACGCGCCGTGTCATGGGCCGCATCAACTCGCAGGTCGGCGAGATGCTGCTTCTGAAACCCGTGTTTTGGGAGCATCAGCCCCTGCTGGCGACTGCCTCCTTTCAGGAGCAGCTCCCCAAGCCCTCCGAGACCGACATCGTGATCACGATTCTGTGGTCACGACTCGGAACGGTGCTGCCCGAACACATCCGCCGCGCCGACGGCACGGTGTACGCCTCCGGGACCGAATTCGAATTCGAAGACGCGATGAACGCGCATCGGAGCTCCGGCAAGCCCGATGTGTTGGTCTATAGAAAATCTGCCGCGCCGTCCTGGTCCGCCGATCCCGCTGCAGCCGCCGAGCAGATGGCTCAATCGCAATCGTTGAACCGGTTCATCGCCAAGTGGTTCACCAATGATGCGGACGGCAGCCTCAAGGCTGCGTTTCACACCTTCGAATCGCCGGCGGACTTCGAGGAGATGGTCGAGGCGCATCTGCTGCAGCTCATCGAGCCCTATCTACTGCCGGGGTTCCGCTCGCGGGTCAGCGCACCCACCTGGCGCAGCGGCTCGCCGTTTCGCGGCCTGGAGCCCTTCGAGGTCGAACATGCGCCTGTGTTCTTCGGACGAACTGCGGCGGTGGCGGCCGTGCTGGAACGGATCCGCCGGCAGATGGAGCACGGCCGGGCCTTCGTACTCATTGTTAGCAGCAGCGGTTGCGGCAAGTCCTCGCTGGTGCGCGCCGGCGTGCTGCCGCTGCTGTTGCAACCCGGCGTCGTGGGAAATGCCAGTCAATGGCGCCATGCCATCCTGCGTCCTTCCGATGGACAGGGCGACCTGCTCCGCGCGCTCAGCCGTGCCCTGCAGCAGCCCTTAGCGCTGCCGGGCGCGTCGGTCGTCGACGGCGCCAAGCTGACGGCGGACGTGATTGCCGCGCTCGACAGGATCGCACCAGTGCGGCCTGACGGATCCGACGGTGGCTGCCACCTGGCTCTGGTCGTCGATCAGTTCGAGGAAATTTTCTCCGATGAGCGCATCAGCGATGCCGACCGCCGCCGGTTCGTCGCGTTGCTGGCGGCTCTGGCCGGCAGCGGCCGCGTCTGCGTGCTGGCAACGCTGCGCAGCGATGCCTATCCGCGGCTGGCCGAACTACCTGCGCTCATGGATTTGAAGCAGGGCGATGGCCACTTCGACCTGCTGCCGCCGGCGACGCGCGAAATCGGCCAGATCATCCGTTTCCCGGCGACCGCCGCCGGTCTTCGGTTCGAGGTACGTGAGCACACGGGTGAACGACTGGACGACGTGATCCGCGATGCCGCGGCGAAGAACGCCGCGGCGCTGCCGTTGCTCGAGTTCCTGCTCGAGGAGCTGTACAAGCACCGCAGCTCGGAAGATGTGCTCACGTTTCGCGCCTTCGAAGATCTGGGAAGAGTCGAGGGCGCATTGGCGCAACGCGCCGAGCAGGTGGTGGCGGAGGTCAGCAGCGACGCGCAGTCCGCATTGCCCACCGTGTTCGGCGAGCTGGTGACGCTCGGAATCGACGATGAAAACAAGGTGCTGCGCCGGACCGCGCCGCGCAGCGCGTTCGTCACGGCGGGCGCCAACGAGATGGTGGATGCGCTGCTGGGTGCAAGGCTGCTGATCAGCGGCTCGGATGCGCAGGGCGCTGCGGTGGTGTCGTTGGCGCACGAGGCACTGCTGGAATTCTGGCCGCGGCTTTCTGATTGGCGCGAACGTAATCGCGAGAACCTGCAGATCCACGCGCGCGTCAGCGCCGCGGTCAGCACCTGGGAGAAGGAAGGCCGCTCACCGGACTTTCTGCTCGCCCGCGGCAAGCCCATCGCCGAGGCGCGTGGTCTGATCGCCGACGGCGTGCGGCTGTCGGGACCTGAATCCGATCTGGTGAACGCCTCGATCCGTCGCGCACAGCGTTTCGCCCGCCTGCGTGCAGGCGCGATCGCGTCGTTGGCGGTTCTCACGATCATTGCCAGCGCCGCTGCCTATCTAGCCAATCGTCAATCCGGACTCGCCCGCACGCAGGCGACCACGGCGCAACGCACCACCGACTTCATGGTGAATCTGTTCGCCATCGCCGATCCCGAAGAAAATCGCGGCGAAAGCGTGACGGTGCGCGAGATTCTGGATCGCGGCGTGACGGAGATGGAGCACGGTCTCTCCGGCGAAGACGCGGTGCGGGCCAATCTACTGCGCGCCATGGGGCAGGCTTATAACGGACTCGGGCTGTATCCCAAGGCGCAGGAGCTGCTGCGCGAAGCCGCGGGTGCCGCGAAAAAAAGCGGCGTGCCGCGCGACATCCTGGCCGCCGATCTTGCGCTTGGCGCCAACCGCGGCGTCGATGGTGATTACAAGGAAGCCGAACTTCTGTATCGCAAGGCGCTGACCGAAGCGCGGCAACTCCACGGCGATCTCGACCCGGCCGTGACCGAGGCGATGACGGGCCTGGCCGACAATTTATACGCACTGGAACGACCGCTCGAAGCTGAGCCGCTTTACCGGCAGGCGTTGGCCGTCGACATCAAGCTGCACGGCGAGAACCACGCCGACACCGCACGGTCGCTCAACGCAATGGGATGGTTCCTGTATTTCGAGGGACGTTACGCGGAGGCCGAACCGGTATGGCAGCGCGCACTGGCCGTGCGTCGAAACGTGTTCGGTGAGCGTCATGCCAAGACGGCGGAAAGCCTCAACAACCTGGGCTCGCTGTTCTACCAGGAAGGAAAATTCGACCTCGCCTATGAAGCGTGGATGAGCACTTTGAAGATCGAGAAAATCGTCTTTGGCGAAAACCATCCTGTGGTTTCACCCGTGCTGAACAATCTCGGCCGGGTTGCATTGCTGCGCGATGACCTCGTAAGCGCGGACGCTCATATGAATGCGGCACTCGCCCTCGATCGAAAATGGCGCCCGGCGGGTCACGATGATTTCGTCAGTGACCTCAACAGCCTGGCGATGATCCATCTCGAGCGCGGCGAATATGGCCCGGCGGAAGACAATCTCCGCGAAGCGCTCGAGATTGCGCGCCAGCACCACCATTTCATGCTGGACCAGGTGCTGGCAAACACCGGCGATTTGTACGTGCGAACCGGTCGATTGCAGGATGCGGATGATCTGTTGGCGCAATCGAAGAGTGCACTCGAAGCGCAGTACGGCGACGCATTGCAGACGACGGATTCCTGGCGCAGAGCAGTATTCAACAGCATTCTGGCCAGCCTCGAGTACGAGCGCGGCAACTTCCCCGCGGCCGAAAAACTGCTGCTTTCCGGCCGACCGGCCATTCTTCATCGATTCGGAGAACGTAGTCTGTACGCCAGACAAAGCGCTTACCGCCTGCACCGCTTGTATTCCAAGTGGGGTCGGGAAACGCAGGCACGTCGGTATGCCGAGTCCGCAGCGCCGGTTAAACAGCCCTGAGGCTTGCGCCTAACAGAGCCTGATCAGGCTTGGGTCTTCTCGAAAGGCAGTGGCGGGATTTCTTACATCCCGCGCGCCACGGCAGCGTGAGCGAGTCAGATCGCGCCGATAACACATTGTTCTGAGTACCGGGAAACGACTAGGGCACGTTTCTTGCTTTATCCAAGGCGTGACGCCCCCGCAGGCTGACGTTGACGACATATTTCATCGCTGTCGGAGAATGACCATGGGACTGCCGAATCGGACCTCTTGCTTCGCGCTGCTCGCGATATTGGCGGCGGGACTGTTTCAAACCGCGCAGGCGCGGCAAGTGAAGGTCGACTTTGACGGTTTGAGCTTTGACACCACCGGCGAGAATTTTGCTTTTGCCGACACGAGCTTTGGAGTCGGCGGCGGAACCATCAGCTTTCAGTTGAATTTCGGCTCCGGCGCGCAGCTTTACGACTATTGCATGAATGCCAACGGCTTCGTGGCCTTCGTCGCGTCCGGGAGTGGCTGCGGCGCCAGCGACACGCCTTCGGGTGATTACGTAGCGGCGTTTTTTGCCCCGTTGGCAGTCGGTGGCAATACGTTGCGAGGCTCCGGCCTGGTCGACAGCTCAGCTCCCTATGCCGCCGGTGATGCCGCCGCCGCGTATCGGTTCATCTGGGAAGCCTCTGATTCCACGAGCAGCGCGGTACTCGCCGAGCTGCTGCTCCTCGACCGCGGCGCCGGAAATTTCGATTTGCTGTTTGGCTACGGTAGCGACGCGTTTGGCGTAGATGGCACGCCGGGCGGCGGGACTCAAGTCGTCCAGCTTGGCAGCAATTCCAACAGCCTTGCCGGTCCGTTTTCTTCCACGACTGACTATGGATTCAGCTTCAGTGGCGGTACGTGCGCGGGCTGCGGTGGCAGCGGCGGCAATGGTGGTGGTACTGGTGGCGGCGGCGGATCAGTTTCGGTTCCCGAACCCTCCACGCTCGCATTGATGTTCGGCGGGATGTTCATGCTGATGTTCTCCCGCAGACTGCGCGGCGCAAATCGGCGCCTGCGATAGAGCGCTAGATCAGCGTCGCTGCCCAGGTTGTGGCGGCGACGGCGTGATCCGAAACGCTACTCTTTTTAAACGAAAAACCCCCGCCGTTTACCCGGCGGGGGTTTTTCTATCTACCAGTCGACGTCTGAACGTCGGACAGTAAAGAGCCTTCCCGCTCCTTGCACATCTATCCCGCGCATCCCGTCCATTCCACCCAGGGCTCCGCCACCATGCGCGTGCTCAACATCCTTCTGCGCTTCCGCGATCATGACTTCCGTCGTGAGCAACAGATCCGCAACCGACGCGGCCTTCTGCAGCGCCAGACGCATGACATTCGCCGCGTCGAGGATGCCTCTTCTCCAGCATGTCGCCGTACTCGTCAGTGCCCGCGTTGTAGCCATGGGCGCCCTTGTCCGCGTTGACAGCGTTCAGGACCACCGCGGCATCTTCACCCGCGTTCTCGACGATCTGACGCAGCGGTAAATCAGCTACGCCAGAATACGAATTCCGACCGTCTGGTCTTCGTTCGCACCTTCGAGCTTCTCGAGGACCTTCACTACGGCTTCCCAAAGTTCAGCATCGGTTGCTTTGCGCCAACTCGGTGCAAATAGAACCCTGCGCACTGCAACAAGTTAGGGCCTAACTCTCCGCACGGACGCGGCAACAAAGTTTTTTTGCCGGAGGTGAGAGAAATCGACCCTACGTGACACGTGTATAGGTAGGACCCGAAGAGCCTGCGCCGACCTAGGCGCATAAAAATAAGAATCAAGGCAGGCAAACATGTCGATGGTGCTATCCAGGCCAGTGGTGCAAATCACCAAGCCCTTGGCATTCAAGGATTTTGAAGTCGCTGCCCGCGCCGACGTGCTTCGCAGTGAGCCTGGCAATAAAAGACAGCCATTCAGTCGACGCTAACAAGAAATGGCTCTAGTCAGACGTGAAGGGAGCGTTTTGTGATCGCCGCTATCAAAAGTTTGCGGATTAAAGACAGCCACGTGCACACGAGCTCGCGGAACCAGAGCCAGTTCCGCCGCCTGTGTATACGAGGGGCGCCTCTCGCGTGCTTGCTCGTTGGTGCAACGCTCGGTGGTTGCTCGTTGGGGTCGACGCGCCTGGAGGAGACTCATTTCCTCGCGGTTCCCAGCGACGAAAACGTCAATTACTTCCGCATCCGGGTGGTCGGAAAGACAGACCTCGGAGATGCCGGGTTCCGCTCGGGCTGGTTTCCTGCGACCGCCATCGACAGCCTCTGGGGCGACGCGAGCAGCACCGGCGCATCCGCCGCACGCAAGGTCGAGGAAGACATCAAGACCAAGATCAACGAGAAAATTCTCGCGACGAAGCAAGGTTATCTCGAAGCCGCAGCAGATCCGAAGGCGGATCCCGCGGTAATCCAAGGTTGGCTGGCCGCCGAGCGGCGCGTACGCGCCACGGCCGGAGACGAAGTGGCGTTGCCAGACGGCGCGTTCGAAATTGAATATGACCCCGGTGCGAATCTCGTGCTTCGGCACGCCGGCGAAAAGTTGATCTTCGTGCTGTCGTCGGACCCGGACACGGTCATCGGAACGATCAGCAACTTCTCGGAGAATACGCAGACAGGAGCGACCGTCTTGCGGCTGGCCGACGTATTGCGGCAGCGATCAGTCGACGAGGTGGCCACCACCGAGGCGCGCAACGATGCACGCTCGAAGAGCGTCGACGCTGTCGTCGAGCGGCTCAACGCTGTGGCGGCGGTGACAGACACTGCAGCCCGCGACGATCTCGTGCGTGAAGTCGAGTCTCTGAGAATCATGCTGGAGAACTTGCGGTGAGGGCCTGCTTCGTCGCCCTGTGCTTCTCCATTCTCGCCGCTGGTTGCGCGACCTCGGAGATTCGCGTCTACGTCGATCTGTACGACGAGGATCCCCGATTCATCGCGCCGATGTCGCCCGAAGAAGTGGCCGAGCTCATCGCCAATCTGGAGCGGTTGCGCGCGGCCGCAAAGGACAAGACCGGCCAACGCAAATATCTCGCGGATGCGAGCGTCGATATGTATCTCGCAACCTACGACCAGATCAACATCAGTCCGTCTACTGAGCTAGAGAATGACGATCGAAGAGTGGTAGACAGGACTGAGCATCCGGAGTGCGCGATCGATGACTATCCGTTAGAGATCATATGCAAGCGCGATCGGTACAAAGACGCGGCAGACGAAGCCTTCAAAGTACAAGGCGCGCTGATCGACGCCGCGATCGATGAATTGCAGAAGTATGTGAAGCAATATCGCGCGGAATACAAGACGGCCCTCGACCAATTCGAAGCCTGCGAGCGCGAACGCCTCCAGCGATCCAACTGGTTTCGGAACGCGGACACCTATCGGGATTCCACCAACGCGAACTGTCAATTCAGCGAAAAGGGGAAGAAGAGGCTGCAGAGACTCGATGATGAGTGGGTCCTCAGGCGACTCCCCATCGTGCTGCGTGAACGAGAAGCCGACGCACGCGGCTTGATCGCAAAAGCAGTTGCCGGCTATCGCGGCTTTGCTGCCCCGCTCAAGGATTCCTTCGTGCTCGACTGGGTCGGCCTGCGCGCCCAAATCTACACGGTTCGCGAAAATTCGAAGTCCAGCAAGGCCCGCGAGAACAGGGCCATACGGGCGGCGCAAAGCATGAATGCGCGACTCGAGCTGATTGCAAAGTCGACGAATCTTATCCCGCAGAGCAAGATCGATCGGGCCGTTGAAAAAGATGCGCGCGCAGGCGCGACCGGATTGTTCGATGCGACGATAGAGATCGCTGTCGAGCTCGAGAGCCTGCGCACCGATCTGCCCGACGACGCGGCATCATTGACCGCGCTGTCCGGCTTGGTCCGCCGTTCGTCGCGCTTCGTCGAAATGATCGATCGGCTGCAGGACGCAGGCGACGCGGTCTGGCGCACCGTCACTAGCGAGCAGAACAAAAAGCACTGGAACAACAAGGTCGCCCTGACGCGTTTCTACGCCGAGGGCAAGTCGAATGTCGTGATCGTGCGCCAGGACGCGATGCGCTACGACATTCACGAGGGCACCAACAATCCCGCCGCGCTCATCAAGGGACAACTTGAGGTCACGCGTGCCATCGCCAATGCGGCCATCAATGTGGTCGGCGCCACGTCGGGGTTCAAGGTCCCGAGCGAAGGCACAAAGCCGGGAGACCCGGCAACCGACAACGCGGCCGCGGCCACGGCAAATCAGCAGGCTGCGGAAGCCTTCGCGCAGCGCAAGGCGAAGGCGGAGGAAGAAGAGCGCGCCCGGCAGAACGCGTTGCGCGGCTTGAGCGTGGAGCTGACCAACATCCTGCGCAATCTTGCGAGCAATTCGTCCGACGCAGCGCTCAAGGCGCAACGCGCGCAACTGGCTTCGGTACTCAAAGCTTACAAATCGTTGCTCGAAGTTTCCGGGAAGTAGACCGTGGCGACTCAGATTGATATTCCAGAGCAATTCGTCACCGAAGGCGTCACGAAGACACCGAAGCGGGTCGCGCCGCTCGACCATGCTTACCTGTGGATCGAGAAGCAGGCCGGATGGCTCGTTCTCTTCTCGACGATCCCCGTGGCGATCGTCATCTCGATCGCGATGGGTGCCGGAAGTCCCCAGGCGTGGTGGTTCGTGGCCGCGATGCCGCCTTTTCTCCTGTGCACGATCGTTCTGTTTACGCGCCCTCTGGTGGAGCCGTCGGACATCAATGCCGCATTCCGCTTCGGCTGGGCGTTTCTCCTTTCGCTGCTATTCGCAAGCGGCATCCTGCTGTACACGACGCTGCGCCCGCCCCTCACATCGGAGGAAGTCCTGAACCAGCAGCTCCAGAAGGAGCTGATGGAGAAGAAGGCGCAAGAAAAGCGGCAGGAATTGGGACTGGCAACTAAACCCTCCGGGGTCAGCGCTCCAGAAACTCAAGCTGCGCCAGAGGAATCGGACGAGAAGGCGCAGCTCTCAGATACGCCGAAGCCCGAACAGGAGTTGAGTCCGGCAGAGTTCAGCGCGCAGATGAATCGGCGGAAGCTCGAGATCGAGCGTGATCTCGCCGACAAACAGCGCCGCCAATGGACGCTCATCCGCGTCGTCTACGGCTGCGACTTTCACACCCCGACGTCACGAGACACCAGGCGCAAGGACAATCCAGCAACATCCGTCGATGAGTCGGTCATTCTGCCGAACGAGTTGCCTTACAACCCCGGCATGCCGGAAGGGATTTACTGCGGCGAACTGCCGCCTCAATGGGTGCTGAGTATTGGCGGCACGATCATGCGATGCCATTTCGACGGCACGTGCCCTCAGATGAAGCAGCCCGTCGTCGACGTGGCCGCGACCACCCGACAGCTCACGCGCGAACGCGCCAAACTCGCCCGACTTAAAGCCGCTCAAGCGCACGCGCAGACCGATGCCGAAGAGAACGCTCTGATCCGTGCCGACCGGCGCTTCAGGTCAAGGGACGCCGGAAACCGCCCCCTCACGAGCGGCATGCAGCCCGAAATCGATCGACTCGAAGAGCTCGTTTCGAATCTGCAGGCCGATCTCGATTCGATGAAGGGCTACGCCAGTCAGAGCTGGAACCTCGAAGGCGCACCGATCGTGGGCGGAATCGTCGTGCCTATCTATTTTGTCGTGCTCGCGCTCATCGGTGCGCTCGTGAGCATGATGCGAAAGCTTCCCGAGTTCCAGGAGCGTGTCGATCCAAACTACGAGGTGAGCATCAAGCTCCGCGAGGAAGCCGGTGACGCTCCGCCCGGAAAGATCACGATGGGCTACGCGCGCGATCTCCTCGTGTTCCAGATGTTGCAGGTGCTGTCGGCGCCCGCGATCGCGATCCTGGCCTATTCGTATGCGCAGCCAGACCAGGTTGCGACGACCGTGGTACTGGCTTTTGGCGCCGGCTTCTCATCCGAATTGATCCTGATCGGCGTGCGCGCCACGGTCGACCGCCTCGTGGGGATGGGACCGCGCCTGCTCCGATCGCGCGTGGCCCTGGATATGGCTGCGGGGCAGGCGAAGCAGGAACAACTTCCGCCAACCGGGCATCTTCCGCCTCCTGCTCCGGATCAGCTTGGTGGATTCAAGGTAGGCGATCGCGTCACGCTGGTGAAGCCGATCGACGACATGTTGCCCGGGGCGCAGGGTGTCGTCATGGAGATCAGCGCGGGCAATACGCTCAAGGTCCGGACGACCGAAGATCACACGGGCATGAGCGTCGAAGCCATGCTGTCACCAAAGACGCCGGAGTTCTTTCGCCATGCCACGGACATGAGCAGCGGCACGGCCGGACCGGCAGGGTAATTCCGATGAATGACCGCGTTCGAGTCACCGCCACGAATGGACTGAGGCTGCGCAATTCACCGCGCGACGGTGCGACGATCGCCGTCCTGCCGACCGGCTCCGAAGTGGAGTTGTTAGGCCGCGAGACCTGGTTGCGCGTGAGCGTGGGCGGGACGATTGGCTTCGTGCTCGCTGACTTCGTCGAGCCGCTGCACGGAATCGCCGCGCCGATAACGGACAGCGCGGAGCCATCGCGATACTCCGGCCGGGTCAAGATCATCGATTTTCATCCGGAGAACGACGTGTTTCGCGGTTCGCCGCTGCGAATTGACGAGGAGTTCGTCCCGAGCATCCGCGAAATCGGGCGGGTCGCGCTCGAGAGCGGCGTGAAAGTGTTCGTGACGAGTTCGCTGCGCGAACCGAAGAAACCGGTTGCCAACGCGATCGTGGTTCCCGCGGAGTATTCGAACCATCACGTTGGGCACGCGATCGACATGAACCTGCTGGTCGGTGACAAGTTGCTCACTTCGAAGGAGCTGGGCGAATTCGGCAATCTGCCGACGGAAGCGCGAAAGTTCCTGGAATCGATCGTCGCGCAGAAATCATCGTTCAGGTGGGGCGGCACGTTCACGAACAAGGATCCGGTGCACATCGATAACGGACTCAACGTCTGGCATGAGAAGCAGTACTACACGAAGTTGCTGACGCTGTGGGGAATCGCACCACCTGCGATCAGCGCTGCGACTCCAGTGCGGGTCGCGAAATGGGACACCCGGTACAAGCTCTGAGGCAGATGTTTTCCAGCGAGCCCGGCGTCCGCCCTCACACGTGGCGTGGCAAACAAGAAGAAGGATAGCCAAATGACAGGTGAAGCAATTTCCGCGTCTGCGCAGAGATCGCCGAGCGCGGGTGACAAAGTCGTTCTCATCGGTACCGTCTTTACATTTTTCTTCGCAGCAATCCTGGCCGCGGTTCTTCTGGGTCACTGGCTTTCTGAGTGGCTCATCGGGTTGCGTGGCAAGACGATCCCCTTCCTGGAGGTTCGCATCGACCTTGGATCGGGCGCGCTCGCGCTGGCGGTGGTCGTGACGACGGCGCAAGACGTGCTCACTGTGCTCGGGAATGTTCCCGGCTATTTTTCCCAGCTCAAGCTTTTCGCCGTCTTCCAAGACTCGCTGAAGCTGTTTTGCTCGGTGCTTGCGCTCATCGTCGTCGCTAGCGTTCTCGGCCCCAAGGACGATGAGCCAGATCGAGGTTCATTGAACGTCGTCGCACAGATCTCGTTACCGGGTCCCGAACCGGTCATCACATTTCCGGTGTTGTTTGGCGAGAACGGGGCGGGAGTTCTCAAGGCCGTAGAAAACACACGTCCGATTAGATACGAGAGCACGTGGACTGAGGGGGTGACTCCCGACGATAGTCCGTTGCAGGACATCGTTACGCTCTTGAGCTCATGTGCCGACGGCCCGAACTCAGTTCGCTTGCAGGTGGTTGGTTTTGCAAGCTCTCTTGAATACGGGGATGCGCAGGCCGCCGAAGCAACGTCGGACGCGATTGCCTACTCGAATAATTTCAACACACTCCTCGCGAATGAGCGTTCAGAGAACGTCGCAGCGCGACTGCGGCATTTTGTCGGAATAGCGGGGCTTGCAAACCAGATTGTCGTGAGTCGATTCCCGGACTTCGCCTCGTATGAGGAGATGGTCTCGCTCCGACCGGTACTCGATCGATTCGGCAGCGCGAACAGCAAGAGTCGTGATCAGCTGGAAAGCTGGTCACGACGTGCCGACGTACGCGTAATGGCGGCCGGCAATTGTGATCGCATCCAGATTTTGAGGAAGAGCAAGGTCCTTCGCTCGGAGGGTGACGGCGGAGTGCCCGCGGACGTGCGGCAGATCACCGCCGCGACTGGCTAGCAAGCTGTCGCGCCCGGTGTCCGTCTTGTAGGCCGTACCTTGCAATCGAGATCATCCGGGGGGCGACGCGGACGTTATTAGTTAGCTGCGCAAAGAGCGTGTCCGCAGTGTTATGGAGTGTTAACTGAAGAATCTCGGGTACTAACAATAAGAAGCCAATGATGCGCTACATAAATCTCGTTTTGCAGGGTGGAGGCGTAAAGGGAATTGCTTATGCGGGCGCGCTACAGCATGTCTCGGCAGACGTGAAGTTTCACACGATCGCAGGAACATCTGCCGGCTCCGTGGTTGCGGCGCTGCTGGCAACAGGGACAGAACCGTGCAAGCTGGTGGACGTCATGCGCACCATGCGGTTCAAAGAGTTTCTGGATGCCGAAGATACCGAACGCAGTCAAAGACTTGCCAGATTCGCGAACGTGCTGGGACAAGCCGTGAGGTCGAAGTCTTGGCGGCATCGAATCTGGAATCTTAGAAGTTTGCCGATGTCGCTTGTAGGGAAAGCGTCGGTGCCACGAGACCTCAGTCATTTGATTGAAGCAAAGGGAATGTTCAGCTCGAATCGGCTCGGCATGTGGCTGCGCCACCAATTTGGCGACAAGACGTTTCAGGATATCGTCTGCGATGAGTTGCGTATTGTTGCCGCGGATATTGGAACGGGGCAGTACAAGGTTTTCTCGAAGAAGACAGACCCATCAATGCGTATTGCCGATGCCGTTTTGGCCTCAAGCAGCATTCCAGGATTCTTTAAGCCATTTCGTTTTGGTGATGGCGCGTATGTAGATGGTGGTTTGCTCAGCAATTTCCCATCATTTTTAGTCGAGCGGTGTTCGTATCCCTCAGTTGGTCTTAAGCTCTGCGCGTTCGAAAACAGTCCGTCGCTCGATACGCTTGGCGGATACTTACAATCTATCTTAAGCACAGCTCTCGAGGCGCACGATCGCGGTCGGCAGAGCAATCACTACTTGAGTTGCTTTGAGATTCACGTCGGAGATATATCTTCAACCAACTTCGATCTTTCTGAAAAGCACGTCAATGATTTGGTCGCCGCAGGAAGTTCTGTGGGTCGTTCGATCCCGTGGGCTGAGTTGGCTCGTCCAGTTCCGATTTCAACATTCGTGGACGCGCGCGCAGACGAACTTCTTGAGCAAACATTGGAGGGTGTCGAAGAACTAACGGGCACGTACACCAGCCCTTCCGAGTGGCCCCATCAACTCGGTGAAAAATTGGAACTCGACTATCGGCTGCAGAAGGACTGGTCTATTTGCGTCAACATGAAGAACATCTACGAGGTGACCGGTGATCGCGCATTCCGGTGCCGAAGATTGAAGCTAACAAGTATCGACTATGACCGTAGTTTTCTTGATCGCGTACCGGTGATCAGGACCATATCTCGAGCGAATAAGGACAAGATAATTACCATTCCATGGCGAAACAAAGATGATCAAAAAGGAATTAGTGTATTTTTTGATCCACCTATTCGCGAAGGCGACCAAGATCGCGGCATGGAGATGACCATTCAATTTCCGGACGGTCTTCGAAAGTTACGAAAAGACGGCAGGGACGAGTTTCCCCTCACTCTTCGTCAGCAAGCCAAGATTCACCTGGTGAACGCATCATTGCGATTTAGAGTTGCCTCGTCGCTTGGCAAGATCAATGTCACCTGCGACGACGGCCAATGCGAGTGCGATGGAGCGAGTGAGGAAGCTTTCGAGGGAGAGGTATTTCGCGTCTTTCATTTTTCGGTGAAGGACTGGTCCTTAACCAATCGGGCGCAGATGCGATTTGCATGGCAGGCCTTATGAAGTTGGCCGCGCGCACGATCTCGTCGAGTTTGAACTCTTGACGCGCATCGCGCCGACGTTCGTTGACAGATAATTTGGCATAAAAAAGAAGATACCGGCGGTTTCCTGCTAACGGCCTTCTATCTTCTCTAGCTAGACGCTGGGCGCCCGGTAGTAACGAGCGTCTACGCTCCCTGCATATCCGGTCCGCGCATGCCACCCGGCGCAGCGCCGCCGTGTGCATGTTCGTCGTTCTTCGGCGCCTCCACGATCATGACTTCCGTCGTGAGCAGCAGTCCCGCATGGTCTTCGTTCGAACCTTCGATCTCCTCGAGAGCCTTCAGCGCGCGGAACAGCGCAACGTCAATACCTTGTTCACCCTCTTGGGGAGACACCGAACGACTCGTCACGGCGAAAAACTGCGTCTTCAGAAGAGGCTGAACGCCTCGATCGCGCTCGGCTTCACGATGTAGAGCACCTTGTTTGACGAGATCGCGAGCGAGCCGACATTCGCCGTGCTCCACACTGGTTGATGCGTGGCGAGGTCGATGGCGTAGGTCGAAAGGTTCGTGCCCACGAATATCAGGTTGTCCGTCACCACCAGGTTGCCGACCGGCAACGTTTCCTGCGCATTGCCGACAACCCACGTCCAGCGGATTGCGCCCGTCGCGAGGTCTCGAGCCTCGAGCTGGTTACTCGTGGAATTGAGCACGTACACCGTGTTCCCGGAGACCACGGGATTGCTGGTGAACGTGCCGTCGACCCGCCACCACTCCCCGCCCTGGACGGGGTCGTAGCGGATGAGGTGGTTGGAGTGCACGTTGCTGAAGACACCATCGACGACCAGCACGGAGCCGTCACCGGGCAGGACAGGCGACATGTTGAGTGAGTAACCCATCCAGTTGAACGTGCTGTTCTTGATCGTGACGGTGCGCTCTCCGGTCAGACGATTCACCGCGAAGAAGTTGTATCCCGTGTACGCGTAAGCCTGGGTGTCGTCGACTGCGGGCGTCCACAGATCGTATTGTTCGAGGCCGGCAAAGAATCGCTGGGCGCCGGTGGTGCCCTTGAAGGCGTACATGCCGCCGTAATAGCCGCCGTTCGTGTACACGTAACCATTCTTGACCGTAGGAGCGAGGTAGTGCTCCCACTGGGCATCGAAATCAGTGCGGAATTTCACTGTGCCGTCCGCGATGTCGAGACTCCACATCGCCGTGTCCTCGTGACCCGACGTCGCGACGAACACCCGACCGCCCCACGCGGCCGGATCATTGAGCGCGAACACGTCACCGAAGACGTGTTGCCAGGCGAGACTTCCGTCGGACTCGTTGAGTGCATACAGCGTGCTGGCGATGAAGTATCCGCTTGCAGATACGAACACCTTCCCTGATCCCGCCGTCACCGGACGCAGCGTGGTCGTGCTGCCGGGAGGCAACTTCCAACTCCAGCGCGGAGCGAATCTGCTCGCGTCGAGCGTCACCGGGACGTGGCCCGTATGGCCCGCATTGCCCTGGAAAGTCTCCCATTCTGGCAGGCCCGTAACCGTCGGTACCGGTTGCAGCAACACTTCGGGAGTGACGGTGATGGTGTAGCCGACTGTCGCTGCCGAATGGTTGCCTTGCGTGCCCGAAGTGCACGGCGACCAGTCGCACACCCACAAGGTGAGCGTGCCCGTGTAGTTGCCGGGTGTCGCAATCGCCAACGTCCGCAACTTGATGTTGTAGGCGCTGCCTACTTGGGACAGGAATTCGGTGTCGTTCTGGAAGCGGCCCTGGGGATCGCTCACGCCGAAATACACCGCAGCCGTCTCGGACACCTGCGCCCGGATCGAAACTTCGCCCTGGTCGTTTGCTTCGACCGAGATCAGCAGCGGATCGGGCGTCACGACCGGCGCCGGCGGGGGCGGTGGTGGTGGCGGAGGCGGCGGTGCGGGGTCCACCTTGATGCTGTACGGCAGCGCGAACGGCGATCCGTCCACGGTCGTTCGACAGCTGGAATCCTTGCATAGGTACAAGTTGAGCGTGCCCGAGTATTGCCCCCGCGTCAGGCCGTAGGAATGAAACTCGACGGTGGCCGACAGATTGCCGTTCGACTGCACGAGGTAGGCATCCGCGATCTGGCCGTCGCCGATATCATCGAATTCGAAGTGATCCACCGCGTCGAATGCGGCCTGGGTCAGCCTGTACGTGACGGTCAGCGTGGCGGTGGAGCCCTCGGTGATGGTCGCGGAAACGGACTTCGGCGACAGCGTCATCGCAGCCGGTGGCGGGGGCGGGGTGGATTTGCCGCCGGAACCGCCGCCACCGCCGCCACATCCACACAGGTGGAGGGCCAGCAGGATCGAGGCCAGCGTCGGAGCAAGAATGGAACGGATGTGGTTAGGCACCTGTACCTACTCTGCCGTGTGTTCTAGTTATATGACGGCAGCGAGCGACCGAACTATCTCATAAGCCGAAGTGGAAACGCAGCGAAATCCCGGCGGCCACCGTATCGCGCCTGGAACGGTAGTTGCGATACACCACGACTCGACGAATTAAGTATGTTCAACCATGGGCGAGCGGCACCGGAACTCCCGGGCTCGACTCCTGAACCTTCGCAATCAATAAGTTGCCGCGGGCTCTGCCGGGCAAAATCTTTGCGAAAGAAATGGCGATTTGGATGTTTCGAGCAAATACTCGCTCCCACTGCGGCTCGCTGCGTTTCGTCGTCGCAGAGCCAGGCTTGAACCTGCTCGCGCCGATTCACGCAGATTCCCGTCATCGTTCCAAGGAACCCGCCCATGAAATTCAGGCTGACCGCCGCAACCCTTGTTTGCGCCATGACGATGATTGCCGCGCCTGCCTTTTCTCAGAACTTCGATGCGGCCGCAGAAGCAAAGTGGTCGAAGGTCGAGATCGTCCACTTCGAGGTCGTCGGCGAAATCGCCGACAAACACGTTCAGATTCCGCCAGTCGATGCGGATCTCTATGCGGACGTCAGGGACCGCGTGACGCTGTCTTTCGATTGGAACCGGAAGAAGAATATTTTTGTCGGCCTTCCCAAGTTCCAGAATCTTCCCGGCACTGCGACCAACCTGTCCGGCATGGAGCTCCGCTGCAAGGACGGAAAGATCAACGGCCCGTATGAACATTTCGACATCGTCGAGATCAAGCAAACTGCGCCGGGCGAAGCTGTCGAACTGATCGGCAAGCGCGTTCATCCCGAAACGCTTGTCTCGGAGTCCTGTGGCCCGAAACTTCGCCCGTACAAAGGAGGCGTGACGGCGCAATCCGAATACATCGCCCCGCCGGATCCGCAGATGCTCGCCATGGCCGGGATGCTTCCCGCGAACAGCCCGATTAAAGCGACGCCGGATGGCAAATCGATCGTCATGAAAGCCCTCAACAACAATTGGGTTTGGACGTACACGCCGACTGCGAAGTGGTCGCCGACGCGGCCAGCCCGGCTCGATGCCCAGCGGACCGAAACAAAAAATCCCCGGCAGTTTCCCGCGGTGACTTTCCATCTTCTCTAGCTAGACGTAGAGCGCCTGGCTGTAACGAGCGTTTCCGCTCCTTACATATCCATTCCGCCCATTCCACACGGCGCACCGCCGTGTGAATGCTCATCGTACTTCGGCGCTTCCGCGAACGTGACTTCCGTCGTGAGAGGCAGACCCGCAACCGACGCCGCATTCTGCAGCGCGAGACGCGTGACCTTCGCCGGTTCGAGGATGCCCTCTCCCAGCATGTCGCCGTACTCGCCGGTGCCCGCGTTGTAGCCATAGGCACCCTTGCCAGCCTTGACGGCGTTCTGGACAACCGCGGCATCTTCGCCAACGTTCTCGACGATCTGACGCAGCGGCTCTTCGATCGCGCGCGCTAGGATGCGGATGCCCGACGGGGTTGTACGCGGCCAGTTTGCCGACGTGCGGCGCGGCCAGCTATTGCGCGTAGCGCGCTTGGACGAACTCCGTTCCCGCCGGCTCGTACTCATCCTCCCGATAGCCAGGCGTGTACGCTCTTGCTTCGAACGACAGCGTCAACACGTTTGTGAATACCGTTGGACTCGGCGGCGACGGCAATGGCGACGCGCGTTGAATTGCTTGCACGAGCGAGAGCTGCCATGCCGAACTGCCATCGCATTGCATGAACTCGACCTCGGTGACATTGCCATCGCGATCCTGGGAAATTCGCGCCTGACACTCGAATTCGGTTTTCGTGTGAATGCGGCCTTGCTTGTCCCCGGTTGGCGACGCAATGGGGCTGCGCGGCTTGCGCCACGCACGCTGGATGCGCGCATCGATCTGCTCGGTATAGCGCCCGAACATGATTGACTGGATTGCCGGATCGCCGGCGGTATGCGCGGCCTCTTCGCTCACTTCTTCCTGCTCGAATTGATTTGGCTCCAAGAGAGGCGCGGGATCGGCACTGGCGATC
Organism: Pseudomonadota bacterium; assembly: GCA_037200975.1. Lineage (NCBI taxonomy): Bacteria > Pseudomonadati > Pseudomonadota > Pseudomonadota bacterium. The sequence continues at coordinate 2,973,638 of JBBCGI010000001.1, read as the reverse complement.
TGAATGAGCAGGTCGGATTCTGCAGCGCCTACTGAAGCGAGATCGTCAGTGACTTCGGATTGCGATTCGGACGGCACGCTTACCATGACAAGAGTCATGTAGTTAGCATCATCGGATGCAGCCGCGCTGGCGCCCGGGCCCGATTTCTCAGGGATCGGATGCTTCGCAGATTGCGAACCCAGCAATATCGGCTGAATGAAGAGCCAATGAAGAAGCACAGCTGCGCTGGCGCATGAAAATTTACGTAGCTTGGCCAATTGGCATCCTGAAGTTGACTCAGCCGACAACTCTTCGTCGGTGCTCAAATAACAGCTCGCATGTCAAATTGCACGCCTGCTCGAAACAACTCGCTCAACTCACGTCTCACCAATCGCTGCCGCAGATCCTAGCCAGGTTGCGTCAGCAACGATTTTCTTAGCCAACCTAGATGACCCAGTTCCGGTTCGACGGTCAAATCGAATATGCGCTTATATAGCTCAGGCCCTAGGTCTGCTCTAATCGGAAGCCTTCCCGAAGTCTCAAATACTTCGAAGAGAGCATCAGTGAGCCTAGCTATGCCGATTTCAGAAGAGAGCGCCGCAGGACGGTACGTGCGAATTGCTCGTTCCAGTCCCTTCAGGTTATTTCCGACGCCACCGTCGAGAAGTTCCCAAAAGGAGTCGCAAATCTGAATATCTACCGGATTCGCTTCCAACTCTCGTTCGGCCTGACGGAGACGGTCCGACCAACTCTTCAATCCGGTATTCATGGGCCTGTTCCAGAGAAAATGACTCGATAGTTTCCGGCGGCGTCGCCCAAGTCGTATCCAACTTTGATATCTCGAAAGCCAGCTTGCTCAAGCCCGCTCCGAATTGCGGCGAGATTGGCAGCTGGACCAGTGCTTCCTGTCAGTCGCCCTCCAGCACCCAGGACGCGCGCTGCCTCCCGGAATGCCTGTGGGCCCAACTCAGTGAACGGCAAACCTTCGAGCGACACACTGCTCATGCTGCCAGAACGAAAAGGGAGCGATTGGACGCGACCCATGACGTTTGGAGTTCCAGCGAGTGTATCGCGCGCAACCGTAACTACGCCCTGGCGCGCGCCACTCCCCACGACAAGTTCGGCACCCCTTGCGGCAGTCGCCTCGGCCGCCCGAGTAAGGGCTGGGGCGCCGCGACCAAGGCCTTGGACAGCGCGCAACAATCCAGGCGACGGGCCGACGCCAATCTCCCTTGATATCGCAATGTCGTTTCTTCGCTGTTCGGCATAAGTTATCTGCTCGGCCAGTTGCTCGTCCGTTTTCGAGGCGTAGATGTCCTCAGTAATCCTATTTCGCAGCATCGCCCACTTACCAAAAAACCCTAACTCGTCCCAAGCTTTTTTCGGACCTTCTTCCGCAATAACCGCCGGACCCTCTGCGGCCGCCGGCGTCGCCCTGCTCATCGGAAGCAGGTTTTGCCGTGCAAAACGCGGTTGCTTCCAGACGTATCGGTTGCAGTACACGCACGTTGTTGGCCAAGCCCATCCAAACGAAATCGAAAAGCCACTGTCGTACTCGCGTTCGTTCCACCCGCTTCTGTAGTCTCCGTATTCACCAGCAAAGCCGGACGGATCCGTGGCCGACAGCGGATTGTTGAGGACGTAGCTATACCGATTGAGCGACTGACCATTGAACGGGAACTGCACAAGGGGGTCGGCTGACAAGAATCGCCCAGTCACAGAGTCCATGACGCGCCCATTCATGTGAATGAGACCCATAGAGTACCCGCCGATCATTTCGTGACCGGTGAACCCATGGCGAGTGATCGATGCCATCTGTGCCAGGGTCGAGCAGGCACACCCGGGATCCCACTCTTCGGCATCGCGCCGTGCGCCGAACGCTTCGAAGCTTTCCCTGACGATCTGCGCTCCGCTGCTGTCGAGAATGCTGGCGATGCTGCCAAGATGGTCGTTAAGCAGGTAACGCGTGGTCGTGGTTCCGCCCGTGCGGCTCACTACCGCAATCGTCGCCCCATTGGCCCGGATGTAGTGGCGGTAGTCGTTAACTCCGCTGAGCGACACCTTTTCGAGCGCCGCGCCGATGTAGACCGTGGTCTCGATGACCCCGCCGTTCTCGTAGACCTGCTTAAAACGTCCACGATCAGGCCCATAACTGAAAGTGAGTTTCTTGTTAGGCCCGTTGATGGCGGTCGGGTAGTTGTAACTCGTCCAGCTGATGGTCTTGCCACTTCGTGTGACGGCGTTGCCGTTCGCGTCGTACGAGTACGTATTTGTCCCGGCCTTGGTGACGGCGTGTTTGTGGGCGGGATCGGCGTACTCCCAGGTGGCACCATTGGCGATATCGCTGCGGGAAGTGACGTTGCCGATGTCATCGTAGGTCGTAGTCAGGTTGCCCACGCCACCCAAATCCGAGGACGTGAGCCGCTGGAGCGCATCGTAGTGAAAGTTCTCGGATAGCGTGACGAGGCTACTGCTGTATTTCTGTCGCTGCGTCACGTTGCCCGCATCGTCGTAGAGATAATTCTCGTTCCGGAGCGCGGTTCCGCCGTTGAGTCCGGAGGTGACGTTGGACGCTCGCCCCGTAACCGCGTCAATCGTCCGATTGGTGATCACACCGTTGCCCAGTAGTTCCTGGGTCACCTGGCCCAGCGGGTTCACCGCGTTGATGTGCCAGTACGCGGTATTGGTGGTGGAGTCCTTGACCTCCTGCAGCATCGCGTTTTGATAAACGTACTGCAGAGATAATCGATACCCCGGAACACTGGGATAACTCACCGAACTCTGCAGGCCAGTGAGCGCGTCGTAGCCGTAGTCGTACTGATAGGTGGCGTCGCTCTGAATCTGCTGCGAGCTCAAACGGCCCTTGGCGTCATAGCCATAGGTCTCGGAATACAGCAGCGATCCGCCTGGAGTGAGTTGCTCGACTTTGGCGAGCTGACCGACGTCGTGCGAGGCTTGAGTTACACCGTAAGTGAAGACACTGTGAGCCTCGAGCTCCAGGCGTTTCTTGAGTCTGGACAGCGCGTCGTATTCAAAATCGGTAATTTGGCCCTTTGCATCGGTCTGACGCCGCAGCTCGCCGAGCGGATAGTAGTCGTATGTCCAACTACCCATATCCGGATCGTTCGAGCTCATCTTCATGCCGCGCACGTTGTAGGTGAGCACGGTATCGGTGTCGCGGTAGTCGCGAACCTTGGTGGTATTGCCGAAGGCGTCGTATTCGTAGTCCGTGTCGTGATCGAGCGCATCGAAAGACTGCACGATCAGCCCTAGCGGGTTGCGCCGTAACTTGCTGGTGTGTCCCAGCGAATCGGTCGTGATGGTAGTTGGCCCCTTGTAGGCAATGGAAGTACCGACGAGTGTTCCAGGAGTTGCCTGGTTGACCGGCCGGCGAACCTGCGAAGTCCGCCCCAGCAGGTCATACAGATAGCTGACGTTGTGCGAAGCCGCGTCCTTGGAGTGCGGAATGCTCCGGGCGGAGAGGCGGCCGTATTGATCAAAAGAGTTCGTCACCTCGCTGATGACGCTCCCCAGCAGCGGCTGCAAGGTGCGAATCGGGCGATCGAAGATATCGAGTTCCTGTGTATCGATGCGCATTGGGCTCGCGCCGGCCCCGACGGGAAACAGCTTGACGTCGACTTTCGTTTTGGCCGCGGTAAAACACTCGTTGCCCGCGCCGCAGGCACTCAATGCATATTCGGTGTGCGTTTGGTCCGGACGGTCCTCGCGAAGCAGTCGCCCGAACGTATCGTACGTCCACGACGTGGTCAGTCCATTGGGATCCGTCACACTGTTGCGTGTGCCGAATCGATAGTCCCAGCCGGTGTACGAAACCTGGTTCATTGCATTGGTGACGGATTCGGGTTTACGACCGGTCGCACCCCAGCCGACATAGGCGGTTCTCGCAGTCTGGTTCTGGCCCGAAACGGGCGTGACGGCAATCTGATTTACGTTGCCGAAGCCGTCGTATCCATAACCGGTCGCCACCTGCCAGCGAGGGTCACCAGGCTCGACCGTCTCGGCGTTGATGCGGCAATTGACGTAGTCGGGCGTGAATGAGGTGGTCCGTGTCGTCGCAGCACTGCCGGGAGCAGTCTTGGTCACGGATGTTTGAGTCGGTAGATTCAGACACCAATTGACCACGTTAGGCGTCACGGTGTGCGTGACGGTGGTCGTCCACAAAGCGCCAAACAGCGGTGAGCCCGGGAATGTGTCCTGAACGGACGTGACGATGGTGGTCGCATTCCCATACGCATCGTAGACCGTGGGATCAACCGTCGTTTTTCGGAACGACACACCATTTACTGTGCTGCCACTGACGGCGGGCTCCGCCTCGAAGACCTCGGTGACCGAGGAGTCGAGGTATACGAAATGGCGCCAGTTGTTGTTAGCTGGGTCAACCAAGATGTCTCCGTACAGGTTTTCGGTACGGGTTATAGGCGTTCCGTCACCCTGCAGAAGCTCATCCGTGGTAACCATCCCCGTGTATGGAAAGTCCGTCGCCCGGTAGATGTTCCTGATCAGCTGATTGCGCGTGTCCGTGATTCGGACCCGTTTGAAACCTTCGAAGCCACGCCCGTCGAGATTCTCGCGGCCCTCGTAGTACCAAAAGTTCTGCGTATACGTGCCCGGCGACCCGTCGGTCGCGCCGCTCGTGGAAGTCAGCGACGTGACGACATAAAGCGCCCGGGCGAAGTCCTGCTCCGGCGACACGGCCGTCGTGCCGATGGTGTAGTTGCCGTTGAGAATCGAGCCGTAGGTCGGACTGACGTTTACACCAAAGCCATCGGTAATCGATGTGACGAGATCAGGCGGTGTGCTCGGCAATGCATGGCGATAGACGGAGATGCCGGAGCTGCTCCAGGTGCCCAAGTCCATTAATCCATCGCCATCGAAGTCGAGCGCGAACGCGTTGGCTGCGGCACTCGGGCTGATGGGGACGCCGGTATCTACGACGGCGCCAAACCCCGCTTCCGTCGACACCAGCGCACCAAAATTCGAGCCGTACTGGATCAAGACGTCGGTGCGTGAATCGCTGTTCCAGTCAATCGATGCGAGCGGCGTCCCGGAGACACTGATGGCTTCTCCGGCCACTCCGCCGCAGGCAGAAGTGATCACGCTAGCAGGCGACCGCATCAGCACGTCCGTACAACTATCATCGTTCACGAGCGCGAAGCCAGCGATCTGCGGCAGCACGGCGGCGCCCTGCTGACCCGAGAGTCCCCCGATGTCCGCGAATGTCGTGCCGTTGAATGCCAGGAATCGAACGTAGCCGATCGACGCGCCGATGGCCGCGGTGGGAAGAAGCATTCGCATGACGACGTTGCTGACGCCATCGCCGTCGAAGTCGAGACGCGGACCGGGTCCGAATTCAGTGCCCGTCAAAATGTCGGCATCGCAGGGCGTGGCGGGAGATGTCGGACAGCTCACGGTCGTCGAATATGTCTTCACCGTGCCGAAGCTGATGGAGTTCTTCGCCTGGCTCGAATTCAGGTAGGTATGCGCCGTCAGCGTGTAAAGCCGCGTCGAGGCGTTGTATGCCTTGATGATCGCCATGAAATCGCCGCGACCGTCGCCATTGACGTCGACCAGGCCGTACTTATTAGGCGAGCCTGGCGGCGCTACCGTCAATGAGACGGTCGTGACTGCCCCGCCGATCCAGGAATAGGCGACGAAGCTCGAACCTTGCTTGATCACGACGTCGTCGAAACCCTTGTTCGACAGGTCGGCATAACCCACCAGGCCATTGCCGATGGCACCCAAGGAGATCGCAGGAAGGAATCCACCGGACGAAGTTCCTCGCGCGACCTTCACCGTACCGCTCTCGACGTACATCACGTCGCTGCGCCCGTCACCGTCGAAGTCTGGCGAACCTAAATAGGTCGAGCCGGACGCCGCCGGAATGGCGGTGGTTGTCATGCCAGCCGCGCCGTTCTGATACCCGAGGGTCGTGGCCGCCAGGCAATTCGTCGCATCAGCGCTGGCGCATTCCGTGATGGTCGAAATGCGCGGCCTCAATGTGGTTGGCGCCAGCTCGTACCCGAGCGCATATCGTTTGACGAGGGATCCGGAGTGCGACACCTTCACCGCTTTGAGCAGGTTCGTGTTGACGATGAGATTGCCCGCCACGTAGCTGCGCGTGCCGGGATCGGTCGTATTGGGAAATTCTGCGGCCTTTGCGGCGTAGTCGAATGTCACTGAGTAGAGATAGGTGGAAGCGCCCGCCGAAGTCGGCGAATACTCGATGCTGATCGGCACGGCGGTATTCGATGTGCCCGCAGCCCCGAGCCCGTAGGTCACCTTGTAACTGTTGCCCGCACGATCAGTAACCTTGTTCACCAGCCACATGTAGTGAAACAAAGATGAAGCCGATGGCTTCACTCGCGAGTCCGGCGTATTGCCGAACTCGTAGGTCAAGCCGTCCTTGGTCTTCGCAGTGAAATAATCGGGATCGGTGTTGGTCGTGCTGACCAGAGTAATTTTCGAAAATTCGGCGAGCTCAGTGTCGTATTTCGTCCCCGGTTGACCGTAGTAGCCGCTGGAAATGTCCACGCGCAGGTGCTTGCCATCCAGGCAGAGGATGTCCGAATAGCCCAGTAGCACCTGGCCCACGAATCCATCTTGCGCCACGGTACGATTGCAGCGCGTGATGGCGGACAGCCCGTTGAGCGCCCAACCGGGACCGGTGATGCCGGTTCCGCGCTGACTATCGTAGGTCAGCGTGAGTTTCGGCTGAATGCCTCCCGCTCCTGGCGGCGTCCACAGCGGAATCTGGTACGTGAAAGAACCCGTTGGAGATACGGCGAATGAACCTTCGGTTCGGCCCACCGCTGCGGTGGAGACGCCCGGCAGACCCGCGATCAGCGTCAGGATCAGCAGTGCGCGATGGAGATAAGTTTTCATGTTTTTCATCTCTGGATCTCGCCTCGTTAGTCGCAGTCGGCGCTGAGCGCCGAGCCCACGGTCGAATAGGTGCTGAAGTTTCCCTGCGCGTCGCGCGCCCGCACCCTGTAGCTGTAGTTAGTTGCGGAGCCTACCGTCGAGTCCGCAAATGACAACGAGGTGACGCTGGCTACCTGCGTGTATGTGCAGCTGGCCGTGTTGCAACGTTCGACGAGATAGGCGGTGACGCCAGCGTTGTCCGTTGACGCGCTCCAGCTCAATGAGATTTGTCCGAGGTTGACGGACAGCGTGAGATTTCCGGGCTGGGTCGGCGCCTGCGTATCCAGCGTCGTGATGGTGAAGATCGACGAGTAATTACTGTTCAAGCCCGCTGCGTCGTTCGCCCGCACCTGGTAGCGGTAGGTGGTGTACTGGGTCAGCAAGGTATCGTTGAACGTAGTTGCCGTGGGGGTGGCGATCTGCGTTGAAGGCGAACATCCAGTACCCTGGCAACGTTCCACCTTGTATCCCGTAACGCCCACGTTGTCGGACGATGCATCCCACGCGAGATTGGCCTGGGTGCCTGAGGTCATCGTCGAGCGCAGGTTTGCGGGTGTACTGGGCACCTGTGTATCGGCAGGCGTGGTGGCAGTGACTACCGAAGACACCGCGCTCCAGTTGGGCACGCCGTCCCTTGCACGCACCTGGTATCGATACACAGTATTTGGCGCGCGGCCCGTGTCGTTATAGGCAGTGCTTGTTGGTGTCGCGATCGCCACTGAAGGGGAGCAGCCCGCTCCCTGACATCGCTGCACCTCGTAGCCGGTAACCGCGACGTTGTCGTTCGAGGCCGTCCAGCTTAGGCCGACCTGGGTTGTCGAGGTGGAGGTCACGGTAAGGCCGGTTGGCTGTGACGGCGCCTGCGTATCCGCGGGCGTCGTTGCCGCAACGACCGCCGAAGCAAGGCTGACATTCGGCACTGCGTCGCGTGCTTTGATCTGGTATCGGTAGATAGTGTTGGGAGTCAGCCCCGTATTGTTGAAGCTGGTCGTCGTCGAGGTTCCGGCCTGGCTGAATGATGCGCAACCCGTTCCCTGGCAACGCTCGATCACGTATCCCGTGACCGCCACATTGTCCGTGGACGCAGTCCAACCCACATTGATTTGGGTCGGTGAGATCGCGGAGGCCGTCACGCCGGTCGGAACCGTGGGTGCTTGCGAGTCCGTTGCCGTCACGGCACTCACGACGGCAGAGTAGCTGCTGTACAGCGGCACAGCGTCACGCGCACGCACCTGAAATCTATATGTCGTTCCAGGTATAAGGCCCGTACTATTGAAAGACGCGCTAACTGGTGTGCCCACTTCGACAAAGCTGGTGCAGCCGGCTCCCTGGCAGCGCTCCACGGAATAGGCAATCACACCTACGTTGTCAGTCGATGTTGTCCAAGTGAGATTGATCTGCGTGGACGAAGCCACGGTTGCGGCCAGACTGCCAGGCTGGCTTGGCGCCTGAGTGTCGGTGGTCGCCACCTCGACTATCGAGGAATAGGTGCTCCAGTTCGGCACGGCGTCGCGCGCGCGCATCCGGAAGCGGTAGGTCGTACCGTTCGTCAGACCTGTGCTGGAGTAACTGGCGGTTGCCGGAGTCCCGACCTCGAGGAAGTTCGTGCATGACACGCCCGCGCAGCGTTCGACCGAGTAGCCAGTGACGCCGACGTTGTCCGTCGATGCGACCCAACTCAGGTTGATCTGTGTGCCGGAGACCGTCGGAGCGCTGAAACCAGTGGGCGCCGACGGCGCCGTGCCATCCGGGGTACTCGCGGCGGCGACCGCCGAATAGGCGCTGTAGTTGGGGACCGCGTCGCGGGCGCGGATCTGATAACGATAGGCGGTCGCGTCAAGCAGTCCGGTATCGCTCCAGCTAGTAATGGAAGTGGAAGACATTTCGGCAAAATTCGTGCAACCCGCGCCCTGGCAGCGTTCGATGTGATAGGCCACGACGCCCACATTGTCGGTGGCCGCGTTCCAGTTGAGGTTGATCTGGGTGGACGAGGCCGCAGTCGCGGACAGGCCGGTCGGTACAGTCGGCGCGGCATTATCCTGCGTGGTCGCCGACGCGGTGTTTGAATAGTTGCTGTAGTTAGGCCGCGCATCGTACGCGCGAACACGGAACGAATACGCAGTCGCCTGCGAGAGCCCCGTCGCGCTGTAACTCGCGCTTCCAGCGCCTCCCAGCGCCGTGAAATTCGAGCAGCCGGACCCGGCGCAATACTCGACGTCGTAGCCGGCGACTCCTATGTTGTCGGTCGATGCGGCCCAGCTGAGATTGATCTGCGTACCGGAGGCCACTACCGCGCTGAGCCCTGTCGGCTGGCTCGGTGCCGAGGTATCCGGGGTTACCGCCGTGGCCGAGTTCGAGTACGCCCCGTAGTTTGGGAATGCATCGTATGCGCGGACGCGGAACGAATACGACGTGCCCTGTGACAGTCCGATTGCGCTGTAGCTGGTCCCAGCCGCATTTCCCAGTGGTGAGAAGCCGGAGCAACCCGTGCCCCCGCAGTATTCGATGGAATAGCCAGTGACACCCACGTTGTCCGTCGCGGCGGTCCAGGTCAGATCGATTTGCGTACCGGATGATGCAACCGCGATCAGGTTGGTGGTCTGCGAGGGCGCAAGGGAGTCCTGAGTTGTGGCGCTCGCCGTGGCGCCTTCGCTTTGGTTGCCTGCCAGGTCAAAAGCAACGATCCCGTACGTATAGGTCGTACCGGGAGTCAGGTTTATGTTGTTCAGACTGTGTTGGCTGGGAGGCGTGGTGAGAATGGTCGTGCAGGTGCTGCTTTGACAACGTGTAATCGTGTATCCAGTGACTCCACGGTTGTCGGTTGACGTGCCCCAGGCGAGATTGATCTGGGTGCCCGAAGCAGTTGTGGCCGTGAAATTGGGGGGAGTACTGGGTGGCGTCTCGTCAAAGGCTGCCCATGCCGCCCGGCTACCGAAAATCAGAAAGGCAGCCGCGAGCCAGCGCCAATTCCACGCTTGGTAACTAGTCACCTCAGTCTCCCTGCGCAGGTCTTTAATCCCGCGACGTCTTTTTTGATCTCTCGGAACTACGCAGTCCGCGAGCGCTATTCGCCTCGGGCGCCCGACAATTGATCCATCACGAAGCTATTTCTGTCGCGACCCGCAGTTTTCTCTCACTGAGTTGAGAGAGAAATGCGTATATCTCTGCAAATGCAGCAATTTATTCTGTTGAGTAGTCATAGAGACCGGGACTCGGTTGTTTCTCGATCTCACGGTGACTCACGCTCCCTACGCTTGGACGAGTTCGAGATCTAGCGTTCGCATGATCGCTGTCCAGTTGCTTTCCCGGCCGGGAAACGTCATTGCACAGACAGCCAAATAAAAAAGTCCCCGGCGGTTTCCCGCCGGGGACTTTTTATCTTCCAGTCGACGGCTGAACGACTGATCGTAGTGAGCGTCTCCGCTCCTTACATATCCATCCCCGCCCGTGCCACCCGGCGCACCGCCGTCGTGCGCATTTTCGTCGTGTTTCGGCGCTTCAGCGATCACGACTTCCGTCGTGAGCAACTGACCCGCAACCGACGACGCATTCTGCAGCCTCAGACGCGTGACCTTCACCGAGTCGAGGATGCCCTCTTCAAGCATGTCGCCGTACACGCCGGTGCCGGCGTTGTAGCCAGAGGCGCCGAGGACCTAGCGCCCTCCGGATATACCGCGGCGCAGCTCATTGCTGGCAACGAGCCGCTCCCGGAGTGGAGGGCCGTCGAACGAGAACTAGCCGAACGCGCGATGAAGCGCATCAAGCTCACTTCCAAATTGGCCTCACGTACCGGCAGTAGATAGGCGACCGCCGCGATCTGACGCAGCGGCACTTCTGTCGCGCGCGCAGGGACGCGAATATCGGACGTCTGGTGAGCCGGCGCTTACACTCTCGCGCCGTTACCGGCAAACATCCTGCCGCGCAATAGATAGCAGTAGTTCACATATTCCGTGCGAATCCCTTTGTTAGCATCCGCGCCTGCGCCGCCGCGTTCGCTCAGAGTCCCGCATGAAATTTCCACTCATTCTCCTGCTGACGATCTTCTGCTCCGTTCTGGCGCAAGCCGCGTCACCCACCGACACGCTGGCGCAGATGGAAGCGGCCGTCGTCAACGAAGATGCTGAAACAGCGCAGAAGCTCTGGAAGGAGCTGTCACCGCACTTCGAGCGTCTGTCGACGGCCGATCAGGGGCGCTACCTGGTAGTGCAGGGACTGATTCAGGAAGACGTCCTCGGCGACATCGGCAGTGCCGAACAATCCTTCAACCGCGTCATCAGCCTGCTCGATGGCGCGACCGTTCCCACCCAGGCGCTGGCCGATGCTTACTACGAGCGCGGGTACATCAAGTACATCCGGACCCACAACACCGCCGTTTACTGCCCGGATCGAGAGAAGGCAGTCGGCCTGACACGCAAGCTGAACACGCTCGCCAAACTTCCCAGGTACCTGACGTCCCTCTCGTTCTGCTACACGGATTCTCCGCAGCGCTTTCAACAGGGCCTGGCGGTGTTGAACGAGGCGATGACGCTGGCGGAGTCCATGCAGTTAGGCCCGTCCGACCGCGGATTCATATACAACGCCACCTCCTTGCTGTATCGCACCAACCAGCTCTTTGCGCAGGTTCATGCGTATTCCGAACTCGCTTACAAGGAATACAAGAAGACGAAGGCGCCTGTTAACGCCGGGAGCCTGGACACCCAGCTACACAACCTGGTGATCAATTCGATCGGCATGGGAGACCTGGATAAGGCGGAATACCATGGCAAGGAGATGTGTGCCCTGGCTGAAGCTTCTCCCGAGCGATTCGGCACGTCGCGACGCACGCTAACAACTGCCTGCGCGAGGGAGATGTGTTCGGACGCATCGGCGGCGAGGAGTTCGCGGCCCTGCTGCCGGCCACCGACGAGCGGACGGCATGGACGGTGGCGGAACGCCTGCGTAAAATTATCGAGCAGACTCCGCTCGAGCGTCATGGCGATCGCATTCCGATCACTGTGAGCATAGGGCTCATGAGTGGCACGCTCACGGGCGATAACATCGAGACGATGATTCAGTGTGCAAGTTAGCGCCCGGCGAAGGGTACGGGGCGTGACTTGTGCGTAAAACAACAGGCATATTCAGATACCCGGATTCGAAATCGTGCATCGGGATCAACCGGGGCGAGTAGGTCGAGGTCTACCTGCGAGGAAATACGCCACTTCAACCATTGCCCACGTGTCTTGAGCGCAATACCTGAGCAGCTCAGATCGAATTCTTGTGCTCTCTTCCTCGTTGCACTTTCCGGAGGTCGCGTGGAGATAGGCGATCTGCGCATCCGTCCCACCACTCACGCCCTCCAACACTTGATAGTTAAGATCCGGCGCGATCACCGGCAGCACTTTCTTGATGGAGAACGAGCCGCGCATGCTTGGATGATAGAAATGAGCTTTGACTACCGGCAGCAGGTCGAAGATTCGCGCGGTATACGAGTCCATAAGCGGCACGAGTTCGGGATGCCGTTCGCCTAACTCTCTGAATCTTGTCTTCTCATAGGTAGCGTGATAGACAATGATCGGTCCATCTACAGTCCCCAGGACTTCTCGCATACGCTCCGCGCATGCCAGCGAGGGATCACCGCCGCTGAGATCGAGAAACGCCGCGTGCTCGAATACGCCGGGACTGCGCTCGACATGGCAGGACCACTGGAAAACCACTTGTTCGTAAGGCCTTGTGCCCGCCCACCGCGGAACCGGCAGATCGATACCTTCAAAATCGAAATAGAAGCGTGGATAGGAAAGCGCCTCCACTATGGCTTTAGCGCCGACCTCCAGCACAGGCTTGCCGGACCTGTGTGCGAGTTGGATGCGTTGGTAGAGCGCACTTTGCGCGCCAACCAGCTCCGTCGACGCCGGTTCGAGAATAGATAGGTATCCCTTCTGCGCCCGCAGCTTTCCCGCAAGCTTCTTGCCGGCGGAGTCGGGCAACAACTCGACAGGATGTTCTGGGCGGGGCGGTTCAGACGCGGCGCACGATTTCTTGAACGGACACTCGTAGGGTCGGTCGCAGTGGGGCCCGGTCGTGGCATGAGGTATTTCGCCCGCGACGGCGTGAAGAGCGGACTGCAATATTATCGGAATGTCTTTCACTCGCTGCGAGACGGCTTCGGTGACGTCCAATTGCCTAAACAGACCCGAATAGTCACCACCCCCCGGGTAGCGCCACCGCCCATTCAATAGATTGAGTTCGGTGCGAGCGAGTTGCTCTCCGCTTCCTTCCATCGCCCACGCCTGGATCGCAAGATCATCGACATGGTGAGACTCGGGACCCGCAGGCGTCACCTTGTCAGGTTTGAGCGGAAACGAGCTCGCTTTGGTTTCGCGCAACACGAAGCCGCCCTGTGTCGGCAATACCGCGTCCGCGCGCGCATACAGATCGCCGTTGACCATCGGTACTTCAACCGCGGGCTTACCGCCGCCGGCACGAATGTCCGCCCAAGCTTTTGCCGCCGATGTCGCCATGTCACCGGTCGACTTTGGCCAGAGTTTCGCTTCGCCCAGAAGTTCGCGAGCCTTCTCACCAACCAGGTTTCCGTCGGTAGCGCGTCTCAACATGTCCTTATCCGGGGGCGGAATATCGTTCGCTCGATGCTTTTCCAGCCAAAGACGTTTCGGACATTGGATATAGGAAAGCAAGTCCGACTTCGTGAGCATGGATGCGGTCCTTACGATCGTCTGACTACTCTTTGAATACGACGTCTGAGCGTGCCTATCCAAGCGTTGTCATCGTGAGACTTGCGAGACTTTCGGTTCTGATTTCTTCCCAAGAAATTTACTGCGCAACGGCGGTCGACACTCTCGCAGATTGCATCTAACCGCGCTCGTAGGGATAGACATTCTTAAAGTAGCGATTCAAATACGACCCTACTGAGCCTGCGCTGCGCAAGTTTTTAAATTCATGCTCCGGAACGCCTTTGTACAAATATGTAGAACCGTTTAGAAACCTTACGTAAACGGTTTGATTGTCGGAATCGTAGCCGACCGACTCGATATTTGAGGAGGCGACCTGATGCATTTCTGGAGGCGGCATAGTGAGTTTCCTATTCGAATGACTGATTTCGCCAATTGCGAATACAAGTCTCGTATTCGGCATTCCCGGGCTTCGCTATCGTCCACCGCTTGGATGGAACTGGATCGGCGCTGTTTGCAGCGGAGTTGGACTTAAAGAACTTTATACGAGATGGAATTCGAACTGCCTCGCCGCTAACTATCGCTTCTCCAGTGCGCAAACTCGACAGCACTTCTCCCATCTCACGCAGCTCATCCTGCATAGCAGAAACAACGTGTTGCTTATCTCTGGAGTTGCTCATTCGCAAAGCAATAATTGATCCGCATTGACTCAAGACAGTCTCATCCAGCTCTGACGGCCGCTGAGTTACGAGCAATAGACCTACACCGTATTTGCGTCCTTCTTTCGCGATTGTTTGCACGGTTCGCGAGGAGATTGACTCTTCGCCAGCGCGCAGATACGCGTGCGCCTCATCTAGCACGATCAATAGCGGCTGCAGCTTTCCACCAACCGGAGTGGTTTGACCCCAAAAGAGAGCGTCGTAGGTAATTTTCAGAATGCTGCCAGAGATTGTTTGGACGATCTCAGCCGGGATCTCGGAAAGGTCGAGTATCGACACCGGATGTTTGTGGCCAAACCACGAGGCGAGGAGCAGCTCCAAACCATTCTGCACCGCGCCATCTAGATCAGGCGTATAGGTAGGAGGCTCGAAAAGGAACGCATAGCGTCTGTCCAGCATCCGCGACCGCATGCCCTCGAGAAATCCTAGGATGCCCTTCGCTTTGATATTTAAGAAGGGCGCAGCCGATCCCATGGCAGCAGGCGGGTACTCGTTTGATCTCATCTGCATCGGATCGCCAGCAACAGTTACCGCCTGCGCCGTGACACGATCTGCAAGAAGGGTCATTCGCTCGAAATTGTCGAGTTCAAACCAAAGTCGCTTCAATGAGAATGGAATTGGACTGTCGGCTGAAATCGCCTCTGCACGAACCCCACTGAGAGCCACGGCTGAGTGCCGCTTCAACTCCAAGACCTTCGCGCGTATGTAATCCTCGTTTTGGTCTGACAAGGAGCCCGGGAAAATTGCTAGCAACTCTTTGAATGGCAGTGCCCAGAATGGAACGCAGAGTTCCTGCTCCAGCAATGCGGCGTCGCTTCCAACTCGAAAAACAGCACAACTCCCGTCCAAAGCGCTCGCATATTCTCCATGAGGGTCAATTACTAATATGCGGCTGCTGGGCAGCCCCTTCTTCGCTACCGCTTTTACCACGACGCTTACAGCATTCGACTTGCCGCTCCCTGTCGCGCCGAGAATTGCGCAATGTCGGGTAATCATTCTGTCCATGTCGAGATGCGCCGAGAGACCCTCAGACGCCGATTGCTTTCCGATCACTATTGAAGAGGCCGAGTCGTAGCCGCCGTAAACGACCTTTAAGTCCGAATTAGTAACGAGGTGAACTTGATCACCTGAAGTGGGTGATTGAAGAACGCCTCGCTCGAACGCGTCGCCGATTTGTTCTCCCACCAAAACCAACTTCAACCAACGATGTGAATCAACAATCGTCGGATTGTCCAAATACGCGATTTGCATGGCTTCCGGCATTGCCAAGACTCCCGCCTGAGTCACCAAGCCGTAGAGATTTGCGTAGCCGAGCGGGATTTTTAGGAACGAACCAATCTGGCCTATTCGATATACGGTTCCATCAATAATTGGCATGTTGGACGCGTGTGTCGCGTTCATTCTGACGGTAACGGTGCTTCCGCTGACGCTTTCGACCTGGCCGACGTAGGTTGGATTCATAGTCAGGACTATGTCGTTGCAGCCGTTTGAGACCCGACCGCCATATCGTTCAAAAAGGCAGACAGCTTTCCGAAATCCGGCAGCAGGAAACGCCCGGTGCCGGCCCATCTTTCATCACCTATGCCACTCGCACTTGCCGCGATCGGCTGGGCCGCGTCTTCATCGAAGTAGGCGTCAATGCGACTTGTCTCGAAGACGCTGGGCTCATCTCCCAAGCGCCATTCGCCAAACTTTCCACCTATAACGGCATGTCGGCGGCCATAAACCGACAATCTTCCTGCTGTGTCGCGTTCAGCCATCTTCCGAACGGAGTTTTCTGGATCGACGAGTGCGTACGTTCGAGGTGTCCCGCTTTCGTCGAAGTAGAGTGCGACGACATGTGAGCTCGAACTCCTTCGCAGTGAAGTTAGAATCCTCTCGTTAATGTGTTCGTCTCCAAATGAATACCCGCACGTGATCAAGACTGCATCGTCTTGCTGTAGGAATGAGCAAAGCCTATCAATCAGTCCAACGTACGGCTGCTTCTTGGATGTGCTGTATTTGAGGTGAGACGGATAAATGAGGATCGAATCGTCATCGACTTTGCCCTTTCGAATAACTGTCTTGTCGCTAGCCCGGTGCGTCCAACCTAACGATCCGTGCATTTTCCAAAGCTTTGCGAGCTGAGCGTAGGAAGCCAAGTCTTCGACTGCTTCTGGACAGAAGAACGGCTCAAATGCGCCAGAGAATCCATCGAAGTACGGTATTCCGCTGCCTTCGAGTGCTATCTCGAAAAGGTAGTCGTAGTTCGTCGTGAAGATTTCCGCAGGATGCCGACGCCGCGCCTTGCTTACCCAAGTTGAAAACTGCGAGTGTGCTAATCGGTGCCGATCTTCGGGCTTTAACACCTCGTGAACTGACACGAGTTGAACTATGGCCTTCTTTAGGGCTTTGGAGAGTTCGCCGTACGACTTCGCATCTAAGCCGTTAAGATTCCCCTTACCGATTGCCGCCCGCTTTCCTTCAATGCATGAAAGTAGTGATTCGACATTGAATTTGCTTGAGCCAATTTCGACTTCGATCTCGGCGATCGCAGTCTTGTAATCCTTCGATGCAGCTCCTAGTTCAGTCGACACAATCTTCGTCATCTCGGCTATCGCGGGAACCTTTACCCCCGGCACAGACGTCGCAAGGGACGTCCCAGCGCCGAATAGGAAGCCCAGGCGCTTTTTGTCAGAGATCAAAATCTGATGCAGTCCTCGCATGTACTCGCGAGGATCATGATTACTCGCACGCATATGCATTTCGCCGCATGTTTTGCCTACAGATTTGTTTCATGCCAATTGCTTTAATCCTGTACTAACAGGATTTCGCGCGTCCCAAACTTAATCGAAGCTATTCGAGAACAATTCCGTGTACCTAGCTATGTGTCGCGTAGACCGATTTCCTCTCACCTATAGCGCAAGATGTTTGCGTTGGGTTCCGTGCGGCGCCGCAACATTGGCTCTTAATCCGATAGCAAATAGGTGCCACAAGGCAGCAACTCTGGGTTTCATCCGGAAAAAAAAGACCCCCGGCAGTTTCCCGCCGGGGGCTTTCTATCTTCTCTAGCTAGACGCTGAGCGTCAGACAGTAACGAGCCTTTCAGCTCCTTACATATCCATCCCGCCCATCCCGCCCATGCCACCCGGCGCACCGCCGCCGTGAGCATGATCGTCGTCTTTCGGCGCTTCCGCGATCATGACTTCCGTCGTGAGCAACAGACCCGCAACCGACGCCGCATTCTGCAGCGCCAGGCGCGTGACCTTCGCCGGATCGAGGATGCCCTCTTCCAGCATGTCGCCGTACTCGCCAGTTCCCGCGTTGTAGCCATACGCGCCCTTGCCCGCCTTCACAGCGTTCAGGACCACAGCGGCATCTTCACCCGCGTTCTCGACGATCTGACGCAACGGCTCTTCAATCGCGCGCGCCAGGATGCGAATACCTACCGTCTGGTCTTCATTCGCACCTTCGAGCTTCTCGAGGGCCTTCAGCGCGCGGATCAGCGCAACGCCGCCGCCCGGGACCACGCCTTCTTCAACGGCGGCACGGGTCGCGTGCAGCGCGTCTTCGACGCGGGCCTTCTTCTCTTTCATCTCGATCTCGGTGGCAGCGCCAACCTTGATCACGGCAACACCGCCGGAGAGCTTGGCAACGCGCTCCTGGAGCTTCTCTTTGTCGTAGTCCGAGGTGGCTTCTTCAGCCTGCTGACGGATCGACTCGATGCGCGCCTTGATGTCGGTGGCCTTGCCGGCGCCATCGATGATCGTGGTGTTTTCTTTCTCGATGACGACTTTCTTGGCGTCGCCGAGATCGTTCAACGTGGCTTTCTCGAGCTGCAGACCGACTTCATCGGAGATGACCGTGCCGCCCGTGAGGACTGCGATGTCCTGCAACATGGCTTTGCGGCGATCGCCGAAGCCCGGGGCCTTCACGGCAGCAACCTTGAGGATGCCGCGGATGTTGTTGACCACGAGTGTCGCGAGGGCTTCGCCTTCGACGTCTTCGGAGATGACGAGCAGCGGACGACCCTGCTTCGCAACCGCTTCGAGCAGCGGCAGCATTTCGCGGATGTTCGAGATCTTCTTGTCGGCGAGCAGGATGACCGGCTTCTCGAGCTCGACCGTCTGGTTCGCCTGCTGGTTGATGAAATACGGCGACAGATAGCCGCGGTCGAACTGCATGCCCTCGACGACGTCGAGTTCGTTCTGCAGGCCCGAGCCTTCTTCAACCGTGATCACGCCTTCTTTGCCGACCTTCTCCATCGCTTCGGCAATGGTCTTGCCGATCGACTCGTCGGAGTTGGCGGAGATCGTGCCGACCTGCGCGATCGCCTTGTTGTCCTTGCAGGGCTTGGACAACTTCTTGATCTCTTCGACAGCGGCGATGACGCCCTTGTCGATGCCGCGCTTGATGTCCATCGGGTTGCGGCCCGAGGAAACGGCCTTGAGGCCTTCGCGGATGATCGCCTGCGCGAGCACGGTGGCGGTGGTGGTGCCGTCGCCGGCTTCGTCAGACGTGTTGGAAGCGACTTCCTTCACCATCTGCGCGCCCATGTTCTCGAACTTGTCTTTCAGTTCGATTTCCTTCGCGACCGAGACACCGTCTTTGGTGATCGTCGGAGCGCCGAAGCTCTTGTCGAGAACAGCATTGCGGCCCTTGGGGCCGAGCGTCGCCTTGACGGCGTTGGCGAGGATGTTGACGCCGCGGAACATGCGGATACGCGCGTCATCGCCGAAACGTACTTCTTTAGCTGCCATGATTATTTGCCCTCGATGACGGCCATGACGTCTTCTTCACGCATGACCACGAGATCATCTCCATCCACCTTCACTTCGGTGCCGGAGTACTTGCCGAACAGGATCTTGTCGCCGACCTTCACGTCGAGCGGGCGGACGTTGCCGTCCTCGAGGATCTTGCCCTTGCCTACCGCTACGACCTTGCCCTGTACGGGCTTCTCGGCGGCCGAGTCCGGAATCACGATGCCGCCGGCCGAGACACGCTCTTCTTCGAGACGTTTCACGATCACACGGTCATGAAGAGGACGAATCTTCATGGGTTCGCTCCTTAACTAGTTGAGTTGGTTGGATAAAAAGCGAAGACTGTGCGTTAGCACTCTCCCCGCGAGGGTGCTAATTGTATGGGGGGAACGTCTTTTATCAAGCTCGATTTGGGTTTTCGGACCTCCGAGGACGCAAATGGGCACGCCGGGCGGCCGAACTGAGGGGTTTTTCGCCGTCCAAGGGCTCGACCGGTGTGACAATTCGCCGGTTCGAGCGGTCTCATGTGTCGAATCACGATCAAGATGAGGTGTTGAGTGAGCGCGAAGACTTTTCTGCTGGCTGCCGTTTCATTGCTGGCACTGCTGGGCGCGGACCGCGCACTGGCGATCGGCGAAGACGAATTCCTGCCGCCCGAAGACGCGTTCAAGTACACCGCCACCGCTGATGAACAGAACGTCACCATCGAGTGGCAAGCCACCAAGGGTTACTACCTCTACAAGAAGCGCATGGGCCTGAGCGCAGCCACTCCCGGCGTGACGGTCGGCGAGTCCGTCTATCCAAAGGGCGAAATCCACAAAGACGAGTACTTCGGCGAACAGGAGGTTTTCCGCGGCGCCTTCAAGGTGAGTGCGCCGCTCACGGGTGCCAAGGCCGGCGATACCGTGGCGCTCAAGCTCAAGTGGCAGGGCTGCGCGGATGCGGGCCTGTGTTATCCGCCCAGCGTGTGGGACGCGAACGTCAAGGTGGCCGCGGCTACGCACACCACCACCGCCGACAAGGTTTTCGAGAAGGCGAAGCCGGTCGTCGAGGGCGAAGAAGAGTTCCTCGACCCCGAGGTGGCGTTCGTACTCACGGGCGAGGCGCAGTCGGCTAACAACATTCAGCTCAACTGGCGCATCGCCGACGGCTATTACCTCTACAAGCAGCGCATCAAGCTCGAGCCGGCGAATGCGGCGCAGCCGGTGGGCGCCATCGTGTTGCCCAAGGGAGAGGCGCATCACGACGAATATTTCGGCGACCAGGAAGTGTATCGGGGCAGTCTCGATGCCAGCTTCTCGGTGCCGCCTTCCGACGCGAAGAGCGTCGACGTCAACGTGACCTATCAAGGTTGCGCGGATGCGGGCCTGTGTTACCCGCCGATCACCAAGACCCTATCTATTTCGCTGGACGGCGCGCCGACGACGGCGGCCTCGGCAACCCCGGCCAGCGGCGGCTACGTATCGGAGCAGGACAGCTACGCGGCCAAGATCAAGAACGGCAACATCTTCCTGGTGCTCGCCACGTTCTTCGGCGCGGGGTTGTTGCTGGCCTTCACACCCTGCGTCTTGCCCATGGTGCCGATCCTGTCGGGCATCATCGCGGGCAGCGGCGAGAACGTGTCGACGCGCCGCTCGTTCCTTTTGTCGGTGGCCTATGTGCTGGGCATGGCATTCACGTACACCGCGGCCGGTATCGCCGCGGGCGCGATCGGCCAGGGTTTCAACCTGCAGGCGACGTTCAACCAGCCCTGGATCATCACCGTATTCAGCCTGCTGTTCGTGGTGCTGGCCGCCTCGATGCTGGGCCTGTTCACCATCGAGATGCCGGGTTTCATCCAGACGCGTCTGAGCAGCAAGAGCAACGAGCAACAGGCGGGCACCTATCTAGGCGTCGGTGTCATGGGTGCGTTGTCCGCGCTGATCGTGTCCGCGTGTGTGGCGCCGCCATTGATCGCGGCGCTCACGGTCATCAGCCAGACCGGCGACGTCGTGCGCGGCGGCGCCGCGTTGTTCGTCATGAGCATCGGCATGGGCACGCCCTTGTTGTTAGTGGGCGCCTCGGCCGGAAAACTGTTGCCGAAGGCCGGCGCGTGGATGGACACGATCAAGAACCTGTTCGGCGTCCTGTTCCTGGCGGTTGCCGCCTGGATGTTGTCGCGCATCGTGCCGGGATGGTCGATCCTGATCCTGTGGACGGTGCCGGCGCTGGTCCTGTGCTGGGTGCTGTTCCGCGCGCGCGCGAAATCGGCGCCGGGGAAAATCCTGTTGCGTGTGCTGGGCGTCGCCGCCGGCGCCTACGCGCTGCTGCTGATTGTCGGCGCCGTGCGGCACGGGACGAATCCGCTGGCGCCGATCGCGGAATTCTCGGCGCAGCAGAAGCAACTCGAGTTCAAACGCATCAAGACGCTGGCCGATCTCGAACGCGAAGTCGCCGCCGCGAAAGCCGCCGGCAAATCCGTGATGCTCGATTTCTACGCCGACTGGTGCGTGTCCTGCAAAGAAATGGAACACAACACGTTCACGGAGGCCGAGGTGCAGAGCGCGCTTGGCAACACCGTGCTGCTGCAGGCGGATGTCACGGCGAACAACGAGCAGGATCGTGAGCTGCTCAAACACTTCGGGATATTCGGACCGCCGACGATCGCCTTCTATGGCGCCGACGGTGAGGAACGGCGAAACTTCCGCGTCGTCGGATTCATGAAGGCCGCGGAGTTCGCGGCCGTGGTCCGCCAGGCCGTCGCACCCGCGACCCCACCGGCAACGTGAACAAGATGTCTGCTTCACCGCCGCGAGCGCTGCTCGCGGTGCTCGTCGTCTGTGTCGCCGGCGTCGGCGGCTTCCTGTTGTTCCGCGCGTTTCAGACTTCGCCTGCCGAAACCATCAAGCCGGTTGCGGCCGGCGTCGCACCGGAATCGAAAGCGCAGGTCATCGCCGATCCAGGCGCGCCGGTATCGAAGCGGTCGGTTCCCGACACGCTCCCAGAGATCATGCTGGCGGATATCAGCGGCAAGCCCACGAAGCTCGCGAGTTTCGGCGGTCGGCCCCTGATGGTGAATTTCTGGGCCACCTGGTGCGCGCCCTGCCGGCGCGAGATTCCGCTGCTCAATAAGATAAGAGGGGAACGAAAAGCTCAGAACGCCGAGATCGTCGGAATTGCCGTCGACTTTCGGGAAGATGTCCTCAAGTTCCTGCAGAAAGTGCCCTTGAGTTACCCCCTGCTGATCGGCGAAGAGGACGGTTTGGCCGCCGCCGAAGCATTCGGAATGGGCATGGCATTTCCGTTCTCGGTGTTCGTGGACAGCCAGAACCGCATCCTTACGATCAAGGTGGGCGAGTTACACGAAGATGAAGCCAATTTCGCGTTCGATCGGCTCCGTGATATCGATAATGGCGTTTTGACGCGCGAAGCGGCGCAAGCGGCGGTTTCCGATGCCTTCCGCGAGATGGCCGCGCATCGCGCGCAGGAAGAAGCTGAATCCGAGGCGAAAAGCGCCAAATAGCGCCGATTCCCGCCAGATTGCCGAAAACTGCTCCCGATCCCCGCCGATTACGGTAAATTCGCCGCCTTCACGTTTCCTGGGAAGGCTTTCAAGCCGTATGGCGCGACTCTTATTACTCAACGGCCCGAACCTGAACCTGCTGGGTCAACGCGAACCCGAGGTGTACGGCTCGGACACGCTCGCCTCCATCGAGGAACGCGCGAAAAACGCGGCGTCCAAACTGGGGCACGAACTGGTGGCCTTCCAGAGCAACGCGGAACACGAGCTCATCGATCGCGTCCAGACGGCGAAGGCCAATGGCATCGCGTTCGCGATCATCAATCCAGGCGGCTTCACCCACACCAGCGTCGCGCTGCGCGATGCACTGCTCGGCGTGAAGCTGCCGTTCATCGAGCTGCACCTGTCGAACACCTTCTCGCGCGAGAAGTTCCGGCATCACTCGTATTTCTCGGACATCGCGGTGGGCTGCATCGTCGGTCTGGGTGCGCACGGCTATGAGCTGGCCATCCTCGCGGCCGCCGAACGTCTCCGCACGCAATCGGACGCGCGTCCCGCGCGTCAATAGTCAATCTGGAATAAGGGGTCCACATTGGACATTCGGAAAGTAAAAAAACTGATCGAACTACTCGAAGAATCGGGCATCGCCGAAATCGAGATCAAGGAAGGCGAGGAATCAGTTCGTATCAGTCGCATGCCCACGGGCGGCATGGTCACCCACGTGGCGCCCGCCATGATGCAGGCGCCGGCCGCCGTGGCCGCTCCCGCCGCGCCGACGACGGTGACCGGCGGCGCGCCCGCCACCGCGCCGCGCCGCGCCAATGAACACGTGGTCGCGGCCCCGATGGTTGGCACGTTCTACGGCTCCGCTTCGCCCGGCGCCAAGCCGTTCGTCGAGATCGGCACCGAAGTAAAGGAAGGCCAGGTGCTCTGCATCATCGAGGCGATGAAGATGATGAACCAGATCGAAAGCGACAAGGCCGGCAAGGTCACCGCCATCATGGCGACGAATGGCGACCCGGTGGAATTCGGCCAGCCGCTCTTCGTAATCGAGTAACGCGCCCGACATGCTCGACAAAATCGTCATCGCCAATCGTGGCGAGATCGCACTCCGCATCCTGCGCGCCTGCCGTGAGCTCGGCATCAAGACCGTCGCCGTGCACTCCACGGCCGACTACAACCTCAAGCACGTGTTGCTGGCCGACGAGTCCGTGTGCATCGGCCCGCCGCAGTCGCAGAAGAGTTACCTCAACATGCCGGCGATCATCAGCGCGGCGGAAGTGACCGACGCGGTGGGCATCCATCCCGGCTACGGCTTCCTCTCCGAGAACGCGGATTTCGCGGAGCGCGTAGAGAAAAGCGGCTTCACGTTCATCGGCCCGCGCGCCGACGTGATCCGCATGATGGGCGACAAGGTTTCGGCCATCAACGTCATGAAAAAGGCCGGCGTGCCCTGCGTGCCGGGCTCGGGCGGCCCGCTCGGCGATGTGCCGGAAGAGAATCACCGCATCGCGCGCGACATCGGTTATCCCGTGATCATCAAGGCTTCGGGCGGCGGCGGCGGCCGCGGCATGCGCGTCGTGCACACCGAAGCCTCGCTGCTGAACGCCATCGCCGTCACCAAGAGTGAAGCGCTGGCGGCGTTCAACAACGACCAGGTCTACATGGAGAAATTCCTGGAGCGCCCGCGGCACATCGAATTCCAGGTGCTGGCCGACAACTACGGCAACGTCATCCATCTGGGCGAGCGCGATTGCTCCATGCAGCGCCGCCACCAGAAGGTGGTCGAGGAAGCGCCGGCCCCCGGCATCACCGAAGCGCAACGCGAGAAGATGGGTGCGCGCGTGGTCGAGGCCTGCAAGGCCGTCGGCTACCGCAGCGCCGGCACGCTCGAGTTCCTGTACCAGGACGACGAGTTCTACTTCATCGAGATGAACACGCGCATCCAGGTCGAGCATCCGGTGACCGAGCTGATCACCGGGATCGATCTGGTCAAAGCGCAGCTGATGATCGCCTCGGGCGAGAAGCTGCAATTCATGCAGAAGGACATCAAGCTCACCGGCCATGCGATCGAGTGCCGCATCAATGCCGAGGACGCCAAGACCTTCATGCCCTCACCGGGCCCGATCAAGCTGTGGCACGCGCCCGGCGGCCCCGGCATCCGGGTAGATAGCCACATCTACTCGGGCTACAACGTACCGCCGCATTACGACTCCTTGATCGCCAAGATCATCGCCTATGGCGACACGCGCGAAACGGCCATCGCCCGCATGCGCAACGCGCTGGCCGAAATGGTGATCGAAGGCATCAAGACCAACACGGCGCTGCATCAGGAAATTTTCACGCACCAGGCGTTCCGCACCGGCGGGCAGGACATCCACTACCTGGAGCGCCGCCTCGGCCTGAAGTAACCCGGGTATCGAGTGCCGCAGCTAGCTCTCACCTTGTCTCTGGATGGGCTCGATGCCGAGCGCGTCGAGGAGGCCTGCTTCGAATTCGGCGCGCTGGCCGTTTCGTACACCGACCAGCGCGACGACCCGATCCTCGAGCCCGCACCCGGGGAATTCCGGCTCTGGCCGCATTCGCGCCTGCAGGCGCTGTTCTCGTTCGACTGCTCGCCGCAGGAGATCGTCGCAGGGCTCTCGCACGTGCTGCGCCTCGAGCCGCAACGCATCTCGGTCGAGACACTCGCGGATCGCGTCTGGGAGCGCGAGTGGCTGCGCGATTTTCATCCCATGTCTTTCGGCCGGCGGCTGTGGGTCGCTCCGCATCACTCGCACGTCCACACCGAGGGCGCAGTGATCGTGCGGCTCGATCCCGGACTCGCCTTCGGTACCGGCACACACGCCACCACCGCGATGTGCCTGAGCTGGCTCGATGAGAACGCGCAGACCGGCGATCTCGCCATCGACTACGGCTGCGGCTCGGGCGTGCTGGCGGTCGCGGCCGTGAAGCTCGGCGCGCGCGAAGCGCACGCCTACGACATCGACCCGCAGGCGTTGACTGCGACCCACGACAACGCGGCGGCGAATGGCGTCGAAACGCAGGTGCGCGTCGTCGACGCGGACGCGAAACTTCCCGCGGGCGGCGTCGACATCCTGCTGGCTAACATCCTGTGCGGCCCGCTGTGCGAGCTGGCGCCACGCTTCGCCGCACTGACGCGCCCGGGCGGAAAAATCGTGCTCGCCGGCCTGCTCAGCAACCAGGCCGACGAGGTGACACGCGCGCACGCGCCGTGGTTTGATATCGAGCCTTTCGCGTCCCGCGATGGCTGGACGGCTCTCGCCGGCACCCGCGTGATGGATAAAACCGGACACCGCGCATGAATGGCATTCTGCGGAAGATCGCCGCGATGATTCCCGGGCTCGCAGTCAGTGTCGCTGCCGCGCCGGCCACCGACGATGTGGACCGGCGCTGGCAGGCGGCCTACTCCGCACGCGAGCGTTATTACCAGGCCGCGATCGGTGACTTCCCCAACGACATCCTCAAACTGCCGCACATGACGGGCGTCTGGCCCGGGGGCGGCCTGTTCGTCATGCGTGCCGACAAGTTAGGCAGGGACGTGTGGGCGTACAGCACCTTCGGCCTCTCGAATGTCGGCATGCCAGCACCGGTCAATCGCCTGGCCGCGGCCCCGCCGGATGACGCGGCGGGTTACGGCTTCGAGCTCATGGTCGTGGCGCGCGAGAACGCCGAGTGGCCGCTGTGGATACTGCAGTGGGCCACCAATGCCGAGATTCTCGCCGAGGCCGGTTTCATGGATCGCGTGGAGAAACACCGGGGCGTCACGGCTGCCGAGGTCAAGGTCGGCCCGCAGCCGGCTGACAGCGTGAACCTGCTCATATCAAAAGCGCAGCCGCCGCTTCCACAGGGCACGCGCCTGCCGAATGGCATGATGGAAATGCTCATCGCCACGGTGATCACGGACGACGAAATGAACTGGTCCCTGTCGAACGGCCGCGAAGCACTGCTGAAGAAATTGCTGGCGGCGGGTATCGGCCAGATCAGCACGCGCGTCCGCTCGTCAGTGTTGGCGGGGAGATACTGAGTTGTTCACCATCTGTCCGAAATGCACGCTGACGCTGGTCGTCACCACCGTCGATCTGCGCGCCGGACAGGGCTACGTTCGCTGTGGCCGCTGCGCGAATGTGTTCAACGCGTTGATCGCATTGCGCGAAGGCGAGCCGAACGGCGGCACGTCGGACACTGCCAATCGCCGCCTCCAGGAGACGACGCCGAAACTTCCGATCGAGCCCGCCTTCGGTGCCGGCGTGGCGATAGAACCGGAATCCGTGCCGCCGGCGCAGGAACCTGCCCCCGAACTCGATCTGAGTTTCATCGCCAACGCCGGAAACATCGAAGAAGGTTCGATGGAATTCGATCCGGTTGCGACCGACGTTTCCGAAATCTTCATCGATCCTCCCGCGCGCGACACCGACATCGCCTCGGGCACCTACGAAGCCGTAGTGCTTTCCGAAGATCCGCAAGAGCCGGCGACCGAACCCGAACTCGAACCGGTCGAACCGACATTCACCGACACGATCGCATCCGACGACTGGTCGCTGCTGGACGATACCGAGGACGGCGCACCGGCGGATTCCGCCGCCGCAGATCCTGCGACAACGGACGAAACGATCGAACAGAGCGGTGCCGCGGATCCGCCGTGGGTCGAACAGATGTTCGCCGAAGCGGAAGCCGTCGCGACGCGCAGCCGCACGGGCGAACGCGAAGCGCTGCGCCCCGCAGCGAATCTCGACGATGAGCCCGTGGAGGTCCGCGCAGCGCGCGACGTCGCCGGCGTTTCCGCGTCGAGTGGCGATACGGCGCTCGAACCGCTGTTCATGCCGGCCGCAAGCGGGCGGCCGGCGTGGCAGTACGTGAGCGGCGCCGTGTTGCTCGCACTGCTGCTCGTCGTCCAGCTGCTGCACTACAACCGGCAGAGCCTGGCGTTGAGTCCGACACTCGGGCCCGCCGCCTCGAAGGTCTATGGGTGGTTTGGCGTGGTGCTCGTGCCGCGCTGGGACCTGCTGGCGTATTCGGTGAAGCAGCTCGGCGCCGATGCCGAGGGCAGCGATGGCACACGCCTGCGGGTGCGGCTGTCGGTACATAACGAGAGCTCGCGCGTGCAGCCGCTGCCGCTGGTGCGCCTCACGCTGCGCGACCGCTACGGTAACGCCGTGGCGACGCGCGACCTTACCCCGCGGGACTATCTGCCACCGCGGGCTGCGGATCAGCGGCTGCTCGAGCCGGACCAGCGCATCGATGCTGAATTACACGTTATCGACCCGGGCAAAGCCGCCATCGGCTTCGAGATCGACGCCTGCCTGCGCGACGAGAGCGGCGCTATCGGTTGTGCGAACGACGCCCGGCGCCGCTCCGCGGGCTGAAGTACCAAGCGCGATGCGTATTGGCCCCTACGAGTTGAGTTCGTCAATCGTGCTCGCGCCGATGGCAGGCGTGACCGATCGGCCATTCCGACAAATCGCCAGGACATTTGGAGCGGGTCTCGCCGCGTCGGAAATGATCACCAGCGATGTGCGTCTTTGGACCACGAAAAAAACACAACTGCGCATGGATCATTCCGGCGAGCCCGAGCCGCGCGTCGTGCAACTCGCTGGTGCAGATCCCGAACCACTCGCCGAAGCCGCACGCCGCAATATCGATCTCGGTGCGCAGATCATCGACATCAACATGGGCTGCCCGGCGAAGAAAGTCTGCAACCGGCTGTGCGGTTCCGCGCTGCTCACCGACGAAACGCTGGTCGCGAAAATTCTTTCCGCGGTGGTCGCCGCATCGAGCGTACCGGTAACCCTGAAGACGCGCACCGGATGGAGCCGCGATCAGCGCAACGGTGTGCGCATCGCGCAACTCGCTGAATCGTGTGGCATCGCAGCGCTCGCGATTCACGGGCGCACACGCGAAGATTTTTACGACGGCGACGCGGAGTACGAAACCATTCGCGAAATCAGATCGCGCGTGAAAATTCCTTTATTCGCAAATGGTGATATTGATTCGCCGCAAAAAGCGCGCGCAGTGCTTGATTTCACCGGAGCAACAGGAGTAATGCTCGGCCGCGCAGCGCATGGCTCACCGTGGATCTTTCGTGATGTCAATTATTTTTTGTCGCACGGAAAAATTGCGCCCGCACTTCCACTCCAGAAAGTGCGTGATACCATCCTCGCGCATCTCGAATCCCTCTACGCTTTTTACGGCGAAGAAACCGGACTTCGAGTCGCACGCAAACACCTCGGTTGGTATTTTGAGAAGTTGCAGGACGCGCCCGATGTTCGTCGGGAGTTGATGGCAGCTTCAACGTCGGCGTCGCAGTTTGCGTTGTCGGAAAAAAGTCTGGATAGCTGGTTGCAGACCAGCGGCCAGGCCACCGTTGCAGCCTGGGGAGGATTTGCAGCGAGTGTTTAAGACGAAGTGTTCAGGCTCGAGCACAGACGACGGGGCATCGGTAATGACGGCGAAAACTTCACGGACCAGAAAAGATTCCGGCCGCAATGGCGCGCTGGAAGTGCCGCTCAGAAATCACGCCGAGCGCGCACTCTCCGACTACTTCTCCAATCTCAATGGCCACAAGCCGGCGCACCTGTACGACCTCGTGTTGCGCGAAGTCGAAGAGCCGCTGTTCCGCGCCGTGCTCGACTACTCCTCGGGCAACCAGTGCCGCGCCGCCGCCATCCTCGGTATCAACCGGGGCACGCTGAGAAAGAAACTGCGACAGTTCGGCCTCTCGGGCTGACGCTTCCATGCTCGTCACGATTCGCAGGGCCCTGCTGTCGGTTTCCGACAAGACGGGGCTGATCGACTTCGCCAAGTCGCTCGTTGCGCGCAAAGTTGAGTTGCTGAGCACTGGCGGTACAGCCCGGGCGCTGCGCGACGCGGGCCTGCCCGTGATCGACGTAAGCACCTACACGGGTTTCCCCGAGATCATGGACGGCCGCGTCAAGACGCTGCATCCGCGCGTGCACGGCGGCCTGCTGGGCCGTCGCGGCACCGACGACGAGGTGATGGCGAAGCACGACATCCCGCGTATCGATCTGCTGGTCGTGAACCTCTATCCGTTCGCCCAGACGGTCGCGAAACCCGACTGCACGTACGCCGATGCGATCGAGAACATCGACATCGGCGGCCCGGCGATGGTGCGCGCGGCTTCCAAGAACCATGAATCGGTGACGGTCATCGTCGATCCGGCCGACTACCCGCTGGTCGCCGCCGATCTCGACGCCAACGCGGGCGCCACCAGCATCGACACGCGTTCGCGGCTCGCCGCCAAGGCGTTCGCGCACACCGCGAAGTACGACACGATGGTGTCCAACTATCTGTTGAATCGCGAAGGCAATCAGGCGGAAACGTTCCCCGCCACGCTGCCGCTGGTCTACGAAAAAATCCAGGACCTGCGCTACGGCGAGAACCCGCATCAGCAGGCGGCGTTCTACCGCGAGCCGGGCGTCAAGGGCTCGTGTGTGGCCAACGCCAGGATGCTGCAGGGCAAGGAACTGTCGTTCAACAACATCGCCGACACCGACACCGCGGTCGAATGCGTGCGCGTGTTCAACGAACCCGCCTGCGTGATCGTCAAGCACGCCAACCCCTGTGGCGTGGCGACGTCCATGTCGTTGTCGGATGCCTACGATCGCGCGTACCGCACGGATCCGACCTCCGCGTTCGGCGGCATCATCGCGTTCAATCGTGAGCTCGATGAAGCGACTGCCACCGCCATCACGGGGCGGCAGTTCGTCGAAGTCATCGCAGCGCCCAGCGTTTCGGCCGCGGCCGCCAAGGTGCTCGCCGGCAAGGCCAACGTGCGCGTGCTGGTCGTGGGCCCGCTCGCAAACCCCAACCCTTCCGAGCTCGAATACCGCAGCGTGGTCGGTGGCCTGCTCGTGCAGAGCCGCGACACGGCGCTCGCGGATCCCGACACTTTCAAGATCGTCACGCAGAAGCAGCCCACGCCCACGCAGTACGCGGACCTGTGGTTTGCCTGGCGCGTGTGCAAGTACGTGAAATCGAACGCGATCGTGTTCGCGCGGGACGGCATGACCATCGGCGTGGGCGCCGGGCAGATGTCGCGCGTGTATTCCACGCATGTCGCCGCGCTCAAGGCGAAAGACGAAGGCCTGCCGGTCGAAGGCAGCTCGATGGCCTCGGACGCCTTCTTTCCGTTTCGCGACGGCATCGACGCGGCGGCCGCGTACGGCATCAAGGCGATCGTTCAACCGGGCGGCAGCAAACGCGACGATGAAGTCATCGCGGCGGCCGATGAACACGGCATGACCATGGTGTTCACCGGCATGCGCCACTTCCGGCACTAGCCGCCAGGTTTCATGAAGATCCTGATCGTAGGCTCCGGCGGACGCGAACACGCGCTCGCATGGAAGTGCGCGCAATCCGCGAAGGTGTCCGAAGTACTGGTCGCGCCGGGTAATGGCGGCACCGCGACCGAACCGCGCGTCCGCAATGTGAACGTGGCCGCCGAAGACATTCCGGGGCTGGTAGCGCTGGCGAAATCCGAGCAGGTCGGGCTCACCATCATCGGCCCCGAGGGCCCGCTGGTCGCCGGCGTGGTCGATGCGTTCCAGGCCGCGGGGTTGCGTTGCTTCGGTCCGACGCAGGCCGCGGCGCAGCTCGAAGGCTCCAAGGCGTACACCAAGGAATTCCTCAAGCGGCACGGCATCCCCACCGCGGCCTATGCCACCTTCCGCAAGGAGACCTTCGATCCGGACTGGGTGCGCGCCCAGCGCATGCCGATCGTGGTGAAGGCCAGCGGGCTCGCCGCCGGCAAGGGCGTGCTGATCCTCGACACGGCTGAAGAGGCCATCGAGGCCGCGTTGTCGATGTTCGGCGGGCAGTTCGGCGCCTCCGGCGATGAAGTCGTCATCGAGGAGTTCCTGCCGGGCGAGGAAGCGAGTTTCATCGTCATGGCCGACGGCAAGAACATCCTGGCGTTCGCCACCTCGCAGGACCACAAGCGGCTGAAAGACGCCGATGCCGGCCCGAACACCGGTGGCATGGGCGCCTACTCACCCGCGCCCGTGGTCGACCGCGCGATGCACGAACGCATCATGCGCGAGGTCATCGAACCTTCCATTCGCGGGCTCGCGAAAGACGGCACGCCCTACACGGGTTTTCTGTACGCCGGGATCATGGTGCATCCCGACGGCACACCGAACGTGCTCGAGTACAACTGCCGCTTCGGCGATCCGGAGACGCAGCCGATCATGATGCGGCTCAAGAGCGATCTGGTGGAGCTGTGCGAGGCGGCACTCGACAAACGGCTCGCGGGGTTGCACGCCGAGTGGGACGAGCGGGCCGCGCTCGGCGTGGTGCTGGCGGCGGAAGGGTATCCGGACAACGTGCGCAAGGGCGATCCGATCTCGGGCCTCGAGGCCGCCGCCAAACTACCCGGAAAGGTGTTTCACGCCGGGACGCTGCTCGACGGAAGCACCGTCGTCACGAATGGCGGCCGCGTGTTGTGCGCGGTGGGCCTGGGCACGAGCGTTTCCGCGGCGCAGGCGCAGGCTTACGCACTGGTCGATGCGACGTCGTGGAAGGGCATGCAATGCCGCCGCGACATCGGCTACCGGGCGATCGCGCGCGAGCGGGCGCGCGAAGACGCGCGAGACGATCCGCACCGTTGAATTCGCGCGCGTGCCGGTGGTCACAAGGACATGAAAAGTCACACCGAGCTCGAATGGCAATTTGCGACGGCCGACCTGGCGCCGGCGCGTGCCTGGCTCGCGTCGCAGCCCACGGAATCTTCCTCGCGGCGACTGGCCGCAGGTGCACCGCTCGAGATTCTTGACACCTATTACGATTCCTCCGACTGGATGATCTATCGCGCGGGCTTCGCGCTGCGGCTACGCCAGTCCGCCAACGCAGACGCCGCCAATGCCGGCGGTTTCGAAGTGACCCTCAAGTCGCTGCATGCGGCGAGTAGCGGATTCGCGCGCCGCACCGAGATCTCGGGGAAGGTGGCGAGCGCGGACATGACCCGCGTGCTCGCCGCCGAAGACGCCATCGCGGCACGCATCCGCGAACTCGTTGGCACGCGCGCGCTGGCGGCTCTCTTCCAGGTCCGCACACACCGCGAACCGCTACGGCTGCTGGAGGCGGATTCCGACCTGCCGCTGGCCGAGGTCGCGCTCGACGACACTGCCATCGACACGCCGGCCGGCGCCGCCCAGCAATTCACGCGCGTGGAAGTCGAATGCATCAATGCCGAACCGGCAGCGCTCGATTCCTGGGTCGAGGATTTTCGCGCCGGCGCGCAGCTGCAAGCCGTGCAGCTCTCCAAGTTTCGGGCCGGCCTCGCGGCCGCCGGACTCGACCCGGAGAAACGCCTCACGCTCGGCAGTCTCGAAATCTCGCCGCGGCAGGATTTTCCCGCGACGCAGCGGGCACAGTTGCGGCGTTACCTCGGGATGGTGCTCGACGCCGAGCCGCGCGTGCGGGTGGGCACGGCGGACAGCGTCCACGAGATGCGCGTCGCCGCGCGGCACCTGGACGTGCTGCTGCGCTCCTGGCAACGACGCGGACCCGACTGGGCGGTGCGCGAGCGCCGCACCGTGCGCCTGCTGGTGCGATCGCTCGGCGCCGTGCGCGACCGCGACGTGCAGATCGCCCATCTCGACAGCTCGCTCGCCGCGCCCGGCGATGACGAGCAGCACGCGCTGCGCCCCATGCTCGACCGGCTGCGCAATGAGCGCTCCGCCCTGCGCGGACGGCTGCTCACGGTGCTCGACTCGGAGCGCGTGCGATTCTGGGTGCAGGGCTGGCAGGAAAAGTTGCGCGAGGAACCCGTAGCCGCCGCCGGCCTGGCGGAACCGACGGGCGCCATCGCGCGCGAACTGATCCGGGAGCAGGCCCGCAAACTGCGCAAACGCGCGCGCAAGATCGGCGCCGAGTCCGGTCCCGACGATTTCCACGAAGTGCGTATTCGCGCGAAACGGCTGCGCTACACGCTCGACGCCTTCGCCGCGCTGTACGGCGAGGCCGCGCACATCTACACGCGTGCGCTCGGACGGCTGCAGGACATTCTCGGCGCATTCCACGATGCCGCCGTGCGCGAGCAACACTTCGTGGCGCTCGCGAACGATGCGCAGCCGCTGCCCTCGTCTACCTACTTCGCCATGGGGCGGCTCGTCGAACGCGACCGGCGTGCGTTCGAGCGCTGCCGGCGCAAGTTCCCGAAGGCGTATTCGCGCGTTCGCGGCCGGCGCTGGCGCGCGCTCGCCGACGCGATGCGCTCCCACTCACCTCCGGAGACATCCTGATGCAGGTCATCCTCGTCCGTCACGCGATCGCCCACGAACGCAGCCGCGCGCGCTGGCCGAAGGATGCCTTGCGGCCGCTGACCCCGGCCGGCATCCGCAAATTCGAGAAGGCCGCGCGCGGCCTGGCGCGCCACCTGCCGCGCAACGCCACGCTGCTGACCAGCCCGTTCATGCGCGCGCTCGAAACCGCGACCATCCTGCAACGCGTCGCGCAGCTGCGGGATCTCACCGAGTGCGCAGAGCTCGCCGCAGGCCAGCCGGTGCGGCACGCGATCGCGCTGCTGCGCAAGCAGCGCGGCCGCTGCGTGGTGCTCGTGGGACACGAACCCCACCTCTCGCTGCTGCTGTCGCAGGCGCTCGGCGGCGTCGCACGCCTGAAATTCTCGTTCAAGAAGGGCGGCGCGGCGTGCATCGATTTTGGCAAGACGGTCGAGCCGGGCGGCGCGACGCTGATCTGGATGATGCCGCCGCGCGTGTTGCGCGCGCTGGCGTGAGGCATGCAACGGTGCGCTTGTCTATTGCTCTTCGGCAGTGCGCGTATATGAAGTGACGGTGGCCGGCAGCACGTCGTAGCGGTACGGCACGAAAATCGTCACCTCGAGCATCCCGTCGCGCACCCACTGGATCGGCGCATCGATGCCACGCGCCACCACCTTGTAGTCAGGCCCGAGCGCGGCGACGACTTTCTTGACGTCCGCGGCGAACAGCTCGATGACACGGTCGCGATACTGCGCCGGGTTCACGATGCTGATTTCGAATGCGCCGTCGTCGTCGATGATGGTCCGTCCCACGGGCTTGATGCCGGCGGCAAAATCCTTGAGCTTCGCCACCAGCGCCGAACTGTTGCCGACGGTCTTCGGAATAGCCGTCTTGACGCTGATGGTGGTCTCGGACGTGTCCGCACGTTTGCCGCCGACGAGCCTCAGCGTCGCCGAATCGAGCTTGAGCGGCAGCACGAGATTGTTGTCGCCTATGACCGATAGCTCGATGGATTTGTCTTTCGCCGCGGCCGCGAGCATCGCCCGCAGCGTCGCTTCGATCTCGCTCTGGCGCGTCTTCTCGTCGCGCGAATCGTTGCTGACCTCCACCATGAGCAGGATGAAGTCGCCGGGACGCTTGAGGCTGGTGCCGGGAACCGCTACGTCCGCGCTGCGCATGCCGGTGACCACGACTTCCTCGAGATCCTGGCCGAACGCGGCGCTCGCACCGCAGCAAACTAACAAAGAGAACAATGATGCACGTTTCATGCTGGCCTCCCCTTGCGCCGAATACTAGCAAGATCGCTTGATGGCGGGGCGCCGGTGGCTAGGGGCGGTCAGTCCCGGCCGAGCTCTTTGGCGACCAGTGCTCCTATCTGCGCGTGCGCGGCGTTGAGCTGCGCGAGCGGCAGCTGCGAACCGCTCATGTAGACGGCGACCAGCACCGGCCGCCGTTCCGGTGGAAACGCGATGACGAGGTCGTTGACCGCGCCGTTCTCGCCGGTGCCGGTCTTGTCGCCGACCAGCCAGGACTTGGGAATACCGGCATGGACGCGCTCGAGGCCGGTCTTCGCCGCCGTCAGCCAGTCGATGAGCAAGGCGCGCGACGGGATCGACAACACATCCTGCGTGAAGATCCGCAGCAGCGAATCGACCATGGCGCGCGGCGTGGTCGTGTCGCGCGGATCGCCGGGCATGTTGCTGTTGAGCGCGGTCTCCATGCGATCCAGGCGCGTGACCTCGTCGCCGATATTGCGCATGAAAGTAGTTAGCGCCTGCGGGCCGCCGATGCCGGTGAGCAGGATGTTGGCGGCGGCGTTGTCGCTCACCGTGATGATGGCGACGCACAGCTCGCGCAAGGTCATCGAGTCCGATCCGGCGGCGAGCGCCGCCTCCACCGAAGGCGAATACGGCAACAGGTTGTCGCGCGAGATCGGCAGCGTGCGATCGAGCTTGAACGCGCCGCGGTCCACCTGCCACAACAAGGCGGCGGCCAGCGGCAGTTTGAAGGTCGACGCCATGGCGTATCGCGAACGGTCGTCGATGCCGAATCGTTTGCCGCTCTGCGAATCGAGTGCGTGCACGCCGAGGCGGCCTCCGACGCGTTTCTGGATGGATTTCAGTTCACGATCGGCGCGCGCGGCGGCCGCGGGTGTGGCCAGCGCCGCCGCCAGCGCGAGACTCACGAGGTGGCGCCGCGTGATCATCGATGCCGCGCCAGGACCACGATCTGCTCGTTTTCCGCGAACAGGTATTTCTCGGACTTGCAAAGTTTGACGTAGTCGGTCATGGGGCGGAAATAGATCCCGGAGCCTTCGCGGAGCAGCTGGGGGCGAGTCTAACTGCTAGCGAGGCAGACCTGCGGGCCGGCGCACCACGATGTCGATGCTCTCGGTGTTCTGATCGTAGACGATCTCGGCTTCCCGGCGTTCGAGCTGGCGGCGTACCTGCATCACCTTGGTTTCGAACGATACGTCGCGCTCGCCGTAATCCGTGCCTTCGCGCAGCACGAACGACTGGATCACGCCCTCGAGCGCATCAGGCGACAACTCGGTATGCGGGATGACAACAGGCGGCAGCGGGCGTTCGGAGTCTTCGTTCAAGTCGCGTATTTCCTGATGAGCCATGCGGCGCCGGTCAGCGAAGTCGACACCGCCAGCATGATCCATTCCGCGTGCAATTCCGGGTGCGCGATCACGCGCGGCACGTGCAGCAGCACGACGAACGAACCCATCATCGCGGCGAGCAGGGTGGCCGCGACCCGCGCCTGGATGCCGCTGATCAATGCCGCGCCGGCCGCCAGGTGGCCCGCGCCGGTAGCGTATGCCCAGAACAAGGGATAGGGAATCCAGGACGGCACCATGCTCGCGGTGAAGTCCGCGTAGTTGAAATGTGCGAAGCCGAAGACGACGGCGCTGGCACCGGCCAGCAGGCGCGCGGCCAATGAAATTGTGCCACGCAGCTGGCCCGTGCCGGCGGCGAACAAGGCGACGCCGCCCATGGTCATGAAGGTGAGCTCGGCCGGGCCGTTCCATGCGCCGATGTGGCGCCAGGAGGCGAGCGCTGCGGGCAGGTGCAAGGCGAGCACCCAGAAGCCGTAGAACACCGCCAGCAACAGCGCGCCGCCGCGTTCGGCCCTGCGCGTCAGGATGGCGCCGCCGCCGATGATGAGCAGCAGACCGCTCAGGTAGGCGAGCGGCGTGTGCATCGCGATGCCCTTCGGCACCGGCTGCCACTGCAACGCGAAATCGTGGAACCAGATGCCGACGGCGCCTAACAAGATGGCGCCGAGCGCGTACAGAGCGGAGTTGCGGTTCATGGATGTCTCGCAGATGAGTGGTGCCGGGGTGCAATTGTCGTAATTACGCGGAAGTGAATGGTGCCGGGGCGCAATTCACTTCCGCGTAATTGCGACAATTGCACCCCGGCACCGCTACTTCAACCACCAGCGGATCATCAGGCTCACCGCACCTAACAAAGTCACGCTCATGGCCCATATGAGGGCCATCCAGCCCATCCGCCGCAGCAGGGGCGCTTCGCGTTCGTCCGGCGTTTTAATGATAGCCCTCGTGCGCCACCTTGCCGCGGAACACCCAGTAGGACCACGCGGTGTAGGCGAGGATGAGCGGCACCAGCAGTCCCGCGCCCCACAACATGAATGCCTGGCTGCTCTCGGGCGCCGCCGCCATCTGCAGCGTGATGCTGTTGGGGATCAGGTACGGATACATGCTGATTCCCAATCCGACGAAGCTCAACCCGAACACGGCGAGCGTGATGACGAACGGCGCGAGCTCATAATTGCGGCGCAGGCTGCGCGCGAATCGCCAGGTGAGGATCGCGATGATCAGCGGCACCTGCGCGGTGAACAACACCCGCGGCATCGTGAACCAGCGGTCGAAGTATTCGCGGCCGAGGAACGGCGTCGAGAGGCTCACCGCCAGAATGGCGCACAACGTGACGGGCGCGAGAATGCGCATCAGGCGGCGCGCGTGATTCTGCGCCTCCCCTTCGGTCTTCCAGTTGAGCCAGCAGGCGCCTAACAAGGAGTAGCCGGCCACGACGCTCACCCCCGTGAGCAGGCTGAACGGCGTCAACCAGTCCCACCAGCCGCCGCCGTACGCCCTGCCTTCGACCGCGATGCCCTGCAGCAGCGCACCGAGCATGATGCCCTGCGTGAGCGCGGCGACGAACGAACCGGCCGTGAACGCGAAATCCCAGACAGCGCGGTGCGCCGGATCGCGCCAGCGGAATTCGAAGGCGACGCCACGGAACACCAGCGCCAGCAACATCGCGATCAGCGGTGGATAGAGCGCCGACATGATGACCGCGTATGCCAGCGGGAACGCGGCCAACAATCCGCCGCCACCGAGCACCAGCCAGGTCTCGTTGCCGTCCCACACCGGCGCGATGGAGTTCATCGCGCTGTCGCGCTCGCGGCCGACACCGAATACCGGAAACAGGATGCCGATGCCGAGATCGAAGCCATCCATCACGACGTACATGAACACCGCGAAGGCGAGGATCGCAGCCCAGATGTTGGTGAGCACGGTGCTGTCAGTCATGCGGCCGCTCCTTGGTCGAAGA
The DNA here is from genome assembly GCA_037200975.1 of Pseudomonadota bacterium. NCBI lineage: Bacteria > Pseudomonadati > Pseudomonadota > Pseudomonadota bacterium. The sequence goes on along the minus strand of JBBCGI010000001.1, from coordinate 2,935,251 downwards.
GGGACCACCGGCCGCCAGCGCCGGCCCCGGCGTGATACCCGCAGCGTGCGCGGGCGCATTGGGTGGATCGCTCTCGTGCGGATGCGGCGGACGCGACATCAGCTTGAGCAGATACCAGCTGCCCATGCCGAACACCGCGAAATACACGACGACGAATGCCACCAGCGACGCACCGACCGCCGGCGCGGCCAGCGGCGAAGCGGAATCCGCGGTGCGCAGCAGCCCATAAACGGTAAACGGCTGCCGCCCGATCTCGGTGGTCATCCAGCCCGCGATGACGGCGATGAATCCTGACGGTCCCATCCACACCGCGAAACGCTGCAGCCCGCGCCACTCGTACAGCTTGTGCCTGGCCCGCGCCAGCAAGCTCCACGCGCCGAGCGCGAACATCAGCAGACCGAGACCCACCATGATCCGGAATGTCCAGAACACCACTTTGACCGGCGGGCGATTCTCGGGCGCGATGCTGTCGAGGCCGGCGAGCGGCGCGTCCGGATCGTGCTTGAGGATGAGCGACCCGAGCTTCGGAATCTCGATCGCATGCTCCATGCGCTGTTCGGCGTCGTTGGGAATACCGAACAGCAGCAGCGGCGCACCGTCGGGATGACTTTGATAGTGCCCTTCCATCGCCATGATTTTCGCCGGCTGATGTTCGAGCGTATTGAGGCCGTGCTGATCGCCGACGAAGATCTGCACCGGCGCGACCAGCGCCGCCATCCACATGGCCATCGAGAACATCTTGCGCGCGTGCTGATGCGTCGAGTCGCGCAACAGGTGCCAGGCGCCGACCGCACCGACCATCAACGCGGTGGTCAGATAGGCGGCGATGACCGTGTGCACGAGGCGGTACGGGAAACTCGGATTGAAGATGATCGGCAGCCAGCCGTCGGCCGGCACGAACTGCCCTTCCGGATTGATGGCGTAACCGCTCGGCGTCTGCATCCAGCTGTTGACGCTCAGGATCCAGAACGCGGAGATGGCCGTGCCGACCGCAACCATCAGCGTGGCGAAGAAGTGCAGCCGGCGCCCGACCTTCTGCATGCCGAACAGCATCACGCCGAGGAAGCCCGCTTCGAGGAAAAACGCCGTCAGCACCTCGTAGGCCATGAGCGGACCGATGATCGGCCCGGCCTTGTCGGAGAACACCGCCCAGTTGCTGCCGAACTGGTAGGCCATGACGATGCCCGACACCACGCCCATCGCGAACACGACCGCGAAGATCTTCAGCCAGTACTTGAACAGATCTAGATAGATCGTCTTGCCGGTCTTCAGCCAGAGCGCCTCGAGCACCGCGAGAAAACTCGCCAGCCCGATCGAGAAGGCCGGGAAGATGAAGTGGAAGCTGACCGTGAACCCGAACTGGATCCGCGCGAGGAGCAAGGCGTCTGCGTCGTGAAACATGCGCGCATTTTAAACCGCGGGTGCCATTTGCGGGCATTTGAATGCGCAAGAAAGGCGGCAAATCGACGCGCCCGCGCACCACTTCGGCGATATGGGTATCTTTCTCGGGCCGTCGGTTTGAGCTGTTTATTGCGCGCATACTCGCGCCACAAACAAACCAGTCAAACGAATCGGGACACATGAAGAACATCATCGACGTCGCGGCGGAAGCCGACAATTTCCGGGTCTTGCTGAGCGCCTTCAAAGCGGCTTCGCTCATCGACATGCTGCGCTCGCCCGGTCAATACACCGTATTTGCGCCGACGGACGAGGCCTTCAAACGCCTGCCCGCCGGTTCGCTCGACGCGCTCTTCAAGGACGCGCGCACGCTCAAGCCTTTCCTGTGCAATCACATCATGAAAGGTCAGCTCGCGGCGAACGACATCCTGCCGGGCGAACTCAAGCCGATGGAAGGCCGCGCGCTGCGCGCCTCGCTCGATGGCAGCCGCATCAACATCAACGGCGCGACCATCGTGCAGGCGGATATGCGCGCCACGAACGGTGTGCTGCACGCCGTCGATGACATCCTCATCCCGCTCAATCCGATCCTGGCTGCGGTGGCCTGACCCCCGTTCGTACTCTCGCTAACTGCGCGCCTTCGGCGCGACGTTGGCGTTCAGCCGGAACAGGTTCCCCGGGTCGAACTTCGCCTTGAGCGCCACCAGGCGATCGAAATTCGGGCCGTAGGTCTCGCGCATGCGATGCGCGTCGTCGTTGTATTCGTTGACGTAGAAACCGCGCGTGTGCGGCTCGAGCTTCTTCCAGGCGCCGCGCGCCCAGTTGCCGACGGCCTCACTCTGCGCCGGATCTTCCCAACCGCTGAACACGAACATGTTGAACGGCGCGGTGCGTTGCGCGAACGCCGTGGCGTCGACCTTCACGCGTGCATAGGCGCCGCCGCCCTGGGGCATCGAAACCGCCTGCACGATGGGTAGATTGGCCTCGGCGATCGTTGCGACCATGGCGTCGGTCAGGCCCTGGCTTGGCTGCTGCACGAAACCGCCCTTGATGTAGTAGCGGCGGCCGGCGGCCGCACCTTCGTCGCCAGAAGCCTGCAACTGTACGTACGGCGTGGGCGCGACGGTGTCGCGGATCGGCTTGCGGAAGCTGCGCAGCGGCGCGAGCACCTTGTCGATGTTGCCGCGCGGCCCGCAGTAACAGACATCGATCGTGAAAAAGCGCACGTCGTTCGGCAGGCGGACCAGCGCGGCGTCGAGATTGAGCTCGTCGGGCGCCTGCATCGCGAAGTCGAAGAAGAATTTCAGCATGTCGGGCGCATCGGCGAACGAATACGCGAGCTCGCCGCCCATCATGATCGGGTCGACCGGGTGCAGCTGGAACTCGAACGACGTCGCCACGCCGAAGTTGCCGCCGCCGCCGCGCAAACCCCAGAAGAGATCCTTGTTCTGCGTGGCGCTTGCGGTGACGAACTTTCCATCGGCGGTGACCAGATCGATCGAGCGCACGTTGTCGCAGGTGAGGCCGAAGCGCCGTCCGAGCCGGCCGAAGCCGCCGCCGAGCGTGAGTCCACCGACACCGGTGTGCGACACGGTGCCGGCCGTGGTCGCAAGCCCATGCACCAGCGACTCGCGATCCAGCGCGCCTAACAACGCGCCACCTTCGATGGTCGCGACCCGCCTGGCGGGGTCGACGTGCGCGCCGTTCATCTGGGAAAGATCGAGCATCAGCCCCTTCTCGCACACCGATTGTCCCGAAAGGCTGTGGCCGCCGCCGCGCACCGCCAGCAGCAGCTGATGTGCTGCCGCGAACTTCACGGCTTCCATCACGTCCGCGGCGCCGCTGCAACGGGCGATGAGCGCCGGATGGCGATCGAATGCCGCGTTCCAGATGCGCCGGGCCCCGTCGTAGCCTGTGCTGTTGCGCAGCAACACGTCGCCGCGCATGCGCCCGGCGAACTCTTTGACGTCGGCGCCTTTCAGGACGATCTGCTTTCCATCGTTGGTCAAGGCCTCGACATCGTCGAAGGCAGCGGCTTCGCTCGCCGCGAACAACTTGCCGAACGGCAACGTGGCGGCGGGTAATGCGGCAAGGGCGGTGCGGACGAATTGGCGGCGTTTGATGACGCTCATGGTTTTTCTTCTCCCCTAAAACGTGGCGGCTAAGTTAACAGCTTTCAGCGATCAGTCACTCCCGTGGCAGCTGCGCACGCAGCCGCCCTATCTCGCGCTCCAGATCCGACACACGTTCGAGCAGGCGCAGCGCCACGCCCAGGCCGCGCGTGTCGAGCTCGAAGTCGTTGCGCAGCCGGCCGGCGGTCCGCGCGACGGTGACCACGCGCGCGCTGAAGGTGTAGGCCGCGCCGCGCGCTTCACGCACGGGTATGGCGCCCACCTGTACCAGATCGAGCAATTCGGGCTCGCTCAGCCCGGACACCTCGACCAGTTCCGCCAGGCTAACTACCCGGTGCTCGTCGAGCCACAGGACTTCGTCGTCGGTCATGTACTCTCCCCGCCAAAATGCCGGCGCGGATCGAACTGCGACTGGTCGCGCAGCTGCTCGTACAGCGCGCGTTCGCCTTCGCCCGGCTGCGCGGGGACGACGATCTGCGTCACCGCGAAAAGATCGCCCGCGCCGCCGCGCGGCTTCGGCAATCCGCGTCCCGACAGGCGCAGCTTCTGGCCGGTCGAGGTGCCCGCCGGCACCTTGAGTTTCACCGCGCCACCGAGCGTCGGCACTTCGACCGTCGCCCCCAATGCGGCTTCCCAGGGGCTGAGCGGCAGATCGAGATACAGGTCGTGATCGGTGGCGCGAAACAGCCGGTGTGTTTTCAGCGAAATATCGAGATAAAGATCCCCGTCGCGCCCGCCATTGAAGCCCTTGCCGCCCTTGCCCGGCAGCCGCAGCCGCTGGCCGTCGACGGCACCGGGCGCCACGCGTGCCTTCACGACGTGCGGCACGCGCCGCAGCTGTCCGGACGCGTCGTATTCAGGCATCGAGAGATTCAGCTCGAGAGTGGTCCCGCGATACGCATCCTCGATGCTGATCTCGACCGGCACTTCGAAGTCCTGTCCGGGTAGTTGGCCGTTCCCCGCGCCGAACGGGCCGCCACGCGCCCCACGCCCGCCGCGCGCGCCGAAGCGCTCGAACAGATCGCCGAAGTCGACGCCGTCGAAGGAGAAGTTCTCGGCGCCGCCGGCGGCGCCATGCTGCCGGGCCCAATCGGGCGGTGGCCGGAATTCCTCACCCTGCGGCCGCTGGCCCAACGCGTCGTAGGCGGCGCGTTTTTCCGGATCTTTCAGCGTCTGGTACGCCTCGGCCACTTCCTTGAAGCGATCCTCGGCACCGGCTTCCTTGGAAACGTCCGGGTGATACTTCTGCGCGAGTTTTCGATACGCCTTCTTGATTTCGTCAGGCGAAGCGCCGCGCGCGACTCCGAGCGCGGCGTAATAGTCGGTGTACTTCATCTCTCTCCGTGGCGGGTCTGGCTCAATTCCCGCCCGGCCCCGTGGGCATCTGCTTGAGCTTGTAACCGGCGGGAATCTCGAACATCGACGCGGGGACCGCTTCCTCGCGCCACACTTTCATGACGGTCTCTTCGGGGGCGAGCTTGCCGTTCTCGTAGCTGCGCAGCCGCACCGGATATCCATTGGTTTTGACGTGCGCGCTGAATTCGTTGCCCAACATGCCGGCCAGCATGGGGACGGATTTCGCCATTTCGTCGAACACCTTCGCGAAATTGCCGAACACGGTCTGGAAGTTCTCCTTGCCGGGTAACGAGGCGAACGGCACCACGCAGACCTGCTCGTCGAGCTCGTCGTTGCGTTTGATGTCCCACAGCCTGCAGGCACGCCCATCTACCTTGTCCGACTTGCCGCTGTCGAGCGCCTCCACCGTCCATTTCTGGTCGTTGCCGCCCATGCCGGGAATCTTGCCCATGGCCGCTTCCATCTGCTCGCGTTGCTCGGGCGGCAGTTTGGCGAGCTGGTCTTTGACCTGCGCCATCTCGTCGTTCATCTTTTTGGAGAGCTTCTCCATCGTGGCCTTGTCGAACACGACGTAACTCTTGTCGGCGTCGTCGACGATGTACATCGTGTTGCCCTTGATGATCGACACGTGCCCGCTGTCGTCGACGATGCGTCCCGAGCCGTCCTGCAGGTACATCTTCTGCGCAGGCGCGGTCGTGTTCGTCGAGAGGTTGTGATTGACCATCTCGATGTAGACGCCGGCGCCCGCCGTCTGCGCGACCAGCAAGGCCGCGACGCTGCCGTAAATCCGCTTCATGGAGCCCCTCTCGAGTTTTGCGTGACGGAGACTGTAGCACCGCGTGTCAATGCCTGTATTTTGTCGACGATTTTCATAGACTTGAACGCATGCTCACTCCCTGGGACTTTGCCGCGCCGCATTTCGTATCCGTGGCCGTACAGCCGGACGACATCGACGCCTGCACGCGGATGCCGGCGGAATTTTCGGCGACGTACGTGGCCACCTGATGGAAGAGCGTCGCAAGCCGGTACTGGGCCGCGTCGTGCCAGGCGTGTCGCCCGACCTGCAACGGAGGCTGCGGCGCTTCTTCGCGCTGGCGCAGGCGTTGGGCACGCGGCTCGCCGGCTGGCTGGCGTTTCGCATGTTCCTCACGCCGCCGCGGCGCGCCATGGACGCCACCGACGCGCAGGTCAGTGCGCAGGCGCAGAAATCCACGCTGCGGTTCGGGACGGAGGAGTTCACGCTGTGGCGCTGGGACCATGGCGGCCCCACGGTCGTGCTGCTGCATGGCTGGGGTTCCCGCGCCTCGCGCTTCGGCAATTTCATCGCGCCGCTGCGCGCGGCGGGGTTCACAGTGATCGGCATCGACGCGCCGGCGCACGGGGATTCACGCGGCCGCAGCGCCGACCTGCCGCGTTTCCGCGAAAGCCTGGCGCAGGTGCTGCGCCTGCACGAGCCCATTCACGCCGTGATCGGGCATTCGCTCGGCGGCGGCGCGGTGCTCACCGTGCTGGCCGAAACCGCCGAACATCATCCGAAGAAGATCTGCCTGTTCGGCGTACCCGGCGACATGGACTACATCCTGGAATCGTTCGCCATGATGCTGGGATTGAAGCCGCCCGCGATGGCCAACCTGCGCGCGCGGTTCGCGGCGAAGTTCGGACGCCCGGCCCGCGAGATTTCCGTGCGGGCCGCGGCGCCGAGCGTGCGCGTGCCGGTGCTGGTGGTGCACGACGAGGACGACAACGTCGCGCCGTTCGCGCAAGGGTCGGCGCTCGCCGCGGCCATTCCGGGCGCGCGGCTGCTGGCGACGCGTGGCTTCGGCCACAGCGGCGCATTACGCGACGCCGCGACGATCGAACGCGTCGTGGCATTCCTCAGGGAGTGAACGCGCCGCGGTACTAACTACCGGCCGGCGCGCGGGAATCAGAAGCTGACGCGGAAGAACAGCTCCGGGCCGCTCACGTCCATGTTGAACAGCAACGGCTCGTCGTCCGTGACCAGCAGCTCGGTCACGTACTTGTTGTAACCCAGGCCGATCGCGAGATTCTTGCGCCAGCGGTACTGGATGTCGGCGTGGTAGTCGGACATCTTGCCGTCGAAATCCTCGGGGCTCGCCGAGAAGGACTGGCCACGCGCGGTGATCGCCCAGCGCTTCGAGATGCGAAACGCCGCGTTCACGGCGATCGTCGGGAAGATGCCGACCTGGTCGGCCTTCTCGAAATTGGTGGTGCCGGGCTCGCGGCCCTCGGCGTGCGCTTCGATGATGTGGATGCCGAGCCCGGCGCCCGCCTCGAAGCGTTCGAACTTGAAGAACGAGTAGGTATAGGTGAACGACAGGACGCGCCAGTCGAGCTTGCTGCGGAAATTCGTGCCGGCATCGAAAGTGAAATTGCCGAAGTTGATGTCTTCGGCCAGCGGCTGCTCGTGGAAGCGATTCAGTTTGAAATAGTCGACGCGCACGTGATTGCGCTCTTTCATGCGGATGTCGAATTCCAGGCGGCCCTGGTTGATCTCGTCGTCGAGTCCGAGATCGTCCTCGGCGTTCAGCAACGAACCCTGGTTCAACGCGCCCTGGTCGAGGCGCAGCTCGGTGGTGACCGACGGCTGGAAATAGATGCCACGCATGTAGAAGTGGTCGCTGACCGGGCTCGCGAGCTCGAGATGCTTCGGTTTGAGCACGTCGCTGGGCTTGAGCACCGGCTCCGCCTTTTCCTTGCGCGGGCCATTCTCGACCGGCTCTTCCCGGTCCCTGCGCCACAGGGCGCATCCGGTACTCAAAAGACACAGCAGAACGATGAGCCCCAGGCGCATTCGCGACTCCCTATCGACCAGTGGCGGAAAGCACAAAACAAGCGGCCCCGGAATGCGGGGCCGCGCCATGATCTAACAGGTTTGGAAGCCGCGCCAGCGTCGGCTTAAGGAGACGGGCCCGGTGTGACGTACCGCACACCGGGCCTTGGGTTCGTGCGGGGACAGACTGAAGTCTGCCCCACGCGTCTACCTCTTCATCGCGTCGAAGAACTCGGCGTTGGTCTTCGTATCCTTCATCTTGTCGAGCAGGAACTCGACCGCGGCCAGCTCATCCATCGGATGCAGCAGCTTGCGCAGGATCCAGATCTTCGCCAGTTCGCCCGGGTCGGTGATGAGCTCTTCCTTGCGGGTGCCCGAACGATTGATGTTCATGGCGGGGAACACACGCTTTTCAGCGATGCGGCGATCCAGGTGGATTTCGCAGTTGCCCGTGCCCTTGAACTCCTCGTAGATCACGTCGTCCATCTTCGAGCCGGTGTCGATGAGCGCGGTGGCCAGGATAGTTAGGCTGCCACCCTCCTCGATATTGCGCGCGGCGCCAAAGAAGCGTTTCGGCCGCTGCAACGCATTGGCGTCCACACCACCGGTGAGCACTTTGCCGGAGCTCGGCACCACGGTGTTGTAGGCGCGCGCCAGGCGCGTGATGGAATCGAGCAGGATCACGACGTCTTTCTTGTGTTCGACCAGGCGCTTGGCCTTTTCGATCACCATTTCCGCGACCTGCACGTGGCGGGCGGCGGGTTCGTCGAACGTCGAGGAGACCACTTCGCCCTTCACGGTGCGCTGCATCTCGGTCACTTCTTCCGGGCGCTCGTCGATGAGCAGCACGATGAGGTGCACTTCCGGGTGGTTAGCCGTGATGGAGGTGGCGATGTTCTGCAGCAGCATGGTCTTGCCGGCTTTCGGCGGCGAGACGATGAGGCCGCGCTGGCCCTTGCCGATGGGCGAGACCAGGTCGATGGCGCGGGCGGTGAGATCTTCCGTCGAACCATTGCCCCGCTGCAGCTTGAGCCGCTTGGTGGGATGGAACGGCGTCAGGTTCTCGAACAGCACCTTGTTGCGCGAAGAATCGGGAGAATCGAAATTGATCTCGCCGACTTTCAGCAGCGCGAAGTAGCGCTCGCCATCTTTCGGCGGGCGGATCAGGCCCGAGATGGTGTCGCCGGTGCGCGCGTTGAAGCGGCGGATCTGGCTGGGCGATACGTAAATATCGTCCGGACCAGCGAGATAACTGCCGTCGGACGAGCGCAGGAAGCCGAAGCCGTCCTGCAGGATTTCGAGCACGCCATCGCCGTAGATGTTCTGGCCGTCGCGCGAGTGGGCCTTGAGGATGCCGAAGATGATGTCCTGCTTGCGCGAGCGGGCCATGCCTTCGACGCCCATGGACTCGGCCATCTTGACCAGTTCGTAGATCGGCTTGGCCTTGAGCACCGACAGATTCATCGAGCTCTTGGTGGCCGCGAGATCGGCCTGGCTGATGATTTCCGAGGCGTCTACTTCGAACGCCTCGGGCGGCTGGTCGTCGGGGCGCGGGCCGCCATTGTTGCCGGGCCGGTAGTTCGGATCGCGGTTGCCGTCGCGGTCGCGTTGTCCGCCACCGCCGCCTCCACCGCCGCCACGGCCACCGTCGTGACGCGGACCTTTGTTAGGGCGATTTCGGCCGCCTTGATTTCCCAAATAGCCTCTCACAGGTGTGCGTCCAGAAAGGACTTCAGGTCGGGCTTGCGCACCGAGCCGACCTTCTGGGCCTCCACCGTGCCGTTCTTGAAGAGAATCAGCGTCGGGATGTTGCGGATGCCGTATTTCGGCGGCGTTTGCGGATTCGACTCGATGTCGATCTTGGCGATGCGGAGCTTGTCTTTGTACTCCGTCGCGATCTCGTCGAGGATCGGCGCGATCATCTTGCAGGGCCCACACCACTCGGCCCAGAAGTCGAGAAGAACGGGCTTGTCGGACTTGAGCACGTCCTGACTGAACGTAGCGTCCGTGGTGTGGACGATATCCGGGTTACTCACGTGGAAGGACCTCCGATAAAAATCAAAAATATCTCGAGTAATCGAGCGGTATTTAGTGGGTTGAAGCTTGTGCTTCGTGGCGCGGCAGGAAGCCGTGCTCAGGACGCGATCAAACGGGTTAGACTGCGCTGCGCAGTCAAATGGCCTGATTGAGTGTAGAAGACCGTGTGGTTAAGGAAGCTTTGGATTTGCGGCTCGAGGCTCTGTGAGGAGCAGTCCGCGTCTTGGGAGCATTTTTTAACTGGTCCGCCTGCCATTTGCAAGCGCCAGATGCGCCGAGAAGACGCCAGATATCTTGAATACATAAATAACGGTCATTAATGACAGAGACACACCTTTCCGAGCTGGCGTTCGCCTCGCTCGATCTCGTTCCCGAAGTGGCACAGGGCATCCGCGATGCCGGTTTTGTCCGTGCGACACCGGTCCAGGCAATGACCTTGCCCATCGCCCTCACCGGCAAAGATGTCGCGGGGCAGGCACAGACGGGTACCGGTAAAACGGCAGCCTTCCTGGTGGCGCTGTTCCAGCGGCTGCTGACCAACCCGATGCCGGGACGCAGCGCCACCGGGATTCGCGCCCTGATCCTCGCGCCGACACGCGAACTGGCGGTGCAGATCTTCAACGACGCGGAAGTGCTGGGTAAGCACACGGGGCTCAAGATCGGCGTCGTATATGGCGGCGTCGATTACGAAAAACAACGCAAGTCGTTGCAGGACGGCATGGACGTGCTGATCGGCACTCCGGGCCGCGTCATCGACTACTTCAAGCAACACGTGTTCGACATGCGGCATGCGCAGGCCGTGGTGCTCGACGAGGCGGATCGCATGTTCGATCTCGGCTTCATCGCCGATATCCGCTTCATCCTGCGGCGGCTGCCGAAGCCCGAGTTGCGGCAGTCCATGCTGTTTTCGGCGACCTTGTCGCAGCGGGTGCTCGAGCTCGCGTACGAACACATGAACAACCCCGAGCTCGTGCGCATCGAGCCCGACCGCGTCACCGCCGACAAGGTGCGGCAGCTGATTTACTTCCCGGCAATGGAAGAAAAGATTCCGCTGCTCATAGGGCTGCTGCGCCTGTACGACGCGCACCGCACGATGGTGTTCGTGAACACCAAGCGCGTCGCGGAGAAGCTCGAGGCCTATCTGATCGCGAACGGCTTCAAGGCACAGGCGCTGTCGGGCGACGTGCCGCAGAAGAAGCGGCTGCGTTTCATGAAGGAATTCCACTCGGGCGAGCTCGCCGTGCTGATCGCGACCGATGTCGCCTCGCGTGGTCTGCACATTCCCGACGTGAGCCACGTGTTCAATTACGACCTGCCGCAGGACGCGGCCGACTACGTGCATCGCATCGGCCGTACGGCGCGTGCCGGCGCCGAGGGCGATGCGATCAGCTTCGGCTGCGAGGAATACGCGGTAGGCCTGCCGGACATCGAGCGCTACATCTCGCACAAGATCGAAGTCGCGCCGGTCAAGCTGGAATTGCTGGCCAAGGACCTCAAACCGCCGGTCTACAAGGAATGGGACCCGGAAGACGGCCCGCGCCCGATGCGCCGTCCCGGTGGTGGCGGTGGCGGCCGGGGTGGCCCGCGCAGACCCGGTGGCGGGGGTGGCCCGCCGCGTCGCGGCGGCGGCCCACGCCGCGGCGGTAGATAGTGGTGCCGGGGTGCAATTATCGTAATTGCGCCCGCGCTGAGCTCGCCCCGGCGCCGGCGCAATTACGATAATTGCACCCCGGCACCACTAGAGGTCGGCGACTCCATCTACCGCGGCATGATCCGCATGCTCGCGGCGCGAGCCGCGGGTATCCCAGTGGCGTACGCCGTATACCCAGCGAATGCCGGCGTTGCGAGCCGCATCCAGCATCTTCGAATTGTCATCGGCGAACAGCGCGTGTGCGGGATCGAACCCGAAGTGCGCCGACGCTGCGTTCCAGAACGGCGCGTGCTCCTTCGGATGGCCGAAATCGTGTGAAGTCACGGCGCCGTCCAGATAGTCCAGCACGCCGGTTTCTTCGTGTTTCACGGCGAGCGCGACCGGGTGCGAATTGGTGAGCAGCAGCAGCCGTTTGCCGGCCGCGCGCATCCGCTGCAGGAATTCCTGCGCACCGGGCAGCCATGCCACGTGCGAGCGCACCTCGCGATGCAACGCGCCGATGTCGATCTCGAGCGTGCGCGACCAGTATTCGATGCAGTACCAGTCGAGGGTGCCGCTGCGCTCGCGAAAGCGCCGGGCGATTTCCGCGTAGGCCGCATGCAGCTCCATCGCGTGCGCCACCGCGAATCGCTGCGGCACGAGATCGCGCCAGATGTGGTTGTCGTAGGCCTGGTCGAGCAACGTGCCGTCGAGATCGAGCAGCACCGTGTCGATCGCCGCCCAGTCCGGCCGCGAATCGTTGCGTTGAGGGAGGGGCGACATGAGGGGCGTATCATACGGCCCCCGCATGGACTCAACCCCCGAACCGCTGGTCGATTTCCACACCCACAGCCATTACTCCGATGGCGTGCTGGCGCCGGCGGCGCTGGTCGAACGGGCGCGCGGCCGCAATGTCGGCACGTTGGCGCTCACCGATCACGACACCACCGCCGGCCTCGCGGAGGCACGCGCTGCGTGCGCCACGGCGGGCGTCGAATTCGTTGCCGGTGTCGAGTTGTCCTGTCACTGGCGCGGCCAAACTATTCACATCGTCGGGCTGCAGTTCGAGGAGTCACACGCCGGCTTGCAATCGCACCTGCGTTCGGTGCTCGCGCGGCGCCAGGCACGCCTCGCGGAAATCGGCGAACGGCTCGAAAAACGCGCCCGGCTGCCGGGCCGCGAACTGGCCGCCATCGCAGCGCAGGCCACCGCCCCCACCCGCCTGCACCTGGCACGGCTGCTGGTCGAGCGCGGTCACGCAAAGGACACACAGGAAGCCTTCGATCGCTGGCTGAATCGCGACAAGGCAGGCCACGTGCCGGCGGAATGGCCCACGCTCGCGGCGGCCATGACGGCTTTGCGCGACAGCGGCGCCATTGCCGTGCTCGCGCATCCGCATCGTTATCGCTGCTCGTCCGGGCAGATGCGCGAACTGGTCGCGGCTTTCGTGCAGGAAGGTGGACGGGCCCTCGAGGCGAGCATGGCCGGCATGGGCCCGAACGACGCGGATCGCATCGCCTCGTTATGTCGGAGATTCAAGCTGCACGCCTCGATGGGCTCGGATTTTCACGATCCGGCCGTGCCGTGGAATCCCCTTGGCCGCTGGCTTAAGCTTGCCGCCGGTCTCGAGCCGGTCACCCAGGTCCTGAAAAGCCACGCCTTGAAAGACGACCCCCTCAAGCGATGACAGACATCGAAGATCAGGACAACGTCGATCGCGAGCTGTTCAAGAACGTTGAAAAGCTGCGTGAGCTGCGCATCGCGCACCGCGATCTCGACGAGGTGATCTCGCGACTGTCACTCGACTTCCAGTCCGACCAGCTGCAGCTGAAGCGCCTCAAGAAACGCAAGCTCATCCTCAAGGACCAGATCACCCGGCTCGAAAGCGAGCTGATTCCCGATCTGAACGCATGAGTACGCCGCGGCGGATCCAATCGTGAGGAATTTTTTCGAGCAGCTCACGACACCCGACATCATGGCCGAAGTGATCGTCATCATCATGGCGGCGTTGCTGGCATCGGGGCTCGCTCACTACATCAAGAACTGGTTGCGACCGTTGGCGGCGCGCGCGGACCTCGGGCGCTGGCCGCAGCGGTTGATCGTCGCCGGCATGGTCCTCGCGCCTTCGTTCGTGGCGCTGGCGCTGTTGCTCGGGTTGTTGGCCCTGTTCGCCAGCTTCGACATGCCCACCGCGCTCATCGACATCGCCAAGGACTTGGCGACGGTGCTCATCCTGGTGCGTTTCGCCATGCACCTGCTGAGCATTTCGCTCGGGCCGAATACCTGGGTGCGCACCTGGGAACTGCGCCTCACGTTCGTGATCTGGGTGGCGTTGTCGTTCCAGATCCTCGGCTGGTTCAACGCCATCGAACACACGCTCGACAAGATAGACCTCATCCCCGGCAAGGCGGAGTTCAGCCTGTGGGCGCTGCTCAAGGGCGTCGTGGTCATCGCCGGATTCCTGATCGCCACCAGCCTGATCGCGCGCGCCGTGGAACGGCGCGTGATGAAACTCGAGGGCATCGCGATCTCGACGCGTATCGGCATCTCGAAATTCTCGACTTTCGCTCTGCTCGCGCTCGGTGTCCTGTTAGGCGTCAACGCCTCCGGCGTCGACCTGACCGCGTTGACCGTGCTCACCGGCGCGGTGGGCCTGGGGCTCGGCTTCGGCCTGCAGTCGATCGCCAGCAATTTCGTCTCGGGCTTCGTGTTGCTGCTCGACAAATCCATCAAGCCCGGCGACGTCATCAGCTTCACCGGCACCACCGGCACGAGCAGCGAGAACTTCGGCTGGGTGCAGGAGCTGCGCGGCCGCTATATCGTCGTGCGCGACCGGGACGGCGTCGAAACGCTGGTGCCCAACCAGAACCTGATGACGAACTCCGTCATCAACTGGAGCTACTCCGACCAGCGCGTGCGCATCCGCCTGCCGGTGATGATCAGCTTCAACGACGATCCGGAGATCGCGCTGCAGGTGCTGATCGATGCGGCCGCCAACCATCCGCGCATCCTCAAGGATCCGGGACCGGTCTCGCGGCTCATGAGCTTCGAGAATTACGGCATGCGCGTCGAAGTGCGCTTCTGGATCCGCGATCCGATGAACGGCGTGAACAACGTGCGTTCCGACGTCAACCGGGAGATCTGGCGCCTGTTCAAGAAACACAGCATCACCATCCCGGTGCAGCAGCATGAAGTGCGCGTGATCCAGCACGAGCCGGACGTTCCGGGCTTCCGGCGCTAGTCGCCACATGGGTTTGTTAGTCAGGCCGGGCCTGGAAATTCCGGACGCGGATCTGGAAGTGGCCTTCATACGTTCGGCGGGTCCCGGCGGGCAGAACGTCAACAAGGTGGCCACCGCGGTCCAGCTGCGCTTCGCGCTCGACCGCAATTCGACGTTGCGACCCGACGTCAAGACGCGCCTGCGTGCGCTCGCGGGGCAGCGGGTCACCGACGCGGGTGAAATCCTGATCCAGGCGCGTGAGTCGCGCAGCCAGGAAAAGAACCGCCGCGATGCCGAGGAGCGCCTGCTCGATCTCATCCGGCGCGCGCTCATCGTCCCCAAGAAACGCCACGCCACGAAGCCGACGCGGGCTTCGAAGGAACGGCGGCTTGACGCGAAATCCCATTCGCAAAAAAATAAACGCCTGCGTGGCAAAGTGCGCTTCGACGATTGAGCCCGGGCAGGAGTTGCTGATGATTCCATGGCGCGAAAAGTGGCGAGCCTTCGCGATCCATTTCGCGGTGACGCTGGTGTTCGCCGCTGGCGCCGCCGCCATCATCTTCGGCGCGTGGTTTCCCGACCCGTTCGACACGCTGATCGGCGGCGCGGAATTGTTCGTGCTGGTGGTCGGCTGCGATCTGGTGCTCGGCCCGCTGCTGTCGCTGGTCATCTGGGACAGCCGCAAGGGCCGCGGCAAACTCGTGTTCGACTACTGCGTGGTGGGTGTCATCCAGATCGCGGCCCTGGTGTACGGCGTGTGGATCGTGGCCGGTTCGCGCCCGGTGTACGTGGCGTTCGTCGGCGACCGCCTCGAAGTGGTCACCGCGCGGGACATCCGCCCGGACGAGCTCGCCGCGGCGCGCGACCCCATCTACCGCTCGCCGCCGCTCACCGGACCCAGGCTGGTCGCCGTGGTCGTCCCGCCCGCCGAACGCACCGACGCTTTGTTCCAGGCGCTCGACGGCAATGAAGAGCAGAGCCGGCCGAAATTCTTCGTGCCGTACGAATCGCAGCTGTCCACGATCCAGAAGCACATCTTCCCGCTGGCCGACCTCGAGAAGCGGCATCCGGAGGGCAAGGAAAAAATTGCCGCCGCGCGCGCCTCGACCGGATTGCCGGACTCGCAGTTGCGCTGGATGCCGCTGCGTTACCGCGAGGCGTTCTGGACAGTGCTGGTGGACGCCGGAACGGGCCGGCCGCTCGAGTACTTCGACCTCGACCCGTACTGAACGCGCCGGCGCGCGTCAGTTGTTAGGCGCGCCGTGCGTGGAGACGTGGGTCGAGTCGAGCTCCACCACCCAGCTGCTGATCCGCTTGAAGACTTCCGCGCCGGCCCAATCCACGCCGTCGTCGAACAGGATGCGCAAGGTGGATGCATCGGGAATGAGGCCGAGATAGTTGTCGATGGTCAAGCGGTCGACGCCGTCCGCGGTGCGCACCACCAGCGAATCGTTCATGCGCGCCAGCGTCACGTCCGCGGGCTGGATGCCGGGGCCGACATGCAGATCGAGCCGGCCGGCGATCCACCAGTCGGTGATTGCGACATGGCCGGAGCCGCGACCCCAGCGATACTCGGCGTGCGCCGCGACCTCCGGCTCGTCTTCCACCTCGGCCTCGACGCCGACGCGGAATTGCCCGCTGCGCTCGAGCTCGTCGAGGTACTCCTCGGCCTCCGGCGCGTACGGCACGTCTAACAACTTGGCGGTATTGCTCGAATCCTTCATTGCTGTCTCGCAGTCCCTGCATGAGACCTGTGGGCACTGTTACTACGACGCCGCCCGCTGTCCATAGGTTCCCACCTACACAAGCGGCGCCAAATGCGAAAAGCCCGTGCCGCGGCGTGTTATGTCGCCACACAAATGCACAATTTCCCCACGTTTCAGGGTTTGGAGGAGCGGCCGCGCGCTTTCTACCTCTGCTTGCGCCGCTCCAGCGCCTGTTTCTGGTCCACGTAGGCGCGGCCTATCCACTGTGCCGCGTTGAAGTTCGCGCCGCCGTATTTTTCCTCGAACTCCTTCGTCGGCCGCGCTTCGACCACCTGCTCCTGCGTCTTTCCGGCCTTCACGAGTTTGGCCACCCGGTCGCGCACCACGACCAGCATGTCGTGATAGGCCTGCAGCTCCGCCTTGTTGCCGAGCGGGCCATGGCCGCGAATGATCTTCGTCGCGTCATCGACGGTCGCGAGCACCGTCTCGTGCGCGCGGATGAAGCCATCGAACGTGCCGCCATTGCTGCCGTCGATGAACGGAAAGCCGCCGGTGAAGATATCGCCCATGTGCACGACGTTGGCCTTGCGGAAGCGGACGGCGATGTCGGTTTCGGTGTGCGCGTTCGGCAGGTGCGTGAATTCGAGATCGTCATCGTTGAAGTGCAGCGTGGCGCTGTCGGCGAACGTGACGACGGGCAGCGCTTCGCGGGCGCGCGCCTCGGTGGTCGTGTTGCTCGCCGCGTTCACCTGCGGGGTAGACAGGCGCTTGCGCACGTTGTCCTGCGCGATGATCACGGCGCCCGACTTGCCGAACGCATCGTTGCCACCCGTGTGATCGCCATGCAGGTGCGTATTGATGACGAACTTCACCGGCTGCTCCGACAGCAGCGCCACCGCTGCGCGGATTTTCGGCACCATGTCCGCGAACTGGTCGTCGATGATGGCGGCACCATCGGCGCCCACGGTGAGCCCGACATTGCCGCCGCGGCCGACCAACATGTAGATGCCGGGTGCGACGCTGACGGTTTCGATCTTCACGTCCGGTGGCGGCGCGGCGGGCGGCTGCTGAGCTGCGGCCACGGCGCTCAGAGTGAATCCCATCGCGGCGAGGCATGTTTCCCTGATTCGGGCTTTCATTTTCCTGCTCCCGGCCCAGCGGCCGCTTTTTCCCGGATCAATCGCCACAGGTCGACGACGTGTTCGTGTTCGGTCGCGGCCGTACCGAACGAGACTCGCACGGCCCACCGATCCGTCAGGAGCGTCGGCGTGAGGTAGGCCTCGCCGGAATCGTTGACGGCCTGCGCCCAGGCGCGCGTATGTGCGTCTACCGCGGATGGGTCGATGCCGGGCGGTTCGTGGCGCAGCACCAGCGTCTGCAGGCGCACGGGCGCGAGGATCTTCCAGTGCGGCGCGCGCGCCACTTCGGCCGCCAGCCATTGCGCGTGGCGCAGGTCGCGCCGCAGCCGGGCCTGCAGGCCCGTCACCCCCTGGTCGCGAATCACGAACCACAGTTTGAGTGCGCGCATGCGCCGGCCCAACGGGATGCCCCAGTCGCGGTAGTTATGCACCACGCCGTCGGCGGCGGTCTGCAGATAACTCGGGTTGGTCGACATCACGCGCACCAGGAACTGCGGGTCGCGCACGTAGTAGGTGGAACAGTCGAACGACACGCCTAACCACTTGTGCGGGTTCACCACGAGCGAGTCGGCACCCTCGACGCCATCCCACAGGACGCGGCATTCCGGGACGATCATGGCCGAGCCGGCCATCGCGGCATCGACGTGCAGCCAGATTTTTTCGCGCGTCGCGATCGCGGCGACCGCGGCCAGCGGATCGAAAGCGGTGGTGGCGGTGGTGCCGCAGGTGGCGACGATGGCGCAGGGTTGCAGCCCGGCCGCGATATCCCGCGCGACCGCCTGCTCGAGCGCGGCGACGTCCATGTCGAAGTTCGCGTCGACCGGCACGAGACAGACATTGTCGCGGCCGAAGCCCGCGAGCAGCGCGGCCTTCTCCACCGAGCTGTGCGACTGCGCGGACACGTAGACGACGAGCGGCGCCACCCGGCCCTGCAACCCGCCGCGCACCGCGCTGTAGTTCGTGGCGCGCTCGCGAGCACAGACCAGCGCGACGAAGGTGGCGGTGGACGCGGTGTCCTGGATGACACCGGACCACTGTGTCGACAGCCCCAGCATCTGGCGCCACCAGTCGAGACATACTTCTTCGAGCTCCGTCAGCGCCGGGCTGGCCTGCCAGTTCAGTCCCAGCTGGCCCAATCCCGTGCTCACCAGGTCGCCGAGCACGGCGGCTGGCAGGCCATTCGAAGGAAAGTAACCGTGGAAGCGCGGATCCTGCCAATGCGTGCAGGCGGGCACGATCAACGCGTCGAGGTCACACCGAATGGCGTCGAAATCTTCCGGCAGTTGCGGCGGGCTCTTGGGCAGCGCGTCGCGTAACGCGCCCGGCGCGGTGCGCGCCATCACGGGATATTCCGCGCGCGCGACCCGCTCGCGATAGTCGGCGATCCAGTCGATGAGCTCGTGACCGGCGCGTCGAAACTCGTCGGGAGTCATGAGAGGGTGCCGGGTGGTGAAAGTGGGGAGAAGAAAATGGGGACATCCCTCGTTTCGAAGTTAGCAGGCTAGTTTGTCGATGTCGGTGGCGCAAATCGGGACCTGCCTCTTCGAGGCGCGTTCCCATTTGCTAGGAATCGAGGGATGTCCCCATTTTCTTTTCCCCGCTTTCCCCACCCGGCACCAGCCAGGTCGCGAGGGCCGGCAGCAGCAGGATGGCGCCCAGCATGTTCACGAAGAACATGAAGGTGAGCATGATGCCGATGTCGGCCTGGAACTGCAGGGGGGAGAACACCCAGGTCACGACGCCGATGGCGAGCGTGATGCCGGTGAAGATGATGCTGGCGCCGGTGACACGCATGGTCTTGAGATAGGCGTCGTGCACATTGTCGCCGCCCTTCAGGTATTCCTGCATGCGGCTCCACAGATAGATGCCGTAGTCGACGCCGATGCCCGCGCCCAGCGCAACCATGGGTAACGTGTTCACCTTGAGCCCGATCCCGACGATGGCCATGACCGCGTAGACCAGGATCGACACCAGCGCCAGCGGCAGGAACACCAGCACCGTGCCCAACCAGCTGCGGAACGTCAGCAGGCACATGAGGATCACCGCGGCGAACACCCAGCCCAGGATCGGATATTCCTTCGCCTTCACTTCTTCATTGGTCGCCGCCATCACGCCCACGTTGCCCGTGGCGAGATTGAAGGTGGCGTTCGGAAACGTGTTGAGCGTGCGCCAGGCTTTCACTTCGGCCACGACGCGCTCGATGGTCTCGGCCTTGTGATCACGCAGGAACAACATGACCGGCACCACGTTGCAATCGGCGTTCAGCAGGCCGGTGCTGGTTTCGATGTAACGCGTCGATTGCGTCAGCTGGCTGGGTTCGCGCGGAATGTTGCGCCACTTGAGGCTGCCCTCGTTCCAGCCCGCGATGGCGATCTTGGCGACCAGCGGCAGCGAGACCACTTCCTGCACACCGTCGACGTTGCGCATCTTCCACGAGAAATTGTCGATGGCCGACATGAGCTCGTAGCTGGTGCAGGCCGGCTCCTTCGTCTCCACGATCACGGTCAGGATGTCGACGCCGATGGAGAACTTGGTGGTGATGATGTTGCTGTCGCGGTTGTAGCGCGAATCCGCGCGCAGCTCCGGCACGCCGGATTGTGTATCGCCGATGGGCGTCTCGCGGCCCTTCCACACGCCGAACACGCCTAACAACACCGACCCGATGATGATGCCGAGCGCGGTCCTGCGTTCGGTGACCTTTGCCAGCCGCTGCCAGTAGCGGGCCAGCGTCGCCTGGCGCACTTCCACGCGCGCGCGGTACTTCTCGTCCCACGTGACCCAGGACACCAGCACCGGCAGCAGCACGAGATCGGTGAGGATCACGATGGCAACGCCGATGCTCGCCGTGATGGCCATCTCCTGCACCACCTGCACCGGGATCAGCAGGATGGTGACGAAGCCGATCAGATCGGCGAGCAGCGCGATGACGGCGGGCATCAGCAGCTGGCGGAACGTGAGCCGCGCGGCCTCTTCGCTGCCGTGACCGGCGACCGCGGATTCCTTCACGGCGCTGATCTTCTGCACGCCGTGGGAAACGCCGATGGCGAAGATGAGGAACGGCACGAGCAGACCCAGCGGATCTATCCCGTAGCCCAGCAATACCAGCGTGCCGAGCTGCCAGACGACCGCAACGATGGAACACACGATCGGCACCACGGCGACTTTCAGCGACTGCACGTAGTACCAGACCGCCAGCAACGTCAGCAGGATCGTGACGACCGCGAACGTGATGACGGAGGATGCGCCGTCCGCGATGTCGCCCACGACCTTCGCGAAGCCGATCATGTGCACGTCGATGGCGGAGCCCGTGGCCGACGACGGATGCGCCTGCACCAGCACGTCGTTGCCCTGGATCCGGTCGCGCACGCGGCTCTCGAGCTGGCGCGCCACTTCGATCGGATCGATCGCCTTCCCGGTCGCGTCTTTCTCGAGCACGATGGCGGACACCAGCGCGCCCGAGAAGTCGTTGGCCACCAGCCGGCCGCGGATGCCGGCCTTCAGGATGTTCTCGCGCACCTTCGCCAGCGCCTCGGGCGTGGGCACGAATTCGGAGTCGACTACGTTGCCGGCGTCGATGCCGCCTTCAACGACCTCCATGTAACGCACGTTGGGCGTGAACAGCGACTGCACGCGCGTGCGGTCGATGCCGTCCATGACCAGCACTTCGTCGGTGGCCTTCTTGAGTGCGTCGAAGAACCCGGGCGTGAACATGTTGCCGTCGCGCGCGATCAGCGCGACCAGGACGCGGTTCGCACCGCCGAACTCGCTCTGGTGCTTGACGAAGGTCTGCATGTACTCGTGTTTGAGCGGCAGCTGCTTCGTGAACGACGCATCGATGTGCAGGCCGCGGGCGGCCACCGTCAGCATCCCGATGGTGATGAGCGCGAACACGACCACGATGACGCGCCGGTGCCCGAAGATCAGGCGTTCGAGAATGCTCGCGACCTTTCCGGGCGCCTTGTCGGGATCGCCGGGGCCGGCCATGTCTAACTACCCCCGTCGAGGTGGATGGTGCGTACGCCGCCTTCACCGGCGACGATCACCGTGCCGGCCGGACCGGGCAGCAGCGCCGAGACGCCCTTGCGATCGTCCTGCTGCGTCAGCCGGAAGGTTTCGCCGGCATCACCCGACACCAGCAACACGCCGGCGAGGCCGCCGATGACGACGCGCAGGTCGTTGATGGCGACGCCATCGGTCAGCATCGCGGTAGTGTGCGAATCGAGCTCGTGCCAGGTCTCGCCGGCATCGGCCGAACGGAACAGGTGGCCGCGCAAGCCGAACGCCAGCAGGCCCTCGCCGCGGATCGGCACGAGGCCGAAGAAACTGCCCTCGTAAGGCGACGGCAATGCGCGCCAGTGCGCACCGCGATCGTCGGAGCGATACAGTTGCCCGCCTTCGGCGGCGACGTACAGGCGATTGCCCACGCCGACGATGCGGTTGAGGTGGTAGTCAGGCGGAGGCTCGTCGTCCGCGGCCGCGGGTGCGCCTTCCGGCTTCGTCGCCGGCGGTGCGACGAATTTCGCGCTGGCCCAGTGCCGGCCGCCGTCATTGGTGGTGAAGTAGGCGCCGTAGGCGCCCACGGCAATGCCGCTGACGCGATTCGCGAACCACAGGTCGAGCAAGGGCTGCTGCGCTTCGGGCGCGAAGTGCGAACGCGTCCACGTCTCGCCGCCATCGACGGTGTTGAGAATGGTTTCGTCGTGGCCGACGGCCCAGCCGTATTCGTTGTCGGCGAAGAACACGGCGGTGAGCATGGCGCGCGTGGGGACGCTCTTCGCCTGGCGCCAGGTCGCGCCCTGATCGTCGGAGAGCAACACGTGGCCACGCTCGCCCACGGCGACCATGCGGCTGCCCGCGACGGCCAGGTCGAGCAGCAACGACTGCGCGGCCAGCGGCTCGATCTCCGCCGGCTTGTTGGCGAAGTCGTTGGGATCGATCTGCGCCGGCGCGACGGCCGGCACGAAGCCCGAGCCCGCGAGTGCCACGATCAGCGCGAGGCCGAATGGACGCCTCATCCAGAACCCCCGTGTGAAAGGTGCCGGGTGGGGAAAGTGGGGAGTCCTCTCCCCACTTTCCCCACCCGGCACCTTCATTCGCGGCACCTTATTCGATCAACGCACGCCGCGGCGTTGCAGGGCGGCGGGCTGGTAGTCGGCCACGGTGCGCTTCTGCGAGAAGTCGCGGCTGCGCGGCTCTTCGTTGTCGAGGCCGAGCGCCAGGTAACGGCCGTTGCTCAGGTCGTACACCGTCTCGAGCGCGGTCCACAGCGCCGGCACTTCGTAGAAATTGATGACGTGGCCTTCCTGGACGCGATAGAGCTGACCACGGCTGTCGTAGCAATCCACGGCCACGATCTGCCAGCTGTCCTCATCCACGTACAAGGTGCGTCGGCTGTAGAGATGGCTCTGCCCCGCCTTGAGTTTCGAATCCACCACCCAGACGCGATGCAGCTCGTAACGCGCCACGTCCGGGTTGATGTGATTCTTCTTGAGGATGTCGCCGTACTTGAGCGTGTTCGAGTTGAGCTTGTAGCTGTTGTACGGCACCAGCAGCTCTTTCTTGCCGACCAGCGTCCAGTCGTAACGCTGCGGGCTGCCGTTGTACATGTCGAACTGGTCGGAGGTGCGCAGGTTGTCCGAGTTGGTGCCGGGATTGTCGAACGCCACGTTCGGCGCGCGGCGCACGCGGCGCTGTCCCGGGTTGTAGACCCAGGCGCGGCGATTCTCGAGCGACTGATCCAGCGTCTCCTGCACCAGCAGCACTTCGCCGGCGAGGCGCGCGGGCGCGACTGTCTCCTGGATGAAATACGCGATGATGTTGTTGAGGTTCTCGCTCTTCGCGCCCGCCAGGCTGTACGCGACCATCGTCTCGTCGCGGAACTTGACCATCGTGTAATCACCGCCCGCGGTCACCGGCGCCTGGCCGATGTTGCGCACGATGACGTCGCCGCGATAACGCAGCACGTGGTTCCAGAACACTTCGACACCCGACTGCGGAATCGGGAACGGAATGCCTTCCCCGGCGTTGGTGACGCCGTTGCCATCCTTCGCCAGCTGCGCGGTGGTCGCGATGCGCTTGGTGGCGTCATAAATCCGCTGCGGCGCGGCCGCGCTGCGATGCGTCGGGTACACGTTCATCTTGAACGTGGCCTTGTACGTCTGCAGCAGCTTCTTGTGGCCTTCGGTCAGCTTGTTCGCGTATTGCCCCATGTTGGCCGCGGTCACGGTGTACAGCGGTTTGTCGCTGGCGTACGGATCGGGGTGATGCTGGCCCGGGCGGAAGTTCGCGAACCCCGCCTGCGCCGCCGAGGTGATGCCACCGTCCCACGCGGGAATGGAGCCGTCGGCATTGCCGGCTTTCTCGGCGCCCAGCGGCGTGAGCTCGGCGCCGAGCTTCGCGGCATCGCTGGCCGACACGGCCGCCATCGCGTGCACGCCCAGCGTCAGTCCCGCCATCATTCCCAGAACGGGAGCTACGAATTTTTTCAGCATGAAATTCCCCTCGTCGCGATCAGAACGAGAACTTGAGCGTGGCCGCGACATAGTCGCGATCGTTGAGGTCGTTGAACCGTCCGGCGCCGCCGAACTTCGTCCATGACATGTCGACCGCCCAGGTGGCCCGAAGGTTCGCCTCGACGCCGAGCGTGAGGCCGTAGCGTCCTTCGACGAAGTTGCCGCCGGGTCCCGGCGTCGTGCCCTTGACGTCGTGCTGCCAGTTGAAGCGCGGCAGCACGTTCCACGGACCCACGAGGCCCGGATATTCCAGGCGGCCGGCGACGCGGTAGCCATAAGAAGTGGCGTCGGCGAAGCGGTTCTGCGGCTCGACCAGATCCAGCGCCAGGCAGTCCGCCGCGGAGATCGTCGGGCAATGACGGCCGCGCAGCTCGTAGTTGCCGCTCACATTGGTAGCCGGGCCGTTGAAGCGCAGGCCGCGATCGTTCGGTCCGCCGGTCAATTTGTCCGGCATGTCCTGCACATGCGACAGGCCCGCCTCGGCCACCACCACCATCTGCGCCGCTTTGAGCACATTGGAGAAGGTCTTGGTGGCGGTGAACTGCACCTGGTAGGTGTCGTAGAGGCCCCAGCCCTGCACTTTCTCGTTCACGCCGTAGCCGCCGAGCTGGCCGCAATGCGTGAGCGTCGAAGCGGCCGGAACGCCGGTCGGGCAGGTGGTGGGCAGCGGCGTCCCGCGCAACGTCGCGAGTCCCTGCTCGAACGGCGTGAGTGCCGCGAACAGCAATTCGACGTCGTCCCATTGCAGCGGCACATCCTGGCGATACGCGACTTCGCCCTGCAGCGCGATGCCGCCCCATTGCAACTGCGTGTTGAACGACAGTCCGATCAGCTTGATGTCTTCCGGGTACTCGGTGAAGTAACCCGCGGTGAGCGCGTACTCGTGCGTGGCGATGTTGGTGGCCTGCGCCGTGACGTCGCCGCGCGCCAGCTGCGTGCCGGCGCCGATGCTGGCGTACTGCGTGGCCGTCGCCAGCGAAAGATTTCCGCCCGCGGCCGCCGATCGCGCCACGCCGAGCTGGGCGGCGGTGGCGATGGCCGCCGCCTGCGGCAGACCCGCGGCGAGGCCCTGCGCCGCCGCGCCGACGGCGTTCAACGCACCGAAGGCATTACCGATTCCGGCCTGTGAGCCGGTGCGACCCGAAATCATCGGCAGACGGCTGTGGTAGTTCAGGAAGAACAGGCCGAACTCCGTGCCGTTGTTGAAGCCCGGCGCGTAGTACTTGAGGTTGAAGCCGTACTGTCCGCTGTCGGAGGGTTTCTCCGTGGGCAGACGATTGACGGTCTGGAAGTTCGAGATCAACGGCCCGCCGAGCGGGCGGAAGTCGACGCCCTGGTCCGAGAACGAGCCGAAGCCCAGCACCACCTTGCTACCGCCAGTGGGCGCGAAATCGTTATTGCTGAAATAGGAACCGGCGGGTTCCGGCACCGTCGCGTTCCAGTCGGTGAGGTAGATAGCCTGCGCCGACAGGTTGTCGCTGAACTGCAGGCTGAAGTTCACCATTTCCTGCGGCAGGAACGCTTCCTTGAGCTCCGAACCCGGCACGCGCAGCGCCGAGACGTCGAAATGGTTGATGACGTTGATGCCGTTCTGGATGAACGTGCTCTCGCCCCAGCTCACGGCCTGGCGGCCGAGGCGCAGCTCCGCGCCCATCGAGCCCAGGTCGAACTTGGCGTATACGAAGGCGTCGAGCAGCCGCGTGTAGTTCTTGACGAGTTTTTCGGAGCTGTCGGAAAGCGGGGTGCGTGCGGTATCCGCCGCCGCGTCGTCGTACAACCCCGACGCGCGCACGAAAGCACCGAAGCCGCGATAGTTGAGCGAGACTTCGGTCAGCGCCTTGAGCGCCCGGCTGAACATGTCGGTGCCGTAGTTGAGATCGCCATCGTCGATGTTGGGCGAGCGGCCGCAGCCGCCGTCGGCAATGGCGATGAGCCGGCAGTCGCGCGATTCGATGCGCCAGGCTTGTCCGTAGGTGACCGTCGTGTCCCAGCTACCCGTGAAGGTGCCGTCGTCGTTTTGGAAATCCCAGGCGTAAGTGGCGGGCGACGCCAGGGCCAGCGTTGCGACGATCGGAAGCGAACGCATGACGTATCGCCGGATCAGATCGTTACTCATTCTTTTCCCCTGAAGACCGCGGGACAGCTGCGAGTGACGAGGGAGCAGCCTTACCGATGGGCCGTATCGTCTTAGAGTTCGCCACGCGTTTGCCTCCCCCTCGTGGACGCCTTCGCGCGGACGTGTTGCGCGCGAGTATAGCAGCGGCTTCCGGGGCCAAAGCTAGGGAGGCCCCGCAGCCCGGGGATTCCCTAGCTGCCGCTAGACCTGGGTCACCTGCAGAATGCTGTGGCGTATCTGCTCCGACAACACCAGCTGGGCATCCGCAGCCACGCGCACCAGCACGTCGTCGAATTCGAGCGTGCCGGCATCGCCCGCCTGCACGACGCCGCGTTCGCGCAGCAGATCGATGAAATTCTCGAACAGCGCGCGATCGAAGAATTCCGGCGAATTGAAGCCGTACAGCATGTTCATGCGCTGGGCGGCGAGCTGACATTGCTGTTCGAGCACCTTCTGGGTGATCGTGCCGCTGCCGGCCTTCATCAGCAGCGAGATCGCGAGGTAGTAACGCTCGATGGTCTGGATGGTGGCCTGCGCCAGCATCGACAGCTGCATCGCGGCCGGGGAATCCGGCGGCGGCCGCCGCCACGCGCTGCGATCCTCGTTGGGCTGCAGCACACCTTGTTCGGCCAGTGCAGCAAGAACACCGTCGATGACACCCGCGAGTTCCTCTTCGCGCCAGCGCAGGAAAAGCTCGGCCGCCACGTAGGGATAGACGCGCCACGCCAGGCGCTGGATGTCCTCGGTGCGCAACATGGAATTGCCGATGAACGCACAGGCCACCAGCGAGGGCAGCGCGAACAGGTGCAGGACGTTGTTGCGGTAATAGGCGATGAGCTGCGCGCTTTCATCGCTCATCTTCACGATGTCGCCGAGTTTGTGAGGCACGCGCGAAATGATCTTGAGCGTTTCGCCGTAAACCACAATTTCGGCCGGAGTCGCGTCGGTGACCGTGATCCGGGCGCTGTAGGGCGAGGTGCGCAGCAGTTTGAGGTAGAGCTCGAGCTGCGCGAGCAGGCCGCTTTCGGGCAGTGCGCCGCGCGGCGACGCCAACAACGTGGTCGCGAGCAGGTTGATCGGCGTGACGGCGGCGGCGGAATTGATGCCGCGCATGATGGCGAGCGACAGGTCGCCGACCAGCGCGTTGACGGCCGGCAGACGCGTGTCGTCGTCGAAGCGTTGTTCGCGCCAGCTCGGCAGCGCGGCGTCGAGCAGGTCGTTGAGCCGGATGGGCTCGCCGACGTTCACGTGCACCGTGCCGAACCGCTCGCGCAACACGCGCAGCGACGCCAGCAGGTCGAACCAGCTCTCCTTCTTCTTGGGAGCGCCCGACAATTCGGAGATGTAGGTGTTGGCCTCGACGATGCGTTCGTAGCCGAAGTACACCGGCACGAACACCACCGGCCGCACCGGGTCGCGCAGGAAGCTGCGCACCGTCATCGACAACATGCCGGTCTTCGGATGCAGCAGCCGCCCGGTGCGCGACCGCCCGCCCTCGATGAAGTATTCGATCGAATGCCCGCGCGCCATGATGGCGGCCAGGTACTTCATGAACACCACGGTGTACAACGCATTGCCGGCGAACGAGCGGCGGATGAAAAACGCGCCGCCCTTGCGCAGGAAACGCCCGACGACGGGAATGTTGAGGTTGATGCCGGCGGCGATGTGCGGCAGCGCGTAACCGGCGTGGTAGATCACGTACGACAGCAGCAGGTAGTCCATGTGGCTGCGGTGGCAGGGCACGAACACGACTTCGTTGCCTTCGGAGATCTCCTTGAGCGTCGCGGCATGGTTGAATTTCACGCCGTCGTACACGCGGTTCCACACGCGGCCGAGCAGCTTCTCGGCGACCTGCACGAACGGGTGCGAGTAGTTAGCTGCGATCTCGAAGGCGTACTTGCGCGCGGTCAGCAGCCCGGGCCGGAACTTGTCGTGTTTTTCGCGCGCCTCGGAGGCCACCACCGCGCGCACCGCCCGCGCACGCAACACGCGCGCGACGATGGTGCGGCGGTGCGAAAGATCGGGACCGATACGCGTGGCGCGCTGGCGGCGCAACACGCCGCGCAGGACGCGCGTGACGCGGCGCGCCTGGTCGGTGGCCGGCGCGGCATCGAGCAGCGAACGCAGGCTGATGGGTGCGCCGACCTCGACGAACACATTGCGGCCGTTGATGAGCACGGCGAAAAACTTGCGCGCCCGAGTGGTCAGCGCCCAGTTCTCGGCGAACAGCAGCCGCAGCCACGAGCCTTCTTTCTGCGGAGCGCGGCCCCAGTACACCGCGGTGGGCACCAGCAGCACATCGCGCGCCGGCTCACCACCCTGCTGTCCGATCAGCGATTCGACCAGCGCCAGCAGGTGCGGCGGCGGCCGCCGCGTATGCGTCGCGTCCCAGAAGCGGCGTCGGCGGCCGACATCAAAGTAGGAGCGGCGTTGCTCGACCGGGAGATTCGCCGAACGCCTCTCCGGGTATGGCAGGTTCATCCGGGCCGCGACATTGCAGAGCACGGCCAGATCCGCGATCGAATCGCGCTCGAGCACGTAACACACCGGTGCGGCCGGAGCGGTCAGCGACGGCGGTGCCTCCGCCGGCTGAACGGCGGCGCGCACCCAGAGCCTGAAGAATCGTCGCAGCAACCAACCCATGCGTCTCGCGATGCGCCCCCGGCCGTATCATGTTAGGCGCGGCAGTGTAGCCGACTGGGCATTTTCCGAAAGAAACTGCGCCCAAGAAAACGGGGCCGCAGGAGCAATATGACCAGACTCGCAGGTCGCAGGATCATTCTGACGGGAGCATCCGAGGGCATCGGCCGCGCGCTGGCACTGGCGCTGAGCGCGCAGGGAGCACGCGTGGCGCTGGCGGCGCGCGACGCGGCGCGGCTCGAAGAACTCGCGCGCGAGTGCCGCGCCCGCGGCGGCGAAACGCTGGTGGTGCCCACCGACATCGCGAACGAAGTCGACTGCGGCTGGCTGGTCGAAACGACGCTGCAGAACTTTGGCGGGATAGACATCGTCATCCACAACGCGGGCATCACGATGTGGAGCCGGTTCGATGCGGTCGCCGATCTCGAGATCTTCGAGCGGCTGATGCAGGTGAATTATCTGGCGCCGGTGCGGCTCACCGCGCTTGCGCTGCCGCATCTCAAGCAGTCGAAAGGACTGCTGGTCGCCGTCGCGAGCATCGCCGGACTGACCGGCGTGCCCGAACGCACCGGATACGCAGCGAGCAAACACGCGATGATCGGATTCTTCGATTCGCTGCGCATCGAGCTGCGCGGCACGGGTGTCGACGTGAGCGTGATCGCGCCGGATTTCGTGGTGTCGGAAATCCACAAACGCGCGATCGGCGCGGACGGCGAGCCGCTCGGTGCCTCACCGATGCAGGTCGCGAAGATCATGACCGCGGAGGATTGCGCCCAGGGCATCGTGCGCGCGATCGCGAAGCGGCAACGGCTGGTGGTGATGTCGACGCGCGGGAAGTTAGGCCGCTGGCTGAAGCTGATCGCGCCGTCGCTGATCGATCGTATCGCGGAGCGTGCCATCCGCCAGCGGCGTTAAAGGGGACATGCCTATTTATTGGCGATGTCAGGCTCGATTTGCGGTGTCAGCGGGCAATAAATAGGCATGTCCCCTTTAACCCCTTTAACTCACGTCCTGGGGGAGGTCGAGCGAGATCAGGAAGTACTCGAACAGGTACTTCAGCAAGCGCACTTCATCTTGCAGGCGATGATCGCTGTTGAGGATATGCAGCGCGCAGCCATGGCGCCGCGCGAACTCGATGCTCTGCTCGACCGGGACGATGTCGTCCTTCCAGCCGTGGACTATCGTGGTCGGGCAGTCGAGCACCCGCTCGCGCAGCGGCGGCAGGCCGGGCATCGTCAGCGCGGGCGCCATCAGGAATACGCCGCGCGCATGCAGCAGTGAGGCGGCGGCCACCGACACATATCCGCCGAGACTCGAGCCGCACAACACCAGGTCGCCCTTGAGCTCCTTGCAGAACTCGACCAGCTTGTTCACGCGTTCGCGCGGATCGTCGATGCCGCGGTAGTCCACCGACTCCACTTCATAGCCTTCGCTGCGCGCATTGCCGGCGAGCGCGGTGATCTTGACCCCCCAGGGGCCCGCATCCTTGCCATGCGAAAAAACTACGTAACGGTCAGTCACAGCGCCTCACAACTTCCACAACAGTGCATCGAGACTGCGCGCGCCTTTCGAGCCGCGTTTGACCACGGCACGATTGCCGCGCGTCTCGACACCTTCGCGCGTCAGCCGTTGCAATTGCCGGCGCGCGCTCGCCGAACCCGCCGGAAAGGCGATGCGGCCGCCGGCGCCGGTAACCCGATGCCAGGGAATCCGGTCGGCGGCGCCGGATTCGCGCAGCACCTGGCCGACCAGCCGCGCGCGCCCGGGCAACCCAGCGCGCCGAGCCACTTCGCCATAACTCAGGAAGCCGCCGCGTTTGATCGCACGCACGGTTTTGCGGATCGCCGCCGCGCGTTTTTCCGCGGTTGAGACAGTTTCGTCCATGGTCAAACAGTCTGGTCCAATTCTCGGGCTGGATTTGTATCGAATGTTTGCGATCGCCGGTGCGCAACGATTAGAGTTTCGGCCCCGGGCGGAGGATTCGATCACGCGATGGCCAGAGTAGCAACCGACGTACACCCGGCCCGTCCCCAGATGGACTGGTTGACCATGACCGACACCACCCAGGCTGGTCCCACATTGCGCGCCTGGATCCGCGCCCATCGCAGCGCTTTCGGCCGCTGGCTGTTCGCGCGGACGGTGTGCAAACGTGCACCCTACTTCGCGACCATCAAGCCGCGTTTCCTCGACCTGCAGCCCAAACTCTGCCGCGTCGCGATGCAAAAACGGCGCGCGGTCGAAAACCACATCCACACCGTGCACGCGCTGGCGATGGGAAATCTGTGCGAGCTCGCCGCCGGCCTGTGCACCGAGGTCACGATCCCGGTCGGCATGCGCTGGATTCCGCGCGGCATGACGATCGAATACCTGGCGAAGGCGGAGACCGACGTCATCGCGACGGCGCGGCTCGATAAAACCGAATGGGCCGGCGCGGAGAACATCGGCGTGCCGGTCACCGTGACCGACACGAATGGCAAGGAAGTGGTGCGCGCGGTGATCAGCATGTACGTTTCGCCGAAGAAAGAGAGCTGATCGGGCGCGTTTCCTTCGCGGACGAGCACGCCGCCTCTAACTAGCGTCGTGGAAGATCAGGCCCTGCAAGTGCCGCAGGCCGCCGCGATTGCGGACCTTGCGTAATCAATAGTCCTGAAAGGATTCCACCGGCACCGCAGTCGATGCTGAGGCCGGTGAATCGTCCGCGGCATCCGGCAACGTGGCTGCTGCCGGGGCGGCCTTCTCGACGGCCGGCACGCTCGCGAGCGGCACGAGGCCACGCAGGATCGACGACTCGATCTCCAGATTCACGCTCGGCGAATAGTTCGCGAACCGGTTCATGCTGACGTTGCGGGCGCGTGAGCCCGAAGGCTCGTGCGTGACGAGGAACGCGTGGTACTCACCCGGCTTGCTGGCCGCGAAACCAAAGGCCAGGTTGATCTTGCCGGCGCGGATGGTCTCGAGGTTGTTGATGCGTTCGTCGCACACCACGAAATAACTCGGCTCGCCGCTGCGCCCGGTGAAGGCGCCTTCCGCGTACAGCGAATCGAGAAACGCCTCGACCTGGCCGCGCGCCATCATCCAGGTGGATTCGGCGTTGCGCTCGAACAGCATCCAGCGCGTGCCACGTTCGATGGAAGTCATCACGAACAACGCCAGGCGGCGCGGCGACAGATATCGCCAGTCGCTGACGGCCGCGGAGCCGCTGGCCAGCGTGCGCGGGCTGGCCTGCAACCGCGCGGGCAGCCGCACCGACTGCAGTACGTTGATCCCCGCGTTGATGAGTCGCGCGCGATCGGCGTTCGCCACGTTCCACGCCGGCCGCATGCCATGGCGCAGGACGGCGGCATCGCCTTCGGCGGTGGCCCACACCGGGGCGGATTCGTCGCAGCGGGCGATGACACCGGCCGCGACCCCGCAGGGCGCGAACATCTCGAAGCGTCCGCGCAACCGGTCGAAGGCCACCACGCGCGGGTAGAACAACGCGGCGTCTTCGCTGCGGAACGGCCAGTGCCGCATGCCATCGAGCGCCGCGGCGCTCGACGCCCAGTCGGACGGCGGATCGACGATGAGCATCGCGTGGCGTTCGCGGCAGAAGCGGCCCGCGACCAGCAACGTCGACAGCCCGATGTCGTGGTCGCGCGTCAGCGGCGGAATACACAGCAGGTTGATGTCGGGCGCGGCATGCAACGCAAAAAGGCCGGTGCCGAGCTGCGCCGAGCCGATCAGGTCGTAGTCGGTGATCGGGCCGCCATCGTCACCGTCGGGATTGGAGGGTGTGTAGCCGATGACCGCGCCGGTGGCGGCGGCGGGAGTCCGCGTCGGCCGCTCGGTGGGCACGCTGCCCTGCACGCGCACCAGCCGCGAATCGAGCAGCGCGTCGGCGACGAAGCGGTCCGCGCCGGGCGTGATCGACAGCCGGCGGAAGATCTCCTGGTCTTCGATCTGTTCGGAGCCGGCGGTGCGCACGCGCTGCACGACCAGGTTGAACAGTTCCGCTTCCTTGGCATCGATCGCGTCGTAATCGACCGAGGCGCGCAGGAATTCGCGCGAACCGGCGCCGACGCCACGCAGGATGAGTTTGCCGGTGCCCGCCGGCAGCGACAGCGTCGGCGGACGCGCGCCATTGACCACGCGCACGATGACGGCGCAGCGGCCGCCATTCTCGAAGAACTGCTCGACCGCGTAACTGAGCGTGGAGGGCTGCCAGAGGCCGCCGAATACGCGGGTGTAGTCGGCGAAGCTGCGCACCGTCACGGGTTCGTTGACGGGGCCTTTGAGCGTGCGGCCGACGAAGGCGGCGATGTTCGTTGCGGCCCGCGCGATGACGCGTATAGAGCCGGGCTGTTCGGCGGTCGGGATTTGCGAGTCAAACGGCTCGGCCAATCAGGTCCTCAAGCGCGCCCGAGGAAAACGGCGGCGCGCAACGTGCGCGGAATGTAGCAGCGTCTCAGTAGCGCCGCCACAGCGGAACCGCGCGCCGTTTGAAAATCGTGACGAGCACTAATCCCGCAATGAAGCCGCCGAGGTGCGCGCCGAAGGCGATGCCACCTTCCGAATCGCCGGGCGCCTGCGCGGCAGCGATCGTACCGAGCACGAGTTGCATGACGAACCACGCCGCCAGCACCCAGATAGCCGGGAATCGTCCGAGCTGCACGATCAGGAAGCCGAGCGGCAGCCCTAACAACACGCGGGCGCGCGGATACAACAGCATGTAGGCGCCGAGCACGCCGGAGATCGCGCCGCTCGCACCCACCATCGGGATCGGCGAGGCGGGGTTGAGCATCACCTGCGCGGCCACCGCGGCGAGTCCGCACAGCAGATAGAAGAGAAAGAAGCGCACGTGGCCCATGGCGTCTTCGATGTTGTTACCGAAAATCCACAGGTAGAGCATGTTGCCGGCCAGGTGCCAGAAGCCGCCGTGCAGGAACATGGAGGTGATGCTGCTCAGCGCCGGTGGAATGAAGCGCATTTCCTCCGGCAGGAATTCCCGCCCGGTCAGGACGGCAGGCACCAGTCCGAACGCGTAGGCCACCTGTTGCGCGCCCGCCTTCGACAGCAACAGGTGCTGCCAGACGTAGACGAGGGTGCAGGCGATCATGATTCCGACCGTGACCCGCGGCTTCGTGGTGCTCGGGTTGTCGTCGTGCAGCGGGATGACCATCCGGCTCAGGTCCCGGGTTTGGGCGGCACGGGCTTGCGCAGCAGCAGCTTGTCCAGCGTCGTGGTCGCGATCGGATGGTAGTTAGGCCGCGCTTTCAGGTAGATGGCGCGGGCGCGTTCGGCGCCGGCCGGGGTCTTCAGCAGTTCCTCGTACAAAGGCTTGATAAGCCGCTGGCGGCCGATCGTGGTGAGATGGGTCTCGAGTTTCGCATCGGCGGCGGTGTAGTCATTGCGGATCGCGATCTCGAGCCACACCAGCGAGATCTCCGCGTTGCCGGAGGCGGTCAACGCCCATGCGTTGTCGAGCTCCACGAGTTTCGCGGCGGGAACCTTGGCGGGCATGCCGTCGAGGAATCGTACCCACTCGTGCGTGCTCCATTCCTTGCCCGGCAGATCGGCGGCGGAGACCTTGCCGGCAAGCCAGTCTTTGCGCGCGGCATCCACGCGTTCGAATGCATCCGAGTGCGGCAACACGGCGGATCCCGGCAGTCCGGGCGCGTGCAGCCACTCGTCGAGTTCGGCGGCCGTCACGGCGCCGGGTTTCTTCGGCAGCAGTTCGGCTTCGAGATAGGCACGGAACTGTTCGGTGGTGATGCTCTGGAACGCGAAGTGATCGAAATAGGCCTGGAGGAATCGATCCAGCGTGTCGACGCCGAAGCGATCGCCCAGCCAGGTGACGAACAGCGCGCCCTTGATGTACGGGACTTCCGAGAACACGTCGTCGGGGTCGCGGCCGCGCAGGTCGATGGCGAGAATCTGGTCGGCCGGAGGCAGCGTCGACAATTCCTCGCGCAGGCCTTCGAGCGCGGCCACCTCTTCCATCGCTTCGCGCCGGTCGCCGTACACCGCCTGCACGATGCGGCCCTGCAGATAGGTCGTGAATCCTTCGTTGAGCCACAGGTCGCGCCAGCTCGCGTTCGTCACGAGGTTGCCCGACCAGGAATGTGCCAGCTCGTGGGCGATGAGCGCGGTGAGACTTCGATCGCCGGCGATGGACGTCGGCGTGATGAACGAGAGCCGCGGATTTTCCATGCCGCCGAGCGGGAACGACGGGGGGAGGATCAGCAGGTCGTAGCGGCCCCAGCGATAGGGGCCGAACAATTTCTCGCTGACCTCGATCATCTGCTCGGTCTCGGCGAATTCGTAGGCGGCTGCTTCGATGGTCGCTTTCTCGGCGTACACGCCGGTGCGCGGACCGGTGGCGCGGAATTCGAGCTTCGCCACGCCGATCGCGATCAGGTACGAGGGAATCGCCTGCGGCATCGTGAAGCGATAGACACCGTCGGCGGCGAGTTCGCCCGGATTCCGGCCGACTTGCTCGGCGCTCATCACCGCGCGCATGCCGGGTGGCACGCGAATGGTGGCGTTGTAGGTCATGCGCACCTGCGGGGAATCCTGCAGCGGTATCCAGCTGCGCGCGTGGATCGCTTCGGATTGCGAGAACAGAAATGGATCGGTCTTGTCGGCCGTCTGCGCCGATGCCACCCACTGCAGGCCGGAGGCTTCGGGCCGCGTCTGGTAGGAAATGCGGACCGCGAATTCGGGTGCGTTCAGTTCGGGGGGCAGGTCGATGTTGAGCGGCGTGCCCAGCATCGGGTCGCGCGCGCCGAGCGTGTAGCGCAGCGGCACCAGGTCATTAGCCGACTTCAGCCACCAGATCTGGCGGATGGTGAGATCGCGCGTGTCGAGCGTGAGTTTGCTGGCGTCCGCGGAGATGCGCGTGATGGTGAGATCTGCGACGCCCGAAAGGCGCTGGTTCTCGAAAGAAGTCTGCAGGTCGAGATCGAGATGTTTGACACGGAAGGCCGTCGGGTCGGCGAACGAGTGGTAGTCGCGGCCGATGACGATGGAGTCGGCGGGAACGGCACCATGAGTTGCGAAGCTGGCACCCAGCGCGAGCGCGGCGAGAAGGAATTTCATGCCGCCACTGTAATTCGCGAAAAGGGGACATGCCTATTTATTGGCAGCCAATAAATAGGCATGTCCCCTTTTCGCGTGGGTCAGTTGGAGATGGGCTTTGGCTTGGCGGCGGGCGCGGCCGCGGCGGCGGCCGACTCGACTGACGGTTCACGATCGGACACGAGCTCCTGGAATGTCGCTTCGTCCACCGGCAGATCGGAGACGCCGTCCCACGTCGCGCCCGGAGCAACCTTGTTTTGCACCACGATCGCGGACGCCACGATCGCGTCCAGCTGATCGGGACCGCCCGACACCGACACCGGAATGCCGCGCGGATCGTGCGACAGCTTCGACACCGCATCCCAGTCGATCTTTTCCTTGCGCGCCTTGAGCTCTTCCTGGATGCGATCCGCCAGCGCCTTGTTCAACAGCTTCGCCTGCGCCTTTTTCCAGTCGCGCGGATCGTCTTCGAGCACGTCGAAGGCCTGGATGTGCAACGCGCCGTCGTGCCATCCGAACAGGAACGGCTGATTCACCACGCGCACCTGCGTGCCGACCGGCGCCAGCTCGTACAACGTCGCGATGTCCTCTGGATAGAGGCGGATACACCCGTGGCTCGAGCGCAGGCCGACACCCGCGGGCTTGTTGGTACCGTGGATCATGTAGGTAGGCCACCCGAGGTAGAACGCGAACCGGCCGAGCGGATTGTCCGGCCCCGCCTTGACCTCGCGCTCGAGTTTCTCGCCGCGCTCTTCCAGGTGTTCCTTGATGATGGACGGCGTCGGACGCCAGATCGGGTCCTTCGTCCGTCGCACGATCTTGGTCGCGCCTTCGGGAGTCTTCCAGCCGACCTTGCCGATGCCGATCGGGTATGTGTGCACGACCTGCGGCTCGCCCTTCTTCACCTTCGGGTAATAGAAGAGCCGCATCGCGGCGGCATTGATGACGATGCCTTCGCGCGGCGCGTTCGGCAGGATGAACTGCGACGGAATGACGATCTCGCGGTTCTCCCCGGGCAGCCACGGATCGACGCCGGGATTCGCGCGCACGATTTCTTCATAACCCACGTTGAAGCGCCGGGCGATGTCGGTGAGCGTGTCTTCCTTCGTCGCGCGGGTTTTCTGCACGACGCCGACGATGTCGGTGGTCGGCGTGATCGTGAACTGGTGCGTCGGCGCCGGCTCGGGCAGAACGGGCACGACGGGCTCGGCATTCTTCGCGGCGTCGCGTTTGGCACCCCATTTGGGTCCATCGCCGAACAGCGAGCAACCGGAAATGAGCGCGCCGAACAGCGTGGCAAGAGCGAGCGCACGAAGCGTGGAATGCTTATTCATGGCCAAAGTATGACACCGCAAAGTTCATCAAGTATGTCGGCGATCTGCAACAGGGCGCTACAGCAAG
Organism: Pseudomonadota bacterium; assembly: GCA_037200975.1. Taxonomy (NCBI): domain Bacteria; kingdom Pseudomonadati; phylum Pseudomonadota; species Pseudomonadota bacterium. The sequence continues at coordinate 2,898,117 of JBBCGI010000001.1, read as the reverse complement.
GCCGGCTGGTTCGGCAATTCGTTGCGATCGGCTGAGGCGCGCGGAAAGCGCCGCTCTAACAACCCGCCGACTGCCTCGATTCCGGCGATCGCACCGTCGGCAAACCGGCCAGCACGGAAGTTTTCCTCCATGCGCCGGCAGACGTTTTCCCAGTCGGCCGGTGGGATGACGGCTGCGGCACCCCGGTCGGCGACGATTTCGACGTCACGGTCGGCCAGCAATACATAGATGAGTACGCCGTTGCGAAGTTCGGTATTCCAGATGTGCAGGTGGGAAAAGGTCTGGATGGCGCGTTCGCGGGGCGTGAGGCCAGCGCGCAGATCCCCGATTTCGAGCGCCGTTTCGATCACGAAGCGGATTTCTCCGCTGCAGCGCAACTCGGCCGCCGCGATGGCCCGCTCGATCGATTCCAGCACCCCCTTCGGGAAACGGCGGCGCGTGCCGGCACGCGTGGCGCTCAGGTGACGGATGAATCGCGCCATGCTCATGGGCTAACTACCACCGGCCCGAGGCGCCGCCGCCGCCAAAACCGCCGCCCCCGCCGCTGAATCCGCCACCGCCAAAACCACCGCCGAAGCCGCCACCACGCCCGATGTCGCGGAATACGCTGCGGCCACGGCTACCGAAACGCGACCCGCCGCTCATGCCGAAGAACAGCGCCAGTAGGAAGAATCCGACAAAGCCAAGTGCGCCGAACAGCAATCGCGAGGTGAGCCACCACACCAGCCCCGCGCCGAGCAGCGCGGACACGGAAGCTCCGGGCAGGCGCCCGATGAACCCGGTAAACGCGCCGTTCAAGATGAAGAGGCCCGCGAGGAGCAAGGGCCAGGGAACATCGGTCACTCCGGAGGGCTTCCACGACTGGTCCGGCGCGGGCAGAGGTTCGCCGTCGATGACCCGGATCATCTGGTCCAGGCCCGCGTTCACGCCGCCGAAGAAATCCCCCTGCTTGAACAACGGCGTGATGGTTTCATTGATGATGCGGCCGCTGGTGGCATCGGTGAGCGCACCTTCGAGGCCGTAACCCACCTCGACACGCAACGCGCGATCCTGCTTCGCGACGATGAGGATCGCCCCGTCACCCGTGGCCTTGCGGCCGATCTTCCAGGCCTCGGCGAGACGGATGCCGAACTGCGCGATGTCCTCGGGTTCCGTGGTCGGCAGGATCAACACGGCGATCTGCGCGCCCTTGCGGGCCTCGAACGCGCCGAGTTTTTCTTCCAGCGCCGATTGTTGTGCAGCGGTGAGCGTGCCGGTCAGATCGGTGACGCGCGCTTCGAGCGCCGGCACCGCGACCTGTGCCAGCGCGCGCGGCATGCAGCCCGCGCCGAGCAGCAGCGCAAGCGTGATCGACAGCGCTTTCACGAGTGGCGCGTCAGTTCGCGGCGGGCGCGGGCGCCGGCGGAGCTTCCACCGGCGCCGCGGACTGCGAAGGCGTCGAGGTGTCGAAGGTCGCGGCCGGCGCGGTGGAGATCGCCGCTTCGTTCTCCACCGAGAAGTTAGGCTTCACCTCGTAGTCGAACCAGCCGGCGGTGAGGTTGGTGGGGAATTCGCGCACCGTGACGTTGTAGGCCTGCACGGCGTCGATGTAGCGTTTGCGCTCCACGGCGATCCGGTTCTCGGTGCCTTCGAGCTGGACCATCAGGTCGCGAAACACGCCGTCGGACTTGAGGTTCGGATAGTTCTCCGTCACCGCCAGCAGGCTCTTGAGCGCCTGCGTGAGTTCGCCCTGCGCCGCCTGGAATTTCTTGAACGCTTCCGGGTCGTTGATGAGCTCGGGCGTGAGCTGGATGGAAGTCGCCTTGGCGCGCGCCTCGGTGACACCCACGAGCACGCGCTCCTCCTGCGCGGCATAACCTTTGACGGTGTTGACGAGATTCGGCACGAGATCCGCGCGCCGCTGGTACTGGTTGATCACCTGCGCCCAGGCGGCCTTCACACCCTCATCCTGGTTCTGCAGCTTGTTGTAACCGCAGCCGGACAGTGCAAGACCTGCGGCCACGAAGACGAAACCGGACAACAATCGACGCATGGCAATCTCCTCGAAACTTCACCAGATCTTGACACGCTGCGCGGGCGGTCGATACATGCGATCGCCCTCTTTCACGCCAAACGCATCGTAGAAGGAGTCGATGTTGCCAGTCGGTCCATTGGTACGAAATTCGCTCGGGCTGTGCGGATCGGTCAACGTGCGCTTGAGCAGATCCTCGTCGCGGTACTTGCGGCGCCAGACCTGTGCCCAGCCGAGAAAGAAGCGCTGCTCGCCGGTGAACCCGTCGATTTCAGCAGCCGGCTTTCCGCCCAGCGAGAGTTTGTAGGCGCGAAACGCCACCGCGAGCCCCGACAGATCGCCGATGTTTTCGCCGAGCGTGAGCTCGCCGTTGAGATGGCGGCCGTCGAGCACGGTGTAAGCCGCGAACTGCTTCACCACGAGGTCTGCGCGTTGCTTGAACTTCGCTCCGTCATCGGCCGTCCACCAGTCGCGCAGGTTTCCATCGCCGTCGAACTGCCGGCCCGAATCGTCGAAGCCGTGACTGATCTCGTGTCCGATCGCCGAGCCGATGCCGCCGTAGTTGACCGCATCGTCGCCGGTCGCATCGAAGAACGGCGGGCGCAGGATGGCGGCCGGGAAGGTGATTTCGTTGGTGGAGGGGCTGTAGTACGCGTTGACGGTCTGCGGTGTCATCCGCCACTCGTCCTTGTCCACCGGCCCGCCCGAACGCTGGATCTGGCGGTTGTTCTCGAACTCCGCGGCGCGCATGAGGTTGCCGACCAGATCGTCGCCGCGGATCGTCAACGCGCTGTAGTCCCGCCACTTGTCGGGGTAGCCGATCTTCACCGTGATCTTGGCAAGTTTCTTCTTCGCTTCGGCGCGAGTAGCGGCGCTCATCCAGTCGAGGCCGTCGATGGAACCATCGAAGGCCTTGAGCAGATTTGCGACCAGCTCCTTCATCCGCTGTTTGGCTGCGGCGCTGAAATGCGCCTCGACGAACATGCGGCCAACGAGCTCGCCGATGTTCGTGTCCATGGAATCGACTGCGCGGCGCCAGCGCGGCCGCGGTTCCTGCACGCCGTTCAGCGTGCGCTGGTGGAAATCGAACTCCAGATCGGCGAACTGCGCCGGCAATGCGGGCGCGTACTTGTCGAGCAGCTGGAACTCGAAATACGCGCGCCAGTCGGCGACCGGCACGGTCTTCACCAATTGCCCGACCCCCTTGATGAAGGTGGGCTGACCGATATCCTGTTTCTGGACCGGCGCACCGAGGCCGTCGAAGAACGCGATCCAGTCGAAGCCTGGGGCGAGCTTCTCGTACTCCGGCAAAGTCATCGGGTTGTAGGTCTTCACCGGATCGCGGTTCTGGACGTTGGTCCACTGGTAGTTCGCCAGCCGCGTTTCGAGCGCGGCGATGCGCGCCGCCGCGGATTTCGCATTGCGTTCGCCGGCGCGCGCCAGCAATTGTTCGACATACAGCGCGAAGCCGGCGCGGAAGCGGGCGTACTTCTCGTCCGGACTCAGGTAGTAGTCGCGATCGGGCATGGTGAGCCCGCGCTGCGTGATCGACGCGATGTACGTGCCCGAATTCCTGCTGTCGGCCGACGAGAACCACTTGAACGGCTGCGCCACGCCGAGACGCTGCGCGCGGCCGATGTAACGCGCCACGTCGCGCGGCGTCGCGAGCGCCTGGATGCGCGCCAGTTCGTCCTTGAGCGGTGCGAGCCCCAGGGATTCCACACGATTGGTATCGAGGTACGCGAGGTAGAAGTCGCCGACCTTCTGCGCGTCGGAACCCGGCGCGCGGTTCGGTTGCACGGAGGCGGCGACGACGAGGTCCCGCACCTCTTCCTTCGCCTGGTCGTCGAGGATGGTGAACGTGCCGTAGTTCGAGCGGTCGGGCGGAATCTGCGTGTTGGCCAGCCAGCCACCGCCGACAAAGCGATAGAGGTCGTCCTGCGGTCGAACCGTGCGGTCGAAGCCGGTGAGATCGAGGCCCGACGTGAGCGCGGGCGCGGGCGGCGCAACCGCAGGCGCAGGCGCGGGCGCGGGCTTCGGACTCGACGCCACGCAGGCCGTGAGCAAGGCTACGGCCACAATGGCTGCCAGACGATTGAACATGGAGATCCCCGGAAACTTGAGATGGTCCGGAGTATAAAAAAAGCCCCAGGCTTTAGGGGCTCGGGGCTTTGGAAGGCGGACTTTCGATGAAGGTAAAGAAGTCCGCTAGGGGATTCGGGCCAGTCGGGGTCAGTGCAGTCTGGCGACCTGCAGGATCTTGATGTCCTCGGCTTCGATCTCGAAGTTCGCGGCCAGCAGCCGGCGCAGTTCCTTCGAATCGCGGCGTTCGCCGAGCGGATGCGTCAGCTCGATGACTCCACTCCACTCGCTCGAGTGCGCGGGTTCTGCGCTCGTGACAAAGTGCGTGTAGTAGCGGGCTGCCATGGGTGGAAAGCGTAGATTGACCGCCCCCATGCGGCTGTGAGCCGTTGCACAGAACCCTTGGGCAGCGGGTCGCCGTGACTGAGACGTGAATCACATATGGTCAAGAAGTAGTGAGCCGTTACCGAACTGCAGAGAAACCCGGATCGCAATTCATCACCACCGCAGGTGCAGCACGGCTCAAACAGGAGCTGGACGAGCTCTGGAAGGTGGAGCGCCCGCGCGTGACACAGGCCGTGTCCGAGGCCGCGGCACAGGGCGACCGCTCCGAAAACGCCGAATACACCTATGGGAAAAAGCGCCTGCGCGAGATCGACCGGCGCGTGCGGTTCCTGCGCAAGAGACTCGATGGAATGACGGTGGTCGACAAACCACCCTCGGATCCGAAGCGCGTGTTTTTCGGCGCCTGGGTGACGCTCGAAGGCGTCGACGGCAAACAATTCACGCATCGCATCGTCGGCCCCGACGAATTCGACATGGCCGAGGGCTACATCAGCATGGATGCGCCGCTGGCCCGTGCACTGATGCGCAAGGGCCTCGACGACGAGGTGAAACTCGAGCTGCCGGGCGGCGCGCGCGAACTCACCATCATCGCCATCCGCTACGAAACCGGTTTGTAAGCTTCCGCGCGCCGCGCGTAGAAACGCAGGATGTTCTCTTCGAAATTGCCGATCAGCAGATCGGCCACCGGCCCCGCATACCAGTTGAATCGCGTGCTGACCCGGTAATTCATGCTCACTTCGAGCATCGTGCCGGCGCCGCTCGGGCGCGCAGCGAATAGGTGGTCGCGCCCACATCGAAATAGTGGCCACCGACTCGTACATGATCGTCGAGCGCATGCGGCGGAAATGAATCGGGCGCGAACCGGTAGTGCCAGGTCACCGACTGGTTTTCGCGCCACTCGCTCGCGACCTGGTCGAAGTGGATGCCCTTGCCCATCACGATGTGCCGCAGGTGTTCGCCACCGCGGACATCGGCCGCGCCCGATGCCGGCAGCGGCACGCCGATGCGGTACATCCAGGCGTTGTCCACTTCTTCGGGCCGGATGTCGCGGGCGTCGATCAGTTGCCGCCAGACGTCCGCGGCCGGCGCGGCGACGTACACCGAACGGCGCTGCTCGCGCTCGAGATTCGGCAGCGGCAGGCGGTGTTCGAAGGCGCCGGTGATGAGCGGCAGGATCGCGATGCTGCTGACGATCGCCGGACGCGGCCAGTTGGTGAGCCGGCAGACGACGCCCATCAGGAGCCCGGACAAGGCGCCGACGACGGCAAACAACGGCAGGATGACGATGGCGCAGATCCATCCTTCTATGAGGATGAGAAGCGAGCCGACGACGTAACAGAGGGTCGCGATCGCCGGGGCAACGGCGTAGTAAGTCCACGAACGGCGAAACTGGCGCTCGGCCATGTACACGGTGACGGCACCCACCAGCGCCGGCGAGCCCAGGATGAAAGAGTCGAGCATCGCCGCGTAGGCGGTTTCGGGCTTGCCCCAGAACAACAGGCGCAGCGCGAGCCCGGCGAGGGCGCCCCAACCCACCGGCCACCAGCGGCTGAACGGCGGCTGCCGGGTTTCCGGCCAGGGCGGGAGTGGTGGAATCTCAATCGGTTGCGGATCGTTCATGAAATTGTCTGGTCGGGCTTGGCTCGGATATTCGACGGGCCTATAATTTCTGTCAAGACAGAAATAACAGACTAAACAATATGCAGCTCACCGAAACCATGCAGCGCTACATCGTCCACTGGGGCGAGATGGGCAGCCGCTGGGGCATGAACCGCTCCGTCGCGCAGATCCACGCCCTGCTCTATCTATCCGAGAAGCCGCTGAACGCCGACGAGATCGGCGAGACGCTCGGCATCGCGCGCTCCAACATCAGCAACGGTTTGAAGGAGCTGCTGGCGTGGGACCTGGTACACGTCACGCATGTGCTCGGCGACCGGCGCGACTTCTTCGGCGCGCAGCAGGACACCTGGGAAGTGATCCGCGCGATCATGGATGGCCGCAAGAAGCGCGAGATCGACCCGACGCTGGCGGCGTTGCGCGAATGCGCGGCGCAGCTCAAGAACGACCAGGAAACGCCCGCCGCGGTCCGCGACCGCATCGTGACACAGCTCGAATTCCTCGAGACCGTGACCCGCTGGTTCGACGCGATGAAACGCATGCCGCGCAAGACGCTGCTCAAGATGATGCGCATGGGCGAGCGCATCTCGAAGTTGCTGGGAGACTGAAGGAACGGCCATGACCGACACCCGGGCACTGCCGCGAGCACTCGCCGACACGCGCGCCAGCGCGGGCAGGCGGCACGGCCTGCGCGACGTGCTCGGAAGCGAGGCTTGGAACCGGCTGCCCGAAGCGGTGCGCGAACGTTTCGCGGCGACCGCGGGCAGCGCCACGTATGCCGGCGCATTCGAGGTCGTGCGCGCCAGCCTGCTGGGCCGGGTATTTGCGTGGCTGGGCACGTTGTTCGGCACGCCCGTGACGCCACGCGGCGGGCAGAACGTCGCGGCGCGCGTGCTCGTGCAGCCGCACGCGGGCGGCGTGGACTGGAATCGCGAGTATCACTGGGCCGATGGCGGCATGGACCTGGTGCGATCCACGAAGGTCGTCACGGAAGACGGCCGTCTCATCGAAAGACTGCCGGCGCGCCTGTGTATGCCGCTGGCGGTCCACGAGGCCGGCGGCGTGCTGCACTTCGTCAGCCGCTCTTACTACTTCGATCTGGGCGGCGGGGTGCGCTTGCCGCTGCCGGCGTTTTTTTCTCCCGGCGTCACCCACGTCGAGCACATCGACCTGGGGAACGGCTGGTTCCGCTTCACGCTCGCGGTCATACACCCGCTGTTCGGCGAGATGTTCTTCCAGACGGGGCGGTTCTGCGCGGCGGACTCCGCCTGAGCCGCGGCGCGCCTCAGACCCGGACGTTCTTGAACTGCCAGGGATCGGTCTTGTCGAGATCTTCCGGGAACAGCCGCTCGCGATCGTGCAGCGGTGTCCAGTCGGTGTAGGCGCCGGTGAGCGTGCCGAGATAGGGCCTGGCGATCTCGAGATTGCGCACGTAGTCGATCTCGTCCGGCTCGACGAGCCCCGCGTTCGGGTTCTCCATCGCCCAGATCATTCCCGACAGGCACGAGACGGTGACCTGCAGGCTGGTGGCGTTGTTGTGCGGAGCGAGCTTGCGCGCTTCTTCGATCGACAGCTGCGAACCGTACCAGTAGGCATTCTTCTTGTGACCCGCGAGCAGCACGCCGAGCTCGTCGATGCCGCCGGTGATTTCGTCCAGCAGGATGCGCTGGCGGTCCTGCAGGTGCCAGTTGCGGCCGGCGAACTCGTGCAGCGAAACGATCGCGGAGTCGCTCGGGTGATAGGCGTAGTGGCAGGTGGGGCGATACACCACTTCCGAGCTCTGCCGCACCGACAGGTAGTCGGCGATGGAAATCGCCTCGCCGTGGGTGATGAGGAAGCCGTGGAAATGCCCGGCCTTCGGCGTCCAAGTGCGCACCTTCGTCGCCGCGCCCGGCTGCATCAGGTAGATAGAGGAGCCGCCACCGAAATCGTACCGCTTGCCGTCGCGCGGGAAGTTCTTCTCGTGGGTGCCCCAGCCGAGCTCGGAGGGCTGCTGCCCTTCGCTGACGAAGCCGTCCACCGACCAGGTGTTGACGAACTCGTTGAACTCTTTCGGCTTCGACGAAAGCTGCGTGTCGCGCTCGGCGATGTGGATGACCTTGACGCCGAGCTTGCGCGCCAGCTGGCCCCAGTCGTCGCGCGTCTTGGGCGAACCCGCATCGACACCCGTATCGCCGGCGACGTTGAGCAGCGCCACCTTGACGAAGTGCGACACCAGACCCGGGTTGGCGCCGTGCGTGATGACCGCGGTGGGCGAGCGCGGGTTCTGCGCGCGCAGTGCCAGCGCTTCTTCGCGCAGCGCGTAGTTGGTGCGCTTGGCGTGCGGAATGGTGGCGTCGGTATAACCGCCCGGCCACGGCTCGATGCAGGTGTCGAGGTACATCGCACCCTTCGACCAGCAGAACTTGATCAGCGCGATCGACGAGACGTCCACGGACACGTTCAACACGAAATCGCCGCGGCCGATGTACTGATCGAGCTCGCGGCGGAAGTTGTCGCGCGTCAGCGGCAACACCACGAATTTCACGCCGTACGATTCGGCGACTTTGCGGCCGCGGTCGTCGCCGGTGATGATCGTGACGCGTTCTTTCGGGATTCCGATGTGCCGCAGGACGAGCGGCAACGTGCCCTGGCCAATGCTGCCAAAGCCGATGAAGACGATGCGCCCCGGAAACTCGATGTGAACTTTGTCGGCCATTACATTCGCCCCATTCAAAACAGGGCGTGAGGGTATCAACCCTCATCCGGCGTTACCACCAATGGCGGTTTGTCAGGAAGCGTCGCGCCAGTGCGGCGGAAATGTGCGCTCGAATCCTGGCAACGCCTCGACACGCTGCAGCCAGCGGCCGAGCGCCGGATAGTTGGCGTCGACGGGCATGAAACGCGACGACAACTCGCGCGCCTCGGGTCGCGCGAGCGCGCGTAACAACAATTTGATACCGGGATAAATCATGTAGTCCGACGCGCCGGGCCGGTCGCCCACGATCCACGGACCTTTCGACAGGCGGCCTTCGATGGTGCGCGCTTCGCCGGCAATCACGTGCATCGCATACGTGCTCTCGTCCGAGTGCGGGTCGCCCTGGCGAAACAGCAGCGCGCGCACGATGCGCATCAGGTGCGGCTCGATATAGGCCTGATATTCGCAACACACCCGCATGATGACGGCGCCCTCTTCCGGAGAATCGCCGAACAACGGCTTCGCCGGATATTTGCGCTCGAGGTAGTAAAGCACCGCGAGCGACTCGAACACCACGTAGTCGCCATCCTTGAGAATCGGGACGCGCCCGCGCGGATTCATCGCCAGCATGTGCGGCGACTTCTGCTCCTGCAGGGCGAGCTGCAGCAGGTGGCTGTGGTAAGCCAGCTCCTTGTGTTCGAGCGCGAGTAATACCCGCCACGAATAAGGACTGCCGCTTCCCCAATAAACGTCAATGGCCATCGTTGCGCGTGATTGTAAAATGCGGCATGCACCATTACACCACTCTCATCGACGCCGCGACGCTCGCCACGCAACTCGATCGCAACGATCTGGTGCTGTTCGATTGCCGCTTCGACCTCGGCAACGTGCACTGGGGCGAGACCGAATATGCGAATGCGCATGTTCCAGGTGCGATCTACCTGCATCTGGATCGGGATCTTTCGAGCCCGATCACGCCTGTCAGCGGCCGGCATCCGCTGCCCGATCCCGACACCTTTGCGAAGCGCATGGCGGCACTCGGCGTCGGAGCCGGCTCACAAGTCGTTGCCTACGATCAGGGAAACGGCGCTTATGCGGCGCGCCTGTGGTGGCTGTTGCGCTGGATCGGATTTCGCGCCGTCGCGGTGCTCGACGGCGGGATGGCCGCGTGGCGCGCCGGCTCGCTGCCGCTCGGGACCGGAGTGCGGCAGCCGACGCCGCGGTCATTGCCGCTGGCCGTGAATCAGGATGCCTGGGTCAGCAGCGCGCAGGTGAACGAGCTGCGACAGCGCCCGCAGACTCTGCTGGTCGATGCGCGCGGTTCCGAGCGCTTCGCCGGCCGCAGCGAGACGATCGATCCAGTCGCGGGGCACGTGCCCGGCGCAAGGAATCTGCCGTTCCTGAACAATCTCGGCGTCGACGGGAAGTTTCTTGCCGTCGATACGCTCCGCCAGCGCTGGCTGACGGTGCTCGGCTCGCAGCCACCGACCGCGGTGATTGCCATGTGCGGCTCGGGGGTGACGGCCTGCCACAACCTGCTCGCGCTCGAACACGCGGGGTTGCCCGGCGGCCGGTTGTATCCGGGATCCTGGAGCGAATGGATTCGCGACCCGGATCGCCCCGTCGCAACTGGTTTCTACTAGTGCGCGCATAGTTTTCCGACGTTTACTTGCAAGACCTATTTGGTATCGTGCGCGCCAACGTGGCAGCCGATCCAAACCCCCTCTCCTCACCCGACGCCCCCGGTCGCCGTGAACGCTCCATCGCCTGGTCCGTCGACGACTCCGCAGAGCTCTACCAGGTCAACGCCTGGGGCAAGGGCTACTTCTGCGTGAATCCGGCCGGTCATCTCGTGGTGCGCCCCGACATGGACGAGGCGCGCGAGATCGACCTGTTCGATGTCGTGCAAGGATTGAAAGAGCGTGAGCTCACGACGCCCGTCGTGGTGCGCTTCTCCGACATCCTCGCGCATCGGCTCAAGCACCTGCACGGCGCGTTCGCGCAGGCGATCGCCGAGAACGACTACCAGAACAAGTACACCGCGGTGTTCCCGATCAAGGTGAACCAGCAGCGGCTGGTGGTCGAAGAGGTGTATCGCTACGGCCAGCCGTTCGGCTTCGGGCTCGAAGTCGGCAGCAAGCCGGAGTTGCTCTCGGTCATGACGATGACCGCGGACTCGCCCGAACGGCTCATCGTCTGCAATGGTTTCAAGGACGACAGCTATCTCGAAGCGGTGATCATCGCGACCAAGCTCGGCCGCACCATCATCCCGGTAGTCGAGAACTTCAGCGAGCTGCCGGCCATCCTCAAGTACGCCGAAAAATACAACGTGCGGCCGCGCATCGGCGTGCGCGTCAAGCTGGCGAGCGAAGGCTCCGGCAAGTGGCGCGACTCGGCCGGCGACAAGTCGAAGTTCGGCCTGTTCATCACGGAAATCCTCGAGGCGGTCGCAATCCTGCGCGAGAAGGGCATGCTCGACTGCCTGCAGCTCGTGCACTGCCATCCGGGTAGCCAGTTGCAGGACATCCGCCGCGTGAAGGACGCCATCAACGAACTGGCGCACGTGTACGCGGAGCTCAAGTTGTTAGGCGCGGGCTTGAAGTACATCGACGTGGGTGGCGGTCTGGGCGTCGACTACGACGGCAGCGGCACCAACTTCTCCTCGTCGATGAACTACACGCTCAACGAATACGCCAACGACGTGGTGTATCGCATCGCGAACGTGTGCAATACGCGCAAGATCGAGCACCCGATGATCGTCAGCGAATCGGGCCGCGCCATTGCCGCGCACCACAGCGTGCTCATCTTCAATACGCTCGGCACTTCGGCGCTCGACCAGTTCAAGGTCACGGGCAAGGAAGACCAGGAAAGCGGCATCGCGCTGCCCCAGCCGGTGCGCGACCTGCTCGACGCCTACCGCACGGTGACCGAGCGCCGCGTGGTCGAGTGTTATCACGACGCGCAGACCGCGCGCGACCAGGTCCTGCAGATGTTCAACCTCGGGTTGCTGACGCTCGAGCAGCGTGGCCTCGCCGAGCGGCTCTACTGGGCCACCTGCGCCAAGGTGCGCGACCTGACGCGCAAGCTCGATGAAGTCCCGGAGGAGCTCGAAGAACTCGAGTCGATCCTCTCCGACATCTATTTCTGCAATTTCTCGGTGTTCCAGTCGCTGCCCGACAGCTGGGCCATCGACCAGCTGTTCCCGATCATGCCTATCCACCGCCTGACGGAACGTCCGACGCGCAAGGGCGTGCTGGCTGACATAACCTGCGACTCCGACGGGAAGATAGACCGCTTCGTCAGCCAGCGGGACGTCAAACGCACGCTCGAGCTGCATGCCATCACCGCCCAGGACGAGTACTACCTCGCGGCCTTCCTGGTCGGCGCCTACCAGGAAACGCTCGGCGACCTGCACAACCTGTTCGGCGACACCCACGTGGTGCACATCCGCTTCCACGACGACGGCGGCTGGTGGATAGAAGAAGTGGTCATGGGCGACACGGCCAACAAGGTGCTCGAATACATGGAGTACGACGTGGCCGACCTGCATCCGGCGCTGGCGCGCGACTGCGAACGCGCGGTGCGCGAAGGCCGCATGTCGGTGGCCGAGTCGCAGGGCATCAAACGCTTCTACGAAGGCGAGCTCAACGGATACGCCTATCTAGAATAAGTGTCATCGGACGTCCGAAGGCACCAAAAGGGAGCGCTACCATCGCGGCACCTCCCGGCGTGAATCTGGCGAAAAAAGCCCATTACTCGCCCCGTTTGCGGGTCCCGCAAAAACCGCGCGCCTCCCGTTGTTTACAGCTTCCGAAATCGAGGAGTAGCATCGGCCGCGTTCGATTTCGAACGACGGTGCAGGCCGCTTAGGACTAAAGAGCCGCGCAATTGATGACGGGCGCTTTGAAGCCTTGACCTGTTTTTAATTTTCCGCGGTACATGCAGGGGTCCGCATTCCTGCCGCTGTCCGCTTTCTGAGCGAGAAGTCCGGGATGACGACGATCTACGTGGGCAATCTGCCCTTCTCCGCGACCGAGCAAGACATCAAGGTGCTCTTCGAGCGCCATGGCAAGGTCGACTCCGTAAAGCTGATCAACGACCGTGAGACGGGCAAGCCCCGCGGTTTCGGATTCGTTGAGATGGGTTCGGGTGAGGCGCAAGCCGCCATCCAGGGACTCAACGGCTACCAGATGAACGGGCGTCCGCTGCGCGTCAACGAAGCGCAGGAACGTCCGCCGCGCCCGCGTCAGGGTGGCGGCGGTCCGTTCCGCCGTTGATCCGGCGAGCTCAACGAAGCCGCACAGTCGAGACGAACCCCGCCTTCGCGCGGGGTTCTTTTTTTCACGGAGATGCGCCGATGATGTCGTGCGTACGCATGATCCCTTTGTTCGTCGCGGCCGCAATCGTTGCCGGCTGCGCGACGCCGCCGCCGCAGGGCAAGCCGCCTGCGCCCGCACCGCGCGACGCGGCCACCGCAGCCGCTCTCGACCGGGTCCTCGCCGGCCCGCAGCGGTCCGCGGAAAACCGGGCGCGCGACGTCTACCGCCATCCGCTCGAGACGTTGCTGTTCTTCGGCATCAAACCCGACATGACCGTCGTCGAGGTCTGGCCCGGCGCCGGCGGCTGGTACACCGAGATCCTCGCGCCGCTGCTGGCGGAGCGCGGCAGGTTGTACGCCGCGCAATTGCCGCCCGCGCCCGGCAATGAATTCGTCACCGCCAGCCTCGCGAGCTTCCGCGCAAAACTCGCGGCGAATCCCGGGCTGTACGGCAAGGTGGAAGTCGGCACGCTGGGCTCCGCCGGCGAGCCGATCGCACCGGCTGGCAGCGTCGACCTGGTCGTCACGTTCCGCAACGTGCACAACTGGATGAACCTCGGGTATGCGAGCGAGGCATTCGCCGCTATGTTCAAGGCGTTGAAGCCGGGCGGCACTCTCGGCGTGGTCGAGCATCGCGGCGCGGCAGACAAGCCGCAGGATCCACGCGCAGCGAGTGGCTACGTGAACGAGGACTACGCGATCGGGTTGATCAAGTCGGCGGGCTTCGAGTTCGTGGCGCGCAGCGAAATCAATGCGAACGCGAAGGACACGAAGAATTACGAACAGGGGGTCTGGACGCTGCCGCCTGACTATCGGCTGGGGAATCGCGAACGGGCGAAGTACGAGGCGATTGGCGAGAGTGACCGGTTCACGTTGAAATTCAGAAAGCCGTTTTAGAAACGGCGTCGCTCACGCTCACCACATCTGCTTGAGGCGTGACGCCACGTCGATGCTGCCGGACTCGGCCGTGGCTTCCTCGATCTTCACGTCGACATTCGTGCCCTGGAACGCCTGCTCGTCGAAACACTTGACCAGTTTTTCGGTGAGGAACCGGCTGCGGCCACCGTACACGTGGCCGTCGGAAGTCTTCGGCTGGCTCGTGATCTGGAAGCGCAACGGCACGACGCAGGTCAGCTCGTTGCGCGCGCGGGTCATGGCGACGTACAGCAGGCGCCGCTCTTCTTCGATGAGCTCCGCCTTGTTCGCGAATTCGTTCGGGAAGCTGCCGTCGACCACGTTGAGGATATAGACGTTGTCCCATTCCATGCCCTTGGCCGAATGCACGGTGGACAGCACCAGGTAGTCTTCGTCGTTCACGGCCTGGCCGGCCAGATCGCTCGTGGCCTGCGGCGGATCGAGTGTCAGCTCGGTGATGAACCGTTCGCGGGTCTGGTACTGCGACGACAGGTGCTCGAGCTGATCCAGATCGCCGATGCGCATGTGCACGTGTTCGTACAGCCGCTCCATCTGCGGCCGGTACCACTCGCGCGCCAGCGCCACCTGCCCGCGCCACTCGCGGTTCGGATCGGCGAGCTCGCCGAAAACCTCGTTGAACTTCTTCCACGCCATGCGCGCATCGAGCGGCGGCTCGAATTTTTCGAACGAGCTCCACTGGTAGTTGTTGGCGATGAAATGGTCGAGCGCCTTCTTCGCATTGGCCGGACCCATGCCGGGCATGAGCTGCAGCACGCGGAACGCCGCCAGCTGGTTGCGCGGATTGTCGACCCAACGCAGCACCGCCAGCAGGTCCTTGACGTGCGCCGCCTCGAGAAACTTCAAGCCGCCGTACTTCACGAAAGGAATCTTGCGTTTGGCGAGTTCGACTTCGAGCGCGTCGCTGTGCGACCCGGTGCGGAACAGCACCGCCTGGCGCTTGAGCGGAATACCGGCCTCGCGCGCCGCCAGCACGCGCGTGCAGACGAACTCGGCCTGCGTCGGCAGATCGTCGACCGTGACCATCTTCGGGCGCGGGCCCTGGCCGCGCATCGACAGCAGGTGTTTGCGGTACTGGCGCGGCGCGTCCGCCATCAGCGCATTGGCGGCATCGAGCACGCTCTGGCTGGAGCGGAAATTCTGCGCCAGCGTGACCACCTCCGCCTTGGGGCGGAAGCGATCCGGGAAACCGAGGATGTTCTCGACCGCGGCCGCGCGGAACGAGTAGATAGCCTGCGCGTCGTCGCCGACCACCGTGACGCCCTGCCCGTCCGGCTTGAGCGCGGTGAGGATGTCACCCTGCAGCTTGTTGGTGTCCTGGTATTCGTCGACCAGCACGTGGTCGAAATGCGCCGCCACCGACTTCGCGATGCGCTCCTCGCTCATCATGGCGTGCCAGTACAGCAGCAGATCGTCGAAATCGAGCACGCGGTACTGCGACTTGCGCTCGACGTAGGCACGCAGCAGCTTGCCGATGTCCTCTTCCCAGTTCGCGCACCAGGGATGCTGGCTCTCGAGGGTTTCCTTCAGCGACTTCTGCGTGTTGACGCGATACGAATAGATCGAGAGGCAGGTGTCCTTGCGCGGAAAGCGCTGGCCCTTGCCCGAATAACCGAGCTCGGTGCGCACCGTGTCGACCAGGTCCGCCGCATCGCTGCGATCGAGCACGGTGAAGGCAGGATCGAGCCCGACGTGTTTGGCGTAATGCCGCAGCAGGCGATTGCCGATCGAGTGGAACGTGCCGGCCCAGGTCAGCCGCTGCGAAATCTGCGCCGCCTTGCCGCCGCCGAGTTTGTCGTCGAAGGCTTCGCGCATGATGTCGTTGGCGCGACGCTTCATCTCGACGGCCGCGCGGCGCGTGAAGGTGAGCATGAGAATACGCGCCGGATCGACGCCGCTCATGGCCAGGTGCGCCACGCGATGTGCCAGCGTGTTGGTCTTGCCCGTGCCGGCGCCGGCAACGATCAGCAACGGACCCGCGCGGAAACCCTTCCCGCCGGGAAGCGCTTCACCGTAAGTAACCGCCCGCCGCTGCGGAGCGTTCAAACTTCCAAGTTGTTCGGCCGTAGACATCGATACAACAATATACGAAAGGGCAATGGAAACAGGCCCCATCTGCCCGCGAGCCGTGACGGACGTCACGCCGAACATGGCCGGAATGTGACGCCTATTTGATCTGCATTTTCAGCCGCGCAGGAAGGCGGGGCCGAGGGCCGCGATTATGAGCGCGCGCGATCCGGGCATTCAAGACCAGCGCGGCTGTTGTAGGCGCGCATCGGCTCCGCAAACAACTCACGACACCGGTCTCACTACCATGTTGCCCATGCCCGGAGCGGCCGGTGGCACGAAATCCGTGCACAAATTACCTGCGGGCGTGCGGTTACACTTCCGCAATGTCGTTCGAAAGAAAAATGATCTACGACGGGCGCGTCATCAAGGTGAGCGTGGACACCGTCGACCTGCCCAATGGCATGCGTGTTCCTCTCGAGATCGTGCGTCACCCCGGCGGTGCCGCGGTCGTGGCTCTGGATGCACGGAATCGCGTCTGCGTGCTGCGCCAGTACCGCCATGCGGCGGGCGGCTACATCTACGAGTTGCCGGCCGGCAAACTCGAACCCGGCGAGCCGCCCGAAGCCACCATCAAACGCGAGCTCGCGGAAGAAGCCGGAATGTATGCCGCGCAATGGCAGTCGCTCGGCGCGTATTTCAGCTCGCCCGGCGTGTTCACCGAGATCATCCATCTGTACCTCGCGACCGGGCTCGAGCCGGTGGCGGCAAGGCCCGAAGCGGATGAAGTTTTCGAAATCGAGTGGTGGCCCCTCGATCAGGCCGTGGAACGGGCGCGCAGCGGGGAACTGGCGGACGCCAAAACAATCATCGGTATTTTGAGAGCAGCTTCTCGTCAGGAAATTGCGTGAAGCGGCTCACAGGCCGCACGTCGAAATCCCTGAAATGTTGGCTATGTCAAACAATCGATTTGGCCGGTCGTTCATACTTCGAGCCGTGCCAGATAATGATTCAAACGGCAAACCGCCCCAGGGCGCCAACCGGCGTCGTGTGTCGCAGATCGTGCACGACGATCGTGGTAACGCCCGCGTGGAATGGATCGACGCGGGTTTCGCCGGGGTGCCGTTGGAGCGCGCGCCGCTCAGCATCGAGAACACTCCGGCCCGCGGCGAGAACGGCAAGCTGACGGTCGAACGTACGCGCGCCAGCGGCTTCGATCCCTACGCCCGCGTCGGCGCGGCGCACATTCCGGAACCGAAGAAACAGCAGGGCGGCAAGCGCGACCTGCGCAAACTCGGCGAGTGGATCAAGCTCAAACGCGAGCTCGACGCCCGCAAGTCTCAGGAAGACACCGAATAATTCCCGCGCTCAGGCGCAGCGCTCTATGTGGGCGAGTTTGCGGGCATTACCCCAGCGATAGAACCGCCGCAGCTCCGCCAGCAGCTCGCGCGTGGCGCCGCGCCGCGGGTTGCGAGTCGACGCCGCCAGACTCGCGCCCACCCGCCGGCAGAACCGCGCCGCGTAGTTAGACGCCGTATGGTACAGGCCGACTCGCCCGCCCGCGGCTGCCGGATCCACACGCGCCCGTTCGAACAGGACGCGATGCAACTCGCGCGGGAAGCGGCCGGCGCCCTGTTCGCGCAGCAGCCACGCGCCGAGCACGTATTTGTCGACCTCCGCCTGCAGCTCGAGCTCGAGCAGCGTCACTGGCTTGTCGTGTCCGGCGTTCCACGCGACGTAGACGAAATGGCTGACGCCTTCGGCCACCGTCAGGTAGTCGGCGAGATTCGCATTGTCGAGCGTCGCGAACGGATCGTGCTCGGCGAGCCGCGCCAGCACCGCGCCGTCTATGAACAGCGCCAACGACAAGGTGTCGCCCTCGGTCGCCACGATCAGCTGTTCGTCACCGGTGCGCGCCTCGGAATAACCGCGCAGCTCCGAACGCTCCGTCATGAGGAATCCACCGACCGCCGGCATGGCGGGCAGATCGTAGATGTCGGCCAGCGCACTCTGCAGCGATGCGAGAGTGTCGGCGCCCATGTCAGTGCGCCAGCAGGCTGCGCGCCGCCGGCGCGGGCTCGAGACCGAGTTTGCGCAGCAAGCGCCGCGAGCGTTCGCTGCCCGTCTTCACCCACAACTCGTAGAGCCGCAGGCGGTCCTTGTCCGAATGCTGGTACGAGCTTTCGCTGATCTCGTTGAGCGCGTCGACCATCGGCGTGAACTTCGTGGCCAGCTCGGCGAACACCTGGCGCAGCGTGCGCCCGCGCGCAGGCGGGCAATGGTCCGCGAGCGTGCCGTAGGCGCGGCCGCCCATGGCAATGTGGTAATCGATGTCGACCAGCTTGCGCGCGAAGCCCGCCGAGAAAAATCCCGCGATGAACAGCGACACGTCGCCCAGGCGCTGCAGACCGCGGAACCGCGCTTCCTGGGTGGGCGCTTCGAGCGCTTCCGCGAGCATCACCACCAACGGTTTGAGGCGCGTGCGCTGCGCGGGTCCACGCGTGTCGCGCTCATAGAGCGCGTCGGCATCCGAGAACAGCGTGAGCAGGTTGACGACGTAGTGTTCGGTCTGGTCGTCGACCGCCACGTGTTGATGCGACAACGCGTCGTGCAACGCGTCGCGGAAGAACTCTTTGAGACTCGCAACCGGCTGAATGGTCACAAACACCTCCGTCAAGCAGAAATCGGCTCCCGACTCTGCCAGTTGAGCCCTTTGCGGCGCGAGGTTCCGTGATCCAGGAACCATTTCTCGCCGCCGCGCGCCGGCTGGCAGCCGCCGGTGCACAGTGCTAACTACGCTCGTCGGTCGTGAGCAGGGTCACGAGTTCATCGAGGCCGGAGATATTCGCGTCCGCCGCGGGCAACGCGTCGGGCCAAACAACTCCAGCCCTATTCACCCATACAGTTTGCATGCCAGCTATCCGTGGACCCGCCACATCGGCCAGAGGTTCGTCGCCTACAAACAGTATTTCCGCGGGTTTGAGTGTCAGCGCGTCCGCGAGCGCCATGTAGGCACGCGCATCCGGCTTGGCGCATCCGAGTGCAGCCGCGTGCAGAACGACTTCAAAATGGTGCGCCATGCCGATAACCGCAAGGTCCGCATTGCCATTGCTGAGCGTGGCGAGCCGATATCGCGGCTTGAGCCGCTCGAGCGCGGACAACACCTCCGCGAAGGGCGTTACCTCGTTACGCGCGGCGTGCCACAACGCGAACGCGTCGTGCGCCATGGCGCGGTCGTAGCCGGTCGCGTCCGCCATGCGCGCGAGGGTTTCGCGCCTGAGGAAGGTGAAGTCGTGGGCCCGGTGGGGCTGCTCGCGCAGCAGCGCGGCGCGCAATTCCAGCGTTTCCGCGGCAGAGAATGCCAGCGGAATTTTCGGATACCGGCTCCGTAACCAATCGGCGAGAATGCGCTCCGCGCGCGACAACACGGGCTCGACATCCCACAACGTGTTGTCGAGATCGAAACAGATCGCACGGACCGGCTTGAGTTTCATTTCGCGCATGTTAAGGATCAAGCGTCGGGGAACGTCAACAAGTGAGGAGAGATTCATGAAGTCATGGTTGTCCGGCATTGTTGCGTTGGCCTGTGTGGCCGGCATTCACGACGCGCGCGGTGCCGACGTGCCTGCCGGCGCCTTCACGGCGACGGACCTCAACATGCTGGCGCGGGTCAGCGACCCGCAGGTCTCTCCGAACGGAAAGTTCGTCGTGTACGTGCAACGCGAGACAGATCTCGACGCGAATCGCGGCCGCAGCGATCTGTGGCTGGTCGAACTCGCCGCGAACGCCGCGAAGCCGCGCCGCCTCACCCAGCATTCCGCCAACGATACCCACCCACGCTGGTCGATGGATGGCACCAGCATCTACTTCCTGTCATCGCGCGCGGGCTCGATGCAGATCTGGCGGCTGCCATTGTCGGGCGGCGAGGCGGTGCAGATCACCGACTATCCAGTCGACGTGGGCAGCTTCAAGATGTCCTCGGGTGGCGGCCGCATCGCGCTCGGCATGGATGTATTCCGGGACTGCGCCGATCTCAAGTGCACGCGCGACCGGCTCGACGCCAACGCGAAGCAGAAATCTTCGGCGCGTATCTACGATGAATTGTTCATCCGCCACTGGGACACCTGGCGCGACGGCACACGCTCGAACCTGTTCGTCGCGCCGGTGAACGCCGACGGCCGCGCCGGTACGCCGGTCAACGTGAGCAAGGCGCTCGAGGCCGATGTGCCCTCCAAGCCCGACGGCGGCGACGAGGAATACACCTTCAGCCCCGACGGCTCACAGGTCGTCTTCAGCGCCCGCGCCGCCGGCCGGGAAGAAGCGTGGTCGACGAACTTCGATCTGTACCTTGCGCCCTCGGACGGCAGCGAGCCGCCGAAGAACCTGACACCGGCCAACCCCGCCTGGGATACGCAGCCGGTGTTCCTCGCGAACGGCGATCTCGCCTGGCTCGCGATGAAACGGCCCGGTTTCGAGGCCGACCGCTTCGCGATCATGGTGTCACACAACGGCGCGACCCGCGAAGTGGCGCCCGCGTGGGACCGCTCGGTCGCGCATCTCGACGTCACGCGCGACGGCCGCACCTTGCTGGCCACCGCCAACGATGTCGGCCAGAGCGTGCTTTTTTCCGTCGACGTCGCGAGCGGGCGCGTCACGCCGCTGTCGGGCGCAGGGTCGGTCGGCGATTTCTCGGCCGCGCCCCGCGGCGCCGTGGTCGTCTGGCACGACCTCGCCACGCCGCCCGATCTCTATCTACTTGGCAAGGGCGCGCCGCGACGGCTGACCCAGGCCAACGCCGCCCTGCTCGGCGCGCGCACACTCGGCGCCTTCGAACAATTCAGCTTCAAGGGCTGGAACGATGAAACCGTGTACGGCTACGTCGTCAAACCTTTCGGATTCGCGGCGGCCAGGAAATTCCCGGTCGCCTACGTCATCCACGGCGGGCCGCAGTCGAGCTTCCAGAACCAGTGGAACTGGCGCTGGAATGCCCAGACCTTCGCGGCGCGCGGCTACGGCACGGTGTTCATCGATTTCCACGGCTCACCCGGTTACGGGCAGGCGTTCACCGATTCCATCAGCCAGCATTGGGGCGACCGCCCGTTCGAAGACCTGCAGAAGGGTTTCGCGGCGGCGCTGCAGAAATACCCGTGGCTGGACGGGAAACGCGCCTGCTCGCTCGGCGCTTCGTATGGCGGCTACATGCAGAACTGGATCGCGGGCAACTGGCCCGACGGCTTCCGTTGCATCGTCAATCACGACGGCATCTTCGACACCCGCTCGATGTATTACTCGACCGAGGAGTTGTGGTTCCCGGAATGGGAAAACGGCGGTCCTTACTACCAGGCGGCCGAAAACTACGAGCGCTTCAACCCGGCCAACTTCGTCAAGGAATGGCGCACGCCGATGCTGGTGATCCATGGCGAGCAGGATTTCCGCGTGCCGGACACGCAGGGAATCGCGACCTTCACGGCGCTGCAACGCCGCGGCATCGAAAGCAAACTACTGTATTTCCCCGACGAGAATCACTGGGTGCTGAAGCCCGACAACAGCATCAAGTGGTACGGCACGGTGCTCGACTGGCTCGACGCCCACACGCAGCCGTGAGCGTCAGTTGGGGTTGCCGTGTAACACGCGGGTGTAGTTGACCGATTTGGCTCCGCCGCAGCTGTAGTCGAGCGAATTGCGGTCTTCGGCGAGCTTGATGTCGCAGGTGCCGGCGGCACGCACGTCCTTCGGCAACAACGCGCTGAACAACTCCGGCTGTTCGCGCAGGTTGCGCCATTGACCCTGCTGCGTGAACGAATACGCGATCTGCAGGATGGTGCCCTTCTTGCCCGGCGCCAGTTCGATGAGTCTTCCGGAAGTGCCTTCGCCCGACGTGCGCTCCACGTACACGGTGTCCATGGCGATCATGCGTGAATACACCGGTGCGATGACCAGCGTATCGCCAGCGTGGCTCACGTACTCGCCGGCGACGTACGACATGAACTTCTGGATATCGCGCTTGGTTCGTTCCTGCTGATTCACACAGGCGGCGAGCGTTGCGAACAGCAGGACCGCGATCCCCGTTCGCCAGCGTTTGTGATTCATGCGCACCCTCATCCGCCAATCAGCCGTAATAGGCGCGCCACTCTGCCTGATATCCCGCGCCGAGCGTGAGCAGTTTTTCCAGCAGCTCGGCATATTCGACGCCCGCGGCCAGCGCGGACTGCGCGAAGTCTTCATCGGCCGCGAGGTTCGGATTCGGATTGGCTTCGATGACGTAGATCTGTCCATCGGCGTTCATGCGGTAGTCGATGCGCGCACAACCCGACAGGCCGAGCGAGCGATAGACGCGGCGCGATAGTTTGTCGAGACGCGCGACCACCGCCGGCGGCAGGTCCTGCGCCTCGTGTGTGTCGATGCCGTGTTTCTTCTGGTACTTCTTGTCCCACTTCACGCGGCGCGTGGCGATGCCGGCCGACGATTCGGACAACGAACCGAATTTCATTTCCCAGATGGGCAGGCGCGTGAGCCGGTCGTTGCCCATCACGCCGATGTACAACTCGCGGCCCTCGATGTATTCCTCGACCAGCGCGTCGGTCTGCACCTGGTCGTGTACGAACTCGATGCGCTCCTTGAGATGCGCCTTGTCGGTCACGATCGACGCCTGCGAAATGCCGAGCGAGGCATCCTCGGTGGTGGACTTCACGAACAGCGGATACTTGATCTTGCGCGGCAGCCGCAGCTTCAGGCCACGTCGAAACACGGCAAATTGCGGCGATGGAATGCGGTGGTAGGACAGCAGCTGTTTGCACAGCGGCTTGTCGCGCGCGAGCAGCAGGCCGCGTGGATTGCAGCCGGTGTACGGCTGGCGCAGCAGCTCCAGGAACGCGACCACGTGCTGGTCGTAGGTGACGATGCCGTCGAATTCTTCCAGCAGGTTGAAGACGATCTCGGGCTTCCACTCCGTGACCACACTGCGCAGCTCCTCGAGGCTGTCGGAGATGCCGAGGCAACGCACCTCATGGCCGGACTTCTTGAGCGTCGAGACGACGTCGTACTCAGTGCGCCATTCCTCGATTTCCTTTTCGCTGTGCCCTTCGAGAGTTTCGGGCGGGACCAGCGTCGAATGCACGACGACCAGCGTGCGCATTCGCTTCATAAGGAAAGACGCGGGCTCTCACCCTGCGCATACAGACGCGTCAGGGAAATGAGCATCCAGCTCGCATGGCGCAGCGCACCGCGGCGGCTGCCGCGCACCCACAGACCGAGTTTCTCCGCGCGCTCGACCGCAATGCGCAGGATCTGCTCCACGCTGTACCGCTCGGCTTCGAGCTCACGCAGTGTCGCGTTCACCAGATGCAGGCTGTGCGCGCGCAGGAACGTGCTGGCGCGCCGCGCGCGGGCTTTCTTCTCGGCGGTGAACACCCGCTCGAGCAGATGGTCGGTGACCGTGCGCCGGTACAGGCTGTAGCGCTTGAGCTTCGCGCGGTAGTGGTCGGCGAGCGTGCGCGTGTTCTCGCGCAGCGGTTCCACCACTTCGCGGTTGCGCACCGGTGCGCGAGTACCGCGGACCTCGTCAAGCATCTCGTCGACGACTTCGAGCTTGTGGAACGCGGGCCATTGCGCATAGGTGCGGCGCCACGAGGAATTGGGCTTGAGCCACACCGCGAAGGTTTCGGCGAAATCCTCGCAGGGATGCGCCTGCGCATACCACTCGCCCAGGTGCTGCACGTAGCGGCGGCTGCCGGGCCGCGCTCTATAAGTATCGGGATACGGCAGCGAGGCCGGACCGAACACTTCGCGCCAGCGCTTGCGCCGGCGCAGCCGGTACGCGGTGTCGATCGCGTGTCCGGCTTCGTGACGCAGGATACGCATCGCACTCTCGGCGCTGCCGCCCTCGACGTTGCGCATCATCCGCCGCTCGAGGCGCTCGAGGCGCGGATGCGCAAGATAGAAAGGAACGGCGATGCCCGGTACACCGTCGGGAGAAAACCATTCCTCCGACAACCACACGTGCGGGCGAAAACCGATCTCGCGCTTGTCGAGCTCGCGGTACAGACGCTTGACGCGTGCAGCCACCGGCGACCGTTCGATCTTGAGTTTCAGGTCGCAGAAACGCTGCCCGAGCAATTGCTCGTCGGACATCCGCGTCCAGGAACGCGTGGCGCGTCGGACGCGGGAAGGGCGCGTGGTCGGCATGGCAGGCAATGTAAACGAGTCGTTCGACTTGCGGAATCAGCTTCCAAGGGTCACGAGGGCGTGAGTGAGAAGCCGGTCCGCGGTCTCGATGACGAGATCTTGCTTGATCAGGCTGTTACGCCAGATTCCGGGAATCGCGCTTACGCCGTGATAGGCACCGGCCAGCTGGCCGTATGCCGCGCAGACCACATCCGAGTCGCGGCCGAGATTCGCGGCCAGCAAGGCGCCTTCGCGAAACGTCTCGCCATGGTGAAAGGCCCATAGCGCGGCCTCGAGCGTCTGCAGGATATGGCCGCCGCCGCTGATCTCGGGCGGCATGCGCCGGGAATACGACCCCTCGTAAATCGCCAGTACCTCGGGCCGCGTGGTCATCGTCGCCCAGGAATCGCGCGGCGGATGCAGAACGGCCTGTTTGTCACGTCCCGAAAGCGCCTGGTGAACCATCGCCGCGAGCAGCCGCACGCAATCGAGTACCAGCGGGGCCTGCGCCGTGATCCGGGCGGCTTCGGCCGCGCGCGCCACGGCCTCCGCGGTGTGGGCGAAGAAGTACATGACGGGCGGCGCCACGCGCGACAGCGGATCCTTGTCGAGCTGTTCCGGATCGTGCGAACCCGCGAACGGCTGACGCTTGTACTGGGCGGTCGCCAGCGCCCGCGCCACGCTCGCCGAGATGCCGACGCATTGGCCGGTCGAGCTGCCATAACCCTCGCGCTGCCAGCGGGCGAAGCGCTGCACCTGGTCGTTTCCGTCGAAGCCCTCGCGCGCGAGCAGGCTCTCGGCCAGCAGCAGGGCCATGGCGGTGTCGTCGGTCCATGCGCCGCGCGGCATGTCGAACGGACCGCCGCCCAGCAGGTCACCGACCGCGGCAAAGCTGCCGGGCTTGCGAAACTGGGTATGGGCGGCCAGCGCGTCGGCCACCGCGAGACCGACGAGCGCACCCTGAAACCGTTCGCGCAGGCTGCGGGCGGCGTCGAGCACGTCGGGCGCGCCCATCGGGTCGCCGGCCGATTTCGGCAGCCAGTTGCGGATGAATTCGATCTGCTCCGGGGTTTCGGGCACTTCGGGCCAGATGTCAGAGCGATCGCTGCCCTGCCATAGCTCGTTGAGCCTGGCGAGCGCGTCCGCGCCGCTCAGGCCCTGCTCGACCAGGTGACAGCCGACGACCGTGCCGGTGCGGCCGATGCCGGCCCGGCAATGCACGTACACCCGGCGACCGGCGGCCAGGAATTCGTCCAGCACGCGCAGGATCTCGGTCATCTGCGCCGGATCGGCCGGCACGCCGTGATCGGGGATCGGCTCGCGCGCGTACGCGACGTTCGGCGGCAGATAACTTTCGTAGTCCGGCAGCTCGCCGGGCTGGGTCAGGTCGATGAATGCGTCGAACTTCGCCTCGAGCAGCAGGCCGAGGCGGCGCTCGAGTTCGGGCAAGGTTTTTCCACCCGGGTATTTGCCGGCCAGCAGCCGGTCTTCGATGACCCAGTACGACTCGGCGATCGGCTTAACGGTCGGTGGGCTGTCGTTGGTCATCGAGACCTGGGAAATCGAAGCTCCGGGGATCGGCCAGGTGCGCGTTCTCGACGTTGCGCAGCGCGGTGAAGATCGACTCGGTGCGGCCGGGGAATTTGAGCTCCCAGTCGGCCAGCATGCGTTTGACTTCCTTGCGCTGCGCATTGTCCTGCGACCCGCACAACTTGCAGGGGATGATGGGGAACTCGCGCGCCGTCGCGTAGCGCGCGATCAACGACTCGGCCACGTAGGCCAGCGGGCGGATCACGATGTGGCGGCCGTCCTCGGACAGTAGTTTGGGTGCCATGGCCTTGAGCCGGCCGCCGAAGAACATGTTGAGGAACAGCGTTTCGACGATGTCGTCCCGGTGGTGTCCAAGGGCAATCTTGGTGAAGCCGTTTTCTGCAGCGTAGCGGTACAACGCACCGCGCCGCAGGCGCGAACACAGTCCGCACATCGTCTTGCCTTCCGGGATCACGCGTTTGACCACGCTGTACGTGTCCTGCTCGACCACGTGGAACGGCACGTTCAAGCCGCGCAGGTAGTCAGGCAACACGTCGGCGGGAAAGTCCGGCTGCTTCTGGTCGAGATTGACGGCGAACAGCTCGAAATCGACCGGCGCGGAACGTTTCAATGACAGCAACACGTCGAGCAGGGTGTACGAATCCTTGCCGCCCGACAGGCACACCATGACCCGATCGCCAGGCACGATCATCCGATAGTCCTCGATGGCCTTGCCGACCAGGCCGCGCAGCTGCGCGCCGAGCTTCTTCGCGGTTTGCGACGGCCATTCCGGGGCTGAAGCGGGTTCGAGGGCGGTTTCTGGTGAGGCGTTCATGGCGCGGGGGCGATATTAACCGCGGCCAGCGCGCTGCGCCGTTGCAGCTGCCGCACCACAGCGAACACCGCGCCGGCGGCCAATACGTGTTTGATCGTGTGCCCGCTCAGCGTGCCGCCGAGCATGCGGTACACCTGCAGATCGAAGGTCTCGAATATCT
The DNA here is from genome assembly GCA_037200975.1 of Pseudomonadota bacterium. Lineage (NCBI taxonomy): Bacteria > Pseudomonadati > Pseudomonadota > Pseudomonadota bacterium. The sequence goes on along the minus strand of JBBCGI010000001.1, from coordinate 2,871,439 downwards.
TGGCGAGTCCGTACCAGACCGCCGCCCAGGCCAGCAGCCCACCGTGGCTGTAGCGCCGTGCGGGAAAGGCCGCTATCACGAACACGATCGCCACGATCGACCAGGCCTGGTAGGCCGCGTACGGGATGATGTTGCCGCGGCCGGCACGTTCGGTGGCGTACCAGTAGACGACCGTGATCACGCCCACCAGCAGCAAGGGCCAGAGCGCGCGCAGGCCGAGTTTGAGATCGACACGTTCGGCGAGCGCGGCCGACACCAGGCCCGCGAACCCCAACGTCATCGGCAGCCGGTCCCAGACCAGCCGTGGATTGTCGGGCGCGGCGTGGTAATAGGCCGAACCGAAGCAAGTCAGGAACGCGCCCAGGAAGAACACCAGGTACGGCAGCTGCTCGCGCTGGTCGATGAAGCGTCCACGGCCATTCCAGATGAGCGCCAGACCCATCGCGCCACCCACGAGGAATGGCAGGTTCGAGATCACGTTGAAGAAATTGGGGATCGCCCAGAACGTGCGGCAGTCTGCGAACGCGTGATACGACAGGGGCTGCGGCATCGCCGGCACCAGTACGGCCGCGACGGCCAGCCCGAGAGTCACGACGCCCAGCACCCACAGGCGCCAGCCGCCGCCGCTCATGCCGCGGCGCTGCCGACTACCGACTCATTGCCGAGATATTTCGACTCGAGATATCGCAGCACGGGTGTGGCCGACAAAGGTTTGCCGGTCGAGAACTTGAACAGTTCCGGCGCGCTGACGCGGGCGCCCTGCGAATGGACGTTCTGCTTGAGCCAGCCCATGAGACCCGAGAAATTGCCGCGGGCGATCTCTGCATCGACTTCTGGGACAGCTTCGCGCAATGCCTCGAAGAACTGCGCCGCCATCACGGCGCCGAGCGCATACGAGGGGAAATAACCGAACGATCCCACCGCCCAGTGCACGTCCTGCAGCACACCTTCGAGATCGCTCGCCGGCTTGATGCCGAGCCGCTGCTCCATGCTCGAATTCCACGCGTCGCGCAGGTTGCGTACCGCCAGTTCGCCGGACAACAGCTGGTTTTCGAGCTCATAACGCAGCTGGATGTGCAGCGTGTAGGTGAGCTCGTCCGCGTCGACGCGGATCGGCCCGCGTTTCACGCGCGTGAGGTGCGCGTACAGATTTTCCTCGGACCACTCGGGTCCGCTGACGCCGAAATGTTTTTCCAGCAGCGGCTTGAGATAGGTGACGAACGGCCGGCTGCGGCACACGATCATTTCCATGAGCAGCGACTGGCTTTCTTCCAGCGCCATGCCGCGGTCGCGGCCCACCGGCTGATCCGAATACTCGGCCGGCAATCCCACGTCGTACATCGCGTGGCCGGTCTCATGCAGCGCGCCGAGCATTCCCGAGAACGGGTCCGCCGGATCGAAACGCGTGGTCACGCGCACGTCGCCGGGCACGCCCTCGGTGAATGGATGTTCGCTCTCGTCGAGCCGTCCGCGATCGAACGGAAAGCCGATGGCCTTCATGATCTCGACACACAGTGCGCGCTGCTTGCCGGCGCTGAATTTTCCGGCGATGGGCAGCGTCGGCTGCAGTTCCTGGCGGGCGAGTACGTCGCGGATCAGGCCCGGCAGCCGGCGCGCCAGCGATTTGAACATCGCGTCGATCTCGGCCGAAGTCACCCCGGGGCTGAATTCATCCATCAACGCGTCGTAGGGCGCGAGATTGCGTGCCTGGCCGAGCAGCTGCGCCTTGTCGCGCACCAGGTGCACGACCTCTTCGAGGTGCGGGGCGAAGTCTTCGAACTTGCCGGTCTCGCGCGCCAGCAGCCACTTCGCCTCCGCCTTGGACGCGGCCTTGGCCAGGCGCGAGACCAGCGCCACCGGGGTCGCGATGGCGAAGTCGCGCTGCCTGCGCATCTCGCGCATGTTGGCGATGTGCCAATCCTCGAGGTTCGCGGTGTTGGCCTGCGCGCGATCGAGCAGGCGGGTGATACGCGGCGATGTGACCAGCGCGTGGTATTCGGTTTCGAGCGCCGCCAGCTGTTCGCCGCGTACGTCGGCGCTGCCTCGCGGCATCATCACGGCGGCATCCCAGCGAAGTACGGCCATGGCGCCACGGAAGGCGTGCAGGCGTTTCCATTCCTGCTCGAGCTGCTTGTACGGGGACTGGGCCATGGGAATCGCGGGGGAGTACGAACGGCGGCCAGTCTACCAGTGCCCCCCTTCACGGCCTCCGCCGCTCGCCATAATCCGCAGCTAAATCAAAAACTTAATTGATGACGTTGCGGTTGACAGCGCCCCCCGGAAAAGCGCGCGAAACGGGGGCATAAGTTCAATACGCCTGTGGCGTTTTCGCCCTTCATGACGGGCTCGTGACGCCGCAGCTGCGCTCAATGCGCTTCTTGCTGAGCAGGGCTGGCCGTTGTGGCCGTGCCACGCGCGCCCGCGATTGCACCTTTGCCGAGCAGCCCCTCGATGAGCCGCGTCATGTATTCCGGCGAGCGCGTATTGCGCGCGATCAGCAGGTACAGCGCGGGCACCACGTACAGCGTCATGCCGAGCGAGACGATGGTGCCGAAGAACACCGCCGCACCGATCGACTGGCGGCTTTCGGCGCCCGCGCCATGGGCCAGCATCAGCGGAACGGCGCCGAATGCCGTGCACAGGCTGGTCATGAGCACCGGGCGCAGGCGGGTGGCCGACGACTGGATGATGGCTTCGAGGAACTCGACGCCGCGGTCACGCAGCTGGTTCGCAAACTCCACGATCAGGATGCCGTTCTTGCAGGCGATGCCGATCAGCATGATGCAGCCGATCTGGCTGAAGATGTTCAGCGTGGAATTGAACAGCCACAGTCCGAGCAACGCGCCGGAAAGCGCCAGCGGCACCGTCACCAGGATGACGATGGGGTGGATGAAACTCTCGAACTGCGCCGCCAGCACGAGGTAGACCACCAGCAGCGCGAACGCGAACGTGATCCACAACGCGTCGCCAGATTTCTTGTACTGGTACGTCTCGCCGTTGTAGATGAGCTGGGCGCCGGGCGCTTCCTCGTGAATCACCTTCTCCATGTAGGTCACCGCTTCGCCCAGCGTGTAGTCAGGCGCCAATGAGCCCGCGACCTCGATCGCGCGCATGCGGTCGGTGCGCCGCAGCTCGGTCGGCCCCGCGCGTTCCTCGATCCGCACCAGCGCCGACAGCGGCACCAGTTCGTCGTTCTTGTCGGAGCGCACGTACAGATTGTCGAGGTCGCCGATCGAGGCGCGCTGGGTGTTGCGCGCCTGGAGCATCACGTCATATTCCTCGCCGGCACGTTCGAACGTGGTGACGATGCGCGCGCCCAGCATGGTTTCGAGCGTGCGCCCCACGGTCTGCAGCGAAACGCCGAGATCGGCGGCCTTGTTGCGGTCGATCTGCACGATCACGCGCGGCTGCCGCTCGAGGTAGTCGGACTCGAGATTGAGGATCTTCGGATTTTCCGCGGCGACGCGCTGCATGACCTTGTCGCGCCATTCGACGATCTCCGCGTAGTCGCCGCCACCCATGGCGATCGCGAGCGGCCGCGTGCTGTTGCGCGTGAGCGGACTGCCCACCGGGTTCACGTTGATGCGTGCGCCGGAGATGCCCTGCGTCTCGTGGCGCAGGCGATCGGAGATCGCGCTGGCACTCTCGTCGCGCTGGTCCCAGAGATTGAGCGGCAGGATCACCATGCCGGTGGTGACATCGCCACCGCGGCCGAAGCCGCCGGTGCGTACGTTGACGCGGCGCGCGTTGCCGTTTGTCACTTCATCCGCCGCGATCTCCTCGACCTGGCGCAGTTGCCGGTCGAGATACCCGATGCTCGACCCTTCCGGCGCGGTGACGAAGATGCGCAACATGGCGCGGTCTTCCTGCGGCGCGAGTTCCGTCGGAATCCGCAGCGCCTCGGTCGGCCAGCCGCGCACCAGCAGCAGTACCAGCAGGCCGAACAGCGCGAGTGACGAACCGAGGATCCACAACGGACGGCGTCCCAGCAGCACGCGGCGCAATCCCGCCGCGTACCGGTCATCGAGATTGTGGAACACGCGGTCCACGCCGCCGGCCACGCGCGATTTCGGCATGCCGTTGGCGAACAGCTTCGACGCCATCATGGGTGTGAGGCTCAACGCGACGAAGGCCGAGAATCCGACGGCCGCGGCCACGGTCACGCCGAACTCGCCGAACAACCGGCCGGTGTCGCCCGTCATGAACGACACCGGGATGAACACGGCCATGAGTACGAGCGTGGTCGCGACGACCGCGAAGCCGATTTCCCGCGATCCGTTGATCGAAGCGAGCAACGCATTCTCGCCGCCCTCGATGCGCCGCACGATGTTCTCGAGCACGACGATGGCGTCGTCGACGACCAGACCGATGGCGAGCACCGCCGCGAGCAGCGTCAACGTATTGATGGAGTAGTCGAGCGCCAGCATCACGATCGCCGCGGCGATGATGGATACCGGGATCGTGACGGCGGGAATCAGCGTCGCGCGCGCGGTACCAAGGAACAGGAAAATCACGATCAGCACGAGGATCAGCGTTTCCGACAACGCCTTGACCACGTTCTGCAGCGACGCGGCGATGAACTCGCCGTTGTCGATGTTGATCTCGATCGTCATGTCCTTCGGCAGCGTGTTGCGCACCTGGACCAGCCGTTCTTTCACCGCGTTCGACGTCGCGAGCACGTTCGCCTTGGATTGCGGAATGATCGCCATCGACAGGCCGATGAGGCCGTTGGAACGCGAGATGCTGCGATCGTCGTCGGAGGCGAGGCGCACTTCGGCGACCTCTCCGAGCCGCACGAGATATCCGTCCGGACCCCGGCCGACTACCAGGTTGCGGAAGTCCTCCTCGGTGCGCAGGTTGGTGTCGGTACGCAGCGTGAATTCGCGTTCTCTCGATTCGAGCCGGCCGGCGGGAATCTCCACGTTCTCGCGCAGCAGCGAACTCTCTATGTCCGTCACGGTGAGCTGACGCGCCGCGAGGTTCTCGCGCGACAGCCACACACGCATCGCGTAGCGGCGCGCGCCGTTCAGGCGCACCGAGGCCACGCCTTCGAGCGTCGAGAACTGGTCGACGAGATAACGCGACATGTAGTCGGTGAGCTCGAGCACGTTGCGCTCGGTGCTCGTGACGTTGAGGAAGATGATGGGTTCGGCCGAGCTATCCACTTTCGTGATCTGCGGCGGATCGGCTTCGAGCGGCAGGCGCGCGGCCACGCGCGACAGGCGCTCGCGCACGTCGTTGGCCGCGCTGTCGAGATCGCGCTCGAGCGTGAATTCGACGTTGATCTGCGAGCGCTCGTCGCGGCTGGCCGAGTTCAACCGCTCCACGCCCTCGATGCCGGAGATCTCGTTTTCGATGATCTGCGTGATGCGCGACTCGACCACGTCCGAGGAGGCGCCGCGGTAACGCGTCTCGATGTTCACCACGGGCCGCTCGATGTCGGGAAATTCGCGCAGCGACAGGCGCGTGATGGCGCCGAGACCGAGGATGAACAACAGCAGCGACAGCACCGTCGCGAACACGGGCCGCCGCACCGATACATCCGAGAGCATCATTGCCGGATGCTCGCGGGCGTCGCGTTGGCCTCGTGTGCTTCGTTCGCCGCCACCGGTTCGGTGGGCGCGCGCTCGTTGGCGGTGACCAGCGAACCGTCGCGGATCTTCTGCGTGCCTTCGACGACCACGCGTTCGCCGGCCTCGAGCCCGGTGATGATCTCGACCGTGCCGGGCTGGCGCCCGCCGATGTGCACCTCGCGCCGCTCGGCCTTGCCGTCGGCCACCACGAACACGTACTGCCGCTCGGCTTCGGGAGTCAGTGCCTCCTCGGGAATGAGCAGCGCCGCGCGTTCATCGTTGGCCAGCGACACGTTGAGGAACATGCCGGACTTGAGCGCGCCGTCATCGTTGGCCAGCAGCGCGCGCACGGTGACGGCGCGTGTGGCCACGTCGACACGTGAATCGATGCTCGCGACCTTGCCTGCGAAACTGCGGCCCGGAAAGGCAGGCGCGGTTGCGCGTACCGACAATCCCTCGCGCAACGAGGCGAGGAAATTTTCCGGCACCGAGAAATCGAGCTTGATCACGCTGGTGTCGTCGAGCGTGGTGATCACGTCGCCGGGACTGATCAATGTGCCGACGCTGACGCGCCGCAGGCCGACGCGCCCGGAGAACGGCGCGCGGATGACGGTGTCTTCGAGGCGCGCGGTGGCGGCGCCGAGCCGCGCGCGGTTGGCCTTGAGCGTGCCTTCGAGCTGATCGAAATTCGATTTCGACAGGGCCTGCGTGTTCATCAATTCGCGGCTGCGGTTGTACTGGCTTTCACTTTCGGTGAGCACGGCCTGCGCCGCGGCGACGTCGGCGCGCGCCTGCGCGTCATCGAGCTGCACCAGCACCTGCCCGCGCTGCACGCGTTCGCCGTCGCGGAAGCGGATCGCGGTGACGATGTTCGAAATCTTGGTGCTGATGTCGACCGATTCGTTGGCGCGCGCGTTGCCGAGCGCTTCGAGCCTCTGCGAAACGCGTTCGCTGCGCACCGGCGCGAGCGTCACGCGCACCGCCGCGCTGCCGCGCGCGGCGCCGCCCGGCGTGGCACCCGCACCCGCCGCCGGCTTGTGCTGGGTCGCGTAGATAGCCCAGCCAGCGCACAGGACCGCCACGGCAATACTGATAGGCGTTACGAAATTGCGCTGCTCTGACATCGTGTAACCGGCGGGCCCTGTTTTTGCGGGCGGCAATTATGGCACCGCCAACATGCCGGCACATCAACGGAATCAAAAAGTTATGACACCCCGACGCGCCGTTCTTCCCAGCGGCGAATCATCTGTTTACGCGCGACGCCCCAGCGATATCCGCCGGGCGCACCACCCGTTCGCAGCACTCGATGACAGGGGATGACCCAGGCGATCGGGTTGGCGCCCACCGCATTACCCACGGCGCGTGCTCCCTTCGAAACTCCGAGCTGCCGGGCCAACGCGCTGTATGAGACCGTAGCGCCCGGTTCGAGTTCGAGCAATGCGCGCCACACCTGCACCTGAAAATTGGTACCGCAGACCGCGAGCGGCAAGGTTGCAGATTTGTTACCCCAGATGATCTGCGAGAGCTCTGCCGCGTGCGCGTCATCGCGCTCGAACCGCGCCTTGGGAAACATATCGCGCAACTCGCGCAGCTCGGCCGCCGCGCCGCGCCCGTCCACGAACGCCAGGCGGCTCAAACCTCGCGGAGTTTCCGCTACGAACACCGAGCCGAAGGGCGAGTCGGTAACTCCATGCCGGATGTGCACGCCCTCGCCATGCGCGCGGAATTCGCCCGGCGTCATGGCGTCCAGCGTCACGGTCAGATCGTGCAATCGTCCGCCGCCGGACAGGCCCACGGCGTGGGCGGCATCGAGAACCGAGGGCTCACTGTGCAAGGCGGAACGGGCCGCGCGGCTCGTGACCTCACCGAGATATTGCTTCGGTGTGAGTCCCGTCCAGCGGCGGAACAGCCGGTTGAAATGAAATCCGGAGAGGCCGACGTGTCTGGCGATTTCAGCGAGCCGGGGCTGGCGCTGGAATTCGTGCTCGATGAATTCGATGGCGCGCGTCATGCGCGCGAATTCGCGGCTGTCGACAAAACCATCGGTGACGGAAGTGGCTCTCATATCCATGGCCCACATTCTGCGGACCGGCGCGCCGGGGCGCGACCCGTTACTTGCGCAGCGCCCCGAGCAGCGGCGCAAGCAATGCGTCGCCCAGGCGTACGTCGCGATCCGCGAGAGCCACCACCGTGAGATCCCGCGATGGCACGATCCACACGGCTCCGCCGAGTTCACCGCCCAGATGCCAGATCTCCAGTTGCGCGCCGTTCATGCGTTCCAGCTGCAGGCCAAACTCCGGATTCGCGCGCGATCCCTTGAGCATTTCCTTCACCCAACCCACGGGCAACACGCGCCCGCCTTGCGCGGCCGCGCCGTCATTGCGCAACAGCTCGCCGATGGCGAGCACGTCGCGCGCCACCGCGCGCAGGCAGCAATGCGCGGCCGGCATGCCGCTGCGGCGGTCCATCTGCAACTGGATGTGGAACAGGTGGGCCGGCGCGAGCAGCCGCCGTTCGAGGAATCGTTCGTACGGCAGGCCCGCGGCGCGCTCGACGATGACGGCCGCGAGTTGCGTGTTCACCGCCGACAGGTTGAAGAATCCGCCGGGTTCGTGGTGCAGCTCGAATGCGAGCGCGGTGCTCTCGAAATCGTTGCCTAACAACAAGCGCACGCCGCGCGCGGTCGCGAAATCCGGCAGCCGCGACCAGTCGGCAAACGGATGCGATCCGAGCACCCGTGCGGCGTCGGCGCCTTGCGCGAGACCGCTGGTTTCGTTCAACAGCTGGCGCAGCGTGATGCGGCCGCGCGGATCGCCTTGCCACTCGGGCAGGTATTTCGCGAGCCGATCGTCCAGCGATTTGACGCGCCCATCGGCGAGCGTCATGCCCACCGCCAACGCGGCCAGCGGCCGGGCGAGGAAGTCGGCCGGCCGCAGCGCGCGCCAGCCGTCACCGCCCTGGAAATATTCCTCGTACTGCAGCTCCCCGCGCCGCGCGACTAACAAGGCGGCGGCGCCGGCCGCGCGCGCGGAGTCCGCCGCGGCCGCGAGGGCCGCGGGCTCCACCGAATTGCGCGCCGGGTCCACGGCCGTGACCGCGCCCGTGGCGGGCCGGCCGACATCGAGGGTCGGAAAGTAGTTCTCGCTCGACGCCAGCGGCAGATCGAAGGCGCGTCGCCAAAACGGCAGGTCTGCCGTCAGGGTACCGACGGCGAGAGAGCCCACCACGAGCACGATCGCCGTGAGGATTATGAGTACGCGATGCATGGGAAGAGACTTGGCGCCATGCTACCAGCGGGCTTACATGGCTAGAATGCCCGCCCGTGAAACTATCCATCTGCGCCATCGCGTCGGAAGTCGTTCCCCTCGCCAAAGCCGGCGGGCTGGCCGATGTCGCCAGCGCCCTGTCACGCAAGTTGACCGCCAATGGCCACGATGTACGGCTGTTCGTGCCGTTTTATGCGCAGATCGCCCGTGCCAATCTCGACGTCAGGCGCGTCGAGGGTCTGCAGGGCCTGGCCATTCGCACCGGCAGCCGGGAATACATCGTGGACATCTGGCGCGCCCTGCTGCCTGGCTCGGCCACGCCCGTCTACCTGATCGAATCCGACGCTTTGTACGCCCGCCCCAAGCTCTACACCAACGACCCTGACGAACATCGCCGCTTCCTGGTGCTGACCCGCGCCGCGCTCGAATGCTGCCGGCGCATGAATTTCAAACCCCACATCGTCCACTCGCACGACTGGCATGCCGCCTTCGCGCCGTTGTGGCTGCGCTCGAACTACCGGAACGATCCGGTGTTCGCCGGTACGAAATCCGTGATGACCATCCACAACATCGGCTACCAGGGCGGCTTCTCCGCCACCGACGTCGGCGATCTCGATCTCGGCGCCGATGTCTATCTACTGCACCAGGACGACCTCAAGGCCGGCGGCATCAACGCCTTGAAAACCGGCATCCTGCATGCCGATGCGGTCACCACGGTAAGCCCGACCTACGCGCGCGAGATCACCACGCCGCGTTACGGCATGGGGCTGGAACAGGCGCTCGCCTCGCGCGGCGGCGCGGTGCGCGGCATCCTCAACGGCGTCGACTACGAAGAGTGGGACCCGCGCCACGATCACTATCTGCCGATCCATTTCGATCCGGCAACCCTTGTGAAAAAGGCCGAGCTCAAGCGCAATTTCCTGCTGCGCCAGAGCATGACTCCCACGCGCGGCCGCGTGCCGCTGTTCGGCATCGTCAGCCGCCTGACGCCGCAGAAGGGTTTCGACCTGCTGACCGATACCTTGCCGAAGCTGCTGCAGGACAACGACGTGCGTGTCGCGGTGGTCGGCAACGGCGATGCCGTCTACGAGAAATTCTTCTCGGGCCTCGCTACCCGGTACAAGGGCCGCGCCTGGTTTTACGGCGGCTACGATGAAAGCCTGGCGCACTGGATCGAAGGTGCGAGCGACGCATTCCTCATGCCGTCTCAATACGAGCCCTGCGGGCTCAACCAGATGTACAGCCTGCGCTACGGCACGGTGCCGATCGTGCGCCACACCGGCGGGCTGGCGGATTCGGTGACGCACTTCGACCCGGCGACGGGCACCGGCACGGGCATCGTGTTCAACGACTTCGATGCGACGGCGATGGCCTGGGCGCTCGACACGGCAATGAAGTGGTACCTGCAACCCGCGTTGTGGGAACGCATGGTCCAGAACGCGATGGTCTGCGATTTTTCCTGGGAGACCCAGGCCGACGAATACCTGAAACTCTTCGCCGAGCTACTTCAGCTTGACGCTGCCGCGCTCATCGAACGGAATCCGCCGCAGCAAGCCGCTCGATAACGCGACGCTGCCGATCAGCCGGTAGTCGAGCGTGTCCTGCGATCCGCCGCGCCGCGCCAGGAACTTGGCCAGAGCGCCGGCGAGATTCGCGGTTACCTGCACATCGAACTCCGCCTCGCCCATCGCCGGCACCACGAAAGGTGTGTCGGTCAGGCCCTGCGCCAGCTGCGCATCGTTGACCTCGATCCGGTATTCGATGCCCTTGATCGGCAACTCGCGCGCGTTGGGATTCAGCACGCGCATGCGTACCTGCAGCCGTTGCGAAAAAATGTCCGCGCTCTGCATCTTCATCGACACCACCGAAAGCTTCGGCGCCTCGAGTTTGGGTAACGCACCGCAGCCGGCAAATGCAAGGCACGCGATCGCGAGCAGAGCCGCCCGGCGCGGCAGGCGATCACGCATGCAGCATGTCCGGCGTCACCAGCACGACACCCTTTTCGGTCACGAGAAAACGTTTGGCGTCTTCTGCGGGATCGAAGCCGATACGCGTTCCGCTCGCCAGTTCGCAGCCCGCGTCGATGATGGCGTTGCGGACCTGGCAGTTCTGACCGATCAGCACGTCAGGGAGGATGACCGAGCGTTCGACGACCGAGCGCTCCTCGACGCGTACACCCGAGAACAGCAGTGACTCGCGAACCGTGGCGCCGGAGATGATCGCGCCGCCCGACACCAGCGAATTGATCGCGACTCCGCGGCGGCCGTCTTCATCGAGCACGAACTTGGCCGGCGGCGTCTGCGCCTGGTAGGTCCAGATCGGCCAGTCTTCGTCATAGATGTTGAGTTCGGGATTGACCCAGACGAGCTCGAGATTCGCCTCGTAGAAGGCGTCGATTGTTCCAACATCGCGCCAATAAGACTGCGCACGCGTCTTAACGTCGCGAAATGGATAGGCAAAGACCTGCAGCTTCTCGATGGCCTTGGGGATGATGTCCTTGCCGAAATCGTGCTTGGATTTCTCGTCCGCGGCATCTTCGAGCAGCAGCTTCTCGAGCAGCTCCGGGTTGAACACATAAATGCCCATCGAAGCCAGGGCGACATCGGTACGGCCCGGCATGGGATCGGGAGTCAGGGATTTTTCGACGAAGCGCGTGACGCGATTCCACTCCGTCACGGTCAGCACGCCAAACTCCTTGGCTTCGACGATCGGCACCTCCACCACTCCGACCGTGATGTCGGCGCCCTTCTCGACGTGGTAGGCGATCATCGGACCGTAGTCCATCTTGTAGATGTGATCGCCGGCGAGCACGAGCACGTGTTTCGGCCGATGCGAATGCATGACGTCGATGTTCTGGTAGACCGCATCGGCCGTGCCCCGATACCAATGCGCGCCGGTCTTCTGCTGCGCGGGGATCACCTCGACGAACTCGCCGAACTCGCCGCGCATGTAGCCCCAGCCGCGATGGATGTGCTGGATGAGCGACTGCGCCTTGTACTGCGTGAGCACGGTGATCTGCCGGATGCCGGAGTTCACGCAGTTAGACAGCACGAAATCGATGATGCGGAACTTGCCGCCGAACGGCGTCGCGGGTTTGGCGCGATGTTCGGTGAGTCCCTTGAGGCGTTCACCACGACCACCCGCCATGATGACGGCGAGTGTGCCGCTGGTGAGCCGGCTCACGTAGCGGCCGGAAGTTGCGCGTGCGGGACGTTTGGCCATCTGAACCTCTGTTTTTTTGCAGTATAGAGCGCGTGCTACCGTACACGCATGCCTCATCGCGCTTGGTATCTCGGTCTCGCAGCGGCGCTCATTTTCACTCACGACGCGTCGGCCATTCCGCCTGCAAATTCGTCCGACGCGCCGGCCCCGGCGGCTGACAACGGCGGCTGTTTCGCGGCGGGCGACGGCTATCTGCGCGCGCGCATGCGCGGCGCGCTGACACTCGATCTCGACTGGCAGAACGCACAGATGCAATGCGAAGGCGGCCCGAGGCCTTCCGGCAATGGCGTACGCGTCAGCATCGCCGGCCCCGACCGGGGCGACGGGCGGCGCATCCGCATGGTGTTCGGCATCGGCGGCGTCGGCGAAGGCCGCGATGGCGAGGCGCTACGCACCAACGTCACCATTCTGTTCGAAGGCGAAAAACGCGTCTTCGCCACTCAGGGCGACGACAAATGCACGGTGGACAAACTGATGCAGCAGCGCGTTGAAACGCTCGGCGAGGGCCGGGCCATCTACCGCGTGGTGGCGCGCGGATTCTGCCTGGGGCCGGCCACGAGCCTGTCGCGCGGGGAGCGGGTCTTCCTCACCAGTTTCGATTTTGCAGGTCGCATAGAATTCGGAGACGATGACCGCGATGCGACAACCAAGACACCCTGATCTGCTGCGCCGCGCGCTGCTCGGCGCGTTCTGCCTCGTCCTGGGTGCGGGGGCCTTCGCGCAGAGCGGACCGATCGAAGACCTCGCGTCATTTCCGAGCGGCAAGCTCGAAATCAGCGAGGGCAAGAAGGTCAAACATGTTTTCCAGGTCTGGCTGGCGGACAATCCGCAACGGCAGTCGCAAGGACTCATGTTCGTACGCGGCCTGCCCGACCTGCGCGGCATGTTGTTCGTGCATGAGTCGCCGCAGCCCATCAGCATGTGGATGAAGAACACCTACATCCCGCTCGACATGGTGTTCATCGATGCGCGCGGCCACATCCAGCAGATAGTCGAACAGACGAAGCCACATTCTCTTGACATCATTCGCAGCAAGGATCCCGCGCTCGCGGTGCTCGAAATTGCGGGTGGTGAGGCGCGCAGACTCGGACTGCACCCGGGGCAACGAGTAATCCATTCCGCGCTCCTGACTCACTAGAGCTCATATCCCCTGCAAGGGGGTGTCGGATATGATCGCCGCCACTTCACCAGGGATTATTAGGGGAGCAAAACCATGAAGAGAATCGGCACTCTGATGCTGGCAGCGTGCGCCGCCGCATTCACGACCGGAACTGCATCGGCTGGCGCGCCGGTTGGCAGCTGGTACATCGCTCCCGAGGTCAATGCACTGTGGCTCGATGACGCACGCGTCGCGGACGACGACGCCGGTTACACGCTGGCATTCGGCCGCACGCTCAATCCGGACTGGGATCTGCAGCTGTCGGGCTTCGCGTCCAAACACGACCAGCCGGGGAACGCCTCGCTGGACCTGCGCGGCCTCGCGCTGTCGCTCAATCGCGTGTTCTATCGCGAAGGCCGCGTGAATCCCTTTCTCAGCGTCGGAGTCGGACACGTCAAGAGCGACGAGAGCCCGGGCGATGACGATTCCAATCTCGCCGCGCTGTACGGCGTCGGCCTGTTGATCGATCTCGGCGCTCCGCGCAGCGACGGCACGGCCATCCAGCTGCGCGCCGACCTGGGTGCGCGCCGCAGCATCACGGATCACAAGTCCTCGGTCGACAATCCCGTCGACTACGTCGCCGGTCTCGGCATCCAGTTTGCGTGGGGCGGTACACCCGTGCGCCGCGTGCTCGACACCGACGGCGACGGCGTCACCGACGATCTGGACAAGTGCCCCAACACGCCGGCCGGCACCGCGGTCGACAGCAACGGCTGCCCGCTGCCGCAGGATGACGATGGCGACGGCGTGACCAACGACATCGACAAATGCCCGGGCACATCCGCGGGCGCCAAGGTCGATGCCACCGGCTGCGAACTCGACAGCGACGGCGATGGGGTCGGTGACAGCCGTGACCAGTGCCCCAACACACCCGCCGGCGCGAAGGTCGACGAGAAGGGTTGCGAACTCGACAGCGACGCAGACGGCGTCGTCGACAGCGCGGACAAGTGCCCGGACACGCCCAAGGGCGATCGCGTGGACGCCATCGGTTGCTCGTTCAAGGAAGAGATCAAACTACCCGGCGTGGTGTTCGAGACCAACAAGGCCGACCTGCTGCCGGAAAGCATTCCGGTGCTCGAAGGCGCCATCGCGACACTCAAGCGATATCCGGATATCCGGATCGAGGTTGCCGGTCACACCGACAGCCGCGGCTCGGACGCCTACAATCTCGAGCTGTCCGCGCGGCGCGCCGCGACGGTGCTCAAGTACCTGCAGGATGGCGGCGTGGCGAACACGCTGACCTCGCGCGGTTACGGTGAGCGGCAGCCGATCGCGAGCAACACCACGGATGCCGGGCGCCAGGACAATCGGCGCGTCGTCCTGCGCGTGCTGAACTAACCAGTCGGCTTCGAGGGGGCGGCGCCCGTGGCCGCCCCGTAGCCGAAGTGCGCGACCCATCGCTCGAGCACCGGCAGGACCGGGGCGAGCTGCGTGGCATATCGGCGCCATTCACCCGTGCCCGCGGTGTTGAGCCCGCGCGCGATCTGCGCGCCGCTCGCCGTCGCCACGCCGCGGGCGCGTGCCGCGAATTCACGCATCTGCGGGTTGAATTCGAGGCCGAGGAAATCGCAAACACCCGCGGCTTCACGATCGAAGTCGGCAACCAGCGCTTCGAGCCGGATGGAATACGCGCGCAGCTGCAGCGCGGGAATCAATTCCTGGGTCAGATCCATCACCGCGTCATACAGACCGGCAGCTCCTTCGAGCGTGAGCAGTTCGTAGTACGGCGCGCTCATGCGGAAGCGCCGGCGAAAACAGCTCCAGACGACGTCGCGGGGATCGCGCAAGGCGACCACGATGCGCGCCCCGGGGAACAGCCGCGCGATGAGCGGTAGTTTGAGCCCGTTGAGCGGATGTTTGTCGACGAACACATTGCCCTGCAGGACGACACCGGCCTGCGCGACGCGCCGCCAGTAGTTTTCACGCAGCGGAGCAAGCTGCGCTTCGGTCGCGAGGCCGAGCCGCGCGAGGTCGGCCGGAGTCCGCATGAACTCGCGCACGGCCTCCGCCAATGTCTCGCGCTCCTCGAGCGCTGCCACGAACGGGTGGGCCGCCAGCACCTGCTCGAGCAGCGTCGTGCCGGATCGGGGGAATCCGATCAGAAAGACGTGTCCGCTCGCCGGCGAAGGCGGCAACTCGGGTGGCACCAGAGACAGCAGATCGCGCGGCGGATGTCTGCGGAACCAGGCACGCAGGTCATTGGCGTACTGCAGGGTGCCGCGTGCGCCGAACCTGGGTGCGTAGTGTGCGTGCCGCAGGCGGTTCGACTCCGCATACGTGGCAAACGCCTCTGCCTCGCGCCGTTGCCGGTCGAATGCATCTCCCAGGACGCTCAAGGCCAGCGAGCGCTCCACCGCGTCGAGTCGCGGATCCGCCAGCAGGCGCTGCAGCGCGGTTTCGGCCCGGGCGGCTTCGCCGAGCGCGATGTCGGATTCGGCCGCCACCAGCGCGGCGGGCGGATAGTTAGGCTGCGCGGACAGGACGCGATGCGCGCACTCGCGCGCCGCGGCATGCGCGCCGCGCCGCCCGAGAATGGCCGCGAGCCCCGCTTCGGCGAGCAGATTGCCCGGCTGCAACGCCAGCGCATGTTTGAACCGCGCCTCGGCCGCCGGCAGTAATCCCGCGGTTTCCAGTGCCTGGCCCAGGCCGACGTGGGCAGGCGCGAATTCCGGCCGCAGCTCGACGACCCTTTCGAAACAGGCGCGCGCCTCGTCCGGCTCCTCGAGCCGCAGCGCAAGCAGACCGAGCGCATGCAGGCAACCCACGTCGTCGTCGGCCAGCGCGAGACCGCGCCGCAGGTTCTCCGCGGCGTCTGACAACTTCCCGTCGGCTTCCAGTTGTAACGCGACCACGTTGAACAGGAACGGATGCACCGTGCCCTGACCGATGGCGCGTTGCGCCAGTTCGGCGGCAACGCTGGCGCCGGATTCCCGCAGCGCGTCCCTGACCGCGCGCAGCGTTCCGACATCGGTTGATGAATTCATCAGCGGCAATTCCGTTGGCAGGAAATCGACCGGTATGAGACGGCCGTGACGTCTATCTGATCGGCAAGAGTCGACGAGCCGTCGAACATTTGCGCCAGACCGAAGCGTTGTACCTTAACAACAGTGTTTACTATTTCGCCACTAGGATCGGCAATTAATGCATGCGTCGTACAAGGGGACTAGTTGTTGAAGCGCAACGACTGACCGTCGGCTGCGCGGCGACACGCTTTCCAATTCATCAAAAGTTTCAGGAGATTACCGTGACTCACAACTCCGAGATCGCCCGCGCCGTTCGCCGCGCACTCTTCATGGGTGCCTGCGTGACCGGCGGAATCACCAGCGCCGTGGCGCAGGATCAAGCCGCCGAAAATGCCGATGTGGTCGAAACCGTCGTCGTGACCGGATCGCGCATCGTCTCGCCGAATCTGCAGAGCATCAGCCCGGTCACGTCGATGACGGCCGAAGAGGTCGCGCGCACGGGCCGCAGCACGATCGAAGACATCATCAACGAACTTCCGCAGGTGTTCTCCTCGCAGGGCGCCAATGTTTCGAACGGATCGAACGGTACCGCGACCGTCAACCTGCGCGGCCTCGGCTCCAATCGCACGCTGGTGCTGATCAACGGCCGCCGTCTTGGCCCGGGCGATCCGGGTAGTTCGGGTACGAGCACCGGCTTCGCCTCGGACATCAACATGGTCCCGACGGCACTGGTGGAGCGCGTCGAGCTGCTGACCGGCGGCGCTTCGTCCGTGTACGGCGCCGATGCGGTCGGCGGTGTGGTGAACTTCATCATCAACAGGAAGTTCGAAGGCGTGCGGATCAACGGCGGCTACAGCTTCTACAACCACAGGAACGACGACAAGAAGTCGCAGGAGGTCGTCGAAGAGGCCGGCTATCAACTGCCGGGCGGCACCGTCAACCGCGGCTACGACAAGACGTTCTCTTTCACGGTCGGTTCGAATTTCGCGGACGACCGCGGCAACGCCACGTTCTACGCCACGTATCGCGATACCGACCCGGTGCTGCAGAGCTCGTACGACTACAGCTCCTGCACCTACAACTCGGGCGATACGTTCGAATGCGGCGGGTCGAGTACCGCGTTCCCGGTCCGCTTCCGCTCGGTCGACCCGAACGATCCGCTGCATCCCTTCGTCACGAACTACACGTACGACGAAGACTTCAACTTCGGCGAAGGCACTCCGATTCCGTACAACTTCGGCCCGTTGAATTACTACCAGCGCCCGAATCAGCGCTACACCGCCGGCACCTTCCTCAATTTCGAGATGAACGAACACGCTGAGGTTTACGGCGAGTTCATGTTCCTAAAGGACGAATCGAATTCCCAGATCGCGCCGAGCGGAATCTTCCTGCAGAAATACACCGTGAGCTGCGCCAACCCGCTGTGGGGCGACGCGGAATTCGCGGCATTCTGCGGCGACTTCGGCCTCACCGCAGACGACGATACGCAGATCGAATTCCGCCGCCGCAACATAGAAGGCGGCGGCCGCGCGCAGGAATTGAATCACGAGGCGTACCGCGGCGGCATCGGTGTCAAGGGAGCGCTGACCGGAGCGTGGACTTACGACGCGTCGTTGTTCCAGGGAACCTCGCGCATCAGCAACACGTACAACAATGACTTCTCGATCGCGCGCACGGGCCGCGCTCTCGATGTCATCACCGATCCGCTCACCGGCCAGCCGGCGTGCCGCTCGGCCGTGAACGGAACGGACCCGCTGTGCGTTCCGTACAACGTGTACACACCCGGCGCCATCGACCAGGCGCAACTCGACTACGTACAGATTCCGCTGATCTCGGTCGGTGAAGTCACCGAGCGCGTCGTGCAGACCTCGTTCACCGGCGACCTCGGTCAGTACGGCCTCAAATTCGGCTCGGCCGAGGACGGCGTGATGATCAACATCGGCGCCGAATACCGCGAAGTCGAAACCGACTTCCAGCCGGACGGCAACTACATCGCCGGCGATGGCGCCGGGCAAGGTGGCGCGACCCTGCCACTCGCGGGTTCCTACAACGCGAAGGAAATCTTCTTCGAGGGCCGCGTGCCGATCACCAAGTCGCTGTCGGCGGAGCTCGGTTATCGCTACTCGGACTATTCGGGTGGGTTCGAGGCGAGCACCAACACGTACAAGGCTGGCCTCGAATGGTCGCCGATCGACTCGATCCGCCTGCGCGGCAGTTTTCAGCACGCCGTGCGCGTGCCTAACATCTACGAGTTGTTCGCGACGCAGCAGGTGTCGCTCGACGGCACGATCGATCCCTGCACCGGCGATGACCCGGGCCTCACACCCGAGCAGTGCGCCAACACGGGCGTGACCGCCGGCCAGTATGGCAACCTCGAGGCCAACCCGGCCGCGCAGTACAACGGGTTCATCGGCGGCAATGCCGATCTGAAACCGGAGGAAGCGGACACGATTTCCTTCGGCATCGAATTGCAGCCGGACTTTGCGCCCGGGCTGCGCGTGAACCTGGACTGGTACTCGATCAAGATCGACGACCCGATCCAGCAACCGAACGCGGACCTGACACTGCTGACCTGCGCGTTGACCGCCGATGCGACGGCCTGCGGCAAGGTCAATCGCGATCCGCAGGGATCGTTGTGGGAGTCCACCGGGGGCTTCGTCGTCGACACGCTCGAGAATCTCGGCAAGATCGAAACCAGCGGCGTGGATGTCGACGTGAGCTACGGCTTCGAAATCGGGAATGCGGGCAAGCTGCGCCTGTCGATGGTCGGCACGTATCTCGACAAGTTCGAGACCACGCTGGGCGGCGGCTTCAGCTACGACTGCGTCGGTCTGTACGGCGGCATCTGCACTTCGGGCACTCCGAATGGCGCGCCGGTCGCCGAGTGGCGCCACAAGGCGGATGTCACCTGGACGACGCCGTGGAGCGGAATCGACGTGAGCCTGGGGTGGCGCTATTACGGTGAGGCGAAACGCGACATCGAGTTCAGCCCCGACCTCGCATTGTTCGGTGAGCTCAGCACAGGTCCGCTGCCCACCGACCAGGTGCTGGGAGCGCGCAGCTACGTCGACCTGTCGGCTGCGGTGACGCTGTTCGAGAAGTACACCGTGCGCCTGGGCGCGAACAACCTGCTCGACAAGGATCCGCCGCTCAACGGCAGCAGCACCTGTCCGACCGGTCCGTGCAACGGCAACACGTGGCCGCAGGCCTACGATGCGCTCGGCCGCCAGGTGTTCCTGACAATCGGCGCGGAGTTCTGACCGGGAATTCCTCGCTCGAACGGCGGGCTCCGGCCCGCCGTTTTTTCTCACTCTGGTTAAACTCGGTGCATGGCCGACATTGTCCCGTTTTTCGCCGTCCCCTTTGCGTTCGCGCGCCATCCCGATCCGGCGTCCCTGAATGCCAGGCTGCGTGCGCTGTTCCTGGAGCGCTCAAGCGGGGGCGCGACGTATGCGAACTCGCGGCCGATCACGCAGCGCAACGCGGCGGTTTTCGAAAGCCGTTTCGATCTGTTCCGCTGGCCGGACGAACCGGTGCAGGAACTCAAGGAATTCTGCTGGTCGGAACTGCTGCGAGTGGTCTGCGACCTCAACGGATATGACGCGGCCTTTCGTGCGCAGCTCCTCATCTACAACGATGCCTGGTTTCACGTCACGCGGCGCGGTGGCTTCTTCGGGCTGCACAACCATCCAAACGCAACTTGGTCGGGCGTGTACTGCGTCGATCCAGGCAGCTCGGGCGCGGAAAAACGCGACAGCGGAGCACTGACTTTCGTGAGCCCGATGCTGGCCGCGCACATGCATGTCGATGCCGGAAACGCGCGCTTCAGCGGCGGCTTTGCCAGCGGCTTGCGCAGTCTGCGCATGGAAGCCGGCCATCTGGTCCTGTTCCCATCCGGCGTGCTGCACGACGTCAAGCCGTTCGAAGGCGACGGCGAGCGCATCACCGTGGCGTTCAACTGCTGGTTCGGAACGAAGGAAACGCTTTGACCGTCGCGACCTAGCGCACGCGCTTCACTTTCGCCGTCCGGCCGTTGGGAGTCGACAGTTGAAACGATCCGAGCGCCGCGCGCCGGATCACCACGGCGTCGCCGATCTTGAGCAACAGCGTGGCGCTGCCGCTGATCTGGCGCCAGCTCTGGTTGTTGTCGAGCTCGAGGATGGCGGACCCATCGGCGGCTTTCGCGATCGCCACGACGCGTGCGCCCAGTGCTTCTACATCCGCGCGCGCGGGGCCGTCGGCATTCCCCTGCGTCCGCGCCTGCGCGAACAGTCCGAAACTCGATTCTGCGCCCGGTGCGTCAGCGCTTGCGATCGCCAGCCCCCGCAAGGCTTCGATGCCACGATCGAAACAAGCCAGTCGCTCGGTATTGCGCTTGATGGTGATGCAACTGCGCAGCTCCACCGGAACCTGCGCATCCGTCGCATCGGCCCTGGCGCCGGCAGCTGACAAGATCGCCGCTACTGCAATCGCGTGCTTACGCATGAAAACTCCCGCTACGCATGCCATCCGGCGCTGCGCGGCATGGTAGTCCGGGCTGCCCGGGACCACCAACCGCCCTGGTCGCGAGCCCACTGGTTTGCGCCCGTCGGGTCACACGTTGCGACGAGCCGTTCCCGGTCCTCTCCCGACGGGCGTACGCTGCGGAAATGCGTTCTTCCACGCACGTGGCGGTCTTGTTCCTGGGGCTCTGTATCACGCCTGCCGATGCCCTCGCGGGAGAAAATCCGCCCCCGGGTGTATTACAGCCGCGTACCGGGGAGGGCTGGACTCGCGAGGAGGCTCGCAAGGAAGAACGCGTGCCGTCGTTCACGGTCATTCCCGCGACGGTCGTGCAGTTGAGTGTGCGCAGCAACGGGCGGTTCATCGTCACTCTCGACAACGGTACGGTCTGGTCGCAGTCGCAGAACAAGAGCGACGTGCGCGTCGCGGTCGGCGACAACATCACATTGAGGAAGGCGACACTGGGCTCGTACGTGCTCGTCACGCGGGACGGCGTTTCGACCCGGGTCAAGCGCGACCGTTAGATGGACCGGCCAGTCCGCCGCGCGCGAGGAAGGCCGGGACAAAAAAAGGGGCGGCTCACTAAAGAGCCGCCCCGGTCAACATCAACTAACTATTGCTTACAGGTCGAACTTCACGCCGACGCGGAAGTAACGGCCCATGATGTTCGGGCCACTCCACGCCGGGTTGAACCCGAAGATGCCGTAAGCAGCGGCGGGATCGAAGTCCGGCTCGATGTCGAACACGTTGAGGATGTCCGCATACACCGTGTACTTCTCCTGGAACGTGTGACGAACGGTCAGATCTGCGTTCCAGATCGCCTTCGTCTTGCACGCCACGGGCGACCCGTCGGCATACCCTGCAGTCTCGGCGCCGATATTGCTCTCGCATTCACCCGGGATGCCGCCAAGGTCCAGCGCGACGGTGTCGACGCCGCTGGTGTAGTACCCCGTCAGCGTCACGTCAGTGCTACCGAATGACACCGTGTTCTGCCAGGTGGCGCGATATTTCGGCGCGCCCGAGCAGGACGTGATGTTGCAAGGACTCAACGTACCGGCGTACTCATCCGTTTGACCGTCATGCGTAAGGTCGAACTTCTGCAGGTAAGACACCTCGAGAGCGCTTCGCAGCGTTACCGTGTCGCCCAGCGGGAACGTGAAGTTCGCTCCGAGATCGATGCCACTGAGCTCCTCTTTGTTCTGGTTGGCAAACGACGTCTGGACGAAGCCGAGCAACGGCAACGCGTTCGGGAACGAAGGATCGGGAACGCCCGGACGGACTGAGATACCCGGGATATCCACCTGACCGTCGGTGCTCGAGTAGTACGCCTCTTCTGCAGGGGTCGTATCCGTAATGCTCGTAATCAAGTCCCTGACTTCGATACGCCAGAAATCAAGCGTGAAGCTCACGTTTCGGATCGGCTCGTAAACCAGGCCCGCCGTGAAGGACGTCGACTTTTCCGGATCGAGCTCGGGGTTGCCGACCGACGTCAGACCCAAGCTGTAAGTGCCGGTCACATACGGCGAATCGGGGCCTCCATGCGCGTCGCAAAACGCCGCATAAGCCTCGCAATCCACCGCTGCCGTGACGTATCCCGTCGTGGGCAGACCGAAGCTCTCATTGAAGCTCGGAATACGGAAACCCTTGGACCAGGTGCCACGAATCGCGAGCTGCTCGAACGGAGTGAACTTGAATCCGAACTTGGGCGAAAAGTTCGACTGGCCGCTCGAGTAGTCGTCGAAACGACCTGAGGCAGCCAGTTCGAGCTGCTTGAGGACAGGCGCGGACAACTCGAAGAAGCCGGACTTCACTTCGCGCGAACCCGCCGTACCCACCGCATTGACGCTGTAGTAGCGCGTATAGGGCGCCGACGGAGCTCCAGGATTGGCGCTCGGCTGATCAATGGATTCCTCACGATACGCGACACCAACCGCCGCCTGCAGCGGGCCTCCGGGCAGGTCGACGATTTCCTTGCTGATCGTGCCCTGGAGTTGCCAGAGTCTCGCCACGGAGTACGTGTTGTTCTCGGGTGCAATGTAATCCCAAACATCCTGCGGGGTGGCGTCGGGATCGGCGAAGTTGAACGTACCCTGTGCCGCCACGTCCCAGATCCGCTGCGGGATCATGTAGTTGTTCTGGATGAGCGTGAGACCCACCTCGGATGTGGTGAAAGTGCCCGAGTAGTGCCACGAATCACCGAAGGAACCATCGATACCCGCGACACCACGAACGGCGCGAGAGCTGGTTTCCACGGTGCGGCCATTCTTGTTGCGAAGCAGGATTTGCGCCCGTTCACCCGCCCCGGCGTAGGGGTTGTAAGGATTGAGCGAGCCGTTGGTTGCGTCGCAACCGGTGCCGACGGCGTTGAACGTGCCGACGCCCGCAGAGCAGACGTACGTCGGCAGGATCACATTGGCTGCGCCCGCGGTATCCGGGCTCGGCGGCGGTAACGCTCCGTTGAACGCCAGCGGCGTCAGCGACGCGAATGTGTCGGTCTTGTAGAAATTGCCCATGGCGTAAAACTGCGCGTCTTCGCCAATGTTGGTCGTGAAACGCATGGAGAGGCCTGTGCGTTTGATTTCCGGCTGCAGCATCAGGTAATCGTGTTGCTGGTCGAACGTGCAGACGATCGGCGGCGCAGGCTGAGTGCCCTTCACCGCAGTGATGTTCTGCGCAACCCCGCCTTCGCAGGCCGAATCGGCCGGATTCAGGAAAGCGTAGTCGCCCGCACCGACGTTACCGGCGGCCGAGGTCACGTGCCGGACCATGCTGATGCCCGGAACGGAAGTGAACAGGAATCTTCCGGTCTCGGCAGTGATGCCGTTGTAATTGAGATTGAGCATGCAGCTGCCGGTCGGTCCGCACTGGCGGCTCCAGTCGGTGCTGTTGAACGGGTAACCGCGGTCGCGCGCCCAGAGCACATCCTGCTTCTGGTACTCGCCGCTGATGTAGAAGTTGTAGCCGTCGCTCTCGAGGTCACCGTGACCCCAGGTGAGATCGATCCGGTTTTCGTCTCCGCCGCCGTCCTCGGACAACGCCGTCGAACCGCCGAAATGCAACCCCTGAACTTCTTTCTTCGTGATGACGTTGATCACGCCCGCGATCGCGTCTGCGCCGTAGGTGGACGATGCGCCGTCACGCAGGATTTCGATGCGATCGACGATCGCGCTCGGAATCGTGTTCAAGTCGACGAAGTTGCGCTGGCCGTCATCCGCGAACGGATAGGGCGCAATGCGCTGGCCGTCGAACACGGACAACGTCGACTGCACGGTCAAACCACGCAGGGCCGGCGCAGTCGCGCCGCTGGCGAAGTTGAAACCGGTGTTCCAGCCCGCCTGGATGGTTCCGGCGTTGTTGGCCGAAAGACGCTGCAGCGCTTCGGAGACGGTATTGATACCGCGCTCTTCGAGCGAGTCGGCGCTGATGACGGTGACCGGCGACGGGGTTTCCGCGTCGGTGCGCCGAAGGATCGAACCGGTAACGATGACTTCTTCGAGCGCCTGCTCCTGCGCGAAGACCTGCGAGGCAGGCAACGCGCCGGCAGCCGCGGCGGCTACCAGCAGCGCGCGGCGAACCCCGACGCTGACCAGTCGATTACGAGGGAAAGATTTCAGACTCTTCATTGTTTTCGTCCCCAAATTTTGTTCCCGGTGCGCACCGCGCACCGGGTTACAAGAGGGATTGAGCCGAATATGGATTTCCGAGAACCCGCACGGAATAGCTCACGCAGCCACCGCGTGATCGATGGCCTGCGTTTCGGAACCCACGAAACGCGTCAAACTCCTGCAATGGCGGCGAGACTAGCACGAGTTGCGCGGAGAACAACACACCCGGCAGATTTGCGCGCATGAATTTATCTAAGTTCATCCGTATACAAATCATGCAGTTGGTCGGCAAGGGCACCTTAATAGGGCATTCCCCGGCGGCACGTGTCGTAAGGAGGCAACCGGCATGATCCGCGTTGCCGACGCGATTTCAGAGGCCCGTAAGGCGCCCATTACCCATGGCGTTCATCGATAGAATTGCCGCACACCATGATCGCGCTCACGCCAGCAGATCTTCGCGCGGCTCCCCAATCAGCGGATGGGGCAGATGCCAGGCTGCGCGCGCTCACCGAATATGCCCTTGAAATCATCACCGTACAGGATGCGACCGGCGCGATTACCTATGCCAACGAGGCGGTGGGGCGTTATCTCGGCTACAGCGTCGCCGAGTTGTTAGGGCGGAACGCAATAGATTTTTTGCACCCGGATGATGCAACGCCCATGCGTGATCGTTTTCGCAGCATTCTGACGGCGAAGCACAACCAACCCGAGCTGAATCGTTTCGAATACCGGTTTCAGCATCGCAACGGAAGCTGGATCTGGCTCGAGAGCGTCGCGGTAAACGCGCTGGCCAATCCCGCGGCGCGCGGCGTGATCGCCCACTCGCGCGACATCAGCCGGCGCAAGGCCAACGAACGCATCCTCGCGCTGCACCACGCGCGTTATCGCAGCGTCGCCGACCTGTCGGCCGGTGCTGTGCACGAATATTTCGTCAACGCGCAGGGACAATACGAACTCGAGTGGACGCTGGGCGCGGAACGCGTCTACGGCTGCAGCGACGAGGAATACCGCCGCCGCGGCTGGCAGAGTTTCGTCGCCGGCGAGAATTGGGAAGCGCAGAGCCAGTCGCGCGCGCAACGATACCTGACCGGCGAGACCATCGAGTTCACCGCGCAGATCCGTCGCGCCGATGGGCTGGTGCGGTGGATAGAGGTGAAGAATCGTCCGATCGCGGACCCTGCCACCGGCAAATTCACGCGCCTGGTCGGCGTGGCGACCGACATCACCGAGCGGAAGCAGGCCGCCGATGCGCTGCGCGAGAGCGAATTCCGTTACCGCACGGTGGCCGAGCTCACATCCGGTTTCGTTTACGAAGCCACCGTGGATGAGAGAGGCGAGACGCAGATAGTTTGGGCAAGCCCGGGCTGGGACAAATTCTTCGGTGGCACTTTCGAGGATCTCAACCGGCTCGGCTGGCGGCACGTGTTCCTGCCCGCCGATTATGCCGGGGCGTTGCAGCGGCGGCAGAAGCTGCGGCGCGGCGAACGGACCGAGATGGAGTTGGCGCTGAAGACCATGTACGGCGCGACCCGCTGGGTCCACCTGGCCAACCAGCCGGTAGTCTCCGCCGACGGCCACGTGACACGATTCATCGGCGTGGTGCACGACGTCACGGACCGCAAGACCAGCGAAGAAGTGCTGCGCAGCCAGGCGCTGGCGATCGAGGTCATGCAAGAAGGCGCGGTGCTTTCGGACAGCGGTGGAGTCATCCGCATGACCAACCCCGCCTTCGACCGCATGTTCCGGATCGTTTCGGGTTCGTTCATCGGCAAACATCTCGACCAGTTGCCCTGCGATCCGCCGCTCGATCGGCGCATTGCCGAATCCGCGGATCAGGCCGGCGCGCGGTCCGGCGCGCCGCTAGTTAGCGAGCTCACCGTGCATGGCGCGCGCGAGGGCGAAAACGCATTGTTCGTCGAAGCGGCCATCACGTCGCTGGTGCTGCGCGGCGAACGCTTCTGGCTGACCATGTTGCAGGATGCGACGGCACGACGGCAGCTCGAACGCGAAGTGCTCGAAGCCAGCAACCGCGAGCAGCAACGCATCGGCAACGACCTGCATGACGGATTGGGACAGGAACTGACCGGCATCGCGCTGCTGCTGCGCGGGCTCGAAAATCGCGCCGAACGCGAAGCGGCCGCCTTGTCGCCCGCCATCGAGGAGGTGGCGCTGCTGGTGAACGACGCGATCTTCACAACGCGCGCGCTGGCGCGCGGTTTGTCGCCGGTCACTTTCGATCGCGGCGGATTGTCGATGGCGCTCGACGAATTGGCGCGCCGGCTCTCGGCGATGTTCCATATCGACGTTCGATGCGAAGCGGATGAAAAGCTCGATAGCGGGCTCGAATCGGTGAATGCGCTGCATCTGTACCGCATCGCGCAGGAGGCCGTGACCAACGCCGCCCAGCACGGGTCGGCGCAACAGGTGCACATCGCGCTGCGCTGCGATGGCGAGCGCGGGCTGCTGCGGATCGAAGACAACGGCGCGGGGTTCAATCCGGCCGTGCACCAGTCGAAGGGACTGGGCCTGCGCATCATGCATTACCGCGCGCAGATGATGGCCGGGTCATTGCGCATCGAGAGCGCGCGCTCGCACGGCACCGTGGTCAGCTGCTGGTTCCCGCGGCTGCACGATGTTCCGGAGGGTAGCTAGCGGTTCCGGAGGAAGTGGTGCCGGGGTGCAATTCTCGTAATTGAACCGGCGTCCGCGCTTGCCGAAGCGCTGGCTCAATTACGAGAATTGCACCCCGGCACCACTTCCTCCGGAACCGCTCATCTGACGCGCACTGGGATTCCGGCGGCGATCTTCCGGCTCCACTCCGCCGGCCCGGTCTGATGCACGGAGGTCCCGTTCGCATCCACCGCCACGGTCACGGGCATGTCCTCGACCGTGAACTCGTAGATCGCCTCCATGCCGAGCTCCTCGAACGCGACCACGCGCGACGCCTTGATGGCCTTTGACACTAGATAGGCGGCGCCGCCGACGGCCATCAGATAGGCCGCGCGATGTTTGCGGATCGCCTCGATGCCGAGCGGACCGCGTTCGGCCTTGCCCACCATTGCGATCAGGCCGGTCTTCTCGAGCATCATCTCGGTGAATTTATCCATGCGGGTGGCGGTCGTGGGGCCGGCGGGCCCAACCACTTCACCGCGCACCGGATCCACCGGACCCACGTAATAGATGACGCGATTGCGGAAATCGACGCCCGGCGGCAGTCCTTTACCCGACGCGAACAGGTCGGCGATGCGCTTGTGAGCCGCATCGCGGCCCGTGAGCATGCGGCCATTGAGCAGCAGCGACTCACCCGGCTTCCAGCTGGCGACTTCCGCGGGCGTGAGCGTGTCGAGATTCACGCGCCGCGCGTCGGCCGCGGGCGCCCAGTCGACCTTCGGCCAATCCGACAGCTTCGGCGTCTCGAGCACCGCGGGGCCGCTGCCGTCGAGCGTGAAGTGCACGTGGCGCGTCGCGGCGCAGTTGGGGATCATCGCCACCGGCTTCGAGGCCGCGTGTGTGGGGTAGTCGAATATCTTCACGTCGAGCACGGTAGATAGGCCGCCGAGCCCCTGCGCACCGATGCCGAGCGCGTTCACCTTGTCGTACAGCTCGATGCGCAGCTCTTCGGTCTGGTTGGCGGGCCCGCGTGCCTTGAGTTCCGTCATGTCGATGGGCTCCATCAGCGATTCCTTCGCGAGCAGCATCGCCTTCTCGGCGGAACCGCCGATGCCGATCCCCAGCATGCCGGGCGGACACCAGCCCGCCCCCATCAGCGGCACCGTCTTCAGCACCCAGTCCACCAGCGAATCCGACGGGTTCAGCATCACGAACTTGGACTTGTTCTCCGAACCGCCGCCCTTCGCCGCCACCGTGATCTCGAGCTCGTCGCCTGGCACGAGCTGCGTATGGATGACGGCGGGTGTGTTGTCCCTGGTGTTCTTGCGCGAGAAGTTCGGGTCGGTGACGATCGAGGCGCGCAGCTTGTTGTCGGGATGTAGATAGGCCCGACGCACACCTTCGTTGATCATCTCCTCGAAGGAGAGCTTCGCGTCCCAGCGCACGTTCATGCCGACCTTGGCGAACACCATCACGATGCCGGTGTCCTGGCAGATCGGCCGGCGCCCTTCCGCGCACATGCGCGAATTGCTGAGAATCTGCGCGATCGCGTCGCGCGCCGCCGGCGACTGCTCCAGTTCATACGCACGCCCGAGCGCGCGAATGTAGTCCGGCGGGTGGTAATAGGAGATGTACTGCAAGGCGTCCGCGACGCTTGCGATGAGATCGTCCTGGCGTATGGCTTTCATGATTTTTGCTTCATGGCTATTAAACATTTTAACGCGGCGGGCACGTCTCATATCGGTTAACTTTTCCCCATGAGCGGGATGAAAAAAGTCGTGGTCATCGGTGGCGGTTTCGCCGGCTTGTGGGCGGCTCGCAAGCTGCGCAAGGCGCCGGTCGAGATCACGCTGATCGATCGCAGCAACCACCACTTGTTCCAGCCTCTGCTCTACCAGGTCGCGACCGCGGGCCTGGCGGCGCCTTCGATCGCCGCGCCGCTGCGCCACATCCTGCGCGACCAGCGCAATGCCACCGTGATCATGGGAGAAGTGCAACGCATCGATCCCGCGGCGCGCAGCGTGGCGCTGGGCGATCGCGAGATTCCTTATGACTATCTGCTGGTGGCGAGCGGCGCGACCCACGCCTACTTCGGCCACGATCAATGGGCGCCGTTTGCGCCGGGGCTCAAGACTCTCGACGATGCCTTCGTGATCCGGCGGCGCATCCTGTCCGCCTTCGAACGCGCCGAGGCCGCGACCACCGAGGCGGAACGCGAGGCCTGCCTGACTTTCGCCGTGATCGGCGCGGGCCCGACGGGCGCGGAGCTGGCGGGCACGCTCGCCGAGATCGCGCGTCACACGCTGGCCGGAGATTTTAGGCACATCGACTCGCGCAAGGCGCGAGTGCTGCTGATCGAGGCCGGGCCGCGCGTGCTGGCTGCCTTCACCGATGCCCTTTCCGACAAGGCGCGCCAACAGCTCGAACGTCTCGGCGTCGAAGTGCACACGGGCAAACCGGTCACGGACATCGGCGACGGTTACCTCGTCTTCGGTGGCCGGCGCGTCGCGGCCCGCACCATCCTCTGGGCGGCCGGCGTCGCCGCCTCGCCGCTCGGCAAACAACTCGGCGCCGAGACCGACCGCGCGGGACGCGTGCGGGTCGCGCCCGATCTCAGCCTGCCGCAGTACCCGGAGATTTTCGTCGCCGGCGACCTCGCCACCCTCGAGCAGGATGGCCAGCCCGTGCCGGGAGTGGCACCCGCGGCCAAACAGATGGGCGCGCGGGCAGCGCGCAACATCCTCGCGCGCATGGCCGGCCAGCCCACCGCGCCGTTCCACTACACCGACTTCGGCGCGCTCGCGACCATCGGCCGCCATTCCGCCATCGCGCAATTGCCGCGGCTGCGTTTCTCCGGCGCGCTGGCCTGGTGGTTCTGGCTGGTGCTGCACATCTATTTCCTGATCGGATTCCGCAGCCGGCTCATCGTGCTCATCAACTGGGCCTGGGCCTATTTCACCTACGCCCGCGGTGCGCGCATCATTCTCGGCAACGAACCGGAACGAGTGACCCATGGCAGCGAAAAAGAAAACGCCGGCTAAGAAGGCGAAAACCAAACGCGCGAAGCTCGCGCCCAATCTCGTACCACGCGGGCTGTCCGCGACCGAAGTTGCCTTGCCGCTCGATCATCCGGACATCGCCGCCGTCGTCGATCTCGTGCGCAAGGCCGGCGGCGCGCCGATCGGCGCCTATCGCGAGCCGCTCGGTGGACGGCCGCTGCTGGTGGCATCGCTGCCGTTCGGCGCGGTGCAACCGACGCCGTTCCAGCGCGATCTGTCGCCCACGCATGCGAAGCGGCTGGCCGTTGCCATCGAGGCGACCGCGGCCTTTCTCGATCCGCTGATCGTCGTGCGCGGCGAAGACGGCCGCTTCTGGACGCCCAATGGCCGCCATCGTCTCGCCGCGGCCAAGGTGCTCGGCCTCAAGCAGATCACGGTGTTGATCTCGCCCGACGAATCGCTGTCGTATCGCATCC
Organism: Pseudomonadota bacterium; assembly: GCA_037200975.1. Classification (NCBI taxonomy): domain Bacteria; kingdom Pseudomonadati; phylum Pseudomonadota; species Pseudomonadota bacterium. The sequence continues at coordinate 2,841,063 of JBBCGI010000001.1, read as the reverse complement.
TCGCGTTGAACACCGAGAAGGCGCACAACCTCAAGGACAAATCGCTCGAGGTCGTGCGCATGGCACGCAACCTCGCCAAGCGCGAACCCACGCGCACCGAGGCGTCGCTGGCCGCCGAATTCGAAGCGGCGGAGCTGCTGACGCTCGGCCTCGTCTACGAATCCAACCTGCGTTTTGGCGGCGGCGCGTACAGCCCCGTGCTCAAGAAAGTAGACCGGCTCACGACCAAACCACTGCCCGCCGCGCTGCGCGAGCGCAGCGCCTATGCGTCCCGCCTGCAGGAGATAGACAACGAGGTGAAACGCATCGTCGCCGAACTGCAGGCGCGCGGCATGAAGTCGCCGTACCTGCGCAGCTACGTGGTGGCGCGGATCAACCCGGTGCGTTTCCACAAGATGAAGGCCGGCGACAAGAAGCCCGCGATGCCGATTGCGCAGGCGTTGCTGCGCATGGTGGCCGCGGCGAAGAAGTTCGATCTGGGCAAGGTGAACATGAGCGACCTCGCATTTGTCGCCGCGGGCGCCGAGTCGGCAGAGTGACCACACCAGGTTTCATGAACGACGACGCCCCGACGGTGGCAGCGGGCGCCGGCCCTGAAATGGAAATCCGTGCGCTGAACGACATCTCCGCTGCGCTCTCGGCCAGCGTCGAAAGCGGCGGCCTGGTGCTCGACGAGAAACAATTGAGCCCGGACTTCTTCGACCTGCGAACGGGCTTCGCGGGCGAAGTCCTGCAGAAGTTCGTCAACTACCGCGCCCGGCTGGCCATCGTGGTCGCCGACGCATCCGCGTATGGCAGTCGTTTCAGCGAACTGGCCTACGAACATCGCACGAACCGTGCGGTGCGTTTTTTCAGTTCCGCGCAACAGGCGCGGCAATGGCTGGCGTACAACCCCGTCGCCAGATGCTGAGCGCAACGAGTCCCACCCTGGGAATTCGCCGTCAGGCCTGACGAGTTTCTTTTCCGCCGCACGTCGCCGGCACCTACAGCGGCTGCCCACCGCGGCCATCAGGCTCGCCGCATGCCGCCCGTACCCCGAGGTCTCGTCTACGTCACCGATCGCGCGCCCGGCATTCAACGCGTGCGACTACCCGGCCCCAGAAAGGCGGCGCCGCGCTTTCGCTACGTCGGACCATCGGGGCGGCGCATTCGCGCTGCACGCACGCTAGCGCGCATCGCGAAGCTCGCGATCCCGCCAGCTTATGAAGAGGTGTGGATCTGCGCGAGTTCGCGCGGTCATCTGCAGGCCACGGGCCGCGACGCCCGCGGCCGCAAACAGTACCGTTATCACCCGGACTGGAGCAGCGCGCGCAACGACCGCAAACATTCGCGCATGTCGAGTTTCGGCCGCGGATTGACCCGGCTGCGCGCCGCCGTGCGCCGCGACCTCGGGCTTCCCGGATTGCCGCGCGAAAAAGTTCTCGCGCTCGTGGTCAAACTGCTCGACACGACGCGGGTGCGCGTAGGTAGTGCCGAATACGCGCGCAGCAACAACAGCTTCGGCCTGACGACCCTGCGCGATCGTCACGCGCGCTTCACCGCGCGCGGGAAGGCGTCGCTGCGCTTCCGCGGCAAGGGCGGCGCGGAGCACGACGTGCCGATCGACGACGCGCGGCTCGCGAAACTCGTCCGCCGCTGCCAGGAGTTGCCGGGCCAGGCCCTGTTTCAGTACCAGGACGATGACGGCAGTCATCGCGCGATCGACTCGGGCGCGGTGAACGACTATCTACGCGAAAACATGGGCGGGGAGTTCACGGCGAAGGACTTCCGCACCTGGCACGCGACCCTGCATGCACTGCAGCTGCTCGTCAAGACTCCATTGCCGGAACGGCGCAGCGACGCCGCGTTACGCCGCTGCATGAATGCTGTGATCAAGGATGTCGCCACCGGCTTGCGCAACACTCCCGCGGTCTGCCGCAAGTCGTACATCAACCCCGCGGTCTTCGTTGCCTGGCAGGACGGCAAGCTACGCCGGCCCGCGCGTGGAAAATCGACCAAGGTCGCATCGAGTGGAGCCGCCAGGATGCTGCTGGCCCTGCTGAAACATTCCCAGATATAGGCACCGGTTTCCCGCCGCGGGCGATGGCTGAAGACGGCGGCCTGCCGTGAATCTTTCGTTACTCATTGCAACCCTCACGCGGGCTCGTGCGTCTATATGGCACGACGATAGACAAGCCCCGGATTCATCTCGCAGGCAGTTTGCGAAGAGTGAAAAACGTGTCCGGGACGCCCATTCCGACCCTTTTCCGGAGTTTTCGCCATGTCACGCTCTAGTTTTGCCTATCTTTTGCACCGCGCGCATGAACACCTGATCGCGAGCGCGGCCGCCATCGCCATCACCGCGGTGATGCTGCTGAGCGTCAACGCCCATGCGGTAACGCGCGCTTCCTTCACGCCCAGCGTCACCATCCTGGTGCCCTCGGTGACCATCGAACCGGTGGCGGGTTAACTAAAAGCGGAGTGCGGCCGGATTTTTCGGCCGCCCCCTTTCTACCCGTCGATGCGCCAGGGCGCTTCGTCGCTTATCACGGTCCACGCATGCAACGCTTCTACAGGTCCATGCGTCTATCCATTCGATCCGCGGAGCCGTACCGGACTCGCTTCGAGCCGGCGGATTCCGCTCTTATAAACGGAGGAGTAGCCATGACCCGTTCCAGTCTGACCGCGGCGCTGGGCGCCGCCACGATCGCCGCGCTGTTGTGCGCGCCCGCTTCATTCGCCGCCAACGCGCAGACCGACGGCATCGCCGTACGTTTCTCGCAGGAGGCGCTCGACAATCCGGAAGATGCGGCCAAGGTGTACGCCAAGCTCAAGCTCGCCTCACGCAAGGCCTGCGGTCTCGTCGGTGGATTCCTGAACATGTCCGAACGCACGCGCGCGTACCGCTGTTACGAGCAGACCCTCGCGGACGTCGTGAGCAAGATCGATCGGCCGATGCTCACCTCGGTGCACGTTTCGAAATCCAGCAAGGTGGGGTGAGCGCACGCTGCGGCGCCGGCATCCTGCGGTCAGCGGTACAACAGGATGTCGGAGCGCTCTTCTTCCCATTCGTTTTCATCGCGCGAGGTGATGCGATCGAGATCCGCCGGTGTCGCGGCCGGGTCGTCCACCCACTCGCGCAGCAGTTCACTGCCGTTGATGAGGTCGATGGCGAGCCGCGTGCGTTCGTACTCGTAGGGAAAATCGCGCCACAGCGGGTACTCGCCGCGCAGCCGGCGGATACATTTGAATGCGCCGGCGATCAGCCGCCAGGGGCGGAACTCGCCGTGACGATAGGCGCCGTCATCGACATGGATCTGGAAGCCGGAGCACAACTTGCCGGAATGTTTCTGGAACGTCGGCTCGAACCAGCACGGCCGCAGGCGGCAGCCGCGCAACCATCCCGGCATGATGCGGTGCATCGCCGTCAGCAGCGAGCGCGGATCGAGCCCCGGCGCGCCTAACAACTCGAGCGGCCGCGTGGTGCCGCGGCCTTCGGACAACGTGGTGCCCTCGAGCATCACGGTGCCGGCATAGGCGCGGGCCATCTGCACGTTGGCCGCGTTCGGGCTCGGGTTCACCCAGCTGCGCTCGTCGAGCGGCCAGCCGTAACCCGGCGCCTCTTCCGGCTGCCAGCCTTTCATCGGGATCACGCGGTAGTCGACCGCGAGATGGAAGTGGCTCACGAACCAGATGCCGAGCTCGCCGAGTGTGAGGCCGTGGCGCATCGGGATCGGGCCCGCGCCGACGAAACTCTCCCAGCCTTCGCGCAGCTTGAGCCCTTCGATGGGCCGGCCGGCCGGATTCGGCCTATCCAGTACCCAGACCGTCTTGCCGTACTGGGCGGCGGCTTCCAGCACATATAGAAGAGTGGTGATGAAAGTGTAGATGCGGCAGCCGACGTCCTGCAGGTCCACCAGCAACACGTCGAAATGCGCCAGCATCTCCGGTGTGGGGCGGCGCACTTCGCCATACAGGCTGAATACGGGGATGCCATGCACCGGGTCGCGGAAATCCTGCGACTCGACCATGTTGTCCTGCTTGTCGCCGCGCAGTCCGTGCTGCGGACCGAACGCCGCGGTGATGTCAAGGCCGCGCACCGCGCGCAGCGCATCGAGCGAATGCTCGAAATCCGCGGTCATCGAGGCCGGATGGGCCAGCAACGCAACGCGCCGCCCCTCGAGCTCGCCGAGCAGATTGCGGTCAGCCAATAAACGATCGATACCGAATTGGATCACGGGCCTAGCTTAACCTGCGCTGCGCCGCGCCTCTCAGTCGAGCGCGACCACGAAGCTGTCTGCATGATGGAAATCGGGTTTCCCGGTCGGGTGTTTGAGTGCCCAGTATGACAGCACCCGTGCCCGGTCTTCGATGACGGCGGCAAGTCCCAGGCGAAGCCCGATACCCGCCGACGATTTCGCGAGCCACGATAAATCGAGCGTCGCCAGCACTTCGCAGGAATCGCTGCCGATTTTTTGCGTGATCTGCGGCGCGGCTCCTTTCATCAGCGGTGCCATGCCTTCCCGGTATCCAGTGAAGTGGTAGGCAGCCCATGCGCCCGACGGCGAGAAGTTGTACTCCCAGTAGTCGTTGGCGCCGGCATGACCGACGAACCCCTCGAAGCAGCTATGGCGCCACAACCCGTCGGAGCGCACAGAAGACCGCGGTTCCGGCAGCCGAAGCGAAGCAAGGTCGCCGACGAGCCGATAGTCGAGCGTGAGCTGGTCTTGCGAGGGACGGGAGATCTTCACCGACAGTTCCTGCACGAGGTCCTGCGCGGCGCCGGATTGCGCACCGGGGTGGGCCAGCAGGAAATGACGGGCGACGGATTGTCCTGGGTTCATGCTGGATCCCAAGCATACGCGCGTTGACCGACATTATGTCAGGTGACTTTTACGTAGCGTCGTTAAGGGAAAGTAGGAATGCCGTGAGCTCGCGCCGCTCGTCGGTAGTTAGCTGAGCGCGGCGCAGGCGCGTTTCGGCGCCGGGATCCACGGCGAGTTTCTCGTAGTGATCGAGCACCGCATCGAGTGTGGCGAAGCGTCCGTCGTGCATGTACGGGGCGGTGGCAGACAGGTTTCGCAAGGTCGGCACGCGCACGAATTGCCCGGTGCCGGTGTCGGCAAATACCGGCGTCGCCGACCTGTGTTCGCTGTCGATCCAGGCATTGGCGAAATTGATGCCGGAATGACAGACCGAACAACCGCTGCGAGCGGAAAAAAACAGCTCCATGCCGCGTTTCTGCACGGCATCGAGCGCGTCGTGTTCGCCCGCGAACACGTACCGGTCGAAAGGCGACGACGCCGACAGCAAGGTGCGCAGGTAAGCCGCGATCGCGCGGATGACGTTGTCGACCGTGACGGGCTGCGTCTGCTGCGGAAACGCCGCGCCGAACGCACGCGCAAGCGCGGCGTTGCCCGACAAGGCGCGCGTCAGCGCAGGCTCGCGCCCGGCCATGCCGAGCTCGGCCGGATGTTCGTTGAACAGCGGTCCGCGCATCTGCTGCTCGAAGGTGCGCACGCGCGCATCGCTCCAGCCGAGGGACGCGTTGTAGACGGCGTTCAACAGCGTCGGCGCGTTGAGCGGCAATGTCTCTCCGGTCGCGCCGCGCGAACGTGGCAACCCGTCGGTGAATGCACGTTCGGGCGAGTGGCAGCTCTGACAGGAAAACCGGCCGGTGCTCGAGAGGCGTGTGTCCGCGAACAACTGCCGCCCGAGCGCGACCTTCGCGTCGCTCATCGGATTGTCCGCGGGCACGGCGGGCTCTGGAAACCCACGCGGCAGTTTCCACTCGTAGGCATTGCCGGCATGCGCGGGCGCAAGCGCCCACGCCATCATGCACAGCAACACCCCGGCAGTACCGCGAAGGTTCAAGTCCGGTTCACCAGGCGGCGGGTGCGCCCTCTCGCGTCAGGCCTGCGGTCTGACCCGCGATCGTGCTGCGCTCGCTGACCCACGCCGCGAACGACTCGATCATCGCGCCGTCGACGCCGGCCGCATTGGCGCGATGTTCGCCGACCCAGCCCTGCATCGCGGCGAGCAGCTGCGCGGCCAGCTTGCGGTTGCCGGCGTACAGCGCCAGATACGCTTCCTTCGCCTCGCTCAGACGGTCCAGAGCTAGATAGGCGTGCCCGCGATACTCGATCGCCTCCGGATAGCCGGGCTTGAGCGACAACGCGCGGTCATATGCGAGCAACGCGTCGTTGTAGTTGCCGAGTTTGCGACTGGTGTAGCCCAGGTAGTTCCAGGCCTCGTGCATGCTGTGATCCAGTTCGGTAGCTTTCACGAACCTCTGCAGTGCCGCCGAATACGCGGTCCTGGCCTTGGCGAGTAGTTTGGCCCGCTTCTTCGCGTCGGTTTGCCGCGCCGCGCCGGCGTCTATTGCGTCGGCTTTCCCGACTGCGCGGACACCATAGTTGTATTGCTGCCGCGCCTGATCCTCCTGCGACAAGACCCGGCCGCCGTTGGGGTCCGCGCCCAGGGTCCGCGGCGGCGTTTCACCGCCGCCCGCCCCGAATGCGGTACACGCCGCGCAGAGAATCAGACCGGCCGCGAAAAACTTGATCGAAGTACGCATGGGAGCTCCCGAAGAAAAACACGGCTCGCCAGGATGAGTATCCGGCGCGCCAGATCTGGTTCCTTTGCCCGTGAGGGCGTTCGCATAATGCCCGCAAGGAGAACCCCATGAAAATACTGGCTTCCATCTGCCTGGCGTCACTGGTTTTGCTGGCGTCCAACTCGCGCGCCGCCGCGGACGCGGCCCCCATCGAAAAATCCATTTCGAATCCCGAACGCACGGCCGCCGATCGCGAACGCGACGCGCGCGAAAAACCTGCCGAGGTCCTGGCGTTCGCCGGCGTGAAACCCGGCATGGTGGTCGCGGACGTCCTCGCCGGCGGCGGCTACTACAGCGAGTTGCTGTCCGGCGTGGTCGGCGGCGGCGGCAAGGTGCTCGCCATCAACAACGTGCCGTATCTCAACTACGCAAAGGACGACATCAAGGCGCGTTTCAGCGCGGGACGGCTCGGGAACGTCGAGCGCCGCCTGGTGGAAGCGAGCTACATGCAGATCGCGCCGCACAGTGTCGACCTCGCGATCATGGTCATGTCGTACCACGACGTGTACTGGGTCGACGAGAAGGAAGGCTGGCCGGAAATCAACACCGATGCCTTCATCGAAGGGTTGAAACGCATGCTCAAGCCCGGCGGCAAACTACTGATCGTCGATCACAACGCCGCGGCAGGAACCGGCCCGGAGATGGCGGGCAAGCTGCATCGCCTGAACGAGGACTGGTCGAAGCGCAGCCTCACCTCGCATGGCTTCGTGTTCGAGAAGTCGTACGACGGCCTGCGCAACAAGGACGACGCTCTGGACAAACACGTCTACGATCCGGCGATCAAGGGCAAGACCGATCGCTACGTGCACCTGTACAGCGTGAAATAAATACTCTCGCGAACAACAAGATCGTGAGCGTGCAGATCACGGCGCCGCCGGTGGGCTGAACGCCCGGAAAATCTCAGGGCAAGGTAGCGCGCGCCTCGGCGACCTGCGCCTCGGTGACGGGAGCGGCACCGTTACCGAACTTCGCGCGGATGAAAGTCAGGATCTGCGCGAGTTCGGCATCCGGCAACTGGCGAAACGGCGGCATCACGTTGCCCACGTCGCTGTCCTTGCGCGAGGCAGAATCGAATCCGCCCGTCATCACGAACAGCGCCAGCGCGCGTGCATCACCTTGCACCCAGCTGCCGCCCTTGATCGCCGGCTGCATGTTGGGCACGCCGCCGCCGTCCGCCTGGTGACAGCTGAGGCAGTGGCGTCCGTACAGCTGCTGCCCCACGGGCCGTGAATCCACGGGCGCGGGCGCCGCGCTCGCCACGGGTTCGGTGGCGGGTGTCGCGCCCGGCGCAGGCGTGTCCATCGCGGACGCGCAGGAGATCACCGCGGTGGCGGCAATGAGCGCCACCGCGATGCGCAGCTGGCGCTGCCTCACTTCTTGAACGAGATGTGCCAGACGCGCCCCTTCTGCGAATCGGAAACGTACAGCGAACCATCCGCTCCGACGGCGAGGCCCACGGGGCGATACCGCGCGTTGTTCGGGCTGTTGTCCGCCATGTCGCCGGCGAATCCGTCGGCGAATACTTCGTACTCGCCGCTGGGTTTGCCATCTTTCATGGGCTGGAATACGACCTTGTAGCCGGCCTGCGGCTCCGGGGCGCGATTCCAGCTGCCGTGGAAAGCGATGAATGCGCCGTCCTGGTACTTGGCCGGGAAATTCTTGCCGGAGTAAAACAGCAGATCGTTGGGCGCCCAGTGCGCCGGATACGCGACCAGCGGATCCGGATACTTGCCGGCCTCGGGCGTCTTCTTCGTATCGCCACCGTATTCCGGAGCGAGCACGCGATGACCCAACTTCGTGTCGAAGAACGTGTACGGCCAGCCGTAATCGCCACCGTCGACGATCTTGTGGAATTCCTCGCCCTGGCGGGTCGCATTGTCCTGCGCGTTGTAGAGCGCGGGGAACAACGTGTCGATGGAGTCGCGGCCGTGGATCGCGGCGTACAGCGCTTTCTGACCGACGTTGTATTCGATGGCCACCGCATTGCGCATGCCGGTGGCGAAGCGCCGGCCGTTCGCCGGCGTCTGGTTGAGCTTGGTGCCGTCGAACACCCACACGCCGCCGTATTTCTCGAGCAGCGGGCAGGGATTCCTGCCCAGCGAACCTTCCTGCCGGTCTTTCTGCTGGCAGGAGTTCGAGGGAGCGCCCACGTTCACGTACAACGTGCCTTTCGGATCGAGCGCAAACGTCTTGTCTGCATGCTGACGCTCCTTGGGAAACCCGGCCACGACGGTTTCACGCGCCCCCGGTGGCACGAGTTCGCCTTTCTTGAGCGCGTAGCGATACACACCGACATCGTCGGAGACATACAGCCAGTCGCCTAACAGGCGCACTTCGGTGCCCGACACGTCGCCGAACGGAGTGACGACGTCCGCCTTGCCGTCGCCGTTCGTGTCGCGCATGGCGGTCAAGCCCTTGCGGCTGGCGAGGTAGATGTCGCCGTTGGCGGCCACCACCAGGTGACGGCCGGTGCCGAGGCCTTCCTGGACCACCGTGGCGGTGAAGCCCGCCGGCAGCTTGAGGCCATCGTCGGCGGCCACGGCCACGCCCGCGATCAACGCGGCGCATCCGATACTAACTACCCGAGCGAGACTGATCTTTCGCATGTTCGTTCCTTGTTTCGAATATTGGCGCGCGGCGGCCGGGGCTGGTGCAGTGCACCGGATGAAACGGAACCGGCCCTGGAATCGGCGCACGCTGGTGTTACCGCAACACCCGCTCCTGGCAGGTTCCGCGGCACCTGCCGGCCGTTTGGCCGGAGGCAGGATAGTGCGTGCGAACGTGCGGCAACGCAACGGCCGAAAACCCCTGCGCCCGCCCGGATGTCGGATCATTCCTGCCGTGCGCGCCGATACCATGCACGCGCTGCGAATACCAGCGCCCGGCATGCCGGCCGGCGCGGCGGTGATACAAACCCCGGCGTGGCGCGCGGCCACCTTGTTTGGCCGGCCTAGCAAGACCGCGCGGCCCCCGGGGCTCGCCAACGGTTTCGCAACCGGGCAATATTTCGCCCGCGCGGTGCGCGCGCACTCGCAGAAAACCCCCTCTCCCGTCGGTCCGCACGTGGTGAACAATGCCGCTCGTCGATCCCGTCATTGAACGCGTCCTCGCGGATTTCGAACGCCGCGCCGAAGACGAGCAGCGCCGCACGCTCAACCCCGCCACGAATCTCGACGAGTTGTTGCTGTCGGTGGGCCGCGACGTTGGCATGCTTCTCTATCTACTGTCGACCGGCGCGCAGGCGCGCCGCATCCTCGAACTCGGAACTTCGTACGGCTATTCCACGGTGTGGCTGGCCGCGGCGGCACGCGCCACCGGCGGCAAGGTGCTCTCGCTCGAGCTCCGGGATTTCAAGATCGAGCATGCGCGGCAGGCGCTCACGCGCGCCGGCCTTTCCACCCGCGTCGAATTCCATGCCGGCGACTGCCTCGATACACTGAAGTCGCTGGCCGGGCCGTTCGACTTCGTGCTGCTCGACGTGTGGAAGGATCTCTATTTACCCTGCTACGAGCTGGTCCATCCCAAACTCGCGCCCGGCGGGGTCATCATCGCCGACAACATGCTGCTGCCCGCGGCGGTTCGTCCGCAGGCCGAGGCGTACCGCGCGCGCGTGCGCCAGAGCGGCGACATGGATTCCGTGCTGCTCGACATCGGCAACGGCATCGAGGTGAGCCGCAAGCGCTGAGCCGCGTGGCGCGGTGGCACCGCAGCATCAGCCGAAAACGAACGGCGCGCAAAACCTGGCTACACTTGCGCGCATGAAAACCGCCGCGACCTGCCTCGCTACCCTGCTCGGCTTCGCTGCCGCCACCGCTTGCGCAGCGCCTGCGCTCCAGAACGTCAACGCCCGCCCGGCGCTCACGCTGAACGGCAAGTGGCACGTCATCGTCGATCCCTACGAGAACGGCTTCTATAACTACCGTCGCGAGGCGTTCGACGCCGCTCCCAAACCGACGGGCGGCTACTTCCTCGATCACAAGCCGGCCGACCGCAGCGAACTCGTCGAATACGATTTCGACACCAGCCCCACGTTGATGGTGCCGGGCGACTGGAACTCGCAGGACGACCGTCTGTTCTGGTACGAAGGCACGGTCTGGTACCGCACCACGTTCGACTTCGCGGCCCAGGCCGGCGCGCGGCAGTTCCTGCATTTCGGCGGCGCCAACTACCAGGCCGACGTCTACCTCAACGGCGCCAAGCTCGGACGGCACGTCGGCGGTTTCACGCCGTTCGAATTCGAAGTCACGGGCAAGCTCAAAGCCACCGGCAACTCGGTGGTAGTGAAAGTCGACAATACGCGGCACGCCGACGCGGTGCCCACGGTCAATACGGACTGGTGGAACTACGGCGGGATCACCCGCGACGTCGCGCTGGTCGAGACTCCCGCGCTGTTGATCCGCGACTACCGCGTGTCGTTGAAGAAGGGCGCTACCGACCATATCGAGGCGACGGTGCAGCTCGACGGCGCGCACGAACGCATCGAAGTCGAATTGGCGATCCCGGCCGCGGGAATCCGGTCGCGCGCCTGGTCGACCGCCGAGGGCTTGGTGACCTTCGACCTGCCGGCCCGCGGCCTCAAGCTCTGGTCGCCCGAGCAGCCGCATCTGTACGACGTGCGTATCTCGATCGCCGGTGGCGGCGACGCGATGAAGGACCGCATCGGGTTCCGCAGCGTGGCGGTGCGTGGCGCCGACATCCTGGTGAACGGCAAGCCGACCTTCCTGCGCGGCATTTCACTGCACGAGGAAAACCCGCTGCGCGGTGGACGCGCGTATTCGGCCGATGACGCGCGGACCCTGTTGGGTTGGGCGAAGGAGCTGGGCTGCAATTTCGTGCGTCTCGCGCACTACCCGCACAACGAATACATGGCGCGTATCGCCGACGAGATGGGGCTCATGTTGTGGGAAGAAGTGCCGGTGTACTGGACGATCCAGTGGCAGAACCCGGAAACACTCGCCAATGCCAGGAACCAGCTCACCGAGCTCATCGCGCGCGACCGCAACCGCGCCAGCGTCATCGTCTGGTCGGTGGCGAACGAAACGCCGGTCAGTGAGCCGCGCACGAAATTCCTCGAGTCGCTGGTAGACACCGCACGCGCGCTCGACGCCACGCGGCTGGTATCGGCCGCCATGGAAGTGCACGTCGATCCCGCCGATCCGGATCACCGCATCGTCGACGATCCGCTCGGCGCGTACACCGACCTGCTGAGCTTCAACCAGTACATCGGCTGGTACGACGGCCTGCCCGACAAGCTGCCAAACATCCGCTGGACCTTCGCTTACGACAAGCCAGTGATGATCAGCGAATTCGGCGCCGACGCGCTGCAGGGCAAACACGGCGACCGCCTCACGCGTTTCAGCGAGGAATACCAGGAAGACCTCTACCGCCAGACGTTGGCGATGCTCGGCAAGATTCCGCAGTGGCGCGGCACCACGCCGTGGATCCTGGTCGACTTCCGTTCGCCGCGCCGCCCGCTGCCGAACATCCAGGACGGCTGGAATCGCAAAGGCCTGATCGGCGAGAACGGCGTGAAGAAGCGGGCGTTCTTCGTGCTGCAGGATTTCTACCGGCAGAAACAACGATGAGCGGTCGCCGGGAGCCCACCGGGCGCACATCCGTCCTGCCATGTCCGCGTCGGTCCCATCCGACGTCACCGATCGCCGACCGCCAAGTGATTGTTTGTAGTTAGGTTGGCAGCGGCTGTCGCGGATCGCCGCCGCGCGGCTGCGCGATTGTCGGGTGAGCGCGACTCGCGCCGCCGGAATTCTTCATGCGGCCGCCTCGTTGGGCGAAAACGCAGTGGCACGTGGCTTGCAAACTCCGGTGCGTGGCCAGACGACGAAACGAGGTTTCGGGCGTCGCCGCCATTACCTGAAACGCGAGGAGTACCTTATGAAGAAATCTCTCATTGCCATCACCATCGCAGCGCTGATTCCGCTGGGCGCGGCGGTCGCCGGCGACAAATCCGGCAAGGCGCCGTCATTCGATTCGCTCGACGCGAACAGCGACGGCCGCATTTCGCAGACCGAAGCGGCGGTCGATTCGAAGATCGTGTTCTCGAGCGCCGACGCGAATGGCGACGGCTATCTCGACAAGGCCGAGTGGAAAGCGAGCCTGAGAGGCAGCGCCGCGCCGGCACCGGCACCACAGTCCGAGCCCGTGTCGCCGACGGACCCGAGCACTCCCCAGTCCGACACTGAGACCCCGCGGCAATAGTCCGCATTCAGGCCGGACGAGCGCGCGGCCCATCGGGGCCGCGCGTTTTCCAAGGTTTGCCTGACCATGGCCACGCGCTTTTTCACCCAGCACGTTGCGATTGCCGCGCCGGAACTGTTCACGGCCGCGGTGTGGGTACTTCGCTCGCTGGCCGTCGGGGCGAGCTTGTTCGTCGCGCTGCGCGTCGCCTCGTGGGTGATCTGACCCAGACTCCCTGCGAATGACCGCTTGCGTGCTGCCGGTCAACCCATCCGCGAAAAGCCACCGCCACTCGAGCCGCCGTTGCCACGCCCACCGCCGCTGGTGCCGGAGCGCGCGCCACGCGCGAAGCCACTCTGGCCGCCGCGGCTGCCGCCGCGCGGAGCTCCACCGGGACGTCCGCCGTGCGGCTTGCTACCCGGGCGACCGCCCGGTTTGCCGCCTTGCCCGTGACGTTGACCGCCACCACGGTGATCGGCACCGCGTTGTGGCCGCGGCGCGTCGGTTGCCGGCTGCCCCGAGCCTGTGCCAGCCGCCGCTGCATTCGTTCCTCCGGCCGGTAGATAGGCATCGTGGCTGGCGCGGCCGGGCTCGCGCCGGCCCCCACCACCGCCACCGCCGCCGCGACGGCCACCGCCACCACCGTGACTCCGGCCGCCCCCGCCATGCGAGCGTTGTTCCGGACGGCGCCGCGGATCCTGGTGCGGCTGGTACTCGCCCGCATCGGCGTTACGCGGGGCGTGTGTTCCTTCCTTGATCTCGAACTTCGGCGGCTCGATGAAATCGATCTTCCGCTTGAGCAACTTCTCGATGTCGCGCAGGTAGCTCACCTCGTCGGGCGAGACCAGCGAGATCGCTGCTCCCGTCGACCCGGCGCGCGCGGTGCGGCCGATGCGGTGGACGTAATCCTCCGGCACGTTCGGCAATTCGTAGTTCACGACGTGCGGCAGCTCCTTGATGTCGAGCCCGCGCGCCGCGACCTCGGTTGCCACGAGCGCGGTGATGCGGTTTTCCTTGAAGTCCTGCAGCGCCTTCACGCGTGCGTTCTGGCTCTTGTTGCCGTGGATCGCCATGGCGTTGATGCCGGAGCGCTCGAGCTGCTGCGTGAGCCGGTTCGCGCCGTGTTTGGTGCGCGTGAACACCAGCACCTGGTGCCAGTTACCCTCGTTGATGAGGTGCGCGAGCAGATGCCGCTTGTGGTCCTTCGGCACGCGGTAGGCGCTCTGCTCCACCCGGTCGGCGGTCGCGTTGCGCGGCGTCACCTGCAGCGACGTCGGGTTGCGCAGGAAGCCATTCGCCAGCTGGCGGATGTCGTCCGAGTAGGTAGCCGAGAACATCAGGTTCTGGCGCTGCTGGGGCAGCATCTTCAGGATGCGCTTGATGTCGCGGATGAAGCCCATGTCGAGCATGCGATCGGCTTCGTCGAGGATGAAGATGCCGACCTCGGAGAGCGAGATCGCGCGTTGCTCGCACAGGTCGAGCAGGCGGCCGGGCGTCGCGACCAGGATGTCGCAGCCCTGGCGGGCGCGATCGATCTGCGGCTTCTCGGAAACGCCGCCGAATACGACCTGCGTGCGCAGGTCCACGTATTTGCCGTAGTCGGTGATGCTCTGCGCGACCTGCGCGGCGAGCTCACGCGTCGGCGTCAGCACCAGCGCGCGCGGGTTCTTGCCATGGCGGGCGCCTAACTTCTGCAGCAGCGGCAGCGTGAAACCGGCGGTCTTGCCGGTGCCGGTCTGCGCGCCGGCCAGCACGTCGCCGCCCGCGAGGACGGCCGGGATGGCCTGTTGTTGGATGGGGGTTGGCGCCGTGTAGCCCTTGTCTGCGATGGCACGCAGCAATTCGGGCTTGAGGCCGAGCAGGTCGAACGAACCCGCCAATGAGGAATGGGGAGAAATGGACAATTGAATACCTTCCAGAATGGAATGAAGAGACTCGCAGTCCCATCGCCATGGCGATCGGAGCGGTCATTAGCGAGAAGTGTGTTTGCGAATCGTTACGTCACGAATGACGCTGTCGGACTTGCTGGCTTTAGGGGGCGATGACCGCGCGACCCTGGATAAGCTGCACGCGACTATACAGGTCGGTGCCGGGTGGGGAAAGCCGGCAGCCGCGCGAATCCGCCCCCAGTCGCCGGAAATGAGCGGCCACGCACAGCGAAATCAGGGAAAGAGACCGGAAAGGCGCGCAGAAAGGGTTGAAATCGACCTGGCGCAGTCCACCTGCCAAGGCGCAGCGCGAACTCCGCAGCCGGCGGTTCGCGAGCGGACGAAGCCGTTCCTTCCGCATCAGACGCTCTAACTAATCGATGTCGTCCGCGTGCAAATGCGTAGGCGGCGGCTGACCGCAGACCGCAGAAATTTCGTGCATGGGTGTCGGGATTTGTCTGCATTCGCAGACGATAAGCATCCGTAGTCTGACACCGAACGGATTCATACGAATACCCGAGGGAACCCATGACTACGCATCGTGTTGGTCGCAACCTACTCGCGACATCGCTCATTCTTTCTGCTCTCAGTGCCTGCGGTGGCGGCGGTGGCGGCAGTCCCCCGCCTTCGGGTAACAATCCACCGCCGGTCAATCCGCCGGCAAATCCCCCGGCGGAGGTTCCGGTCCCGGCGCCCGGGGCAGGCGTCACCTCGGGAGACACCTACGCGGTTACCAGCACCGGCCGGCTCGTGACGTTCGATCGTGCCGCCCCGGCACTCGATACGGCCGTCGCCATCACCGGCTTGCAAGCGGGCGAAACCGTGCTCGGCGTGGACATCCGCGCCGGCGGCGCCACACCGGGCGAGTTGTACGCACTTGGCAGTACCGGCCGCATCTACACGATCAATACGACCAGCGGCGTGGCCACGCAGAAATCCGTGCTGGCCGCCGACAGCGGCGACAGCACCGATGCGTTCACGGCCCTGTCCGGCACCGAATATGGCGTCGACTTCAATCCGGTCGCGGATCGCCTGCGCGTGGTCAGTGACACGGGTCAGAACCTGCGCATCGACGTCGACACCGGCGCGACGATCACCGACGCCCCGCTCTCGAGCGGCGGCGCGACCCGCACCGGCGTCAACGGCGCCGCTTATTCGAATGCGTTCGCCAACGCCTGCCGCTCCACGCTGTACTACATCGACGCGGCCACCGATCAGCTGTTGACCACCACGGATCCGAACGGCGGCGCGGTCAGCGTCGTCGGCGCGCTCGGCGTCGACACCACCGCGGTCGGCGACTTCGAGATCGCCACGGCGGCCGACGGCACGAACACCGGCTATGCCGTGCTGGTCGTCGGCGGAGTGCCAACCTCGTACCAGGTGGATCTAACTAGCGGCGTCGCCGCCACCGCGGGCGCCGTGACACGCCTCGATGCCAACGAGCTGGTGCGCGATACCGCCATCGCGCCGCCTGCCACCGCCCCGGCGCAACTTGCCGGCGATATCTACGCGCTGACCGAGTCCAACAAGCTGATCTCGTTCAACGCCGCGCTGCCACAGAAGGCCTGCACCACCGCGACGCTGAGCGGACAGCAGAGCGGCGAGAACATCGTCAGCATCGACGTGCGTCCGGCGGACGCGACGATGTACGCGCTCGGCAGCAGCGGCAACCTGTACACCGTCGACACCGCGACCGGCGCGCTGACGGCGAAGGCCACGCTCGCGGCGCTGCTCGGCGACGACCTGCCGTTCACGGCGCTGACCGGCACGAACTTCGCGTTCGACGTGAACCCGGGCCAGGACCTGATCCGCGTCAACACCGATCTCGGCGCCAGCTTTCGCGTGACGCCCGACACCGGCGAGGTCAAGACGGATCCGGATCTGAACCCGGCCGGCTCGGTATTCGGCGACGCGGCGTACGGCAACAGCTTCGTCGGCACCATCCTCTCGAACTACTACGCCATCGACGCGACCACCGATGCGCTGCAGATCGTGGGCCGCACGTCGGGCAGCACCATCAATGGCGACGTCCAGACCGTCGGCCCGCTCGGCGTCGGCGACGTCGGCCCGGTCGCGGGCTTCGACATCTCGGGTCTCGACAACCGGGGACTGGCGGCGCTCAACATCGGCGGTGCGGCCACCTCGGACCTGTTCACCATCAACCTCACGAACGGCGCGGCCACCCGCATCGACACGATCGCGGGTGGAGAAAAGGTGCGCGGTCTGGCGTATGGGCACCTGCCGGTGGCCACCGTGTTCGCGCTCACCTCCGACGACCACCTGGTAAGTTTCAAACCGCTGACGCCCGGCACGTTCGATACGGATGTGCCGATCACGGGCCTGCAGGGCAGCGAGGCCATCGTCGGCTTCGACGTGCGTGCGTCGAACGGCGTGTTGTACGCGCTCACCGATGCAGGGCGTATTTACACCGTGGACACGGCGACCGGTGCGGTATCGGGCAGCGTGACGCTGACCGCCAACACACTCGACAGCACCGACGCATTCACGGCGCTTGCGGGCACGCACTTCGGTGTGGACTTCAGTCCGGTCGACAACGTGTTGCGGGTGCAGAGCGACACGGGCCAGAACCTGCGCATCGACGTGGATGCCGGGACGGTCATCACCGACGGCGCGCTGAATCCCGCGACGCCGCTGGTGGTCGGAACCGCCTTCAACAACAACTTCGCCGGCGCCACGGCTGCGACGCAGTACGCGATCGATCTGGCCGCGGGCGGTCAACTCGTGCGCCAGACCTCGATCAGCGGAGCGCTGGCCACGGTCGGCAGCCCGTTCAACGTCGACGGCGGCTTCCTGACCGAAGGCGGCTTCGACATCGCAGGCGGCGAGAACGGACTTGCGCTCGCCGCGCTGCAGAAAACCGCGGACACGCGGTCGACGCTGTACCGTGTCAATCTCTCGACCGGCGCGTTGACGTCGCTTGGCTTGTTAGGTTCGAACGCCACCACGGTGATCACGGCCCTGGCGGTGCGCCTGCAATAATGCGGATGTGACATTGGGGCGGCGGCTGTTACCCTGCCGCCCCATGTCGAAACTCGCCCTCCGCGGCCGCCCGCGCCGCCGCTCCATGAATGCCGCCCTGCTGCGCGCGCCGACACGGCGCGCCCCGGCCGGCCTGCGGGTCGAAATCCTCCGGCAGCTCGCGTCGCAGGAGCCCGCCGCATGAAATGGATCGTCATCATTCTCGTCCTGATCGTCGCCGCGGCGGTCGGCAGCTACTGGTACGACGGCTACAGCGCCAGGCAGGTCCTGCTCCGGCAGCCCATCTACCACGTGCTCGAGAAACATGAGCCGCAGTTGTTCGACAAGATCGTCGAGGAATACAAGGTGTTCCAGCGCAACGAGTCGCGCCGCGAGGATTTCGTGAACTTCGCGAATCACGAGATCAGCCTCGCGGCCACGCAGCACCTGGCGCATGCCTCGCAGGAATCGGTGCTCGCGCTGGTGCACGACATGGTGACGACCGCCCGCACGCTCGAGAAACAACCCGGCGACACCTGCTTTCGCTACTGGTTTCCGCTGGTTGCAGGGCCGCCCGATGTCGCGAAGTACATCGACGAGAAATCGCAGGCGCACACGCTCGAACTGATGGGAGATGTCATTCGCAGCGCGGAGGAGAGCCCCGTCGAGCTGCCGGAGGCCGACAAGGTGAAGGACAATCTCGCCAACGTGATCAACGCCACCTACGAGCAATACGGTGCGGACGCGCAGATGATGGCGCACGCGGACGACCCGCGTGTCGATCGCACCAAGGTATGCACGATCACGATCTCGGTGTACGACCGGATCCTCTCGTTGCCGCCGCAACAGGCGGCCGAGCTGATCCGTGCGATGACGCAGGTGCGGAAATAGGCTCCGACCTCGATGCGTCCGAGCCACGCCGATCGGATCCTCAAGGTGAATCACGCCGGTGAACATGGCGCGGTGAACATCTACCGCGGCCAACGACTGGTGTGTTTCTGGCGCGATCCGCAGCTCAAGCGGGAGCTCGAAGAGTTCCGCGCGCACGAAGAAAAACATCGCGCGATCTTCGCGGCGGAGCTCGCACGGCGCGGCCTGCCGCGTTGCCGCAGCTACCACCTGTGCGGACTCGGCGGCTTCCTGCTGGGCGTGACCACAGGCATCTGCGGGCGCGCATCGATCGCCGCGGTGACGGTCGCGGTCGAACGCGTCGTCCTGCGGCATCTGCAGGCGCAGTTGCGCGAGCTCGACGGCGTCGACCCGGCCGCGTATGCGGCGATCGCCGCGATTCACGCGGATGAACAGGCGCACCACGATCGCGCCGCGCAGGAGCCGCGCCAGGGCATCTTCTGGCCACGCGTGCTGCGGCCGACGGTCAGTGCGATCACCGAATTTGTCATCTGGACGGGAATGAAGCTTTAATTGGCCCCCGTGCCTCTGGGAGACCATGTGCGTAATCCAGCCTGTTTCGCGTTGTTGTTAGGCATGGCCCTGCACACGCCGTGTTTCGCCCAGCAGCCGCCTGCGCTGCACGAGAAATCCGTCGCCGAACTGGGCGCCGACCTCGCGGCCGGGCGCACGACCTCGGTGGCGCTGGTACAGGCGTACCTCGCGCGCATCGAGGCCATCGACCGGAATGGCCCGGCGCTGCACGCGGTACTGGCGGTGAACGAACAGGCGCTGGAACAGGCGCGCCAGCTCGACGGCGAACGCAAACGCAGGAAACTGCGCGGCCCGCTGCACGGCATCCCGGTGCTGCTCAAGGACAACATCGAGACCATCGAACTACCGACGACGGCGGGCTCGCTGGCGCTGCGCGACAATCACACGCAACGCGATGCACCCATCGTCGCGAATCTGCGCGCCGCGGGCGCCATCATTCTCGGCAAGACGAATCTCTCCGAGTGGGCCAACTTCCGTTCCACTCATTCCACCAGCGGCTGGAGTGGCCTGGGCGGCCTGACGAAAAATCCGCACGTGCTCGATCGCAGCGCCTGCGGGTCGAGTTCCGGCAGTGGTTCCGCAATGGCGGCCGGGCTCGCGGCGGCGACGGTGGGCACGGAGACAGACGGATCGATCGTCTGCCCCGCATCGCTGAACGGCATCGTCGGCGTGAAACCGACGCTCGGGTTGCTGTCCGGCGAGCGCATCGTGCCGATCTCGCACAGCCAGGACACGGCGGGTCCGATGACCGCAACCGTGACCGATGCCGCGCTCATGCTGACGGCCATGGTCGGCAAGACGCCCGCCTGCAAGGACTGCGTCGTTCGCGACTATGCGGCGAGTCTTTCCACCGCTTCGCTCGCGGGCAAACGCATCGGCGTGCTGCGTTTCAAAGCCGGCCGCCTGCCTGCAGTCGACCCCGTATATGCCGCGGCGCTGGAGCAGCTGCGCGCCGCCGGGGCGACACTCGTCGAAGCGGACTTCGGCGACACGGACCCGGTCGACGCCGCCGAAGAGATCGTGTTGTTCACCGAGTTCAGGCCGGACCTCGAGGCCTATCTAGCCACGACGCCCGCCGCGGTGAAGACGCGCACGCTGGCCGATCTCATCGCGTTCAACGCGGCGCAGCCGCGCGAGCTGGCATTGTTCGGCCAGGAAAACTTCGAGCGCGCGCAGCGCATGCCCGGCCTCGACGACGCTGCTTATCTCAAGGCGCTGGCCGATTCCAAACGCCTGGCAGGCGCGGAAGGGATCGACAAGGTCCTGAAAACGAACCGGCTCGACCTGCTGGTCGCGCCAACGACCGGCCCCGACTGGCGCTTCGATTTCGTCAACGGTGACAACTACACCGGTTCGTTCAGCACACTGCCCGCGGTCGCCGGTTATCCGCACGTGACCGTTCCCATGGGCACCATCAAGGGAATGCCCATCGGGCTGTCGTTCATCGGCACGGCGTTCAGCGAATCGCAATTGCTCGATGCGGCCTACGTCTACGAACAGCGCAGCAAGGCGCGCCCGCGGCCCGGGTTCATTCCTTCGGTAGACGTCGCGAGCGAAGCAACCGCGCCACTGTGAGCTTTCGAAGTTAAGTATTCGTAAGCGCAGGAACTTCCGCAGCCATGCTAACTTCCCGCCTCAAATGCATCTGCTGCTGATCGAGGACGATGCGGAAGGCGCCAAATTTCTCGCCAAGGGACTGCGTGAAAGCGGCTACGTGGTCGATATCGCGTCCGACGGCCGTGAAGGCCTGTTTCGCGCCACCGAGGGCAGCTACGACCTGATCGTCGCCGACCGCCAGCTGCCGCATTTCGACGGCCTGTCGATCGTCGCGATGCTGCGCAAGAACGGCAGGCGCACGCCGGTGCTCATCCTGTCGGCGCTCGGCTCGGTGGACGACCGCATCGAAGGCCTGCGCGCCGGCGGCGACGACTACCTCGCCAAACCCTTCGCCTTCGGCGAACTGCTGGCGCGCATCGAGGCATTGCTGCGCCGGGGCAACTTGCCCGACGTCACCACGCGCATTCGTATTGCCGATCTCGAGCTCGACCTGCTGGGCCGCAAGGTCACACGCGCCGGCAACCCGATCGACATCACCTCCAAGGAATTCCAGCTTCTCGAGTTCCTGGCGCGCCGCGCGGGCCAGGTGGTCACGCGCACCATGCTGCTCGAGGCGGTCTGGGATCTGCACTTCGATCCGCAGACTAACGTCATCGATGTGCACATCAGCCGGCTGCGCGCCGCAATCGACAAGGGATTCGAACGTCCGCTGCTGCATACCGTGCGTGGCGCGGGTTACGTGCTGCGCGATGCCGGCTGAACCACCCGCCCCGCCGCACCGGTCCATGCGTATGTCGTCGGCGCGCCTCGCGCTGCTGTACACCGCGCTGGTGACCGTGCTGACCAGCGTGCTGCTCGGCACGGTCTATCTACTGACGCGCAACGCGCTCGAGCGCGAGATCGGCGCGGTGGTGCGTGCCGAGGTCGACGATCTGTCGGACGACCTGCGGCTCGGCGGCGTCGAACGCGTGGCGCAGACGCTGCGGCTGCGCGCCGACAGCTGGGGCCGCACCGGCGCGGTGTTCCTGCTGGCGGACGAGCAGTTCCGTCCGGTGGCTGGCAACCTGTCCGCCTGGCCGCGCGATGTTTCGACCAATTCCGCATCGCTGGTCGAGTTCGACATCGCGGCGCAGGAACTGGGCGAACCGGTGCTGCACCCGGTCGAGGCGCGCGTCGAGCGCCTGTCGAACGGCTACTGGCTGCTGGTCGGCGCGGACACCAGTGAACGTCAGAAGGTGTTGCAGCGTTTCGGCCTCGCCACGCTCTGGGGCATCGCGCTGACCGCGCTCGCCGTCTGGCTGCTGGGCGCCGCCTACGCGCGGCGCACTGCGCGCCGCGTGCGCGACTACGCCACGACCTGCGAGACCATCGTGCAGGGCGACCTCACCCAGCGGCTGCGCGTCGACGGTTCGCGCGACGAGTTCGATGCGCTGGCCGGCGCGGTGAACACCATGCTCGATCGCATCGAGCAGCAGACCACGACGCTGCGCGCCGCGTTCGACAGCATCGCGCACGACCTGCGCACACCGCTGTACCGGCTGCGCGTGCGTCTGGAAGAAGCCCAGCTGCGCGCCGGCGGCACCGAGGCGTTGCAACGCGAGACCCACGAGCTGGTGGCGCCGGCGCTCGAGGAGCTGGACCGCGTGCAACGGACTCTGGCCACGCTGCTGCAGATCGCGCGCGCCGAGGCCGCGGGTGTCACCACACACGGGGACGAAGTCGATCTCGCGGCGCTGGCGGCGAACATGGTCGAGCTGTACGCGCCCGGCATGCGCGCGGCCGGCCTCGAAGTGACGCTGGATGCGCCGCAACCCGCGCCGCTCACGGGTAATCGTCAGCTGCTCGCGCAACTCATCACTAACTTGCTGGAAAACGCGTTGAAGTACGTGCCCGCCGGCGGGCACGTATCCGTGAGCGTGCGGAACACGGCGGGCGGCATCTCGATGTCCGTTGCCGACAACGGACCGGGGATCGCGCCCGCGGAGCGCGCGGCCGCGTTACGCCCGTTCGTGCGGGTGGGCGACGCCGCGGCAAAGGCCACCGGAAGCGGCTTGGGATTGAGCCTCGCGGCGGCGGTGGCGCGGCTGCACCGCGCCCAACTCACGCTCGGCGACAACGCGCCGGGCCTCATCGTCCACTGCGAATTCCCTGCTGGCACCCGGCGCGACGCACACGGTGGCGTCGCACAGGTCGGATGAAACGCCATTCGTTGGGGCAGGCGTTGCACATCGCGCCGGGCGCAGCACGGGAAAGTTGTTAGTTGGCCTTCTTGGCTTCCTTGCATTCCTTGATGAAATTTTTCTCCGCGTCGCCGGTCAGCTTCTTCTCCTTGGCTTGCTTCGCGCAGTGCATGCCGCCTTCGTGTTTGGCGGGCGCGGCGGCCGGGGTCGCGGTGGCGCCGGCGGTGGCCGTCGGGGTCGAAGCGGCGAACGCGCTGCCCGCGGTCATCAGGGCGGCGATCGTGAGGGTCGAAAGCAGTTTCATGGCGGTGTCCGGAAGAGTCGCTGCCGATTGCAGCGAGAGACAGTGTGCGTGGACGGGAGTGAGGCACCGATGTCGGCGCGATTAAGAAAGCGTCATTTCGCTGCGAGTCGAGCCCGGCGCGCGGGTTGGGGCTGAAATGGCGGCCATGACAATCGAGCTCTATCACGGTGGCGCCGCAGCAAACTCCCTGAAAGCCTTGCTGCCGCTGTACGAGAAACAGGTGAAGTTCGAAGGCCGGCTGATGCGGCTGGTGGATTTCGAACAGCATGAGCCGTGGTTCGTGAAGATCAATCCGCTCGGCCAGGTGCCGGTGCTGGTGCACGACGGACTCGTGCTGAATGAATCCACGCTCATCAATGAATACGTCGACGACACGTTTCCCGGTCTGCCGCTCAAACCTTCGGATGCCTACGGCCGGCACCAGATGCGGCTGTGGACCAAGTTCGTGGACGAATATTTCTGCCCGGCGCTGTCGTTCCTTGGCTGGCACGCGATGATCAAGAACGCGGTCGCGCATCTGTCGAAGGAAGAATTCGAGGCGAAGGTGGCGCGTATTCCGTTGAAGGAACAGCAGGACAAATGGCGCGAATCCGCCGCGCAGAAATGGACGCCCGAGCAGCTCGACGACTGGCGCCGCAAGGTGCGCGTGTCCATCGAGCGCATCGAACGCGGCATGCTGGGTCGCTGGATGATGGGCGAGCAGTTCACGCTCGCGGATGTCAGCGTGTTTTCCATGCTCATCAACATGCCGGTGCGTTACGCGGACATCGTCAACGAAAAGGACAGCCCGAAGGTGATCGCGTGGTACGCACGCATGCTCGAGCGGGATTCGGTCAAACAGGCACTGGCCATCGGCCACCCCGGCTCGAAGTTCGTGAAGTAAGTCGGTGCCGGGTCAGACTTAGCGGAATCAGCTTGATTACCGCGTGATGACAAATTACCCCGCACTGATTCCGCTAAGTCTGACCCGGCACCGACTTACCCCCGACTTCCCGGCACCGGTGCAACGCGTGGAAATACGCGCCATCGACGAACATTTCTGACAGTCCGTCACGGTGCGTGGCGAATAAGAACATGCACTTACGTCATTTCCCGAGATGGCACGCAGCTTGCTTTACTCCTGGCATCGCAGCTTTGTCGCTGAGTCCTCGGGTGATCCAATGGAATGCGTACCCCTTCGCTGAAGGCCATCAAGACCTTTCAGATCGCCGCCAAACATTCGAGCTTTGCCGTCGCGGCCGATGAGCTTTGCATCACGCCGTCGGCGGTGAGCCACCAGATCAAGACGCTGGAAACGCAGCTGGGCCTGCCGCTGTTTTCACGTGCTGCCCGGGCGCTGGCGCTCACCGATGCCGGTGCGCGCTACCTCGAGCAGATAGACGATCTGTTCATGCGGCTCGACTCCGTCACCGAACAGTTGCGCGCGCGTTATGGCCGCAACAGCGTGCGGCTGCACGTGCCTGCCTACTTCGCGAGCGAGATGCTGCTGCCGCGGCTCTCGGAGTTCTCGAAACTGCACGACGGCATCGACCTGCGCATCGAAACGCAGGGCGTCCACGGCCGTACACACGCGGCCGAAGCCGACATCTCCGTAGTGGTCGGCACCGGCCCGTGGAATGGCCTGGTCGCGCACAAGATGTTCGCGCAGACGATGGTGCCAGCCTGTTCGCCGGAGCTTTTTTCCGAGCGCCCGGTGCGGCGTTACGAAGATCTCAATTCACACACGCTGCTGGTGCACGAAGCGCGGCGCGACGACTGGGACCGCTGGGCCACCGCCGTCGGCATGAAAAACCTGCAGCCCGCACAGATCGTGCGCATCGATTCGATGTCCGCGGCCACGCGTGCCGCGGAAAAGAGCATCGGCATCGCGCTGCTGCCCGCCGAGCTGTCGCGCCGCAAGTTCGCCTCTGGCCGCTTGAAGCGCGTGTTCGATGACGAATTGGTTACACAGGAGGACTACACCTTATTAGTCCGCGCCGAAGACGAAAACCGTGACGACATTCGCGCTTTGTGCGCGTGGCTGATCGAGTCCTGCCGAACGGCGGTTGAGGAAAACTGATGACAGGTCCCAATCTTCTCGTTTGTTGTGGCACGCCCTCTCAAGTAGTTTGACGATCGTGGAATTCAAAACTTGTCAGGAGTGCAACATGATTCGTCGAACCTCTAAATTTCTCGTGGCGTCCGCTCTCGTGAGCTTCGCCGCCTATTCCAACGCGGGCTCCGCCACGGTGTCGCCGGCGCTGGCCGCCTGCAGCAAGGCCCTCATCGAAACGATCGCCAAGACGGAAACGCTGCCGTCGTACAAGGTGAAGTCGCCGAGCACGTTCGTGTCGGATCTCGTCGACAAGAACTCGTTCACGGTGCTGGCGCATAGCACCAAGACGAAGGAACTGCTGGCGAAAGCGTCGTGCAAGGCGACGCCGGCCGGCGAGATCGTCTCGTTCAAGCAGATTTATCTGAAAAGCTGAGGAACTAACTATCGGTATATCCCGAACGCGGCGAGGTGCGGACACCGGTCCCCCATCCCCCCTCTAGCGGGGAACGGTGTCCGCCTCTCGGCCCGCAAAGTTGATTTGCGGGATCGAAGGCACGTAATCGGCTAGCATCGCGCGCGATGTCGACATCGCCCGATCTGCCCCTGCAAAACGGGGGCTTTCCCACGCTTCCTCCCCGCGCACCCCAGGTGCGGGCGCGCTGGCGCCGCTACCTCGGCGTCCTGCTGATGCGCATCAGCGGCTGGCGGATCGCCGGCAATATCCCCAACGTTCCCAAATACGTGCTGATCGTCGCGCCACACACGTCGAACTGGGATTTCTTCCACGGTTTCTGCGCATTTCTCACGCTGCGTCTCGACAACACCTGGCTCGCCAAACACACCGTGTTCTTCTGGCCGCTCGGGATACTCGCGCGCCGCTTCGGCGGCATGCCCATCGACCGTTCACGCGGCAGCAACGTGGTTCGCATGTGCGTCAGCGAGTTCGCGAAGCGCGAAAGGATATCGTTCACCATCACGCCCGAGGGCACGCGCTCGCGCGTGAAGGAATGGAAGCTCGGCTTCTACTACATCGCGACCGAAGCCAACGTGCCGATCGTGCCGGTGGCGCTCAACTACGCGCGGCGCCTCGTCATGATCATGCCGCCGTTCACTCCGACGGGTGATGCCGAAGCGGACCTGCCGAAGATCAAGGCGCTGTACAGCGCGGAAATGGCGCGACATCCGGAGAGCTTCTAAGTCGGTGCCGGGTCGGACTTAGCAGGATTGAGAGGATCTCAAACTACACCGCCCCCTTCGATCCTGCTAAGTCCGACCCGGCACCGACTTAGCCAGGCGCCAACGGCTCCACCAGCACCGTGACGGCGAGCTGATGATCGGCGCCGCCGAGGATCACCCCGCGCAGCGGCGACACATCCCCGAAATCACGGCCCCACGCCACAGCGATGTGATCGAGCCCGGCGAAGCAGCCGTTGGTCGGATCGAATTCCACCCAGCCGTACGGCGGGCTCCACACCGACACCCACGCGTGCGAGGCGGCATCACCGACCAGCTTCTCGCCATCCTTCGAACCCGGTGCGTTGGTGCGCAGGTAACCGCTCACGTAACGCGCCGGCAGCCCGCGCGAGCGCATGCAGGAGATCATCAGGTGCGCGAAGTCCTGGCACACGCCTAACTTCTTTTCGAGCACCTCGGTGACCGCGGTGCTGACGGTCGTCTCGCCGGGCGCGTACTTGATGTCCCGGTGCAGCTTGGTGCTGAGCTTCTCCGCGCAGCTCAGCAGCGGCTCTCCGGTCGGAAAACATTCCGCCGAATAGTCCGTGAACGATTGCTTGAGCCGCACGTGCGGCGACTCGTGCCGGAAACGCGCGGCATCCAGCTGATCGCGCGCCGGCCATGCACCGTGATAAGCGAACGAATCGCGCACTTTTTCCCAGCTCTCGGTGGTCGACACCGGCACCACCGGCCGGTGATGCACTTCGATCTCCATGCGCGACACCACGTTGAGCTCGCGGTGTGGCGTGGCGAGTTCGACGCGGATCATGGGATTGCCGAACGCGTCGAATTCGTTCACCCGCCGGTGTGCATCGGGAACGATGTCGATCTCGTGTTCGAGGCATTCCTGGTAAGGCGTGGGACGCGGCACGAGGTGCAACAGGTGATGCGAGTGCACGACGTCGGCCGCGTACTTGTAGCTGGTCTCGTGCCGGATGCGGTATTTCCTGCTCATGTGGCCAGCGCGTGCGCGTCCGAATCGATCAACGCGAAGTAACGCCGCGACAGGCGGTCCGACAGTTCACCCGCGCCATTGGCAAGGCCGACCAGGTCGTTGGCGAGCTCCGCGCGCGCCGCGTCACCGGCCTCGCCCGCCGCATCCAGCAGGTCCGCCGATCCGCTCGGCAGCAGCGGCACGTCCGGCACGCCGCGCTCGCGCTCGCCGCCCAGCGATCGCGCCAGGTCTTCGAGGTCGCGGTCGATCGAGCGGCGATGGAACGCCAGCGCCATCGGGTGCCCATCGTCGTACAGCAACAGGTTGAGCATGGTAGACAGCCGCGGCGTGCCGAGATAACGCGCGCGGTAGATAGGTGTGCTGTCGCACACGTCGAGCAGCCACTCCACCGCCTCGGGCCGCGTGGCATGCGCGCTTTCCAGCTGGCGCACCAGGATGCCGGACACGAACTGGGTACGCTCGAGCCGGCGGCCCAGGCGCATCACGCGCCAGCCCTCGTCGTGCATCATGTCTTCTTCGGAGAATCCCGTGAGTGCCGCGAGCGACAACAGCAGCTTCTCGTAGACCTCGCGGCTGCTGCCGCGCGTCGCCACGGCTTCCTGCATCTGGCGCTGCAACCCGACCACGCCGCGCCAGTAACGCGCGGACAGGCGATTGCGCACCTGCGAGGCGCACCAGGCCAGATGTTTGACATCGGTGTGCAACCCCTGCGAATCCGGCTGGCGCAACGCGTCGAATACTTCGCCTTCTTTCGCAACGGCGCCAAGATCGCGGCAGATCTGCTGCGCATGCGCCCAGACGCGCGCGTCACTGCGCGCGCCGAGCGTGCGCAACAGCAGGCGCGCGGTGTTTTCGCAGCGCACCGTGTAACGGCCCAGCCAGAAGAGGTTCTCCACCAGCCGCGAGGGAATGTAGTCCTGGCGCTGCAGGCTGGCCCATTTGCCGGACTGGACCGTGTTGATCGTTTCCTCGTGCGGATCGTCGGCCAGCACCCAGATGTCTTTCGCGCCACCACCGCGCTGCGTGGACACGACGTCCGCGGCCGCTTCGTTGGCCACGCGCGCGAGCCCGCCGGGCATCACGCGGACACCCTCCGGAGTCACCACCGCGTACACGCGGATCGTCAATGCGCGCGAGGTCAGCTCGGGCGACGCAGCGGATTTCCATACCGGCGCCTGCGAGAGGCGCACGTGCTCCTGCGCCACGTATGCATAGGGCCGGTTGCGCAATCGCGCGATCAGCAGGTCACGCGCCTTGCCGGCGAAATCGCGGCCGAACATGGGCTCGAAGCGCTGATTCGGGTAGGTGGGCTTGATGACCAGGCGATCGAGGTTCGCCAGGACGTATTCGAGCGCCGGCCGCTCGCCTAACCACCAGGTCGCGACCTCGGGCAACACGAGTTTCTCGCCGATCAGGCGTTCGGCGATCGGCGGCAGGAACCCGAGCCAGGCGGCCGACTCCAGCACTCCGGTCCCCAGCGCGTTCGACACCATGACGCGGCCCGCCCGCAATGCGCCGATCAAGCCCGGCACGCCGAGCGCGGAATCGCCGCGCAGCTCGAGCGGATCGCAGAAGTCATCATCGAGGCGGCGCAGGATCGAGTGCACGCGGCGTAAACCGCCCAGCGTCTTGAGGAACACCGTGTCGCTGCGCACCGTGAGATCGGAACCCTCGACCAGCGGCATGCCGAGTTGCCGCGCCAGGTACGCGTGTTCGAAATACGTTTCGTTGTACGGGCCGGGCGTGAGAATGACGGCCAGCGGAGATTCGTCGCCGGCCGCGTCGAGCATGCGTTCGCGCAGCGAACCGAAGAATCCGCGCACGCGCCGCACCGACATGTCGGGAATCGCTTCCGGGTGCACCTGCTCGAGGATCTCGCGATTCTCGAGCGCGTAACCCGCGCCGGAAGGCGCCTGCGTGCGGTCGGCCAGCAGCCACCAGCGGCCGTCCGGGCCGCGGGCCAGATCCGCCGCGTACACGTGCAGCCACGTGCCGTCGGCGGGCCTGAGGTCGTGGCAGGGCCAGAGGTAGTTAGGGTGGCCGAACGGCAGCTCCGCGGGTATGTGCCCCTCGGCGAGCAGACGTTGCTGGCCGTACAGGTCGCCGAGCACCGCGTTCAGCAGCCGCGCGCGCTGTGCCACGCCGGTTTCGATCGTCCGCCACTCGGCGGCCGGCAGCACGAACGGCAGCGGATCGAGCGCCCAGGGCCGGTCGGCACCCTGCGGGTCTGCGTAGACGTTGTAGGTGACACCGTTTTCGACGATGAGCCGGCGCGTCAATTCGAGCGAGCGGCGCACCGCATCGGGCGATTCGTCGGCGCGCAGGCGGTCGATGAGCGGCCGCCAGTGCGCACGCATCGCGCCCTGCGAATCGCTCAGCTCGTCGTATCTACGAAGGTCGGCCGGCTCGAGAACCGCGCGCATGTCAGCAGAATTCACGCATCAGACTTTACGCAGGTCCAGCGTGAACGGGAATTCGACATTCGGCGATTCCGGCGGAGCTGTGACTCCGTTCGGCGTGTGGCCCATTCTGACAAATCGCGCCAGCCGCCGGCTTTCCGACTCGAAGGCATTCACCGGGAAAGTGTCGTAGCTGCGGCCGCCGGGATGCGCGACGTGATACTGGCAGCCGCCCATCGAACGATTCATCCACGTATCGACGAGATCGAACGTCAGTGGCGACTGCGCCGGGATTAGCGGATGCAGCGCGGATGGCGGCGCCCACGCCTTATAACGCACGCCCGCGACGAATTCGCCGACACTTCCCGTCGGACGTAACGGGATTTGCCGGCCGTTGCAGGTCATCGTGTAACGGTCGGGCGCGAGTCCCGTCACCTTCACCTGCAGCCGCTCGACCGAGGAATCCACGTAACGCACGGCGCCGCCAGCGGCGCCTTCCTCGCCCATCACGTGCCAGGGTTCGAGCGCCTGGCGCAATTCGATGTCCGCGCCGTACACCGAGAAATCGCCGTACTTGGGAAAACGGAACTCGAAATGTGGCGCGAACCATTCGCTCTTGAGCGGAAAACCCGCGGCCTTCTGCTCGGCAATGACGTCGGCCAGGTCCTTGTCGATGAAGTACGGCAGCATGAAGCGGTCGTGCAGCTCGGTGCCCCATCGCGCGAGGCGCGGAGGTGTGTACGGTTCACGCCAGAACCGCGCGATCAGCGAACGCAGCATGAGCTGCTGCGTGAGGCTCATGCGCTCATGCGGCGGCATCTCGAAGGCGCGCATCTCGAGCAACCCGAGCCGGCCCGTGTTGCCATCGGGCGAGAACATCTTGTCGATGCAAAACTCGGAGCGATGCGTGTTGCCGGTGGAATCGATCAGCAGGTTGCGGAACAGCCGGTCGACCAGCCACGGCGGCGCGGTCTGCCCAAGCGGCGGCAGCTGTTTGAAGGCGAGCTCGAGCTCGTACAACGAATCGTTGCGTGCCTCGTCGATGCGCGGCGCCTGCGATGTGGGGCCGACGAACAATCCGCTGAACAGATAGGACAGCGCGGGATGGTTGTGCCAGTACGCCAGCAGGCTGCGCAACAGATCGGGGCGGCGCAGGAACGGCGAATCCGCCGGCGTCGCGCCACCGAGCACGAAGTGGTTGCCGCCGCCGGTGCCGGTGTGGCGCCCGTCGACCATGAACTTCTCGGTAGTTAGCCGGGTCTGGCGCGCCTCGGCGTACAGGTGCGTGGTGCGATCGACCAGCTCGTTCCAGCTGCCCGAAGGATGGATGTTCACTTCGATGACGCCCGGATCCGGAGTGACGCTGAAGCGATTCAGGCGCGGATCCTTCGGCGGCTCGTACCCCTCGAGCACCACCGGCACGTTCATCGCCGCCGCGGTGGCCTCGACCGCGGCCACCAGCTCGAGGTAATCCTCGAGGCGATCGGCCGGCGGCATGAAGATATAAAGAGTGCCGTTGCGCGGCTCGGCGCACATGGCGGTGCGCGTGATCTCGGTGGCGGATTGCAGGAAGCCGGGCGCGGCGGCCGGGCTGACTACTGCATCGCGTGCGCGCGCCGCGCGGCCCGGCGCAGGCTCGGGACGCACTTCGCCTTCGCGCAACTGCCGGCGGATGTCGGCGTGTGGCGGCAACGTGACGGGCGGCGCCATCGGGTCCGGCTCCGACATGTACGGGTAGTCGCTCTTCTTGACCCAGGGCTGCGAATCGAGCGGCAGGCGATAACCCACCGGTGAATCGCCCGGGATCAAGTAGCAACGTTCGCGGCGCAGAAACCAGGAGCCGGTCCGCCAGCGCTTGCCGGAAGTATCGCGAGCGACCGGCAGGATGTGACCGACGACACTGTCGAGTCCCTGTTCAAAGACTTTGGCGAGCCGTTCGCGCTCGATCCGGTCTTCGAGTTTCGAATTGAATGGATCGACGTTGACCGGCAGGCGGCGCTCGCGCCACATGTAATAGAACGCGTCCTCGAAAGCCTCGAACACATTCTCCGCCGGCATGCCGAGACGTTCGGCGACGCCGGCGAGAAACGCACCGGACACTTCGGCGGTGGCGCCGCGGCCCGGGCGTTCGTCGTCCAGTAACGCGGCGTTCTGCCACAACGGCTGGCCGTCGCGGCGCCAGAAGCAGTTCAGCGACCAGCGCGGCAATTGCTCACCCGGGTACCACTTGCCCTGGCCGAAATGCGACAGGCCGAGCGGCGCGTATTTTTCCTTGAGCCGGTTGTAGAGCCCGACCGCAAGCTGGCGCTTCTTGGGTCCCAACGCAGCGGTGTTCCACTCCGCGCCGTCCGGATCGTCTACCGACACGAACGTCGGTTCGCCGCCCATCGTCAGGCGCACGTCGCCGCTCAGCAATTGCGCGTCGATCTGGTGGCCCAGCTTCTCGATCTCGGTCCACTGCGCTTCGGTGTACGGCTTGGTGACGCGCGGCGCTTCCCACACGCGCTCCACCTTCATGTGGTGCTCGAACTTGACCTCGGCCTTGTCCACCGCGCCGGTGACGGGCGCCGCGCCCGTGGGCTCCGGCGTGCAGGCCAGCGGGATGTGTCCTTCGCCGGCCAGCAGGCCGGAGGTGGGGTCGAGACCGACCCAGCCCGCGCCCGGTAGATAGACCTCGCACCAGGCGTGCAGGTCGGTGAAATCCTTCTCCGGCCCGGAGGGGCCGTCCAGGGATTTCATGTCGGCGGTCAGCTGGATCAGGTAACCGGAGACGAACCGCGCCGCGAGGCCCATGTGCCGCAGCAGTTGCACCAGCAGCCAGGATGAATCGCGGCACGAGCCGGATAGTTTGGTCAGCGTGAGCTCCGGCGTCTGCACGCCGGGCTCCATGCGAATGAGGTATTTGATGTCGCGCGCGAGCTTCGCGTTGAGCTCGACCAGCCAGTCGATGGTGCGTTTGCGTTCGCGCGGGATGGTGCGCAGGTATTCCTTGAACAGCGGCTCGCCGCGGAACATCACCAGATACGGCGCGAGGTCGCGTTTGTCGACACCCTGGTAGGCGAACGGATAGGTCTCGGCGTACGGCTCGAGGAAGAAGTCGAACGGATTGAGCACCGCCATCTCGGCGACCAGGTCGACCTCGATGCGGAACTCGTCGGTCTTCTCGGCGAACACGAACCGCCCGAGGTAGTTAGCCTCCGGGTCCTGCTGCCAGTTGATGAAGTGTTTGGCCGGCGTGACCTTGAGCGAATACGAGAGGATGCGCGTGCGGCAGTGGGGCGCCGGGCGCAGGCGGACTATCTGGGGGCCGAGCGAAACAAGCCGGTCGTACCGATAGTGCGTGACGTGATTGAGTGCGACATGAATGGACACGCGGGCATTCTACACAGGACCCCTGTTAGTCAGGTCCGCACCAAATTGCGCCAATATCGCACGCCCGGCACCACGGCGATGCGTGAAGCGGGTCGTTCTGCACTTATTTGAACGCGTTCATTTGGCTCTGGTATTTTTGGGCTGCGCGATGCGTAAAACATGAAGACCGACTGGACCTCTTACCCCTCTCCCGGATTCCACGACGAACTCGTTGGGCCCGGCGGTGGCGCCCGTGCGGCGGGTCGCGCGCTCATGCGTTATTTGACGGATATGGATGGCGGCGAGATCGCGGTCCGCCAGCAGGCGGCCGAAATCGCGATCAAGGCGATGGGCATCACTTTCACCGTCTACCACGAGCAGGACGGCTCGATAGACCGCTCCTGGCCGCTCGACATCATCCCGCGCACGATCTCGCGCAAGGAATGGCAGAAGATCGAGGCCGGGCTGATCCAGCGCGCCGCCGCCTTGAACCTGTTCATCGACGACGTCTACCACCAGCAGAGATTCATCAAGGACGGGCTCATGCCCGCCTCGATCATCGCGACCTCGAAGAACTTCCGCGCCAACGTCAAGGGGATAAAACCACCGCTCGGCACCTGGGCGCATATATGCGGCTCGGATCTGATCCGCGACAAGGACGGCACGGTGTACGTGCTGGAGGACAACCTGCGCGTTCCGTCGGGTGTGTCCTACATGCTCGAGAACCGGCAGGTCGTGAAGCGCGTGTTTCCCGAGTTGTTCGAGAGCGCGGCCATCCTGCCCGTCGACGACTACCCCTCGCAGCTCTACGACATGCTGGCGGCGCTGAGCCCGCGCAAGGAGACGCGGCCCGAGGTCGTGGTGCTGACTCCTGGCATCTACAACTCGGCGTACTTCGAACACGCCTATCTCGCGCGCCAGATGGGCTGCGAGCTGGTCGAAGGCCGCGATCTCGCGGTAGATAGCGACGACGTGGTGTACATGCAGACGGTGCGCGGCTGGACGCGCGTCGACGTCATCTACCGCCGCATCGACGACGATTTCCTCGACCAGGAAGTCTTCCGCAAGGATTCCTCGCTCGGCGTGCCGGGCTTGATGCGCGCCTGGGCCAAGGGCAACGTGGCGCTGGCGAATGCGCCGGGCGCGGGCGTGGCGGACGACAAGCTCGTCTATACCTACGTGCCCGACATGATCAAGTACTACCTGGACCAGGATGCAATCCTGCCGAACGTGCCCTCGTGGCGTTGCGGCGACGCGAAGCAGCTCGAACACGTGCTCGGCAATCTCGAGTCGCTGGTGGTCAAGCCCGTGGATGGCTCCGGCGGCTACGGAATGTTGATGGGCCCGATGTCGACCAAGGCCGAGCGCGCCAAGTTCGCGGACTCCCTTCGTGCCGATCCGCGCAGCTTCATCGCGCAGCCGATCGTCACGCTATCTACCGTGCCGACCCTGGTGAACGACAAACTCGAGCCGCGTCACGTCGATCTGCGGCCATTCATCCTGAGCGGGCCGCAAACATCCGTGACGACCGGCGGCCTCACACGCGTGGCGCTGCGCAAGGGCTCGCTGGTGGTCAATTCATCCCAGGGCGGCGGCAGCAAAGACACCTGGATCGTGGATACGGATAGTTAGTGGTGCCGGGGTGCAATTCTCGTAATTGCGCCGGCGCCGGAGAAACCATGAACGATCGCCTAATTACGAGAATTGCACCCCGGCACCGCCATGCTTGCTAGGGTCGTCGAGAACGTCTATTGGCTCTCGCGTTATCTCGAACGCGCGGAGAACACTGCGCGCATCATCGGCGTGAACACCAACCTGCTGCTGGACCTGCCGGGCGGCATCGCCCCGGGCTGGTTGCCGCTGGTGGATATCTCCGGCAATCGCGCGGAGTTCGACGCGCGGAACGAGGGCAAGGGCGCACGCGGCGACGAGCGCGATGTGGTCCAGTTCCTCATATCGGACAAGGAAAACCCTGGCTCGATCTGCTCGTCACTCGCGGCTGCGCGCGAGAACGCGCGCACCTTGCGAGAGATCCTGCCCACCGAGGCATGGGAGCTGCTCAACGAGTTTTTCGCCGAGTTCAACAAGGATGCCGCGACCGGCATCAACAAACGCACGCGTTTCGATTTCCTCAAGCGCATCGTCGTCGCGCTGCAAACCATCGCCGGCATGCTGGACGGCACGATGAATCGCAACGACGCGCACACCTTCAGCACGCTGGGACGCAATCTCGAGCGCGCCGACATGACCAGCCGCATCGTCGACGTGCGCTCCGCCCAACTACTGCCCGCCGAGACCCCCGAATTGCGCCCGTTCGAAACCGTGCAGTGGATGAGCGTGCTCAAGTCGCTGTCGGGTTACCAGATGTATCGCCTGCGCATGCGTACGCGCGTCAGGCGCACCGACGTGCTCCAGTTCTTGTTGCGCGACGACCAGTTCCCACGCTCCTGCCAGTTCTGCCTCACGCAGCTCGACAATTCCCTGAAGCCGCTGCCGCGCAGCGAGGGCGTGCTCGAGCAGATAGAGACCGCCGCGAAGTTCATCGAACGCGCGCCGCTCGCCACGCTCGATCAACCCGGGCTGCATGAATTGATCGACAACATCCAGCTGCACATCCACAACGTGCACAACGGGATCGCGGAGAGTTACTTCCCCTCGGGCAACGTCAGCGGCGTGCAGCGCATGAGCTTGCAGTCGCAGACCCAGTCGCAGCGGCAGACGTCCCTGTCTTTCGGCGAGCGCGCCAAGGCCTGAGGTAGACCGCCGACCGGGAGGCTAGAATGCCGCGGCCACTGAGGAAGTGGCATGGGACAAGGAATTCCCGCATGGCGGTCACCAGCCCCGAAAAGCTCAACGAGCGTTACGACGCGCTGTTCCGGGTCGCCGACCTGGAGAATCTCCTGGCCCTGTATGAGCCCGACGCGGTGCTCTCGGCGGTGCCGGGAAAAGAATTGCGCGGCCACGCCGAAATTCGCGCTCAACTCAAACGGCTGCTCAAGTTGCGCGGGGAGCATATTTCGACTCTGTTGACCTGCGTCCGCCAGAGCGACATTGCATTGCTCCAGGTCCGCTGGTCATTCAGCGGAAAAGGGCCTGGCGGCAGCACGATCGTGATGGGCGGCGTGTCGGCGAAACTCGCGCGCCGCGGCACCGACGGAGAATGGCGCTATGCGATCGATCTGCCGGCGACGCCGCACGCATGAAACGCCGCGTTCAGGCCGAAGCCTTCCTCCCCCCACGCTCGATCGACGCACACGCAAACTCCCGCTCGAGCAGCGCCTTCGACATGTCGACACCGCGGCCGACGAGCGCACGTGCGCCGGCCCGCAACGAATCGCTGGCCTCGACATAGTCGACGTTCCTCTCCATGTCCTCCGCCTCCCATCCCAGCGAATGCGCGATATACGGAAACTGCGGCAGTAGATAGCCGATCTCGCTGAAGAACCCCATCATCTGCCCCGCCACCGCCTGGATGCCGTCCTGGCCGCCGGTGATGATGAACGAAGCCACCTTGTTCCGGATCAACACCTTGTTGTTGAGGGTGATCTGGTTCTGGATGCAGTTCATACGCTCGACCATCTTGTAGTACAGCGAGCTGGCCGCGCCCCAGCGGATCGGCGTCGCGACCAGCAGGATGTCGGCCCAGTGCACCGCCAGCTCGTATACTTGGTCGAGCTGGTCGCCCTGATCCATCGAGGTGATGGAACACGGCCAGGTGCAGGCCTTCGCGGACTTGGAGTAGTAGCCCTCGCAGTTGCGGAATTTGAGGTCGTTGAGCCGTATCAGTTTCGTCTCGGCACCGAACTCGGCGGCGGCATGTTCGAGCGCCACTCCTAACAAGTGTTCCGAGGTGGAGAAGCGCGGATTGCCCGCATCCATCGCCGTGCTGGAAATACCGCCGACCCGCAAAACTCCGGGCGCGCGTGTCGTCGGCCGCGTCAGCGGATGCGGCTCATGAGGCAGATGTCCGCGTTTGCTGGTGGCTTTGGCAGTGACCCACAGCCGGCCGCCCTCTTCCTTCACTCCGTAGCCCGGCACCTTATCGGCTTCGTAACCCGGTTCGCCCTCTCCCGTGCAGCGATGGAACTTGTATTGATGCCAGGGACACACGACGAACTCGCCGTCGAGGCGGCCTTTCCCCAAAGGTCCACCGACGTGATTGCAGACATTGGAGATGACGCCGAACCTGCCGTCCTTGAACGATACGGCCACGAGCCGGTCGCCGAGTTTTGCTTCCCGCAACGGCGCGCGCTTGAAGTCTTCCGCGGCACCGACGTCGATCCACTCTTCACCTGGCTCGCCCATGTTCACCTCCCGAACGTTGGCCGCCATGATATGCCCTACACTGTCGCCGATCATCGGGGAGCGGAATGACACAGCAAACAATGTCGGAGCTCGAGCGCGTGACGATGGCGCGCGTCACCTGGCGTTTGTTGCCGTTCCTGCTGCTGCTGTACATCGTCTCGTGGCTGGACCGCGTCAACGTCGGCTTCGCCAAGCTGCAGATGAACGCGGATCTCGGCTTCAGCGAAACGGTGTACGGACTCGGTGCCGGCATTTTCTTCGTCGGCTACGCCTTGTTCGAAGTACCGAGCAATCTGCTGCTGGTGAAGTTCGGTGCGCGCCTGTGGATCGCGCGCATCATGATCACCTGGGGCCTCATCTCCGCCGGCATGATGTTCGTGCACGACACGACCACTTTCTACGCGATGCGGTTTGCGCTGGGAGTGGCGGAAGCGGGCTTTCTGCCCGGCATCGTCTTCTACCTGAGTCAGTGGTTTCCGCGCGAGCAGCGCGCCCGCGCGGTGTCGTGGTTCATGATCGGCATTCCGCTGTCGGTGGTCTTCGGCGGCCCGCTGTCTGGCTGGTTGTTAGGCTTCGACGGCCACATGGGCCTCAAGGGCTGGCAGTGGCTGTTCCTGGTCGAGGGATTGCCGGCGGTGTTTCTCGGTTTCGTGGTGCTCGGCTTCCTGACCGACAAACCCGCCGAGGCCCGCTGGCTGACGGCGGAACAGCGTTTATGGCTGAGCGAGCGCATCGAAACCGAACACGCGGCGGCGCAGAAAAAACACGGCTTCTCGGTGGGCGAGGCGCTCAGGCACCCGACGGTCTGGCTGCTCGCCTTCATCATGTTCTGCTGCCAGACCGGTAGTTATGGGCTCACGTTCTGGGTTCCTTCCATCGTGAAGGGTTTGTCCGGCTACACGAATCTCGAAGTCGGCCTGTTCTCGGCGTTGCCGTACATCGCGGCCGCCGCCGGCATGGTGCTGATCGGCCGCAGCTCGGATCGCAGCGGCGAACGATTCTTCCACGTGGCGATACCCACCGCGATCGGCGCGCTGGGTTTCATTGCGACGGGCCTGCTGCATTCGCCCATTCCCGCCATGATCGCGCTGACGGTCGCAGCCGTCGGCGACTACGGCACGCGCGGGCCGTTCTGGGCGATGCCGGGCAAATTCCTCTCGGGCAGCGCGGCGGCCGGCGCCATCGGCCTGATCAACGCGATGGGCGCGGTCGGCGGCGCGATCGGCCCGCCCGCGGTGGGTTACCTCAAGGACGTCACCGGCTCGTTCGTCGGCCCGATGTTCCTGCTGTCGGGCATCCTGTTCGCCGGCTCATTGATGACGCTGGTGCTGCGCAAATCGCCGGCCCTCGGAGACTAACTACCAATGGGAAAGGCGCCAGCAAGGCTGTACGGCATCCCCAACTGCGACACGATGAAAAAGGCGCGTGTCTGGCTCGACTCGCACGGCGTCGAATACGAATTCCACGATTACAAGAAATCGGGTGTCAGCCGCGCAAAACTCGAGGCGTGGGTGAAAACCACCGGCTGGGAAGTGCTGCTGAACCGCGCCGGCACCACGTTCCGCAAACTGCCGGAACCGGCGAAGGCGAATGTGGATCGGCGCAAGGCGATCGAGCTGATGCTCGAACAGCCATCGATGATCAAGCGGCCGGTGCTCGAGCGGGGCGCGGCGCTACTGGTGGGCTTCAGCCCCGAGAAGTACTCGGCGCTGGGCCAGGCACGGCCGCAAAGGTCAGGGAACAAGAAAAAGGCGCCGCCGGATTGACCGGCGGCGCCTACCTGAAGGGGAGCGACTTTTATTTCCGCCGGAAAGTCAGTCTCGTCCCCGTTCCCCCTCGCCTTGAATCTGCAACGCAAGCCGCGCCGCTTGCGCGTTCGCATAGATACGCCTGCACGCGGCAAAAGGAAAGCTTTTGTTGTGCCAAAGCGACCGAAAAACTTCGGCGTGGGCTGCATCGAAGCAAATATTGTGGACCGTGAGCAACGAGTGGTCGCCGCCCAGGAGAACACGCCCGGCGCGGCCGCCGGAGCAGGCGATCTACGACCAGAAGGCAATTGAAGTGGCTCGTGGCGGCTGGTAGATGTGCGCGGCGGTCGAATGGGAGTTCGAATGAATTTGAAACAGCAGGCGCGCATTGCGGTACTGCGCTGCTTCTTGATATGCGCATTGGGCGCGTGCGTTCTTGGCAGCGCTCACGCCGAGGACGGGCGCTTCTACGGCATGTTGCGATCGCGCGATCTCACCCCGTTCGGCGGTCTGCGCCTCGACATGCGCCCCGCCCACGCCGTCTCCATCGAACCGCATTCGTTCGCATTCGAGGCGGAGCTCGGTTACCAGAACACCTGGGCGCTCTCGGCCAACGTCGAGAAATACCTGACCGAACTCGAGAAGACGGGCGTGCGGCGGGAAATCGGGCCGGCGGAGGTCCAGGCGATTCGCGATCTGCCCGGCGAGAACTACCTGCTGGATCTCGAGTCCGCGACGCTCGACCTGACCATGCACTACAAGATATCGAGCCAGTGGTCGGTGTATGCCATCGCCACCGCGGTGTCGTATCACGGCGGCTTCATGGATTCGGGAATCGAGAAATTCCACGAGACCTTCGGCTTCAGCACGTTCGGCCGGCATGCCGTCGCGCGCAACCAGACGAATCTGGTCTACGACCTGAAAGGCTCGCAGGCGGTGCTGATAGGTGCGCCGCAGACTTCCGGCTTCAGCGATCCGACCTTCGGCCTGCGTTACACGGGGTTCAAACTACCGGGGCGCTGGCAGATGTCGGTCGAGACCGCGGTCAAGGTGCCGCTCGACGGCGAACGATTGTTGCTGTCGACCGGACGCACGGACTACGGACTGCAGGCGTCCATCCGGCGGCTGGGCCGGCGCAATGCGCTGCACATGGATTTCGCCGCCGTCTACTACGCCGGCCAGGAGATTCCCGCCGAGCAGGATGCGCAGGTCGTACCGACGATCGTCATAGGCTGGGAACGCCAGATGACCGGCCGCACCAACGTCAATCTGCAGGGCTACGCCAGCAAGAGCGTGTACCGGCGCGAGCAGACGGATCTGAAGGAATTGCTCAGCGACAAGTTTCAATTGAGCCTGGGCGTGAGGCATCGTTTCGATTGCTGTGTCGCTTCGTTCGCCGCCACCGAGAATCTGCAGAATCTCAACAACACGCCGGACATCGGGTTCCAGCTCGGGTTCGCGTGGGTGCCGAAGATCAGGCCTCAGCGGTGAGCGGTGCCGGGCAGGGGTTTCCGGGGTTGCGAACCGTCAGCGCACATTGGATGCGCCGGCCGAACGCAACCCCGGAAACCCCTGCCCGGCACCGCTCTCTTCCCGCGCGTGCAGCGCGCTCGTGACGGTGGTTTCGCCGGCCGTGAGCATGGCCGTGGCGTTGAATTCGACGATCCATGCCAGGCACTTGTCGGCCGACAGGGCGCGCGAATAGTGAAAGCCCTGCGCATAGTCGTAGCCCGCGGCGGCCAGAAACTGCGCATCCCACTCGGTCTCGACTCCTTCGGCCACGAGCTCGAGCCGCAGCGCATTCGCCATCTGCGCGGTCGATTCGACGATGATGCGGTCTTCGGTGTTGTTGCGCATGCCCATCACGAACGACTTGTCGAGCTTGAGCGAATGCGCTGGCAGGTCGCGCAGATAACCGAGTGACGAATAGCCGGTGCCGAAATCGTCAATCGAGATGAGCACGCCGAGCTTGTCGATCTCCTGGATCACGCGCAGCGCGCGCGCCGGATCGAGCATCATCGCGCTCTCGGTGATCTCGAGCTCGAGCGACGCGGCGGGAACGCCCGCCTCTTCCAGCAACTCGCGTAGTCGCACCGGGAAGCCGGTGTCCTGCAGCAGGCGCGCCGACAGGTTCACGGCGATGCGCACGTGCACGCCCTTGTCGCGCCAGCCGCGGATCTGCGTGAGCGCGCCCCGCAGTGTCCATTCGGTGAGCGGCCGGATGAGATCGGTGGCCTCGGCAATCGCGACGAACTCCGCCGGGCTGATGGAACCCTGCGAGGGATGAAACCAGCGCACCAGCGCCTCGGCGCTCTCGACCATGCCGCTGCGCAGGTTGACCTGCGGCTGGAAGTGCAGCTCGAGCTGGTTGTTGGCGATCGCCGAGCGCAGCTCGCCGCCGATCGCCAGCTTGCGCACGGTGTTCTCGTCGTGTGCGGCATCGTAATACTCGTAGGACGCGCCGCGCCGTTTGGCTACGTACATGGCCACGTCCGCGTGGCGCAGCAGTG
The DNA here is from genome assembly GCA_037200975.1 of Pseudomonadota bacterium. NCBI lineage: Bacteria > Pseudomonadati > Pseudomonadota > Pseudomonadota bacterium. Next base: position 2,799,346 of record JBBCGI010000001.1, on the reverse strand, counting down.
TCTGCGCGTCGCCGGCGTCATCGGGGTATCGCGCGATGCCGATGCTGACGCCGACTTCGATGGAGATGCCGGCGACGTCGATGGGCGCGCGCAGCGAATCGGCCAGCGCCTGTGAGGTCTGCGCAATACCTTCGGCGCTCTGCGCCTGGTCGAGAACGACGGTGAACTCATCGCCGCCGATGCGCGCGATGAAGCCGCGCTCGCTCAGCGTCTGCGCGAAGCGCTGCGCGACTTCGCACAACACGCGGTCGCCGATGTTGTGGCCGAGCGTGTCGTTCACTTCCTTGAAGCGGCACAGATCGAGCATCAGCAGCGCGATGGACGGTGGCGCAAGCCGCGCGGCCAGCGCCATGTCCAGCCGAGTGATCAGTGCGGCGCGATTGGGCAGGCCGGTCAGCGAATCGTGCGTCGCCTGGTGCTGCAGGCGGCGTTGCTGCGCACGGCGGTCGCGGATGTCGCGCACGATGGCGGTGTACAGGCGTTCGGTGTTGAGCCGCACGCGGCTCACGGAGATCTCGACCGGGAAGACTTCGCCGGTGAGCGTACGCGCGTCGCATTCGCGGATCACGCCGTGCAACGCGCCGAGCCGCGCGCCGGAATTGTCGCCGGCGAGCAGCGTGATGAATTTCGCGATGGGCTCGTCGAGCAGCTCGTAGGCGGCGCAGTTGAACAGGCGAGTCGCGGCCGGATTCGCGGTCTTCACGATGCCGGCTTCGTCGACGCAGATGATGGCGTCGGTCGAAGACTGCACGACGCTCTTGAGCAGGGCGTCGCGGCGGCGCATGCCGAGGCCGTATGCCAGCGCGCGCCAGGTCTGCAGGTCGAGCGAGCGGACCGTGGCCGCGATGAACAGCAATGCGATCGCCAGCATCGGCGCGGCCGCGTCCAGCACCAGGCGGCTGCCGGCAAAGGCGTAGCAGGCCGCGCAGGCCGCCGCAGCCATCCCGGCACTAACTACCGCGAGGTTGCGGCGCCAACTGCTGCCGTGTTTGCCGGAGAACAGCAGCGCGGCCAGCGCGGTCCAGGCCGCCAGCAGCGCGAGAGCGGCCCAGTCCGGCAACACGCGCGGCGCGCCACGGTTGACGGTTTCGGTGGCCAGCGCCTGCAATTCGACGCCCGGTAGCGAGCCGTAGACCGGCACCGCCAGCATGTCGCGCAGTTCGAGCGCCGTGCCACCGACGAACACCGTCTTGCCGGCCAACGCCTCGCGCGGCACGAGGCCGTCGAGTACGTCGATATAGGAAACGTGGACGAAGGATTGCGGTGAGATCGAGAAGTCGATGCTCACGGCCTGGTCGTCGGAGAGCAGGCGGTGTGGGTCGATGACGCTCGGCATCCTCTGGCCATCCAGCGTCCAGGAATTGCGCCATTCGCGCGTCAGGCTGTCGGGAGCAGGCTGCGCGTTCACGGCGGCGAGCTCGACGCGCCGCGCGAATCGCGGCCGTGGTTTGCGCACCACCAGCGTGTCGTCCTCGGCGCTGCGGTACTGGAGAAACGCCGGCAACACGACCGGGAAATCCCGCGGCCGCGCCAGCGCGGATTCGAGCAGCGCGTCGTCGAGCGGGTTGGACGCCGAACTGAAATCGATGTCGAGGAACACGCGCCGCGGCGCGGCTTTCGCCAGCTGGTTGATCAGCTCGGCATGATTGCGGCGCGGCCACGGCCACTGGTCGAGCGCGGCGATGCTCTTCGCGTCGATGGCGACGATGACGATGTCGCTCGGCACCTCGCTCCTGAGCAGCCTGGCGCGCACGTCGGAGACGAAGTTCTCGAGCGGACGCAACGCGCCGCCCAGTCGCAACGCACCCACGACGACGAATGCGGCGAGCGCGATCAGCCACCAGACATGACGGCGGCCGATTCGGATCATTTTCTGCCTGGCCGCCGCAGCAGACCGTCCAGCAATCCACCGACGTCGATCACGGGTGGCGTGGGAGTGGTGGTGGGCGTGGTCGTGTCGGTGGTCGAATCCTTGCCGAGGCCCAGATCGAGGCCGACGTTCAGCTCGATACCGGCGACGTTGACACCGAGATCGACATTGCCGGCGGCCACGTCCACGCCGGTCGTGACGGCCGCGCCGATGCCGGCGACATTGGCGCCGACATCGACATTGGCCGCGACATTGTTGCCGAGATCGACCGCCGCTCCCGCGCCGGCATCGACCACCGCAACGCCGCCGACATCGGCGTTGGCGCCGAGATCCACATTCGCGGCGACATTGCCGGGCGCGACGTCAACCGCGGCGCCCGCGTTCACCTCGGTGACCAGCGGACCCGCATCGATCGCGGCGTTGGCCGCGACATCCACCGCCCCGGCACCGAGATCCACATTCGCTGCGGCGCCGACATCGACCGCGGCCGGGCCGGCATCGATGCTGGCGGCAACGCCCACGTCAACTGCGCCGCCACCGACGTTCACGGCGGCATCCACGCCGGCATCGACGGCGCTACCTAGGTTGACGCCGGCATTGACGGCGGCACTCACGCCACTGGAATTCAGATCAACAGCGGCGCCAACGTCGACGGCCGCTGCACCGAGGCTGGCCGCGACGCCCGCGTCCACAGCCACGCCATCGCCCACTGCGACGTTTGCGGCGACATCCACGTTGAGAGTGGCGGCGTTCACCTGCACGCCCGCCGCAAGGTTCGCGCCCGATTCGTTGCCGCGAACATCCACGTCGATTCCGGCATCCGCGGGGCTGCGCAGTGGCTCCGCGAGCGGGGCTGCCGCAACGGCGCTGCCCGGATTCTGCCCGCGATCGGCGAACAGCGGATCGCCACTCACGACCGGTGCCGGCCGTGTCGAACCGGGCGCGGAATTACCGCCGTTCGAGCCGCTGGGGCCTGCGGGCCCGCGCTGCGTGGGCGGCGCCTTGCCGCTGTCCATCTTGATGACGCTGATCGATTTGTCGCCACGCTTGCGGGAGGCGATCTCACCCGCCTTCAGATCGATGACCGCGCTGTCATCGCTGGCCCGGACTTCGAGCAGGCCTTCGAACAGCGAGATCGTCGTCGCTTCGTCCTGCGCCGCGACGTTGAACTGCGTGCCCTTGATCACTCCGACCAGGTAGGGCGTCTCGACGCGCAGGCGGCGGCCTTCGCGTTTGCCGATGTTGTAGAAGGCATTGCCGCGCGGTTGCACGATGCGGTCGATGGGAGCGCCGCGTTTCTCGAGCGCGGGAAATTCCAGCCGCGTCTGCGGACCCACACTCACGGTGGTCGCGCCCTGGCGCAGCTCGATCGCGCCGTCGCGGCCGGTGTCGACAGTCGCGGGCAACTCGAGTACCGCCCCCGCGCGCACCGCGGCGGCGGCGCCATTCATCGTGACATGCACTTCGCCGCGGACGCTCTCGACGACGATGTCACCGCTGTCAAGCGCGAATGCGGCGCGCGGCAAACACGCGGCCAATACCAGCGCCAGCACGGCGATCGATCTAACTAGATTGGTCATACCCGGCTCATTATGGTTATTCGCACAAAACCCGGCCCACAGGCCGCTTCATCGCTGCGGTGGATCGTACTAAGAGAGCGCCGACCACAATGTGAGTCGCATCTCATCGTGTGTTGCGCGGTTGAAGGAGAATGCCCGCCGGTTTCCCGCCGCAGCGAAATATGCACGCCCTAATAACAATAACCAGCCCGGCAACTCCCGGCGCGCCACATGCGCGGTCACGCGGCGGCATGCTTGTCATAATTGCCGCGGGCATATTCACGGCCTTTTCCGCGATCTGCGCCAGCGCGGAGCGGCCATTGCTAACTACCGTCGCCGTCCCGGCGCCGGCCGCGAAGGCCGCCGTGCCGACGCTGACCACGGTCATCGTCGCCGGCTCGACTATCTATTCCACGCCGCGGCTGTTCGCCGCCTACCGCGATCAGCTCGGCCTCGACATCAACCGCGACAACGCACGCGCGATCGTGGACGCGCTGACGGCGCTCTACGTGCGCGACGGCTACGTCAAGCCCGAGATCTCGCTCGACGACTCGATGACCGGGCGCGGAGTGTTGCGCGCGCAGGTGTACGAGGCACAGGTCACGCGCGTCGTTTACGAGGGTGACGACGGTGCGTTCCTGCCGGCACTCAAACGCATCGGCCAGGAGCTCGAAGGCGCTCGGCCGCTGCGCAAGGACGATGTTCCACAGGCGCTGCGCCGCATGCGCGAAATCGCCGGCCTCGCGGTCACCGCCAGCACCCGGCGCGATGCGGAAACCCGCAATGCTTTTGAACTGGTCGTCGATTCGGATTATTCGGCCATCGACGGCGTGCTCCGCATGAACAATCGCGGCACCGACCAGGTCGGTCCCCTGTTCCTGCTCGGGCAGGTGTTCGCCAACGGGTTGTTCGGCCACCAGGAAAAGATCGGTCTCATCTTTGCCGCCGCCACCGATCACGAGGAATACCTGGGCGGCGGGCTTTATCTCGACACGCCGCTCGGCGACCGCGGCACGCGCGCCAACGCGCTGGTGTTCAGTTCGCACTCCGCGCCCAACGAAGCGCCGGTGAACCTCGACGACGAGTACACGCGCGAGCGCGCCACGTTCAAGCTGAGCCAGCCGCTGCGGCAGGACGCCGCGTTTTCGCTGACCGGCAGCGTCGGTCTCGAGGCCGACGATCTCACCATCAACCGCGCGGGTACCGCGATCCGCGAAGACCGGCTGCGCATCATCGAGACTGCGCTGCGCGGCGGCTTTCGTGCTGGGGCGATCCAGTACTCGGCCGGCCTGCAGCTGCGCAAGGGTCTGAACGGGCTCGGTGGTGGCTTGCAGGCCGCCGATCTCGCCGAGGATCCGCGGCGCGCGGACTTCCTGCTCACGCAGCTCACAGCCAGTGCGTATCGGCGCTTCGCCGACCGCTGGTCGCTGCGCCTCGATCTGCTTGCACAACACACCGGCTACGTGTTGCCCGACAGCGAGCGCTTCAAGATCGGCGGCGACCGCCTCGGTCGCGGTTTCGAAGTCGCCGAGATCGCCGGCGATCGCGGGCTGGGCGGCAAGATCGAGCTGCGCCGCGATCTGCTCAACACCGAAACTTTGATCGGCCGCCTTTCCACGTACGGCTTCTACGACATCGGTTCTGCGTGGAAGCAGGATCGCCCGGGCCGTGAATCGGCCGCGACCACGGGCGTGGGATTCGCGATGCAGGGCGCGAAGCTCACCGGTTATCTCGAGCTCGCCGCGCCGATCTCCGGTCCGGACATCGAAGGCCAGCGTCACGCGTCGGTGTTCGGCGAGTTGAGCTACCGCTTCTAGCCGCATCATTCGCATGCGTCGTCGACGCATGGCTATCGTCACGCCTGCGGTTTATAAGAATCGTCTTCCCATAAACAGCCTGGGTCGAGAGGCGCCTTAGCAGCATGTTGTTCGAACGAATCGATCCGCTGGACCGCGTGCTCGACCAGCACGCGGGCGCGCTAGGCGCCGATTTCACGGCCTATCGCAACCACACCTACCGAGTTGCGAACCTGTGCATGGCGCTCGCACCCGGCGGCGATGCCGTTCTCGAGAAGGTGGCGCTGGCCGCCGCCTTCCACGACCTCGGCATCTGGACCGCGCGCACCTTCGACTATCTACCGCCGTCTATCGAGCTCGCCTGCGACCACCTCGCCTGCTCGGGGCATGGAGACTGGCGCGATGGAATCGCGGGCATGATCCGCGAGCACCACAAGATCCGCCCGGTTCGCGGCGATGCGGGTGGGTTGATCGAGCCGTTCCGGCGCGCCGACTGGATCGACGTATCGCTGGGCGCGTTGTCGTTCGGCCTGCCGCGCAGCGAGCTGCGCGCCATCCGCGCCCGCTGGCCGAACGCCGGCTTCCACCGGCGGCTCGCCCAGCTGGCATGGAAACGATTCCGCGAACATCCCCTGAGCCCGCTGCCGGTGCTCAAGTGGTGAGGCGCGGCATCAGGCCTTGCGAAGCAGGTTCCGTATGAGCAGCGAGACGAGCACCACCGCGAGAAACCCGAAGCTCGCGTAGAGCTCCGTGTCTTTCCCGGCGATCTGCGACATCGCCACCATCACGATCAGGATGGCGGCGGCCGCGCCGCCCGCCAGCACGTTCGCCACGCGCGGGCTGCCGGAGTTGCGCGCCGCGTAGGCAGAATACGGAAAACGGAAATGCGCGAGCGCGACGAAGAAGTAGACGATCAGCATGATCGCGCCCGACGCATTGATGAGAAACGAGAACAGCTTCGACATGAACTCGTTGTCCGGCGAATCGCTGCTGATCAGCATCGCGATGAAACCGAACGCGCTGCCCAGCAGGATGGCGCGCGTCGGCACCTGCCGCTTGTTCACCGCGGTCAGCCACTGGGGCGCATCACCCTTGTCTGCCAGCGCGAACAACGTGCGCGCCGTGACGTACACGCCCGAATTGAGGCAAGACAGCACCGCGGTCAACACGATGAGATTCATGATGGTTCGCGCGCCCGGAATCCCGATGCGTTCGAGCGCCATGGCGAAGGGCGAGTTGCCCGGCTGGATGTCGGTCCACGGCAGGATGCAGAGGATCAGCAGGATCGCGATCACGTAGAACAGCAGGATGCGCACCACCACGCTGGCCGCGAGCCTCGACATGGTCTTGCCGGATTCCGCCGACTCCGCGGCCGCCACCGTGATGATCTCCGCGCCGCACATCGAGAAGATCACCGTCGTCATGCCGGCGAACACCTTGCCGTAGCCGAATGGCGCGAAGCCGTCGTGCGCGGTCAGGTTCGAGAACCCCGGGCTCGCCGGGTTGTGGAAGCCGAGCAACCAGGAAGCCGCGACGACGATGAACACGATGATCGCGGCCACCTTGATGGACGCGAACCAGAATTCGAACTCACCGTACGAACGCGCCGAGGTGAGATTGACCAGCGTGAGCACCACCATGAGCCCGATGCCGATCTGCCAGTCCGGGAAGGGCATCCATTCGGTGAGGATCTTTGCGCCCGCGATCGCCTCGATGCCGACCACGATCACCCAGAAGTACCAGTACATCCAGCCAGTGACGAAGCCGGCGCCCGGCCCCAGCGCGACGCGCACGTATTCGGTGAATGCGCCCAGGCCCGGCTGATCGACGGCCATGCCCGCGAGCACCTTGATGACCGCGAACACGATGATGCCGGCGAACAGGTAGCTGAGCACCACGGCGGGGCCGATCTGCGCGATGGCCGTGCTGCTGCCGACGAATACGCCGGCGCCGATGATTCCGCCGATGGAGATCATCGCGAGATGGCGGGCTTTCAGCGTTTTGGAAAGGCGCGCGGAGGCGCTGGGGATCACTGCGGGATCGGTGGCGTTCAAGGTGTTCGCTCTTGTTGTGTGCCTTGCGGCCGCACCATACCCCGGAAGCGCCACCTTGAAAATGGCGGGCGGAAAAAGGGCCCCGGAGAATCCGCGTAGTCGCGGTGGCCGTGGATGTGAGGATCCCCGGTTCGGCACGTCGCGTCACCCTGGCGGTAGAACCTCGCATACGGGCCGGAACATGCCCGGTGGCGGCTAACTACCGCAGCGCCTCAACCGTATTTAAGCTTGAACCCGAGAATGGTCGAGGCCAGCGCCAGCGTGATCGAATTCGCGGCGATCATCGGCCAGGAATCGATCGCGATGCCGTAGGCCAGCCAGACCGCCACACCGGCCGTGAACACGAGGTACATGCCGAGCGAGATTCCGCTGGTATTGCGCGTCCGCAGCGTCATGAACGCCTGCGGGATGAAAGAACTCGTGGTAAGCGCGGCGGCGGCGTAACCCAGCCAGTCGGAATGCATGGGAGCGGCTCCAGCAATTGAAGAATGGGCGGCCGGGTTGGCGAGGCCGTGTTCGGCGAGCGAGCCCCTGCTTGGCCGCCATCGTTCAACTTTTCTCGCCGCGCAAAAAAATGGTGGCCGGGGTCGGAATCGAACCAACGACACGCGGATTTTCAATCCGCTGCTCTACCAACTGAGCTACCCGGCCACGGTTGGAATCCCCCTCCAGGAGGGGCCCTCGATCGAGGGGCGCGTATTAGAACGGCAGGCCCCCGACCCGTCAAGCAACCGGGGCCTCAATGCCTTGATTTGCGGTGCTTTGCCACCACGTCGGGCCGACCATGAATACCGAATCCATTGTTGCCACCAGCCCGCGGGCGGTCATCCAGACGCTTCGCGGCCAGCCAGCCTCCGACGGAGCCGGCGTCAAGCTCACTCGTGTGATCGGCCAGCCCAAGCTGCCGGATCTCGACCCGTTCCTGCTGCTCGACGAGTTCGGCACGGACAAGGCCGAAGATTACATCGCCGGGTTTCCGGAGCATCCGCACCGCGGCTTCGAAACGGTGACGTACATGCTCGACGGGCGCATGCGCCACAAGGACAACCACGGCAACGAGGGTGTACTCGAGCCGGGCGCCGTGCAGTGGATGACCGCCGGCCGCGGCATCGTCCATTCCGAGATGCCGGAGCAGCGCGAGGGGCGCATGCGCGGCTTCCAGCTGTGGATGAACCTGCCCGCCAGGGACAAGATGACCGCGCCTAACTACCAGGAGTTCGGCGGCGAGAAACTGCCCGTGGTGCAGCAGCCCGGCGTGAACGTCAAGGTGATCGCCGGCAAGCTCAATGGTGTCGAGGGGCCGGTGCGTCAGCCGGCGACCGATCCCATCTACATGGACATCCGTCTCGATGCCGGTGTCGATTTCGCGCTGCCCGTGCCGGCCGGCCATTCGGCCTTCGTCTATGTGTACGAAGGTGGAGTGGCGGTGGGTGTGTCGCGCGAAGCGGCGACCATCAACGCGCAGGAGCTGGCGGTGCTCGGTGACGGCGGCGAAGTCCGCCTGCAGGGCCGCGCGCCGCAGAGCCGTGCGATTCTCGTCGCGGGCCGCCCGCTGCGTGAACCGGTGGCGCGTTATGGCCCGTTCGTCATGAACACCCGCGAAGAGCTGCAGCAGGCGTTCGCGGACTATCAGTCGGGCAAGTTCTAGTCGGGTGATGCCGGGGACGTGAATCCCGGCATTGCCCACTCAGGGGCGGCTACCCCTCCGCCCCACACCTGGGACGGCGCAGACAACTGCGCCGTCTTTTTTTTGCGCGTCGACACCTGCGTGACCGCTACGGCGGCGGCACGAATTCCTTCGGCGCGTTCGAGCCCTCGCCGAAAAAGAACTTTTCCATTTCGAATTCGAGGCGCTTGCGATGCGCGGGCTCGATGGGCGTGAGCCGGTATTCGTTGATCAGCATGACCTGGTGCTTCACCCACTGCTGCCAGGCTTCTTTCGACACGTTGTCGAAGATGCGCTTGCCGAGCGCGCCCGGGTACGGCGGCTTGTCGAGGCCCGGCGCTTCTTTCTTCAACAGGACGCATTGAACCATTCGGGTCATCACTCGTTCCCTTCCGTCAAACTACCCAGCAGTGTCTTGATGGGCGCGGGCAATCCCACGCGCGCGGGCTTCGCAAGGTCGTACCATAACGCGCCTGCTTCGCCGACGCCGGGTAACGTGCCGACCTGCGCCACGATCGGCGTGATCACCAGGTCGAAATGCGTGAAGCTGTGCTCGATGTCGGGCAGCGGCGCAAGCACCAGGCTTACGTTGGTGAGCCGCGCGACGGCAAAGGATTCGGCGGCGTCGCGATCCGCGAACTCGGGCAGGCACCACAGGCCACCCCAGATGCCGTTCGGCGGACGCTGCACGAGCAGCACCGCGGAATCCTTGCGCGCCACCAGCATCACGGCGCGTTTGAGTTTGCGCGCGGCGCGTCTGCGTTTCGGCTCGGGCAATTCCGTTTGGCGCCCTTCGATGCGGGCCCGGCAATCGGCGGCGATGGGGCAATCGTCGCAGAACGGTTCGGGCGCGCGGCATACCGTTGCGCCCAGGTCCATGATCGCCTGCGTGTAGGTGGCGACGTTCTCCTCCGGCGTTTCGCGCTGCGCGAGCTCCCAGAGCTTCGCCTGCGTCGCAGCCGAGTCCACCGCGCCGGGCACGGCGAGAAACCGCGCGAGCACGCGCTTCACGTTCGCGTCGAGGATGGCGTGGCGCGCGCCGGTAGCCAGGGCCAGGATCGCGCCGGCTGTCGAACGCCCCACGCCGGGCAATTCCACCACTGCGTCGAGCGTGCGCGGAAATTCGCCACCGTGTTCGTCACGGATGAGCTGCGCGGCGCGATGCAGATTGCGCGCGCGTGCGTAGTAGCCGAGCCCCGTCCACAGATGCAGGACTTCGTCGGCCGGCGCGTCCGCGAGCGCATGCACATCGGGAAATCGCCGCATGAAACGTTTGAAGTACGGGATCACGGTCGCAACCTGCGTCTGCTGCAACATGATCTCGGAGACCCATACCCGGTAAGGGCTGCGGTCCTGCTGCCAGGGCAGATCGTGTCGGCCCGCTTTTGCATGCCAGGCCAGCAAGCGCGGCGCGATGGGCGCCGGAGCAGTCACGGCGCGGCTTCCGCGGGTTTCGATTCACCGTGCAACCCGCGCTCGTCCAGCACCAGCCGCAGTGTCACGCCTTTCATCACGATGTCGTCGTAGGTCGCCTGCTCCAGCTCGAGCACGCCGCGGTACTTGAGATCCTTGAGCATGGCCGTGGGGAACACGAACGGTTCGCTGGCAGGGTCGGCTGGCGGAAGGTAGCGCGAGATGTTCAGCGCATCGCCGCGCAGCGTGAATTCTCCCACCGGGTCTACCCCCGCGCCGCGCAGGAAATCGCCCGCGAAATGCGTGTCATCGAGTGTCAGCGCCAGCGGCTTGATCGCGACCGCGCCACGATCGAAGGCCCAGGAGCCCTTGAAGCGAAGCTTGCCGAGGACGCCCGGGTCGGTGGTCTTCGGCGCTTCGATGCCGACAGCGGCCAGCAAGGAGCGTGGATCGAATTCATTCGTTTCGATCGCGCCCGACAGCTTCGGCGCCTCGCCGAGCGAGCCCTTGACGCCGCCCTGCGCTTCGAACCCGCCGAACGAGAGTTCATATTCTTTTACGTCGACGCTCGAATAGTCCGCGGGCAATACGGCCTCCGGGACTTCGAGGCGAAACGGCACACCCGCGGGCGCAAAACCGTCCGTGTGCAGCACCCCCGCGACCTCGTTGCCGGTGAACGGCGCGCCGGGCGCTATTTCTTTGGTAGTTAGATTGAACGCAGTCACCTCGACGCGGCGCGGCACGGTCTCGTCGACGTAGGAAATGCGGCTGTTCCTGATCTCGACGCCGTCGATACGCAGCTCCATGGGTTTGGCGTCCGGAGCGGCGGGCTCGTTGCCGCCAATACCGTCCCAGTTGGCGGTTCCATCGGCCCGCCGCACCAGCGTGACCTCGACGCCCTCGAGGCGCACTCGGTCGGCGATCAGCTGACCACGCAGCAGCGGAAACAATTTTGCGCCGAGCTGGGCGCTCTTCCAGCTGACCATGGGCTCGGGGCCGAAACCGGGCGCATTCCCGAACCGCCCCTCACCGGCGCGCAGCGCCAGCCAGGGAAAGAAGCCGAGATCGATGTCGCCTACCAGCGTGAATTCCCGGCCAGTGGCATCTCTAATCGCCGCTTCAATGCGCGGCTTGAATACGTTCGGATCGACGAACCAGACGATCGCCAGCACGCCGAGCAGCGCGAGCACGACGAGGCCCGCGAGAGACAGGGAAATCCATTTGAGTAACCGCACGCGGCCGACATTGTAGCGATGTCGGCCGCGTGAAAGGCTGGTGGCGCTAGGGTTTTGCCCCGCGCGTTTCGGGCCGGTCTGCTAGCGGTCGCAGATCTCGATGTCGCCGGACAAGGTCTTGGCACGCACACGCGCGCCGCCGCTTTCCACGGCGCGCAGGTTGAGGCGCGTGCCCGGGCCGTATTTGCTCACGCGTTCCACGGAGCCCGCGAGACAACCTTCGATATCGCCGCTGAAGGATTCGATTTCCGTGGACAGGCCGCCCGGCGCCGACACATTGAGCGTGATGTCGCCGCTCACGCCTTCCACGTCGACGCGGCCGTCGCGCGTGAGTTTGGCGCTCAGTTCGAGATCGCCCGAGGTGGTGCGCCCGCGTATTTCGGTGGCCTCGCCCATCTGCACGCGCGCATTGCCGCTCACGGTGACCAATTCGAGCTTGCCGGCGCCGTGCGTGAGGTCGAGGCTGCCGCTCACGGAGTTCGCGCGCAGCGAGATCGGCTTGCCGCTGCCGCGCACGGTCAGATCGCCGCTCACCGAGCGCACTTCCGAATCGTCGCCCGTGATGTCGGCGGTGATCTCGCCGCTCACGCTCTTGAGCCGCTGCGTGCCGAGCACGCCCTGCGAAGACACGTCCGCGCTGACCGCGGCCACTTCCACCGTGCTGTTCTTCGGCACCTGCACCGAGATGTCGGCGTCGCCGTCATTCGAGCTGCCGCGCGGCAGGACGACCTTGACGATGGTGCGTCCGCCGCTGGTCGTCAGGTCGAGCCGTTCGACGTCCTCGCCCAGGTGGCCGGTAACCTGGACTTCGTTGCGATCCCAGCCGCGCACGTCGATCGAGCCCGACACGTTCGAGATCACCACCTCGCCGTTGGGCTCGACCGCGATCCGGCGGTCGACATTGCCGGTTTCGCGGGCCGGCGCCAGCAGCGGCAGCGCCGCGGCAACTAACAAACCGGCGAACCGGTAACTGGTCGGAATTCTCATGATCAGGTCTCCTGGTTGCCGGAATCGCGCACCGCGGTCAGCGCGCGCATTTCTTCCTGGCAGGAATTGACTAACAACTCTTGCAGCAGCGCGTTGGCCGGATCGCGTCCGAGCGCCGCTTCGATTTCGCCGATGGAGCGGCGCAGCGTGGCGAGACTGGCCGCCACCTTCACGCGCTCCCCGGCGGGCATGGTTTCCAGCTTGTGCTGGACTTCGACCAGCAGCACGTCGCGCTGCTTGCGGTAATTCGCGTCGCGCAGCGCGGCCGGAATCACGTTGGATGCGGGCTGACCCGTGCTGGCGGTTTCGACGAAGCGGACCGGGCCGAAGCTGCGGCCGATCAACACGCCGATCGTGACCAGGACCACCGCGGCGGCCATGCCGGCCGCGGGCAGCCAGCGCTGGCGGCGTTGCGGAACCGCGGCAGCGGTGACGGATTTCTCCGCCTCGATGGCCGCGGCGATCGCGGGCCACAGATCGCGCGGCGGCGGCACGGTCTGCGCCAGCTCATCGATACGTTTGATGCGTCGCATGTTCATCAGACACCTCGTTCCAATCTGTCCCGCAGCAGGCCGCGTGCGCGATGCAGCTGCGCCTTGCAGGTACCCACGGCGATGCCCAGCATCGACGCGGCCTCCGAATGTTCGTAGCCATACACGCCGCACAACACCAGCGCGTCGCGTGCGCCCTGCGGCAGCGATTCGATCGCCGCCTCGAGTTCGTCCTCTTCGACCGGTGAATCGAAACTCAGCACCGGCTCCTGGTATTCCGTGGGGTCTTCGACCGCGATCTCCGCATTGGCCGGGCCGCGGCGCTTCTCGAGCACCGTGTTGACGGCGATGCGATGCAGCCAGGTCGAGAAACTGCTGCGCGCCTCGAATTTGGGCAGCGCCTTCCAGGCCTTGATGAAGGCATCCTGCGCGCAGTCGGCGGCGAGATCGGGGTTGCGCGTCATGCGCAGACACAGGCCGTGCACCCGGCCCACGTGATCGCGATACAGACGCTCGAAGGCCCGCGAATCACCGCGCCGCGCGCGCTCGATGAGCGCCACGTCGAAATCGACGACCGTGTCGGATTTGGTCATTCGGGCTGTCGCGCCATCCGCCAAGCGAATCTCCTCGAAGCGTAGTGACAGACGGCTCGTCTGTCCCTACATGCTTAGAGGGGCGCGGGGCCGCGCGGGTTTGAAAACGCGCGTAAGTTACGGATGCAGCGGAAGATTTCTGAAGTGGTGCCGGTGGAAGTGGTGCCGGGGTGCAATTCTCGTAATTGCGCCGAGGCCCGTTTTCACGCCAACGCTGGCGCAATTACGAGAATTGCACCCCGGCACCACTTCCGACGGCACTCTTCAGCTGCGCTGGGTGCCGCCGCTGAACCACTTCATGGCGTATTGCAGGAGCTGGCTGTTCGTCGCGAGGCCGAGCTTGTGTTTGATGGTCTGGCGATGCGACTCGATGGTCTTGACCGAAAGCGTGAACTCTTGAGCGATTTCGCGCGAACTCATGCCGCGACCGATCATGTTCAGGATCTGCACTTCGCGATTCGACAACCGCGCCACTGGATCGTTGGTCTCCGAACGGCTCTCACCGGCGCGCTGATCGAGCGAGCGCTGTACGGTTTCGCTGACATACGTACGGCCGTCGAGCACTCGCCGCACCGCGATGAGCAGCTGATCGGACGCCGCCTGCTTCATGATGTAACCCATCGCGCCGGCGGCGAGCAGCCGTTCCGCATAGATAGTTTCGTCGTGCATGGAGAGCACCAGCATGCGCAACTCAGGCATTTCAGCGTGCATCTGCCTTACGAGCTCGATGCCGTCGCCGCGCTCCAGGGACAGGTCGACCACCACGATATCGGGCTTGCGGGCGCGAATCGCCTCGCGCGCGGCCGGCTCGCTGTCGGCTTCGCCGCAGACGGTCAGGTCCGGCTCGGCCTCGAACATGCGCCGCAACCCCTGCCGCACGATTGGATGATCATCGACTATCAGGATCTGGCGCTTGGTGGCCATGGCTGCGGTCATTGTCCGTCCCCTACGCGCATTTATTAGGTGTGAATCGTGACTAAGAAGCAGCGGAGCGTCAATCCTTTGTCCTACGTATACCTGCGTATAGTTAGACAGGAGTCCATTCCGCGCCTCAATCCTTCAATGGAAATCCACCGCGCGGCAACGAATCCCCGCCGAGCGGCGCCCGATGCGGGCAAGTGCAACGAACGACTACTCCTCCGCCCTTGTTATTCGCGATGGTGACGTCTCCGCCGAGCATTTGCGCGCGATATCGCATGAGTTTCATGCCCATTCCGTTGTTGCTGGCGTTTCTCTCATCGAAACCCCTACCGTTGTCCTGCACGCTCAGGGTCAGAGTGCCTTCTGCCGTGGCCAGTTCAATCGTGACCTGCGTAACTCGACCATGGCGAATCGCATTCGTGAACGCTTCCTGCGCGATCCGATAAAGGTGCGTAGCGGCGCCGTCGTCGAGAGTCAGCGGTTCCTTCAAAGAGGTATTGAACTGGGCTCTCACCCCATAACGTTCCATACCGCGCACGGCCATCGATTGCAGGCCGGCGATGAGCCCACCGCGATCAGCACCCACCGGCGCCAGACCGCGCGCCATCGCGCGCGTGCTTTCGATGGCCCCATTGACCAGGCTGATGATGTCTTCGACATCGGTGCGGGCCGAGGAATTTTCCTTGCGAAGCTGGGCGACCACGCTGCGCAGCATAAGCGCAACACCGGTGAGGTCCTGACCGAGGCCGTCGTGCAGATCCGAGCCGATGCGCAGTTGTTCGCGGCCGGCGATTTCGAGGATCTCGCGCTCGAGGCCGCGGCGCTCTGTCACGTCGGTGATGACGGCAAGGCGATGCGTGGCGCCATCGACGTGGGTCAGCGTCGCGACGCAAGCCGCATCGAACGTGGATCCGTCGCGGCGCCGGCACTTGAACTCCACCGGCGCGAGCCCCGGCGGATCGCTCATCGAGCCTAACAACTGGTGATCGAGCCGGTTACGGCGCACGCCCGGCGCCTGCGCGATCAGATCGTTGATCGAAGTGTCGACCGCGGTGCCGGTGGCGAACCCGAACATACGTTCGAAGGCCGGATTCGCCATGCGGATCATGTCGACCGCGTCGATGACCACCACGCCTTCGTGCAGCAGCTCGAACATGCGCGCCTGCGTTTCGCGCAGATGCATGGCGGCATGTTTGTCGGTTATCTCGGTGATGTTGATCACCGCGCCGGTGATCTGGCCGGAGGACCGCACCGCGCGAATGCGCGAATCGAAGCAGCGGCCGCCGTACTGCGAGCCCGAGCTCGTGAGCTGCAGATCGAGCGATTCACCCGTGGTGAGCACCTGCGTGAGGGCCGCCAGGATCCTGGGCTGATCCTCGGGCACGGCGATCTCGTCGAGACGCTGGCCAATGATGGATTCGCGTGAATGCGAGCGGATGCCGCGATTGATGAACTGCACGCGCCGCTCCGTGTCGACCAGGATCAGCCAGTCGCCCGTGCCGGCGGCGACGATCTGCAACATTTCCTGCGACGCGCGCAGCGCCTCCTGGTCGCGCGCCTGCTCGCTGATGTCGATCGCCACGCCGACCACGCGAACCACCCGTCCGGCCGCATCGCGCACCACGCAAGGCGAGTCGAGCAGCGTGACGTAGTGGCCGTCACGATGGCGGATGCGGTACTGGAGCGCGACCATCGACTCCGCGTTGCGGTCGAACCATTGGCGCAACAACGGCTGGTCGTCGGGATGGACCAAAGCAGCCCAATCCACGGCGCGCGGCAGGGCGTCCGCCGGGTATCCGAGGACGCGTTCGACGCCTTCGCCGGTGGAAAGCCCGGTCTCGGCGTCGATCTCGTAGATCACGCAGCGCAGTTCGCGCGCCACGGCGCGGAAGCGCTGGTCGCCGGCCGACAGCGCGGTCTCGCGGATCTTGCGTGCCGTGATGTCGACCACGAGGCCGAGTACCCGGCGCGTCGTACCGTCCGCAGACCGCTCGACCACGTGGGCGCGATCGAGCGCCCAGTGCCAGCTGCCGTCGGTATGCCGAAAGCGGTATTCGGTTTCCAGCACCTGGGCGGATGGATCCACCTGCCGCAGCCGCTCGCGAAACTTCTCGATTTCCTGGTCTGGATCCGTGCCGAGCATCTGCCGCCAGGTACGGATGTTGGCGCGGCCGAAGGCGGGGTCGACCCCGAACACGTGGTAGTAGCCATCGGTGTGATTGGTCTCGTTGTGTTCGACGTCCCAGTCCCACACGCCAGCGGTGGTCAGATGGAGCGCCGTCTCGACCCGTTCGTTGCGCGCGTTCGCGCGGCGCTCGGCGACCTTGGTCTCGTCGAGATCCATACACACGCCGAGCATGCGGATGGCCTTGCCGTTCGCATCGCGCTCGACCACGCGGCCGCGTTCGAACACCCAACGCCAGATGCCGCTCTTCGTCTTGATGCGGTATTCGGCGTCGTAGTAGTCGGCCTTGCCCGCGACGTGTTCGCTGAACTTGCGCGTGGCCTCCGGACCTTCGTCCGGATGCAGATTGTCGTCCCAGCGTTGCACGTGGCCGTCGCCGTCGCAGGGATAGATGTCGTGCCGGTCGCACCAGTCGTTGAACCAGCGCGTCTTGTCGGTGATGAAATTCGTCTCCCACAGGCCCACGCCCGCGCCCCAGGCCGCGGTCTCGAGCATGTGTTCGCTCGACGACAGATGCGCCTCGGCGCGTTTGGCGCCATCGATGTCGAGCGTGACGCCGATGACCAGCACCGGGTGCCCGTCCAGATCCCATTCGACCGCGCGGCCGCGGTCCTGCATCCAGCGATATTCACCACTGGCCGTCTGGAAGCGGTATTCGAATTCGACCGAGTCGCGCAATCCCTGCGTGTGTTCCTGCAGCTGCCGGTCGACGCGCTCGCGATCGTCGCCATGCAGATTGCTGAACCACGGGTTCGGCATCGCGTCCCACTGCGCGCGCGAATAACCCGTCATCGCAAGCCACAGCGGACTGGCGGTGCGCGCGTTGCTGGGTACGTGCCACTGCCAGAACGCGGCGCGCGCACCCCACAACGCGGTGGCGAGGCGCGACTCGCTGTCGCTGCGCGCCACCTCCTCGCTCTTGCGGCGGTCGATATCCAGCAACAACCCGGTAATACGCGCGGCCGCGCCATCGCGCTCGCGTTGCACGACACGGCCACGGTGCAACACCCACAACCAGCGATGCCCCGCGGCTAACAACCTGTACTCGCATTCGAAACGATCGCCGCCGTGGTGACACGAATCGGCCGCGGCGTTGAATGCGCCAACGTCGTCGGGATGAATGCGGCGTTTCCACTCGGCGATCGTGTTGGTGGCACTGACCTCGACGCCGAACGCGCGCACCCAGGCCTCATCGATCTGGAACCGGTCGGCGGCCAGCTGCCAATCCCAGACTGCCGCCTGCGCCAGTTCGAGCGCCGAACGGAATTCGGCGGGCAAGGCAGCGGCCCCTTCGGTTTGCGTGGCTTCAGGACGGGCGTTCATGACCAATTATTGTTACCTGCGCCGGGGCAAACACACCTTGACCTACTCGCCAGATTTCCACGATTCAGGCCCCCAGCCAGCGGATTTGAGTCCGCTTCCACGATTCTGCGACTATTGGGCGGCCGGATAGGGCTTCTCGTAAGGGTCGTACGGCTACTGCCGGTCATAACCTGTCAGTATTCTCTGACATAAGGTTTTGACAAAACCTGCTTCGAATAACTAATGGACTAGCGGGGACGACACAGTGATTGACGGCAGCACGACGCGAAATCCCATGGTCGCGGACTACTCGGAATGGAAGGCTCGCGACTACTTCCAGACGTACTACAGCGAGGTAGTACTCCCGGACGAGCAGGCCGTCCTCGCCTATCAGATCGATGTACTGCGCGCGGCGCGCGCGCGTTTCGGCCGCGGTCTCGAATACGGCTGTGGGCCCACGCTGCACCGGGCCATCGCGGCGTCGAAGTATACGTTTCGCCTCGACATGGCCGACTGGCTGGCGGACAACCTGGCCGAAGCGCGTGAATGGCTGTGCGCGGATGAAAGCGCTTCCGAGTGGAAGCGTTTCACCCGCTACGTGCTCGCCTGCGAAGGGCATGCGCGACCGAACCTCTCGCGGGTCGTCCAGCGCGAACAACAGACGCGCAAGGTAGTTAGAGGGCTGTACGTGAGCGACGCGCGCCTGCGCCAGCCGCTCGGGCCCACGCGCGAAGGGTTCTACGATCTCATCATCACCGGCTTCTGCATCGACGCGATCTCGAGCGACCGCTCGGTGTGGCGCAACTGCATGCGCAACGTCACCTCGATGTTGCAACCGGGCGGCACGTTCATCATTCACGCCTTGCACCAGTGCAAGGCGTACAAGTGCGGCGACCGCATGTTCCCGGGGTCGAACCTCTCCATCGACGACATGCATGAAGCGATGCTCGACAACGGCTTTGCGCCCTCGAGCATCGACGCGCAGGTGATTCCGTGCCGCGACAACAATATCTACGGTTATTCCGGAATCCTGACGGCCTCGGGCCGCAAGGCGATCAAGAAGCGCTAGGGGAAGCAAAAAGGGGACAGATCTATTTATTGGATGGCACAACAAGCAGAGCCAATAAATAGATCTGTCCCCTTTTTCGCATTCCCCATTTCATAGGCGCTGCAGCAGCCAGACGACGCCGGCGGCGCCCAGCGCGCACGAACCTAGCGGCATCACGCCGCCCGCATACCAGCGAGTGCCGCGCGCCATATAGATGAGCGGCAACACCAGCGCGACGATGCCGAGCTGCGCAATTTCCACGCCGATGTTGAAGCCCGCCAGCAGCGGCAACAGCGCGATTCCGGTCGCGTCGATCTCGCCGAGCGCGTTCGCGAAACCGAAGCCGTGTACGAGTCCGAACCCCAACGCCAGCGGCAGACGTAGCCGCGACAAGCGCGGCAGCAG
Organism: Pseudomonadota bacterium; assembly: GCA_037200975.1. NCBI lineage: Bacteria > Pseudomonadati > Pseudomonadota > Pseudomonadota bacterium. Next base: position 2,779,821 of record JBBCGI010000001.1, on the reverse strand, counting down.
GTTGATGCCGCCCGCCACCGCGATCGATGCGGCGATCGCGACCTCGATGGGCTGCGTCGGCAGATGCACGGTGCCGGTGACCGCGAGTGCGAGCGTGGTTGAATGCGCGACGGTGAACGCCGTGACGATGGTCACGATGTCGCGCGCCACCTGCGTAAACCGCGTCTGACCCTGCCACTTGCCATCCACCGGCCGCAACACCGACGGCAACAGCAGCAGCAACACGAACGCGATGTGGTCGTACCCGATGACCACGTGCCAGATCCCTTCGCCGACGAAGCGCTCGAAACTCGCCCAGGCCGAAGCCCTCGCGGGTTCATTCCATTGCGGCGCTTCGGCACCGATCGTGCCGGCGAGTTGCTCGTTGCCACGCGTCGCGCTCAACAACAGCCGTTGCGAAGCAGCGCCGCTCATGAACAATCCGCCCGACAGCGCCAGCAAGCCGGGGTGCGGGCAATCGGCAATCATCGCAACCGACAGGAAGGCCTGGTCCGCACGTGTGGTCAGCGCGAGATCCTCGACGCGCAGCGCACACGCCAGACCGCCGCGATACAAAACGATCTGACCGCGTACCGCGGTCTCTATGGTCGCCCGCGCGGTCGCGACTTCCGCCGCGGTGACCACGCCATCGAAATCGCGATCGATGAACACGGTCCAGACGAGATCGTGCAGCGGCAGGTCCCAGCGCACACCGACCGGCCCAGCCGCGTCCGGCACGTCGAGCCGCACGAAACTCGTGCTGACGGCATGAGCCATCGCCGGATGGTGGCCCAGGACACCGAAACTCAGCAGCGCGGCGAGAGCCAGACGTTTCACGCGCACACTCTAGCTGCCGCGGCACGGGAAGGTCGATACAGGGACGCGAGCGCTGCGTACGGATATATTCCCCCGCACATGTCGCCGATCCCTTCGCACAAACTCACCGCGTTGAGCCGCCTCATCGGCGGCACGCCGCTGCTCGAGATCCACTGCCGATATCGCGGGCGCGCGCAGCGCATCTACGCCAAACACGAGGCGTACAACTTCACCGGCAGCATCAAGGACCGCATGGCGTTGTACATCCTGCAACGCGCGTACACGAGCGGCGAGATCGCGCCAGGCGATGTGATCGCCGAAGCCACGAGCGGCAACACCGGCATCTCCTTCGCCGCGATCGGCCGCGCGCTGGGCCACCCCGTGCGCATCTACATGCCGGACTGGATGAGCCGCGAACGCGTGCTCGTCATCCAGAGTCTCGGCGCCGCCGTCATTCCCGTGTCGGCGGAGCTGGGCGGATTTCTCGGCTCCATCCGCATGGCCGACGAGTTCGCGCGTGAGTCCGGCCATGTGTTCCGGCCGCAACAATTCGACAACGCCGCAAACGTGCAGGCGCATTACGAGACCACGGGTCCTGAGATCACGGCGCAACTGGCGACCATCGATCGCAGGCCGAGCGCCTTCGTTGCCGGGGTCGGAACCGGCGGGACGGTCATGGGTGTGGCGCGCCACCTGCGCGAGACCCTCGGCGCCGTCGCGGCCCATCCTCTCGAGCCGGCCAATTCACCGACGCTGCGCACCGGTCACAAGACCGGCCGCCATCGCATCCAGGGCATCAGCGACGAATTCGTGCCGTCCATCGTGAAGCTGGGCGAGCTCGGCCGCATCCTCGACATCTGGGACGGCGATGCCATCGTCATGTCGCAGCGGCTGGCGAATGAGCTCGGCATCGCCGTGGGCATCAGCTCCGGCGCCAACCTGCTGGGGGCACTGGAGATCGCGCATGAACAGGGCGACGCCGCCTGTGTCGTCACCGTGTTCTGCGACGACAATAAAAAGTATCTTTCCACCGACTTGTGCAGCGACGAGGAATGCAAACCGCACTACCGCTGCAACGACGTGGAGCTGCTCGATTTCCGCGTGATCCAGCCCTGTGCGTCCGGGGCGCGCGGCTAGAACCCCGCGAGTAACGCAACCGCAACGTGCTGCGTTGTAGGCTGCGCGAAATTCCGGGGTTCCAAAACAATGAAGCAGGTTGGCTTTCGCCTGAGCGTCCTTGCGCTCGGCACCGTGGCATCGCAGGTATTCGCCGCCGGTGTGCCCACCGACGATCTCGACGAGGTCGTGGTCACGGCGCGGCGCCATAAACTCATCGGCAGGGTCGAATCCTCGAGCCAGGGCACCGTGACCCGCGCGCAGCTCGAGACGCGTCCGGTGCTGCGCACCGGCGAGCTGCTCGAGACCGTTCCCGGCCTCGTGGTCACGCAGCACAGCGGCGACGGCAAGGCGAACCAGTATTTCCTGCGCGGCTTCAATCTCGACCACGGCACCGATCTGGCGACCAGCGTCGACGGCATCCCCGTCAACATGCACACGCACGGCCACGGGCAGGGCTACACCGACATCAACTTCGTCATCCCCGAGCTGCTCGACCGCATCGAATACAAGAAGGGCACGTACTACGCCGACGAAGGCAACTTCTCCGCGGCCGGCGCGGTGGACCTGCGCTACCGGCACAAGCTCGACGACACATTGCTGTCGCTGACCGTCGGCGAGGATTCATACACGCGCGGGTTGTTAGCCGGTTCGGCCGGCCTCGCGGGCGGCGATCTGCTCTTCGGTCTCGACTACAGCGCCACGGATGGTCCGTGGGATCTGAAAGAAGACCTGCGGCGCGTGAACGCCCTGATCAAATATTCGCGCGGCGAGCGCCACGACGGATATGCGATCACCGCTTCGGCCTACGACGGCCGATGGAACTCCACCGACCAGATTCCCGAGCGCGCCGTGACTTCCGGCCTGCTCGACCGCTTCGGCTTCATCGACGGCAGCGACGGCGGCGAATCGCACCGCTATGCATTGTCGCTGGACGTGGCCAAACCACTCGGCGACTGGAACCTGAACGCCAATGTCTACGCGCTCGATTACCAACTCGATCTGTTCTCGAACTTCACGTACGCATTGAACGCGGTGGATGGCGACCAGTTCGAACAGTTCGACGACCGCAAGGCGTATGGGCTGCATGCCGACATCAGCCGCGCGACGAATTTCGGCGGCCTCACGGGCCAGCTGCGTTTCGGCCTCGAATCGCGCTACGACGACATCGGCCGCGTGGGGCTGTACCTCACCGACGAGCGCGTGCGCCTGACGACCATCCGGCAGGACTCGGTCGAGCGGCTCGGCCTCGGCTTCTATGTAGAACAACAAGTGCAGGCCACCGACTGGCTGCGCGTGATTGCGGGTTTGCGTCACGACCGCGCGGATTTCGACGTGCGCAGCGGCCTCGCGCTCAACAGCGGCAGCGCCAGCGACTCCATCACCAGTCCCAAGCTCTCGCTGGTGTTCGGGCCATGGGCCGAGACCGAGCTGTTCGTGAACGCCGGACGCGGCTTTCATGAAAACGACGCGCGCGGTACCACCATCCGTGTCGATCCGGTCGACGGCACGACCGCGGCGGATCGCGTGAACCCCATGGTGCGCGCCACCGGCGCGGAGATCGGCGTGCGCACGGCGCTGGTGCCGTACACGCAGCTCGCGGTCACCGCGTGGACCCTCGACCTCGATTCGGAATTGCTCTACGTCGGCGATGCGGGCGCCACCGAGGCGAGCCGCGCCACCAAACGGCACGGCGTCGAAGTCGGCGTGTACGTGATGCCGCGCGCGTGGCTCACGCTCGATGCGGACCTCGCCTGGTCGCACGGCCGCTTCAGCGAATTCGACGCCGCGGGAGATTTCATCCCCAACGCCGTAGAGAGCGTCGCGTCGGTCGGCGTCGCGGTCCAGCATCCCAGCGGCTGGTTCGGCGGCGCGCGTTTCCGCCACTTCGGCGCGGCGCCGCTGGTCGAAGACAACAGCGTGCGTTCCGATCCGACCACGCTCGTGAACCTCGAGATCGGGCGACGGTTCGGCAAGCGGTTCTCGGTTTCGCTCGCGGCCTACAACCTGTTCGATTCGAACGACAACGACATCACTTATTTCTACGAGAGCCAGCTGCCCGGCGAGAGTGCGCCGGTCGAGGACCGACATTTCCACCCGGTGGAGCCGCGCACGCTGCGATTGACCCTGGAGACTCGTTTCTAACGAGTTGTGAGGCGATGCGCGGCCGCGCGTAGAATCGCCGCCATGCTTGGCCTCAGATCGCGCGCCGTTTCCGTGGCTTCGGCATGTGCCGCGGCGTGTTTGCTGTCGTACACCAGCTCCATCGCCGCGGCGACCGACGCGCCGGACAAGAAGGCGCCGACCACGGTGAAGAAGCCCGTGCCGGCAGGCCCGAAGCCCGCTGCGTCCAAAACCAGCGCGGGTGCGGTCAAGAAAGCGCCGCCTGAGAAAGCCGCTCCGCCGCCGCCCCCGGTCGAATTGATCGGCTTGATCGTGATGCCTACCAATGCGCTGCGTGACGGGCCGCCGTCGGGCCAGTTCGACGGCGCAGGCCGGCGCGGCGCCGCGGCGCGATTCGAATCGCAGCCGGTTCAAGGCGTCAGCTCCATCAAGCCCGGCCCTACCGCCGGCGCCTGGTGGGCGCTCTCCGACAACGGCTTCGGCGCCAAATGGAACAGCTCCGACTACCGGCTCTGCATCTATCTATTCGACGTGCGGCCCCGCACCGAAGCCGGTACCGATTCGCGCACCGCGTTACAGGCGGTCATCGAACTATCCGATCCGGCGAAATTCTTTCCCTTCCGGCTCACCGACGAGAGCGAGCCCGAGCGCCTGCTGACCGGCGCCGACGCCGACCCGGAATCGCTGGTCGCGATGCCCGACGACACCTTCTGGGTGGGCGACGAATTCGGACCGTGGCTGCTGCACTTCTCGGAGGACGGCGAGTTGCTCGCGCCGCCGGTCGAATTGCCCGGCGGATTGCATTCGACGGATCACCCGCTGGTGATCGCGCATGCCGAAGAACCGCGCATCGCGCATTCGCGCGGCTTCGAGGCGATGGATCTGTCGGGCGACGACAAGACCCTGGTGACCATTCTCGAAGGCCCGGTCGCGGGCGACCCGCCGAAAACATTGCGCGTGCAGCGATACGACACCGCCGCCGGCAAGTGGCTGCCGGTCACTCTTATATATGAGCTCGACGCGGATACGGTTTCGGTCACCGACATGTCGCGGATCGAGGGCAATCGCTTCGTGGTCATCGAACGCGACAGCCTCGAAGGTGACGCGGCGAAGGCCAAGCGCGTCTATTCGATCGATCTCGACAATGCGGCGCCAGGCAAACCGCTGCAGAAGAAGCTGGTCATCGACCTGCTGTCGATCGGCAATGCCCGCGGTCTCGCGCAGGTCGCGACACCGGGGGCGCCGTTCCGCTTCCCGTACCTGACCATCGAATCCATCCAGGTGCTGGATCGCAAACACGTCGTGATCGTGAACGACAACAACTTCCCGGCCACCGGCGGGCGCGGCGCGAATGTGCCGGACGCCACCGAGTGGATCTGGCTCGAACTGCAGAATCCGTTGTGACGCTGATCGCCATCAAGGATGCCGGACTCGCGTTCGGCCTCACGCCGCTGCTCGACGGCGCCGCGCTCGCGGTGCAGGACGGCGAACGCATCGGGCTCATCGGCCGCAACGGCACCGGCAAGTCGTCGCTGCTGTCGGTGTTGCTGGGCAAACTCGCACTCGATGAGGGCGAAGTGCAACGCAAGCCGGGGCTGACCATCGGCAGCGTCGAGCAGGAGCCGGTGCTGCCGCCCGCCGATACCGTGCGCGAGTCGCTGCTGCTGCACGGCAAGTTCGACGACATGCACGACGACCGCCGCCGCTATGCGATCGAGGCGCGGCTCACCGAATACCTGCACCGTTTCGAGGTGAACGAGGAAGCGAATCCCGCGTCGATGTCGGGCGGCGAACGCAAACGCGCCGCGCTGGCGCTGGCCTTCGCGCTCGAGCCCGAGATCATGCTGCTCGACGAACCCACCAACCACCTCGACTTGGACGGCATCGAGACGCTCGAAGAGCTGCTGCAGAAGAACGTCACCTGCATCGTCATCACGCACGACCGGCGCTTTCTCGACAAGGTGGCGACACGCATCGCCGAGCTAGATCGTGGCCAGCTGCGCACCTTCCCGGGCAACTACAGCGTCTACGAGCAACGCAAGGCCGAGATCAATCTCGCAGAAGACCTGGCGAAGCGCCGCTTCGAGAAATTCTGGGCGCAGGAAGAAGTGTGGATCCGCAGGGGCGTGGAGGCGCGGCGCACGCGCAACGAAGGCCGCGTGAAGCGGCTCGAACACCTGCGCGAGGAACGCGCCGCGCGGCGCGAACGCATCGGCAGCGTGCGCCTCAACGTGGACACGGGTGAGCGGTCGGGAAAACTCGTGGCGGAGTTCGAGAACGTCAGCAAGACTTTCGGCGAACGGAAGATTCTCGACGATGTCAATTTGCGCGTGATGCGCGGCGATCGCGTCGGGTTGTTAGGGCCGAACGGCGCGGGCAAGACGACCATGATCAAGCTGATCGTGGGCACGCTCGAGCCGGACAGCGGACGCGTCAAACGCGGCACCAACTTGCAGGTCGCGTACTTCGACCAGTTGCGCGAGCAGCTGGATCCCGAGCGCACGCTCGCGGAGACCGTGAATCCCGGCTCGGACTGGGTGGAGATCGGCGAAAGCCGCAAACACATCTCGAGTTACCTCAACGATTTCCTGTTCGACAGCCGGCGCGCGAACGCGCCGATCCGCATGTTGTCGGGCGGCGAGCGCAATCGCCTGCTGTTGGCGCGGCTGTTCGCGCGGCCGGCGAACATGCTGGTGCTCGACGAACCCACCAACGATCTCGACATCGATTCGCTGGAATTGCTCGAGACGATGCTGGTCGATTACCCGGGCACGCTGCTGCTGGTCAGCCACGACCGCACGTTCCTCGACAATGTCGTGACGCAGACGATCGCCGCGGCGGGCAAGGGCCAGTGGCATGACTACGTCGGCGGCTATACCGACTGGCTCAGGCAACGCACGTTGCCGCGCGCGGTGTCCGTGCGCCGCGCCGCGCCCGCGGCGCCGGCTGCGCTGGCGCCGGTTGCCGCGGCACCAAAACGCAAACTCAGCTTCAAGGAGCAGCGCGAGCTCGAATCGCTGCCCGCGGACATCGAGAAACTCGAACGCGAGCAGCTCGAGTTGACGGAGAAGAGTTATTCGCCCGATTACCACAAGGCGGGCGCGGAGCAGATGCGTCGCGATCGTGAACGCGCCACCGAACTAGCCACCTTGATCTCCACCAGCATGGAACGCTGGGAGACATTGGAGGCGCTCGCCTCGAGCATTGCGGCGTCGAAGTCGTGAAACCCGGCCAGCCCAACAAACCACCCGCCATTCGTATCTGGAAGGAAACTGCGCATCGCGGCGGCAAGGGCGTGAGTGCGATCAACGGAATTCCGCTGCCCGGTCCGCAGCTCGAAGAGATCTGCAGCATGCTCAAGAAGAAGTGCGGCACCGGCGGAACCGTCAAGAACGGCGTCATCGAAATCCAGGGCGATCATCGCGACCGGCTGGTGGAAGAGCTCAAGAAGCTCGGTTACACCGACGTGAAAAAGGCGGGCGGGTAGATTTAGCCGTTTTTACACAGTCCTGTTATGGAATTGCAAAGTTGCGCTGGCGAAATCGTCGCCATGATCGCCTCAACCTTGCAGACCGCGAGCCGCGCCGTACCGACCGTCGGCGTGGTGTTTACAACCTACAACCGGCCCCAGGATCTGCGCCGGGTTCTCGCGGGATACGCGCGGCAGAGCCATCGCAAGTTCGAAGTAGTGATCGCCGACGACGGCTCCGGCAGCGAAACTCGCGAGTGCATCGAAGAGGCGCGTCGAGAATGGCAGCTCGACATCCGGCACGTGTGGCACGAGGACATCGGTTTTCGTAAATGCCGCATCCTCAATCGCGCCATCGCGGAGACCAGCGCCGAGTACCTGATCTTCACGGATGGAGATTGCATTCCGCATCCCGAATTCGTAGCGGGGCATCTGGCGCTCGCGCGGCCAGGTTATTTTGTTTCTGGCGGCTGCGTCCGCCTCGGCAAGACGGCGACCGACGCCATCGACTCGCGCCACGTGCTCGCCGGCAGCGTGTTCGAGTCGCGCTGGCTGGCCGAACTTGGCGAGTCGCCGGTCAACCTGCGCAAGCTGCTGTTTTCGGTGCGGCCGTGGCACAACCTGATGAACGGCATCACGACCACCCGCCCCACCTGGAACGGCCACAATTCATCGACGTGGCGCGAAGAAGTGCTCGCGGTGAATGGGTTCGACGAGCGGCTGGGTTACGGCGGCCTCGACCGTGAGTTCGGCGAGCGCCTCGAACGCTGCGGCATGCGCGGCATCCAGGCGCGTTATTCGCTGATCTGCCTGCACCTCGAACATCCGCGCCCGTACCGCGCGCGCGAAATCATGGACGCCAACAAGCAGATCCGCCGCGACAACGCGCGCCGGCGCGTGCGGCGCACCGCACACGGCCTCGTCGCCCAACAACCCGGAGTGCAGCGCTGGTAGTAAAAGGGGACATGCCTATTTATCGGCGGCCGATAAATAGGCATGTCCCCTTTTACTTGCCGCGTACGCCGCCGGTGAGCACGATGCGCATCGCCTGCTCGACTGACAGATCCGTCTCGTGAACCTTGCTGCGCGACACGTACAGCGTGTACCCGCCGATCTGGTAGCTCATCGGTAGATAGACCGCGACGAGATCATCGCCGCCGCCGATACCCAGCGTGTTGGCGTGTTCCTGGGTCACGAAGCCGATCAGCTTGCCCGGGCCGTAATCGAGCGTAACCACGCGGTCGAGATCACCTTTCTTCTTGTCGGTGTTCACCAGCCGCGTCATGTCACGGATCGCGCTATACACCGTCTTGACCACCGGCACGCGCAGCAGCAGGTCTTCGCCCAAGCCCAGCACGCGGCGCACGACGAAGGCGTTCACCGCGAGCCCGACGAGGAACAGGATGACGAAGCCGGTGACCAGACCCATGCCCGGCCAGTAATTGTCCCCGACCACGAACTTGATCGGCTTCGACAGCAGACTCTCGGTGGTGATGCCCAGCCAGTACACGAAGTACACGGTGAGTCCGATGGGCAGGATGGTCACCAGCCCCTTGAGAAGAATGCTGCCGATCTGCTTCATCGATTACTTCTTCGGCTTCACGAAGCGCAACGTCATGCGATCGGATTCGCCGATGGCGTCGTACTTGGCGCGATCGAACGCAGGATCGACCGGCTTGCCGTCTTCCGACGACTGGCGCGTCGGCGGCAGCGTCCAGACGCCAAACGGATGATCCTTCGTGTCCTTGGCGTTCGCATTGATCTCCGACTTGCCGTCGAGCTTGAAGCCCGCCTTCTCCACCGCGTCGATCACCGTCTTCTCCGGCACGTAGCCGTTGAACACGGAAGGATCCTGGTCCGCCTTGGCACGATGCTGCTCGATCGCGAGCACGCCGCCCGGTTTGGTTGCCTGGAACACGTTGGCGAGGTTCTTGTCGACCGAGCCACCACGCTGCCAGCCATGGAAGCCGCGCGTCAGCACGACGAAATCGAACTTGTTAGCCGGCAGCGGCGCTGCATTGCCGCCCCAGTTGACCAGGTTCACCTTGCCGTAGACCGCGACGTCGGAATATTTGGCCGCGAAATCGGCGCGGCCCTTCTTGGCGTTCTCCGACAGCTTAGGATCGCCGAGGTCGGCGGCTGTCGCATAGAACTCGCCTTTGTTGGCGCGCGCAAACGGCGCGAGAATTTCGGTCCACCAGCCACCGCCCGGCTGGATTTCGAGAATGGTGGCGCCGGGCTTCAGGCCCCAGAACTCGAGCGCATCGACCGGATGGCGAAACGCATCGCGCTCCTTGGCATCGGCGCTGCGCCAGCTGCCGGCGACGGCCTGCTCGATGGCAACCACGCTCTTCTTGTCAGCGGCCGCGAAACTGGCGCTGGTGGCGAGAGCTCCCAGCGCTACGGCTGCGAACAGGGTTTTGAACTTCATTGAGGTCCCCTCTCGATTCGATTTGCGGGCAAGCATGCTAATGAATCCGCACGCGTTCGGCCACGGATACCGCCTCGCCTACGCCTTGGCGATCAACTCGAAGGAACGCAGCCTTGCCGCGTGTTCATAGACATCGGAGACGATGATCAACTCGTCGGCGGCGGTCTCGGCCACGAGCGCGTCGATCCCCGCACGCACGGTGCTTTGAGACCCGACGATCGAGCGCGCGAGCATCTGCATCGCCTGCGCCTTCTCCATCGGAGACCAGTAACTCTCGATGTCATCGATCGGCGGCTGGCTCAAGCCGCGCGCGCCGCGAAACATGTCCGCGAACGACATCTGCTGCGTGGTGAACAGCCGGCGCGCTTGCGCATCGGTCTCGGCGGCGATGATGCTCACGCCGACCATGACGTAGGGTCTGTCGAGTTGCCTCGAAGGCCGGAAGCGGCTGCGATAGATCTGCAACGCGGACATCAGCTGCTGGGGCGCGAAATGCGACGCGAATGAATATGGCAGCCCGAGCTGCGCGGCGAGCATCGCGCCGAACGTGCTCGAACCCAGGATCCACAACGGCACACGCGTGCCCGCCGCCGGCACCGCCTGGATCTGCTGGCCCGGTTCGACCGGCTCGAAGTACGCCTGCAACTCGAGCACGTCCTGTGGAAAAGCCTCTGCCGCAGCCGGCGAAGTGCGCAATGCCTGCACCGTGAGCTGATCCGTTCCCGGCGCGCGGCCGAGCCCCAGGTCGATGCGTTCCGGGAACAGGCGCGCGAGTGTGCCGAATTGTTCCGCGATGACCAGCGGCGCGTGATTCGGCAGCATGATGCCGCCCGCGCCGACGCGGATGCTCTTCGTTCCGGCCGCTATATGCGCGATGACGAGCGACGTCGCCGCGCTCGCGATACCGGGAAAGTTGTGATGCTCGGCGACCCAGATGCGGCGATAGCCCAACGCCTCCGCATGCCGGGCGAGATCACGCGCGTTGTCGAGCGCGCCCCGCGCATCGGTTTCCTGGGTGACGCGAACCAGGTCGAGGATCGACAGTGCAACCATGGGGGATCTCGGTGCGATTAAATCTGGAGTCGTGGCTGACGGCTATGTTGGCTCGTCACTGTGGAGGCGATTTACTGTTCGTCAATCTCAGAAAGGTCTCCTAGCGGCTTTTGGCTCAGGGTAGATGTGTCCGGTGCGGGTTGCGGCCTCGTTCATACGTCCGCGCCAGAAATTGCACGCAAACGCGCGGCGACCAGACGCGACTTCCCTTCGTTGGTGTCGTCCTGAATGATCCCGGGCAGGTAATGATCGAAATCCAGCATGGCCAGCAGTTTGCGGCACTGTTCTTCAAGGTATCTCCGCAATTCCGCCGGCGCTGTCACGACCTCTTCGATCAGCTCGGTGCGGCCTGAGACGACATTCAGGATGTCTTCCAGATCGTGGCTTGCGAGCAGGTCACCCTTGCCGCGATTGCGAAACGCTTCGAACTTGGTGGCGAGAAATGCCGGTCCACTGATCAGGCGAATTTGCCGGCCACTCGGCAACTTGACTGCCAATGCCGTATCGGTTGCGACGGAATACCACGGATGCTGAAGCCCAGTACGGATGGATCGGTAGGCATCAAGTCCACTTTTATGGTGCCGTGCACCCAGCGGCAGATCGGTGCGTCCTGACTGATGTCGTGTTTGAATCCCAACGATTCGAACTGCCTCTCCACGTGTTGATAGTCGACGCGTGTGGTCGCACGAACCAGCAAATCCACGTCCAGCGTCGCACGTACCGGCGGCGCTGCTCTGTCCGTGATCAGCAGACCGGCGGCACACCCACCCACGAACACTAACTGCTCGCGCAGTGAGCCCAGGGCGTCGGCAACCAGTTCCAGCTGCTCGACGTTCGGATCCTGCAGTGTCACCGCAGCCGCTCTTCCAGTATTTTCTGTGCCAGCGCGCGCTCTCGAGCCTGGCCGGCTCGCAATCCGTCGAACAACGCAAGTAGTTCGTAGAGCTTCGGATCGCGTTGGGACGCATCGGGCACGGATGGATAAAGCGGCGCCAGCGTCACTCCACGAGTGTCGCCATTCTTGTGAGGCCAGACCGGGACCGGGTCGGAAGATGGTGCAATCTCTGCGTTCAACGGCGGCGCTGCGTACGCAGTAGCTACCCCACGGGCCAAGCGTCCGTGAACTGCCGGAAAGGCATAACGCGCGCCATGCAGAACGAACTCCCGAAGCTGGGGTTTGAGAAGCGCGACCTTGCGGTCGCGGATCGAGGCAAGACCCGCCGCTACCGCCCGTTTGATAGACGCGTGAACGGCTGAAGGGGCCAGGCCTGTCTGGGCCGAAAGATCCGGGTAGGTGACACTGCCATCGCCGTGAGTGAGCAAGGCGAACAGGACGAGTAAATCCTGCGGCTTCAGTGCGATTTGGCTGCTGCTGAGCTTGGCCATTCTTGATTCTTGAATTGAGAATAGGGAAGGAAAGGGAAGGTATATGGAGGCCCCCGCGCACGTCAATGTTCTCATTTCAAGAATCGAGAACGGGCGCAGGAGTCTGTTCACTATTTTCAAGCAATATCAATCGATTGGACTTCAGGAGTGCAAATCAAACACCGTGTGAATCGCTGTAATCCCGTTAACTGACTGCCAAAATCCACTCTTCTATATTCGATCCACCGCTCCCTCGCGACAAAGGCGCTTTAAAGGGAGCCATGAATCAGTCTGCGGTAAATGCCCGTGCCGCGTTGGTCAGGAGTCAGACCGTACGAACAAATTCCGTTTCAGTGGTCGTGCCACATCGAACACAGGCAGGGCGTATTCGAACATCACAACTTCCTCGATTTGACCGGCAAGGATCCCTCGCTCGAATGCATCAAACGTATGTGCGAAGTCATTCGCGCCGACGACAATGGGCCCATATTTGTGTACTACGCAACTTACGAGAAAGGCCGCCTCAAGGAATTTGGACAGCGTCATCCTGAGTTCGAGCGCACGATGGATTCGTACATCGCGCGCTTGTTCGATCTGCATCCGCTCGTCAAATCGCATTTCTATCATCCGGCGATGCGCGGCTCATTTTCGATCAAGAAAGAAGGGCGGGTTTGCTCGCGTATTGCGGACAGGACACCTGGGCCACGATCGAAGTCGCGTACTTTCTCGAGGACAAAGCCCGACCGATGCGATCTCGTTGACGGAAAAATTGGAGCGGGTGATGGGAATCGAACCCACGTTAGTAGCTTGGGAAGCTACAGTTCTACCATTGAACTACACCCGCGCGGGGAAGCGAGAATAGCCGAGCCGCAAACACCTTCTCAACAAAACGCATGTCCCTACCGCGAATATTGATCGTCATGGCGCTGCCGCAGGAGTCGCGCGGCCTGCTGGAGCGCGCCGGAGCAGACGTGCTTTATACCGGCGTCGGCAAGGTGAATGCCGCGCTGACGCTCGCGCGCAGGCTCGCGGAAATCCGCTGCGCGGGCAATGGCCTGCCGCTGGTGGTGAACATGGGCACCGCCGGCAGCCGCAGCATTCCCGCCCATACCCCGGTCGCGGCCACCCGCTTTGCCCAGCGCGACATGGACGTGAGCGGGCTTGGGTTCGCACCCGGCACCACGCCATTCGACGCCACGCCCGCGATCATCGAGTTCCCGCCGGTGTTCACCCAGCTGCGGCCCGTGCTGTGTTCCACCGCAGACTCGTTCGCCACCCATCGGCACGAAATCAGCGGCGATGTAGTCGACATGGAGGCGTTCGCGCTGGCGCGCGTGTGTCTCGCCGAAAACGCAAGCTTCGGCTGCGTGAAATACGTCACCGACGGCGCCGACGCGGATTCCGCCGCGCACTGGGAGGCAGCCCTGGATAATGCGGCGCACGCCTTCGTCACCGCTTATGAGTCCTTGCGCACAACCTGATGAACGAGATTCGCAACCGTCCGATCCGCAGCTTCGTGATGCGCACCGGCCGCATGACGGTCGCGCAGACGCGCGCGCTCGAGCAGCTCTGGCCGCGGCACGGCGTCGATTTCTCGTCGCAGCCGTTGCCGCTCGACGGCCTGTTCGGACGCCGCGCGCCGCGCACGCTCGAGATCGGCTTCGGCAATGGCGAACACCTCGCGGCGTTGGCCGCCGCACACCCCGGGCGCGACTATCTCGGCATCGAGGTGCATCGGCCCGGCGTCGGTCACCTGCTGCTCCAGGTGGAGACGCACAGCCTCAGCAACGTCCGGGTGATCTCGCATGACGCGGTCGAGGTGCTGCGCGAGCAGATCGAGCCCGCCTCGCTCGACGAGGTGTTGTTGCTGTTCCCCGACCCCTGGCACAAGAAGCGCCATCACAAGCGGCGGCTGATCCAGCAACCATTCGTCGAACTCATTGCTTCGCGGATGCGCCCCGGCGCCGTCTTCAAACTAGCTACCGACTGGGAGGAATACGCGCTGCAGATGCTCGAGGTGCTGGGCGCGGCAACGGCGCTGTTCACGAATCTTTCCCCCACCGGCGACTGGATGCCGCGCCCCGAAGAACGCGCGCCCACGCGTTTCGAGAAGCGCGGCGCGCGGCTCGGCCATGGCGTGTGGGACCTGAGTTTCGAGCGGCGCGCCTGACTACTGCGCCTTGAGCACGGCCTGCAGCCCGGGCACCAGCGCCTGCATGTTCGCATCGCCGCTCTCGCGGGCATTCACGTACAACGCGTAGAGGAATGCATTCAGGTTGTGATGCCTGGCCAGGCCGGCACGCGTGCGATAGGCATCTTCTTTGCTGGTCGACGCTGGCGGCGCCGCCAGTGCGCGCAACCACTGCTCCCATTCCGCCGCCGTGAACAGACCGCGTTGGGCGATGAACAGCACCGGCCGAGCGAGACGCTCGGATTCGCCGTCGATGTAGGAGTGATCGCCGGCCGGCGCGACCTGCGCGGCAACCGCGCTCAGTAACCGCTCGAGAGCGGCACGGTCCACCGCCGGATTCAACGCGAGCTGCAGAACCAGGTCCGCACCATGCGCTACGCCGTGTCGCCAGCCTTCCTTCGGATCGAAGCCCCGATAGTCGCGGACCGAGGCGAGGTAGCTCGCAGCTTGGACGACCAGAGTGGCGCGCTGCGCGGAAGTGAGCCACGGCGTCACGCGATCGGTGCGTGCGACTTCGGACAAAGCGAGCGCGGCAAATGGCTGACGGAATCCGCCGCGATCGGCCTGCCCGGGTTCGAGCATGGCGCTGAGGCGTTCGAGCAGCTGCGTCCGCGTATCAACATCGAGGCGATTCGCGCGCAGCCACGTGTAGTAAGCCTCGAACGCGATGCCGTCGCGCAATTGCGGGTCGGCAACGGCGAGGCAAGGCAGCAGCGCCAGCGCGAGTGCCTGGCGCCGTGCGTCGTCGGCAATCTCGAAACCCGCAGTCTTCAGGGCCGCGAGTGAATCGCGTTCTTCACCGGGCGGCGGGCAGGCCGCAAGCCCGGGGCGCGCCGCCGCAAGGCACGCGAGCATCGCCAGTAGATTGAGGAGCGGCGCCCGGCCCACGCGATGTCCGTCACAGGCCCGCGAAACTGGCGCGTAGTCCATCGACGACAAACTGAACGGCCAGTGCTCCCAGCACGACGCCGAACAATCGGTTCGCCACGTTCGTGCCGGTGACTCCGATGATGCGCATGAGCGGAGCCGCCACCCACATGGCGAACAAGCAACATGCGAGCACCACGAGCGCACAGCCGAACATCACCAGGAACTGCACAGGATGCTGCGTGACCGGAATCGGTCCGAACCAGAGCAACAATGTCGTCAATGCACCAGGACCGGCCATGAAGGGGAATGCAAGCGGGAAAACCGCAATGTCCGCGCGCTTGCGGCTCTCTACTTTCTCGTCGCTCGAAGTGCGCGTGCCGGATTCGCGGGCGAAGACCATCTCGAGCGCGATGAGGAAAAGCAACAGTCCGCCGAAAATCCTGAACGAGTCGATCGAGATTCCCATCGCCGATAAAAATCCGGCGCCAACCAATGCAAACAGCAGAAGTATTCCGCTTGCAACCAGCACGGACTTGAGGGCCATCTTGTGTTTGAAGCGCGCGCTCGCGCCATCGGTGAGCCCGGAGAACACCGGGATCAGCGAGATCGGTTCGACCACGACGAAGAACACGATGAAAAACTTCAGTGCTTGTTCGAGCATGATGCTTTGCGCAAGAAATTCGTTCTTGTAAGTGCCACTTTTCGGGAGCAACATGATTGCGACTCACGGAAAAGCCCGGTCAGCATAGCAGCAACGCGATTCGGAGGGATTCGATGAAACCCACCATCGGCAACTGGTATCGCATTCAAGGAAGCGAGTCGTTCGAGGTGGTCGCCTTCGACGAAGACGACGGCACCATCGAGCTGCAGTACTTCGACGGTACGGTTGAAGAGATGGATCTCGAGGACTGGAACGCTGCGAAGGAAACCGGCGCGCTCGAAGAAATAGAACCTCCCGAAGACTGGACTGGCTCCGTCGACGTCGATCCCGAGGAAGACGAAGCGCGCAGCGCCACCGGTGGCTTCGACAAGGACGACGACCGGCGCCAGAGCGCCAGCAAGCTCGATGGGCTCGACCTGTTCGAATAGCCGTCGTCAGTAGTTAGAGACGCCTACAGCGCGTTCGCCAGCGCCTGCGGATCTGCGCCTTCCGCCAGCAGCACGAAATTCCCCAGCACCTCGATCGGCACCGCCGTCAGCGACTGTCCCGGGCACGGTCCGGCGATACACAGGCCATTGTCGCGCGCGAACAGCGCGCCGTGCGAGGCGCACAGGATCAGGTTGCGATCGGACGTGAGAAACCGGTTCGGCCGGAAGTTGAGCGGATGCCCGGCGTGCGGGCAGGTGTTGACGTAGGCAGCGACTCCCGTGGCCGTGCGCACGACGAAGCCGCGCAACGGCCAGTCGCCCTCGCCGACGGCGAAGCCGCGGCTGCCGGTCTCGTCGAGCTCGCTCAGCGAGCACAACACGCGCGTGGTATCAATTTCGCGCGGCGGCGATGTCATGGCGCGAGAGCCACAGCAGCAGCAAGAGCCCGGGAATACTCAACGTGGCGGTGTACAGGAAGAAGTCTCCGTAGCCGAGCGCGTCGACCATGAAACCGGACGTGCCCATCAGCAGCTTGCCCGGCAGCGAATACAGCGACGACAACACCGCGTATTGCGTGGCGGTGTACTTGGCGCTTGTCAGGCTCGACATGAAGGCGATCAACGCGGTGCCGTGAACGCCGAGCGCGAGATTGTCGAACCCGACGATGAACGACAGCCCGAGGTCGGTCGCCGGTCCGCGTGCGGTGACGTGGCTCACCCAGAACGCAAAGGTGCCGTTCTGCGCGCACTCGAGCGGCATGTGGCACGCGTATGCGCCATAGGTCGCATAGAACACGTTCGAAATGATGACCAGCACACTGCCCAGCAAAAGGCCGCGGATGCGGCCGATCTTCGCGACCAGTACGCCACCGAACACCGCGCCCACCAGCGTCGACGGCCAGCCGAAGAATTTCGCGATGACGCCGATCTCGGCCACGCTGTAGCCGATATCTATATAAAAGGTGTTGGCCATCGTGCCGGACACGTAGTCCGTGAGCCGGTACGACGCGATGAACGCGAAGATGAGCAGGCCCAGGCCCAGGCCATAACGCCCGAAGAAGTCGACGATGGGCGCGACGACGGCGCCGAAGAACCACGCGCCGGCGCTCTGCAGCCAGCGCGGCCAGTGCGCGCGCGTCGCCAGCCAGTCGACGGCGCGTTGCTCGCGCTGCTGCGACACGTTCGCGATTTCACGCACCGGTTCGAGCACGAGGAAAGTGGTGATGATGCCGATGCCCATGAGCGCGGCCATCGTCATGTAGCTGGCGCGAAAACCCGACTCGCCGGCAATGACCAGCGCGCCGGCCGAGGCCACCATGAGCCCGCTGCGATACCCGATCTGGTAGGCGGCAGCCATCGCACCTTGTTTGTCAGCGGGGGCGGACTCGACGCGCCAGGCATCGAGCGCGATGTCCTGGGTGGCGGCAAAAAACGCGACGCCGAGCGCGAACACGGCGATGTGAGTCACCCCCTGCGCGGGATCGCTGAGCGCGACATTGAACAGGCAGATCGCGACGCCGATCTGCGCGACCAGCATCCAGGAGCGGCGGCGGCCGAGCAGCTTGTCCAGCACCGGCAGGCCGACACGATCGACGATGGGCGCCCACAGAAACTTGAACGAATAACAGAGGCCCACCCAGGCCAGCATTCCGATGGTGGCGCGTTCGATGTGCGCGGTCCGCAGCCACGCGGACAAGGTCGAAAAAACCAGATAGAACGGCAACCCCGCCGAGAAGCCGAGGAACAGCATCGACAGCACCGGCCGCTCGGTGTAGACGAGCATTGCCTGACCCCAGCTGCGTTTTGCGGGCGTTTCAGCAGCCATCGTTGGGTATCATTCGCACCGCCGCATCATACGGAACACGACGCACGTGCAGGAATACCAGCGAACCTTCATCGATCTCGCCATGTCGCGCAGCGCGCTGCGCTTCGGCAGTTTCAAACTCAAGTCCGGGCGCGAGAGTCCGTATTTCTTCAACGCCGGATTGTTCAATGACGGCGAAGCCATCGCCGTGCTCGGCCAGTGTTACGCCGCCGCGCTGACGCGTTCCGGCCTCGAGTTCGACATGTTGTTCGGCCCTGCCTACAAGGGCATCCCGCTGGCGACGACCACGGCCGTGGCGCTCGCGGAACACCACCATCGCAGCGTGCCGTGGGCGTTCAATCGCAAGGAAGCCAAGGATCACGGCGAAGGCGGCAACATCGTCGGCGCGCCGCTCAAGGGCCGGGTGGTCATCGTCGACGACGTCATCACCGCCGGCACCGCGATCCGGGAATCGGTCGAGATCATCCGCGCGGCGGGGGCGGTTCCCGCCGGCGTGGCGCTCGCACTCGATAGGCAGGAGCGCGGCCAAGGCGCGCAATCGGCGGTTCAGGAAGTGTCGGCGCAGTTCGGTTTGCGCTGCGTCAGCATCCTGACCCTGGCCGATCTCATTGATACGTTTGAAAAAGAGCCGAGTGATGCAGTTCGCATTTCTCGCGATCAGTTCGCCGCTTTGCGTGCTTATCAGCAGAGTTGGGGCGTCGGCGCCGTATCCGCAGGCGGATGAGCTGGGGCAGAATACCGCGCATGCGCAATGCCACTCCCTTCCTGGCGACCGTGCTCGCCGGCCTCATGCTCGGCCCGGCCGTGCATGCGCAGGACAAGGGCAAGCAGACTTTCAAATGGGTGGATGAAAAAGGCGTCATCCACTACGGCGACAGCATCCCTGCCGAGTATTCCCAGCGTGAATCGCGCGTGCTGAATTCCCAGGGCGTGGAAGTGCAGAAGTACCGCGCGGAAATGTCGCCGGCCGAAGCGGCCGCGTACGCCGCGAAACAGAAAGAAGAAACGCAGCGCCGGCAACACGACATGTTCCTGATTTCCACTTACCCGTCGGTGAAGGAAATCGAACAGGTTCGCGACACGCGCCTCGACCAGATCAACGGCCAGGTCTCCGCTGCGGAGGCCTACATCTCGAGCCTGAATTCGCGCGTCGACGGATTGAAGCAGCGCGCGATGCTGTTCGCGCCTTACAACAAGAAACCGGACGCGCGCCGCATGCCCGACGATCTCGCCGAAGAAATGGTGCGCGCGTCGAGCGAGCTGCGCACGCAGAAATCGGCGCTGGCGCAGCGCCGCAGCGAATTGCAGAACGTCGTCGATTCCTTCGACGCCGACATCCGGCGGTTCAAGGAATTACGCACCTCGGCGGCCGCGCGCCTCAACGACGCCAACCGCACCAAGAAACAGTAGTTAGTTCTTCAGCGGGTGCCGGTGTGGCCGAAGCCACCCGCGCCGCGTGAGCTCGCGGCGAAGTCTTCCACCACTTCCAGCCGCACCTGCACCACGGGCACGATCACCATCTGCGCGATGCGTTCGCCCGGCTGCACCACGAAATCCGTGGAACCGCGGTTCCAGCAGGACACCATGAGCTGGCCCTGGTAGTCCGAATCGATGAGCCCGACGAGATTGCCGAGCACCACACCATGTTTATGGCCCAGGCCCGAGCGCGGCAGGATCACGGCCGCGAGACCCGGGTCATCGACATGGATGGCGAGCCCGGTGGGGATCAGCTCCGCCTTGCCGGCAACCAGAGTCAGTGGCGCATCGAGGCAGGCGCGCAGATCGAGCCCGGCCGAGCCAGCCGTCGCATAAGCCGGCAACGGAAACTCCTTGCCGATGCGCGCATCCAGGATGCGAACTTTCAACGCGCGCTGCGCGCCGCGAGGATCGATCTGCGTGGATACCTGCGCGTTCATGCCGACACGCTGGTGAGGCGGGCGCCGGATTTGCGTTCGGCGTACAACTCGGCGATGAGCGCGATCAGATCGCGCGCGAGCGCCACCTTCGGCGCATGCGGCAATTCGCGGCGGCCGTCGCGCCACAGCACCAGCAACGCGTTGTCGTCCTTCTCGAACACCTTGTCGTGTCCGACTTCATTGGCGGCGATCATGTCGAGGTTCTTCTTGAGCAGCTTCTGACGCGCGTATTGTTCCACGGAATCCGTCTCGGCCGCGAAGCCCACCACGAAGGGGCGCGCGGCGCGCGCGGCCACGGTCGCGAGGATATCCACGGTGCGTTCCATCCGCAGGTCCATGGACTCGGAAGTTTTCTTGATCTTGCGTTCCACCGGTGAGGCCGGGCGGTAGTCCGCCACCGCGGCGGTGGCGACGAAGATGTCCACGCCCTCGATGTGCTGCATCACCGCGTTCAGCATGTCGGCGGCGCTTTCCACGTCGATGCGTTTCACTCCGGGCGGCGTGGCGATGTTCACGGGGCCAGCCACTATCGTCACGTCCGCACCAGCTTCGCGGGCGGCGGCGGCCACCGCAAAACCCATCTTTCCCGAACTGCGATTGCTGATGAAACGCACCGGGTCGATGCGCTCGCGCGTGGGGCCCGCCGTGAGCAGCACACGTTTGCCGGCCAGCGGGCCGGTCGGTGCGATTGAATTCGACACATAGTTGGCGAGCTGCGTCGGCTCGAGCATGCGGCCCGCGCCCACTTCACCGCAGGCCTGGTCGCCTTCGCCCGGACCCCAGACGTGAACACCGCGCGCCTTCAGGGTGGCGACGTTGGCCTGCGTGGCCGGGTTCGCCCACATGAGACGGTTCATGGCGGGAGCCAGCGCGATCGGTGCGGCGGTCGCCAGGCACAGAGTAGTTAGTAAATCGTCGGCCTGGCCGGTGGCGAGGCGCGCCAGGAAATCCGCGGTGGCCGGCGCGATGATCACGAAATCCGCCCAGCGGGCGAGCTCGATGTGCGACATCGCCTTCTCGGCTTCCGGATCCCACAAGTCGCTGCGCACTTCACGGCCGGACACGGCCTGGAACGTCATGGGAGTCACGAACTCGCGCGCGCCCGCGGTGAGCACGACCTGCACTTCGGCGCCCTGCTCGCGCAGGCGACGGACGAGGTCGGGGCTCTTGTAGGCGGCGATGCCGCCCGTGACGCCGAGGAGAACGCGTTTGCCGTGCATGGGCGGGCATTATCGGCAGGGCCATGCGCAACGCGCCAGTCACATAAGTTTCACAACTAGTTTCTGCGGTTATGAGCCCAGTAACTGGTCATTCGCGCCGCTTTGGCGAGTGCATGACAGCACCCGCTTTCGCCCATGATTGCTCGATGGATCAGCAGCTTATGAGTGGCGTAAATCCCCGGAACATCAACACGTGGCCGCACGCGGAACGCCCGCGCGAGCGGCTCATCGCGCGCGGCGCGCAGACTCTCTCCGATGCGGAGCTGCTGGCGGTCATTCTCGGCACTGGTTCCGCCGGCGCCAATGCATTGGACATAGCCCGTCAGCTGCTGCAGCACTTTGGCGGCAGCCTGAGGCGAATGCTGACCGCGGACACGCAGGCTTTGCTGTCGCGCCGCGGGCTCGGCCCGGCGCGTTACGCCAGCCTGATGGCCGCGCTGGAGCTCGCGCGCCGCCACTACTGCGAAGCGCTGCGTGCCGGGCCCGCCATGAACGCACCGGCGGCCACGCGCCAATTCCTGACCGCGCAGCTGCGCGATCGCCCATATGAAGTGTTCTGCTGCCTGCACCTCGACAACCGCCATCGTCTCATCCATTTCGAAGAGGTGTTCCGCGGCACCATCGATGGTGCGAGCGTGCATCCACGCGAGATCGTCCGGCAGGCGCTGCGGTACAACGCCGCCGCGCTCATCTTTGCGCACAATCATCCGTCGGGTGTCGCCGAGGCGAGCCAGGCGGACGAACTCATCACGCGCCGGCTGCGCGACGCGCTGGCATTGGTCGACATCCGCGTGCTCGACCATCTCATCGTCGGGGACAACAACTGTCTGTCGTTCGCGGAGCGCGGCCTGCTGTAGCGCTCAGGGGTTGAACTGTCTGTCCAGCCAGGCAATACGCGCCTCGAGCCACGTGTCTAGATAGGCGATTTCGCCGGCGTAGCTGCCGGGGATCATGTAGTTCGGCCAGACGTACATCTCGAGAATCGGCCAGCGCTGGAAATTGTTGAGCTGCGGCTGCTGCAACTTCGCCGCATTGACGGGGATGGACTGAAGCATCGCGGCCAGTTCATCGTTCTTGATCTCATTCCACAGTAGTTTGACGCGCGCGGCGAAGGCCGGATCTTCGAACAGGCGCGAAAACCACGGCCCGGTGCGGACCCGCCAGCCGTCGGTCTTGAATGCGTCCTCGTAGTTGACGTTGCCGGCGCCGAGATCGAAATCCCACAGCGGGCCCATGTGCAGCTTTCCGCCGCGCGGTTTGAACATCCAGCAGCTCGTCCACATGTTCGCGTCGACATTGCGGAAGACCTCGTTGACGAGGTACCAGCGGACGAACGAATCGACGTCGATATAAGCGGCATATCCCGTTGCCGGGTCCGCGAACCCACTCGAATGCAGCACGGTCTCGAACTCGTCGACATAACCCTTGATGTAGGTCTCCTGGGCCGGCGCCGGCTCCTCGGGAGACTGGAACACGATCGGCAGATGGTCGACCGCCGAGAACATCGTGTGCCCGTCCTGGCGGAAATCTACTTCGAGCAGATAACCGCCGGTGATCTTGTCGGCGCCCACATCCGCGAGTGCGAGCTCATCGATGTTCACGCGATCCTTTGCGACCTTGATGTTCTCCATGAGCTGGTAGACGCCGTCGTACCTGCCGTTCAGGTACACCTCGACGTACGCCGAGCGCGGGCTCCAGGGCAAACCCAGCTTCGTGCCGAGATCGAGCGCCAACGCATTGCGCAGCAGCGTCTTGTCGGAGTAGTTAGCGAGCAGCACCCAGTCCCTGGATGACGGCAAACCGAGCAGCGACTGCTTGTCGGTGAGCTTGAGGCGATAAGGCTTCTTGGGCATGTCCCAGGTCGAATTGCCGCGGCCGCGGATCTGCAGGCCGCCGATGACCGCGGCTTCGCCCGCCACCGTCGATGCGAGATTCATCTGGCCGGTGATGTAGACGTCCTTGCTTACGATCGGGGCACCGTTGTCGGTCGTGATTCGCAGCACCGGCAAAGCCACGTGTTGCGGCAGGAATGCGGCAGGCACGCCGGGGGCGGTGAACACATGGGTCGCGGTCGTGCGCTGGCCGCCGGCGGCGTCGACCGTGAGCTTCAGCTGCACTTCGCGGACGGTCTTCGACGCGCAGGAATTCGGGATCGTCATGGTCGCGGAGGTCGCCGTCGCGGGCAGCGCGCCCGCAGACACGACGCAACTCGTCTGCCCTGGACTCGTGCCCGATAGCGCGGTGGCATCGAGCGTTACCGCCGTGATGTTCGCCCCCGCCGGCAGTACCCACTGGACCGTAAAAGGTTGGCCGAGCTCGGCATCCGCGGGCGTGGTGCCCGTCAGGTCCTTGAAGACGACGGGCGAGAGCCCCCCAGGCGGAGGAGCCGGGGTGCCGCCGGAATCCGCTCCGCCCCCACCGCCGCAACCCGACAACAGACTGGCCGCGACGAAAACGAGGATATTGAGTGGTTTCATATGCCTTGCACCGTCTCGCACCTCGGCGCCGCCCGCAAGGGTTCGAGCGGTCGTCTGGCCGCGCTGGACAGCGGTTCGATGACTTTGGCAGCAGGCTGTTGCTCGCGTTCTGGGGGGCTGGTATAAAGACGGCCCTCTGAACGGCCGGAAAACCGGCTTTTCACTAGTTAACTAACTGATTTCCGGGATTTTTATGAGCCGCGTCTGCGAAGTCACGGGTAAGAGCGTTGCGGTCGGCAACCGCGTTTCCCACGCCAACAACAAGAAGCGCCGCCGCTTCCTGCCCAATCTGCACACCCAGCGCTTCTGGCTCGAGGGTGAGCGCCGCTGGGTCAGCCTGCGTGTTTCCACGCGCGGCCTGCGGACCATCGAAAAGAATGGCATCGACTCCGTGATCTCGGATCTGCGTGCCAAAGGCAAGAAGGTCTAAGCCATGCGTGAAAAAGTAAAACTGCTGTCGTCCGCCGGCACCGGCCACTTCTACGTCGCCACGAAGAACAAGCGCCTGCACCCGGACAAGATGAGCATCAAGAAATACGATCCGGTGGTGCGCAAACACGTCGACTACAAGGAAACGAAGATCAAGTAAGCCGATCTTCCGGTCCGCGAATAAAAAGGCCCCGCCAGGCAACTGGCGGGGCCTTTTCTTTGCTCACTCCACAGCTCATGTAAACGATTGTGGGTCGGGCGGCTGGTAAAGTGTCGCGGCCGCCTTTAACAGCAGTCCGAAGTTGGGGTGGCGGCCGGCTGTGTTTCGCTCGGGGTTACGAGCTCCGCACGGGTTCTCTTTGCAGGAGGGTCCAGCCGCCACCCACAATCGTTCGTGCCTGATTAGACGCATGAGCCGGGCAAAACGTTGCAGGTCATTCGGCGGACCGTGTCAAACCAGCGACGAGCCGCCGCAGCCAGACGCCAACCCGTGCCAGAACTTCCCGAAGTCGAAACAACCCGCCGCGGCATCGAGCCGCACGTCGTAGGACGACGCATCCATCGGCTCGTCGTGCACGATCGTCGCCTGCGCTGGCCGGTGGAGCCCGGGCTCGCCGAACTAGTCGGCGGAAGCGCGATTCGCCGCGCCGGCCGCCGCGCGAAATACCTGCTGCTCGAAACCGACGCGGGCACGTTGATCCTGCACCTGGGCATGTCGGGCAGTCTGCGGGTCCTGCCGGTGGCGACACCGCGCATCGCGCACGATCATGTCGACATCGAGCTCGACTCGGGCGTGACGCTGCGCTTCAACGATCCGCGCCGTTTCGGTAGTTTGTTGTTCACTGCCGGCGATCCGGCGCTGCATCCGCTGCTGGAGGACCTCGCCCCCGAACCGCTGGAAGACGGTTTCGATGCCGACTACCTGTGGAAGGTAACGCGCCGCCGCAAGGTGGCGATCAAGCAGCTCATCATGAACGCGAAGCTGGTGGTGGGAGTGGGCAACATCTATGCGAGCGAGGCGCTGTTCCGCGCGCGCATCCGTCCGCGGCGCCAGGCGCGTTCGCTGAGCCGGGCCGAGTGCGTGAAACTCGCCCGCGCGATCAAGACGACATTGGCGATGGCCGTGAAAGTCGGCGGCACCACGTTGCGCGACTATGTCGGCGCGGACGGCAGTCCCGGGTACTTCCGCCAGAAGCTCTATGTATATGAGCGCGACGGCAAGCCCTGCCGCGTGTGTGGCAAGCCGGTCAAACAATTCACGCAGGGTCAACGCTCCACGTACTGGTGTTCGAACTGCCAGAAGTGACGGCGGCGATTAGAATCGGCGCATGAACACTCCCGCCTCGATGTGCACGCCGGCACAGCTCGCTTCCTTCAAGCGACGTCTGGCGAAAATCGACCCGATCCTTGCGAACCTGATCCGCGCCGCCGGAAAGTTCACGCACACCACCAGCGCGCAGCATTCGCCGTTTTATTCGCTGGCGCGCGCCATCGCACACCAGCAGCTCAACGGCACCGCGGCGGAGAGCATCTTCGGCCGCTTCGTCGGCCTCTATCCCGAGGCGCTGCTCGAGGCGGAACTGGTGCTTGCGACTGCCGACGAAAAGCTCAGATCCGTCGGCCTTTCGTACGCGAAGATCGCCAGCATCAAGGATCTTGCGGCCAAGACGCTCGCGGGCGTCGTGCCACCGCACGAAATCCTGCACACACTAGCCGACGACGAAATCATCGAGCGCATCTCGCAGGTGCGCGGCATCGGCCGCTGGACGGTCGAGATGATGCTGATGTCGCGGCTCGGGCGGCCCGACGTGTTGCCGGTGGACGATTTCGGCGTGCGCAACGGATTCCGCCTTGCGTACGGGCTGCGCGGCATGCCGACGACCCGCGCACTGGCGGAATTCGGCGCGCGTTGGGCGCCGTATCGTTCGGTGGCCGCGTGGTATCTGTGGCGCGCCGTGGACCTGCACCGCGCAGGCAAACTACCCGCGCCCGCCACGCCGACGCGTATCAAGATCGTGAAGACGAAGCCGAAAAAGGCGGCGGCAAAGAAGACCGCAAAGAAACCAAAACGCGCTGCCAAGAAAGCGGCCCGCAAGAAATAATCAGTAAACCATCCCTTCGCCGACGCCGCGCGGGTCGGAGGCGGCTTCCACTTTTCCGGTCTTGTAGTCCCAGGTGACCACCTGGGTATTGCCCCACTTGCGCGAACCTTCCTTCAGCGTGTGCCCGCGCTTCTCGAGTTCCGCGCGTTCTTCGGCCGTGAGGGAGCCCGGTTCGAATTCGATGACGTCGGGCGAAAACTGATGATGGAAACGCGGCGCCGCGACGATCTCCTGCGCGTTCTTGCCGTCCATGAAATTGAGCGTGCCGAGTATCACCATGCCCGGAATGCGGCTGCCACCCGGAGACCCGATGATCATGAGCCCATTGGGCGCTTCGACGAACGTCGGCGTGGAAGACGACAGCGGGCGTTTCTTCGGCGCGATCGCATTGGCGTCGGCGCCGATGAGCTGGAAGCCGTTCGGGGCGCCGGGCTTGACCGAAAAATCATCCATCTGGTTGTTCAGCAGGATGCCGGTGCCGGGGATCATCAGCCCCGAGCCGTAGAAGAAATTGAGCGTGATGGTGGCGGCGACCATGTTGCCCTGGCCATCCAGCACGGAGAAATGAGTAGTTTGAGTGCCGGCCGGCGCCGAATCGACACCGGGCAACGAAGCGCTCGGCGTCGCCCGGTCCATGCGGATCGAGGCGCGTTGCCCCGCGGCGTAGTACTCGTTGATCAGGCGCGTCACCGGGACGTCGACGAAATCGGGGTCGCCGAGATAGATGGCGCGATCGCGATGTACGCGGCGCATCGCTTCGACGACCAGGTGCGTGCGCGTGGTGTTGTCGACCTTGTCCAGATCGAAACCTTGCAGGATGTTCAGCGCATCGATCAGCGCGATGCCGCCGGAAGTCGGCGGCGAGCCCGACACGATGCGCGCACCGCGGTAGTGGCCCACCACCGGCGCACGCTCGACCACCTTGTAGTTTGCGAGGTCGGCTTCGGTCCAGTTGCCGCCGAGCTGCCGCACGCCCGCGACCAGCTTCTTCGCGAAGGCGCCCTTGTAGTAGCCGTCGGCGCCCTTCGTGGCCAGCAGCTCGAGGCTGTCGGCAAGATCGGGCTGCTTGATGACGTAGCCGATCTCGGGCGCCTGGCCATTGACCAGATAGACGGCGGCCGCGTCGGGTGTCTTGAGGAAAGCATCCTTCTTGAAGGTGACGGAGCCGCGCATGCGTTCGTACAGCGGAAACCCTTCGCGCGCCAGCTTGATGGCCGGCGCCATGCTGACCGTCAGCGGCAACTTGCCGAACTTCTTCGCCAGGTACACGAGGCCGGCCGGCTCGCCGGGGATTCCGGCGGCGAGCGCGGAGTCGCGCGACAGGCTGTCGACGGGATTGCCGTCCTTGTCCAGGTACATGTCGCGCGTGGCGGCGCCGGGCGCCATCTCGCGCAGATCGATCATGGTCTCGTAGCCGTCGCTGGCACGCCGCAGCAGGAAGAACCCGCCGCCACCGAGGCCTGAGCAGCATGGCTCGACCACGGCCAACGCCGCAGCAGTCGCCACGGCGGCGTCGAATGCATTGCCGCCCCTGGCGAGGATCTGCTTGCCCGCATCGCTCGCGAGTGGATAGGCGCTGGCGATCGCGGAGTGGCCCGGGCCCGCCTTCGGGATCCCGGTTTTCGCAACGGCCGGCTTGGGGGCGTCGGCCCGGGCAGGCGCGAGCTGCAATACAACGGCACAAAGAACGAAGACTCGCGCGAGACGCGTGGCGGGCGCCTTCATCCCGGTCAGACCCGCTTCATCTTCTTGAGCTCCGCTGCCACCAGCGGATGCACGAATTCCTTCACGTCGCCGCCGAGAATCGCGATTTCGCGCACCAGTGTCGAAGAAATGAAGGTGAACTGTTCCTGCGGCGTGAGAAACACGGTCTCGAGATCGCGGGACAGGTGCCGGCTCATGTTCGCGAGCTGGAATTCGAACTCGAAATCCGACATGGCGCGCAGGCCGCGCACCACGACCTGCACACCTTGCGCGCGCGCGAAGTCGACGGTGAGTCCCGAATAACCCATGACCTCGACGCCGGGAATATCAGCCAGCACCTGCTTGGCGAGCGACACCCGCTGCTCGAGCGGGAACATCGGTGTCTTGTTAGGGTTCGACGCGATCGCGACGATCACGCGCTCGAACACGGACGCGGCGCGGCGCACCAGGTCCTGGTGACCGTTGGTGATGGGATCGAAAGTTCCGGGATAGACGGCGCTGCGTTTCATGTGGCGAACAGATGATACCCGACCTCACCGGCCCGTCCGTCGCGAAGGCTTCGCCAGCCTTCCGGCAGCCGCGGCAGCGGATCGCGCGCACGGCTTTCCAGATAGACACGGGCATCCGGCGCGAGCCTGCCGCTTGCAGCAAGCGCCTCCGCCGTCGCCGACAGCAAGTCCGCGTCATAAGGCGGATCGAGGAAAACGATATCGAAAGGCGCGGAGTCGCGCGGCGCCTGCGCCAACCAACCGAGCGCGTCGGCACAGACTACCGACGCCGCGCCTTCCTGCCACTCCTGGATCAGCGACTCGATCGCCACCGCAGCACGCCGATCTCTCTCGACGAAAGTGACCTGCGCGGCACCGCGCGAGATGGCCTCCAGGCCGAGCGCGCCACTGCCGGCGAATAGATCGAGCACGTGCGCATCGGCGGTGCGCTGCTGCAGCCAGTTGAACAGGGTTTCCCGCACACGATCCGGCGTCGGACGGATATCGACTCCGGCGGGAAAACGCAGCTTCCTGCCACGGTGACGGCCACCAATGATGCGCAAGATGCGCGCGCTCGCACTCGCCGCGCGCGCACCACGAACCGCATCACTCGCGCGTGCCGGGGCACGATTTTTTCCGCTGTTTTTCGCCTTCGCCAAAGATTGCGACCGCATCCGCGTGGCTTGCCACCTTTTGGGGCCCAAGCGTACGCTACCGCCCCAATACGACAAGTTCGGCGCATCGTTCTGCACGGCGAGGGAATGCGACCGGATTGAACTTCCGAAACAGAATTCCGAGGAGCGAACTCATGAAGAGGCTATCCGCAGCCGCAGTTGTACTCGTGGCCGCACTGACGGCGGCCGGCTGTTCGAGCTCCACGGGCAATTCTCCTGACGTGGGTCCCACCGATCCGACGACCGGCAACCTCAATCCAGGCACCGGCAGCGCGACGCCTGCGGCGACTGCGGCGCTGTTCCAGCCTGCGCAGGGCATCTTCCCGTTCCCGAACGACCTGTACTTCTCGGGCACCACCGACGGCACGATCAACATCCAGCCGGCCAACGGCCTCATTCCGAACCAGGTGGGTCTCAATGCGCTCGATGGCTGGTCCACCACCGCCCCGATCCGCATCCGTTTCGGCGGCGCGCTCGATCCGGCGTCGTTCAGCGCCGCCAACATCCGCGTCTATCAAGTACGTATCAGCAACACTAACAAGTCGGTCATCGGATTCACGGCGCCGCTGACCTACGGAACCGATTTCTCCGCCAGCGTCGCCACCGATGGAGGCGTCGGCCCGACCATTCTCGAGATCCAGCCGCTGAAGCCGCTCCAGCCGTCCGCGGGACCGGCATCGCCGAGCGATCCGGTGCCGGATGGAACCGGTTATCTGGTGTTGTTGACCGACGGCATCCGCATGGCCGGCGGCGCCGCGGCCACGGCGGACACGGACTACGCCACGATCAAGACGACGCTTGGCGCCACGCCGAGCCCGGCAAGCGCCGCCAACTGCGCCGCGCTGCCAAATACACCGATGCAGGGCGCCTGCGGTCTCACGCTCTCGCACCTGCTGGTCGCGGGTAATCCTGCGCTCGGCCCGCTCGCGTTGAATCCCGCCAATGTCATCGTGTCGTTCCACTTCACGACGATCGCCACGCGCGACACGCTGCGGGCACTCGGCCTCACGATCTTCAATCCGGCCGCGCCGGTGCCCGCGATCGCGGTCGCCCCGGGGCCGGGCATTCCGCTCAACAACATCAACGCGGCGTTGCCGACCTTCGCCAGCGCGCGTTTTGGCACGGTGACGGTGCCTTACTACTCGTACATCCCGCAGACTGCCGCGCCCGGCGTCATCAGCACCGACGCGGCGACCCTGCGCACCGCCTGGCGCGCCGCGAATCCGCCGCCCGCTCCGCTCGCGGATCCGGCCGCTGAATTCAACTTGACGAGATTCAATCCGATCCCGCTCAAACGCGCGGACAAGGCGATTCCGTTGCTCGTCATCGTACCGAACGTCGCCGTCAAGCCGACCGCCGGCTGGCCGGTCGTCATCTTCGAGCACGGCATCACGCGCGACCGCAGCGATGCGTTCGCGCTGGCGCAGGCGTTCGCGTCGCAGGGTTGGGCGATTGCGGCCGTCGATCTGCCGCTGCACGGCATCACCGCGACGGCGAGCCCGCTTTACCAGGCGGCGAACGAACAGACGTTCAATCTCGACCTGGTGGTCAACGCCACCGGGGCATCCGGTCCCGACAGCGTCATCGATCCGACCGGCACCCACTTCATCAACCTCCCCTATCCACTCGCGAGCCGCGACAATCTGCGCCAGGGCGTGGTCAATCTGCTCGCGCTGACGCGCGCGCTGCCGACGCTCGATCTCGACGGGGATGCCAACACGGTCGATATCGACGGCGCGCGCATCGCGTTCGTCGGCCAGTCGCTCGGCTCGATGGTGGGTATCACATTCGGTTCGGTGCTGCCGAACCCGGCGCTGGTCCGCACGATGACCTTGTCGGTGCCGGGCGGTGGCGTGGCCGCACTGCTGCAGGGTTCGCCGACTTTCGGCCCGCGCATCAATGCGGGCCTGCAGGGCCAGGGGTTGCTGCCGGGCACGTCGCTGTACGCGCAGTACTTCCGCGACGTGCAGAACATCGTCGATGCCGGCGACCCGCTGAACTTCATCGTCTCCACGGTCGCGCAGCGGGCTATCTACATTCAGCAGGTCGTCGGGGGCAGCGGCAGCCCGGCATCCCTGCCGGACCAGGTCATCCCGAATTCGGCAACCGCCAGGTTGCTGACGGCGGCCGGCGCCACGGCGCTGCCGCGCGTCCCACCGGGTCCGCGTATCGGCTCGGGCTACGTGAACTTCGTCGCCGGTGACCACGGTTCGCTGCTGTCGCCCACGGCGAGCGGCGCGGCCACGGTGGAGATGCAGACGGAAACCGCGACGTTCACGTTGTCCGGCAACCCGCCCAGCCCGGGTGTATCCACGCCGACGATCAATGTCTCAAACGCGGCGGTGGTTCAGCCTTAGACTTCGCCACTTCGAATCACGGGGCGGCCCTGCATTCGGGGGCCGCCCTTTTCATTTCCGGAGCCGGATTCTTGGCTGAAGACAAACCACAGTCATTCATCGCGCGCATGCGCGCGAAGATCAACCGGCCGGGTTCCTGGCTCTCGTACGACCTCGCCAATCTCGTTCCCGGCCGCAAGATCGACGCCGAGGTGCTCGACGAACTCGAGACGCGCCTGCTCACCGCGGATGTGGGCGTCGAAGCGACCGAAGTCATCCTCGAAGGGCTGCGCAAGAAAGTGGCGCGCCAGGAACTCGACGACGTCGACAAGCTGATCAAGGCGCTCACCGACGCCATCACCGCCATCCTGCTGCCATCGCAGCAGCCGCTCGAGATCGGCAAACACAAACCCTTCGTGCTGCTGGTCGTGGGCGTCAACGGTTCGGGCAAGACCACGACCATCGGCAAACTCGCGCGGCGCTACAGCGACGCGCGCAAGCAGGTGATCCTCGCTGCCGGCGACACCTTTCGTGCCGCGGCCATCGAGCAGCTCGGCGTCTGGGCCGAGCGCAGCGGCGCGGAGATCATCCAGCAGCAGGCGGGCGCGGATCCTGGCGCCGTGGTGTTCGACGCCGTGCAGGCCGCGCGCGCGCGCCGCGCCGACATCGTCATCATCGACACCGCCGGCCGGCTGCACAGCCAGTCGCATCTGATGGATGAACTCAAGAAAGTGAAACGCGTGATCCAGCGCGTGGAACCGGGCGCCCCGCACGAGGTCTTGTTGGTTCTCGATGCCAACCAGGGCCAAAATGCGCTCACGCAGGCAATCCAGTTTCACGAAGCGGTCGGCGTCACGGGCCTGGTGCTCACCAAGCTCGATGGCACCGCCAAGGGCGGCATCGTGATTGCGATCGCGCGCAAGCTCGGGCTGCCGATCCGTTTCATCGGCGTCGGCGAGCAAGCCGAGGATTTCGGCGAATTCGACGCACGCGCGTTCGCCACGGCGCTGGTCTCGGGCAACCAGCCCGCGGCGAGCTAAGATCGCGGCCCATGATTTCCTTCGACAACGTCGCAAAGCGGTACCCGAACGGGCGCGAGGCGTTGGCGGGCGTCACCTTTTCCGTTCAGCCCGGCGAGTTCGTGTTCCTCACCGGGCGTTCGGGCGCCGGCAAGAGCAGCGTGCTCAAGCTCATCGCACTGCTCGAGCGCCCCAGCCGCGGCACCGTCACGGTCGCGGGGCAGAACACCGGCAAACTCAAGCCCGGCAAGATCCCCGCGTTTCGCCGCGCCATCGGCGTGGTTTTCCAGGATCACAAGCTGCTGGTCGACCGGCCCATCTACGACAATGTCGCGCTGCCGCTGGTGGTCGCCGGTACGCCGCTCAAGGAAGTCGACCGGCGCGTGCGCGCCGCGCTCGACCAGGTCGGGTTGTTAGGCCGCGAACGATCGTCGCCGCTGGAACTGTCCGTGGGCGAGCAGCAACGTGTCGGCATCGCACGAGCCGTCGTCAGCAAGCCGCAGCTGCTGATCGCCGACGAACCCACGGGCAACCTCGACCCGGGCCTCGCGGTCGAAGTGATGCGGGTGTTCAAGCGTTTCCAGGAAGTCGGCGTGACGGTGATCATCGCGTCGCACGATCCGCACCTGGTCGAACAGTTCGGCCAGCGCGAGATCGTGCTCGATGCGGGACGCATCGTGACCGACACCTTCCGTGGCGACCACGCTGCGCGGATGACGGCGCAGGGGCCGCGCCTGTCCGACCTGCCAGAGATCCACACGTGAGCGGCGCGGTTTCCTCGTATGGCACACGCCACCTGCAGGCCCTGTTCGGCGCGCTGGGTAGATTGGTGCGCGCGCCATTCGCAACGCTGCTGACCCTCACTGTCATCGCGGTTGCCCTGGCTCTGCCCGCGGGTCTCGCATTGATCGTGAACAACCTGCGCGCGGCGACCGGCGACCTCAGCAACGCCGTCGACTTCACCGTGCACTTCAAGCTCGGCACCCCCATCGAACGGGTCCAGCAAATAGCCAGGAGCGCGCGCGAACGTGCGGGCATCGATTCGATCACGGCGGTCACGGCGGACCAGGCGCTCGAAGAGTTCAAGCTGGCCTCCGGCTTCGGCGACGCGCTGGCGGCGCTCGAGAGCAACCCGCTGCCGCATCACCTGGTCGTGCGTCCCGCCAGGAACGCCAGTGGACCGGCGGAGATCGAATCCCAGCGGCGTTACTTCGCGGCGTTTCCCGAGGTGGAGATCGTGCAGCTCGATCTGGACTGGGTGCGCCGCCTGCACTCCCTGCTCGAAGTGCTCCGGCGCGTGTTGTGGGTGGTGATCTCCGTGCTGGGACTGGGCGTGCTTGCGGTCATCGGCAACACCATCCGCCTCGAGATCCAGCAACGCCGCCCGGAGATCGAGGTCACGAAGCTCGTGGGCGGCTCCAATGCGTTCGTCCGGCGGCCGTTCCTGTACACCGGCCTCTTCTATGGCCTCGGCGGGTCCCTGCTCGCGGCACTCATCGTCTTTGGCGGCATGGCCTACCTCGACCGTGCGGTTGGGGTGCTGTCGGCCCAATACGGCAGCCAGTTCCGAATGGCTGGGCTGGACGGCAAGAGTCTGGGGTTGCTGCTGGCCGTGGGCGCCGGGCTCGGCTGGTTGGGAGCCTTGATCTCGACCGGCCGGCACCTGAGGCAGATCGAACCGCGTGCGTGAGCAGCGCGTTTTATATAGATCAATAACTTATGGTTTCGGTCTCTCGTCCGAGGGATGGAACTGATGGGGTCCTTAGCACTCTAATCACCCGACTGCTAACATCCCGGCCCACGAGATGAGCAGATCGCCCAGGAGGTTTCGCTACATGACCACCATTGCGCCCGCTGCCACTGCCCTGACCCGCAAGAACGACTTCGTACTCGCCGGCCCCATCGGCAGTTTCGATGCGTACATGGACAAGGTGAGCCGCATCCCCGTGCTGACGCGCGAGGCCGAGGCGGTGCTTGCCCATCGCTTCCGCGACGAAGGCGACCTCGGGGCGGCCCGTGAACTCGTCATGTCGCACCTGCGCTTCGTGGTGCACATCGCGCGGGGCTACTCCGGATATGGCCTGCCGCTGGGCGACGTCGTCCAGGAAGGCAACGTCGGCCTCATGAAAGCCGTCAAGCGCTTCGACCCGAACGTCGGCGTGCGCCTGGTGTCGTTCGCGGTCCACTGGATCCGCGCCGAGATCCACGAATACGTGCTGCGCAACTGGCGCCTGGTGAAGGTCGCCACGACCAAGGCCCAGCGCAAGCTGTTCTTCAATCTGCGCAAGATGAAGAAGAACCTCGCGTGGCTGTCGCACGAGGAGACGCTGGCCGTGGCCCGCGATCTCAAGGTGACCCCGGCCGAAGTGACCGAGATGGAAAAGCGCCTCGCGGCGCGCGACCTCTCGTTCGACCCGGTTCCGGACGCCGGCAGTGAAGACGGGGACGAGACCTACTCGCCCGCCGCCTATCTACCCGCGCCCGATTCCGACCCGGCCATCCAGATCGAAAACGCGCAGTGGGAAGACACCACCGGCGATCGCCTGCAGGCCGCCATGAAGACCCTGGACCCGCGCGCGCGCGACATCCTGGTGAATCGCTGGACCGGCGAGGCGAGCGCCACGCTGCACGATCTCGCCGAGAAGTACGGTGTGTCGGCCGAACGTATCCGCCAGATCGAAGCGAATGCGATCAAGAAATTGCGAGGCCTCATGGTCTGACCGCGGGCCGCCAGCGGGCGGCTCCGGTTCCGACCGGCAGCTCTGACAGCTATTCAAACCCCGGCGCCTCGCCGGGGTTTTTTCTTTTGATCGCTTCAACTTTTTTTGGTTGTGCCCACGGTTCCGCCGTGAATAAATCCGCCGTCATGACCAGCACTGCACTCAATCCCCAGGGCGAACAGATGGCCGACGAATCGATGATTCGCAACCTCGCGGCGCAGATCGAGGCGATCTGGCCGCAGGAGAAGCGCCTCATCGACCTGTACCGCCTGCCGCGTAATCCGCGCGTGCTGGACGTCGGCGCGGGCAGCGGCGAATTCAGCGCGCGCTTCGCGCAGACGCATCCGGACGCGACGGTGCTCGGAATCGAACTACTGCCCGCCTCCGTGGAATACGCGCGCGGCAAACACGCGGCGTTGGCGCCGCGGGTGCGGTTCGAGACCGGTGACGCCTTCCACCTCGCACAGCCCGATGACAGCTTCGATCTCGTGGTCAATCGCCACATGGTCCAGTCGGTGCCGCACGTCGATCGGATATTCGCAGAGCTGGTGCGCGTCACGAAACCCGGCGGCCGTGTGCACGTGCTCGCCGAGGATTACTCGATGCTGCACATGATGTCGGGCCCGCTCGACCCGGATGTGCTGTGGCGCAAGGGACCGATCGAATTCTCCGAGCGGACCCACACCGATTCGCGCATCGGCCGGCGCGCTTGGACGCTGTTGCGCGCCGCCGGCCTGCAGGACGTCCGCGTCGACTACGTCGTGATCGACACATTGCGGGTGCCACGGCGCGTGTTCGCGGACATCATCACGGCCTGGCGCGATGGCTACACGGAAGCTTTGTCGACGCCGGAATGGCCCGCTGCTGTGGTTCGGCAGCACTTCGACGAGATCATCGCTTCGATCATGAATCCGGATCACTATGCGGTCTGGCACCTGCCCATTGTTTCAGGATTGAAATAGTCAGGCGCTGCGCGCCACAACGGAAAACGGCGGCCAAAGGCCGCCGTCCGTGAGTGTGTCGAGAGTTCTCTTTAGCCTTCGGTGATGGGCTGCAGCTTGAGCTCCACGCGGCGGTTCTGCTGTTTGCCTTCAGCCGTCGTGTTGCTCGCAACCGGACGCGCTTCGCCGGCGCCGAACGTCACGATGCGCTGGCCGTTCACCCCGTGCGACTGCAGGTACGTACCAACCGAAGTCGCACGCTCGAGCGACAACTGCTGGTTGTAGCTGTCGCTGCCATCGCTGTCGGTATGGCCTTCGACGTCGATGAGCGTCTTGTCGAACTCCTTGAGCACGAGGCCGACGGAATCGAGCACGCGGAAGAAGCTCGAGTTGAGATCGGCGCTCGCCGTCTTGAAGGTGATGTTGCCGGGCATGTTGAGTGTGAGGTCGTTGCCGTTGCGCGTGACCGAGACGCCCGTACCTTCGAGCTGCGCGCGCAGCTTGGCTTCCTGCCGGTCCATGTACGCACCAACGCCGGCGCCAGTGAGCGCACCGACGCCCGCGCCGATCAGCGCGCGCTTGCGACGCTCCTTCGAATTGTCGCCGGTCGCCGCGCCGAGTACTGCGCCGGCCAGGGCGCCGATGCCCGCGCCCTTGGTCGTCTTGTTCACCTTTTTCTCGCCGGTGTAGGCGTCGGTGGTCTGACAGGCCGTCACCGTGAATGCGGCGGTCATGACTAACAACATGCTGCGGACGAGGATCGAGGTCTTCATGTGCTTTATCTCCTTAAGGCAAGCGTCGGGCAAACATAGCGGCGTGCATCTGAACGCCGAATGAACCCGCTTTCCGTGTTCCAGTTCTCAGTCGACGGCTTCGGACGAAGCCGGCGGCGTGGTCGCGCGTTGGTAGCCGCGCGGGCGAATCGCGACCGTATTGCGTATCACCGTGCAGCGCACACCATCCGTGGTGTTGTAGCCGTATTCAAATGTCGGTGTTGAACGACCATCGCGTTCGAGTTCCAGTCTAACTGCCTGCTCCTGTTCGGGAGTCAGTGAAAACCGCATCTCGAGGTCGGAATTGCCGCCGTGATCGAAGGAAATCGTCATGGCGCGCGTCCAGACGGAAAAACCGGGGAATACGCGTGCACACGCCAGCGCGGCGATGGGGTCGGCGAGCGCGGCCTGGTACCCACCGAACATCACGCCGCCGGGATTGCGCGACATCGCATTCAGCGGCAGCAGGATCCGCACGCTGCGCCATCCGGCCGAGATTTCCAGCACCTTGATACGCATCGGCCGGAACGGCGGATACAGCTCCAGCAGCCGTGCATCGGACAAGATTCCGCTGCGCGACATGAATCGCATGAATCGCTGCATCAGCGGCATGACCATTCCCTGTGTTGCATGGCACTTTGCGCGGGCGTAGCGTTCCTGCCCATGCGCACGGTCGAACAGTGGTTCGGTGAATATGGCGAAAGCCACAGCCACCCCGGCAATGAGCTGCTGCACATCATATGCGTGCCGCCGATCGTGATGACGGTCATCGGATTCCTCTGGTCGATCCCGGTGCCCGCCAGTGTCGCCGCGGTTTCGCCGTGGCTCAACTTCGCCACCGTCACGGTCGCCGCCGCGATCGTCTACTACTTCCGGCTGTCGTTTTCGCTGGCACTCGGCGCGGCCGCGGGCCTCGTCGGCCTGCTGTTTGTTGTTAGCTGGCTGGATACCCTCGCGTGGCCGCTGTGGCTCACCTGCAGCGCCATCTTCGTGGTCGCCTGGATCGGCCAGTTCATCGGCCATTCCATCGAAGGCAAGCGGCCTTCGTTCATGAAAGACATCCAGTTCCTGCTGATTGGCCCCGTGTGGCTGCTCGGGCACCTGTATCGCAGACTCGGCATCCCGATCTAGGAAGTGGTGCCGGGGTGCAATTCTCGTAATTAGGTCGCGGTTGCGCGCCCGCGCAACGACAGCGTAATTACGAGAATTGCACCCCGGCACCACTT
This sequence comes from Pseudomonadota bacterium, assembly GCA_037200975.1. NCBI lineage: Bacteria > Pseudomonadati > Pseudomonadota > Pseudomonadota bacterium. The sequence goes on along the minus strand of JBBCGI010000001.1, from coordinate 2,741,469 downwards.
ATCATTGCGGGCATGCTCAACCCACTCGATCTCTACGACGTCCGCGGTCTGCTCACCGAGGACGAACGCGCGGTGCAGGATTCCGTCGGCCGTTTCGTCGACGAAAAAGTGCTGCCCATCATCCAGGACTGCTTCGAGAAGCATCATTTCCCGAAGGAGCTCATCGCCGAGATCGCCGATCTCGGGTTGTTAGGCTCGTCCATCCAGGGCTACGACTGCGCCGGCCTGAATGCCGTGAGTTACGGCCTCATCTGCCAGGAGCTCGAGCGCGGCGATTCGGGCATCCGCAGCTTCGTGTCCGTGCAGAGCTCGCTGTGCATGTACCCCATCTACGCCTTCGGCAGCGAGGAGCAGAAACAAAGATTCCTGCCCGACATGGCCAAGGGCAAAAAGATCGGCTGTTTCGGCCTGACCGAGCCGCACGGCGGATCGGATCCTTCCAACATGAAGACGCATGCCAAGAAGAAAGGCGGCGACTGGGTCATCAACGGCGCGAAGATGTGGATCACCAACGGCGCCATCGCCGATCTCTGCATCTGCTGGGCGATGACGGATGACGGCATCCGCGGCTTCATCGTCGAAAAAGGCACCAAGGGGTTTTCGGCGCCGGAGATCGAGCGCAAGTTCAGCCTGCGCGCCTCGGTCACCTCGGCCCTGTTCTTCGACAACGTCGTCGTGCCCGAAGCGAACCTGCTGCCCAACGTGAAAGGACTGAAAGGCCCGCTGTCCTGCCTCACGCAGGCACGCTATGGCATCACCTGGGGTGTGATCGGCGCGGCGCAGGCCTGCCTCGCGCAGCTGATCGAATACACCAAGACCCGCGTGATGTTCGGCAAACCACTGGCCGCGACGCAGGCCATCCAGCTGCGGCTCGCCGAGATGGCGCGCAAGATCACCACCGCCCAGCTGCTGAGCCACCAGTTAGGCCGGCTCAAGGATGCCGGCAAGATGCAGCCGCCGCAGGTGTCGCTCGCGAAGTGGAACAACTGCCGCATCGCGCTCGACATCGCGCGCGATTGCCGCGACATGCTGGGCGGCTCCGGCATCAGCGCCGAGTACGTGCCGATCCGCCATGCGCTCAATCTCGAAAGCGTGATCACGTACGAAGGCACGGAAACCATCCACCAGCTCACCATCGGGCGCGAGCTCACGGGCATCAACGCCTTCTAGCCATTCGGGACGAAGAACGGCACGCGGGTGTCCTGGAACACCGGCAACGATTCGCAGCGCGCCGCCAGGGTGGCCAGCGACTGGAACATGACCTGGTCCGCGCCGACCCGCAGCGCATCGTTGAGGAAGGTGAACGAACACACCACGGTGATATCGGCTTGCGTCATGCGTTTGCCGACCAGCCACTGCGAGACGCCACGCTCGCCCAGGTAGCGATCGATCTCGCCCAGCGACGAGCTCATCTGCAGCCGGCAACGATCCACCCAGGGCGCGTGCCGCTTGGCCTCGGGGCGAAACACCCGCTCGTACACCTGCAACACGCCTTTTTCCGCCGCACCGGTGGCCATCGCCATGAGATTCAGCGCCTGGCGCCGCTCCACACCAGCGGCCGGCAACAATGCGCGATCGGGACCCGCGAGCTCATCTAGATAGTCGAGGATCGCGGCCGACTCCATGAGCTTCTCGCCTTTGTCGGTCACCAGTGTCGGCACGCGCCCGAGCGGGTTGTACTGGCGGATGCGGTCGAAATCCCGGCCCACCGACCAGTTCGCATGTTCGAACGGCATCTCCAGGAGCTTCAGGGTGATCGCCACGCGGCGCACGAAGGGCGAATCGAACATACCGATCAGGAGCATCAAACGCTTCCTCTATAAAAAAAGTAATAGATGAGGCCCGCCGCGATGAGCGCATCGACGAGCAGGAACCACATGAAGATCTTGCGGCGCAACGCGCGTTGCTGCGTTTCGAGCTGAACGCGCAGCATCGGGTCCTGCGCGATGTGCCAGTCGACCCAGTCCTTGGCCTGCTTGAGGTCCAGCCCGTGCGAGGCGCGCAGCACCTTGATCGCTTCGATCACCTTGCCCTCGGTGAGCAGCGTCGCAGGCTCCGCCGGCAACGGTTTGAACTTCGGGTCGGCTCTCATGGTGTTTTCCGCGCGCAAAAACCCGGCGCCATGCGGCCGCGCGTTATGCCTTGTACGAGGTGAATCATGTCCGCCGGGTCTCCCACCGTCGAGCCGCAGATGAACGCCACGCCGCTCATCGACGTGATGCTGGTGCTGTTGATCATCCTGATATTGACGGTGCCGGTCGCAACCCATGCCGTCAAACTCAATTTGCCACAGCGTGCGCCGGGCGCGCCACATCCGTCGGTGCGCCTCGACATCGCCTTCGATGGAGCGATCTACTGGAACGGTGAGTTCGTCGCATCGATCGAGGCGTTGCGACCCAGGTTCGAGAGCGTGTTGCAGCGGGAAGACCCGCCCGCGATCAGCGTAGTCGCCGAGAAACGCACGCGGTACGAACGCGTGGCGCAGGTGCTGGCCGCGGCGCAACGCGCGCACGTGACGAAGCTGAGCGTCGCTCCGGTTGCCGACCCATAGGCAGCACCCACGAATTCAGAAGCCGCGCGCAGCGCACAGCGACGCCTCGGCAATCCAGCAAACAACCAGCACGCCCACCGCGATCCACGAATAGATCTTCTGCACGGCGTTCATAACGGCAACCAGCGCGTGCTGTTCGCCTCGCGGCGATGCAGATAGGCAAAACGCGCTCGCGAGAGCCGCGTGGCGAAGTCGTTGCTGGGTGTCCCGACCCTTTCGAGAAAGCGGCGCCAGCGTTCGCCCTGTGCCGTCGCGAACTGCGGGCTGTGCTCTCGTCCAATGTCCGGCGTGTGTGTCATGGCGGCTTCCTGGCGTTGATCCGAGTCACATTCCGCGCCCGGCCGCCGGCCATGCCGTGATGACTTGATGACGAACCACCGCTGGAAAGTGACCAAATGTGGCCGTGCCACCGGCGCGGGCGCCGCTGCCTTACACTTGCCGCCTGCATGAAAAAGCCGGCTGCATGAAAAAAACCATCGCCATCGTCGAAGACGAACGCGCCATCCGCGACAACTACGCCGCCGCCTTCTCGCGCGAGGGTTACGCCGTGCGCGGCTACCCCAACCGGCGTGAAGCCATGGCGGCTTTCGTGGCGCGGCTGCCGGACCTCGCCGTCATCGACATCTCGCTCGAAGACGAACCCGAAGGCGGCTTCGAGCTGTGCCGCGAACTGCGCGGGCTGTCGCCGGAGCTGCCCATCATTTTCCTGACCGCGCGCGACAGCGAGCTCGATGCGGTTTCTGGGCTTCGTCTGGGCGCCGATGACTTCCTCACCAAGGACCTGTCGCTCGCGCATCTGATCGCGCGCGTGAATGCGCTGTTCCGCCGCGTGGACGCATTGCGCCGGCCCGCCGAAGAAAAGCAGGTGATCCGCCGCGGCGCGCTGTCGCTCGACAGCGAACGCATGTCGGTGGAATGGAATAGTCAGGTCGTGCTGCTGTCGCTGACCGAGTTCTGGATCGTCTACGCACTCACCAAACATCCCGGCCACGTGAAGAACCGCCAGCAGCTGATGGACGCCGCGAACGTCGTGCTCGACGACAACACCATCACTTCGCACATCAAGCGCATCCGCCGCAAATTCCAGGTGGTCGATGAAAAATTCGACGCCGTGCACACGGTGTATGGCATGGGATATCGCTGGGTAGAGTGAACGTGGCGGGTTTCCTCGAACTACTGAAGGCCGGTCCGATCTCGGGCCTCAGGCTGCGCACCAAACTACTGTTGCTGGCGCTGACCACGCTGGCGCTGCCGTGGGCCGGCTGCCAGTACGCGCGCGAGATGGAAACGGTGCTGCGCGAAAGCGAGCAGCAGTCGCTGCTGGCCGTGACCACGACCATCGCAGGGTCGCTGAAAGGCCGGCAGGAACTGCTGTTCCGCGCCGACTCGCTGCCGGCGCTCGACGGCAACAACGCCCGCGACATCACACCCGTGGTGTTGTCGGGCGCGCCGCTCATCGATGGCCGCAGCGACGAGTGGGACACCAACGAACGCAACCTCGTGCGCGTCGCGGGACCGGGCGGCGACGGCCTGAGATTGCTGGCCGCCACACACGAGCGCTGGCTGTACCTGGCGCTGCTGGTCCGCGATCAGAAGGTCGTGTTCGACGCCTACGAAATGTCGCCGCTCGATTCGAACACGATCGGCGACCGGATCTGGCTGGCCTTCGACGACAAACGCGGCGGCCAGCAGCGGTTGTTCTTCGGCGGAGCCGGCACCGGTCCCGTGCCGGCGCGCCGCATCGAGACGCGCGAATACGGCCGCGAGGAAGCGGTCGAGGAACCGCGTATCGAAGCGGTCTGGCAGCGAGCGAAGGAGGGCTACGTGCTGGAGATCGGCATTCCGCTGTCGCTGGTCGGCCAGCACATCGGCGTGCTCATCGACGATCGCGACCGGCGCGGCGCCGCGCGCCAGAGCTACGGCACGCTCGACGTCGCCGATCTGCGCGCCACCGGCCGCCTGATCGCCGCCTCACCCGATCTCAACGACCACCTGCGGCAGTTCTCGCAGCCGGGCGTGGAATTGACGGTCGCTTCGTCGAGCGGCGCCACGCTCACGCGGCTCGATGCACCGGCGCTGCCCGGTGATTACACGAAGATGCGTGGCTTTCTGCCGCGCATGTACCGGCTGTTCCTCGATGGCGGCGCGATCCCGCGCAGCGTTTCCCAGCCGGAGCGCGAGCGCTCGGCGCAGAGCCTCACCGCGAAGGCCGCGCGCGGCCAGCCGGAGACCGCGCTGTTCGCCGGGCGTTATGAAAACAGCGTGATCGTCGCCGCGGCGGCGCCGATCTTCTCGGCCGACGGCAAGCAGGTGCTGGGCGTCATCCAGCTCGCCCAGACCGCGGATCGCTGGCTCACCTTGCGCGACCGCGCGCTGACGCGGCTGCTGAACCTGACGCTGATCGTCACGCTGTTCGCCGTGGGCGCGGCGTTCTGGTTCGCGGGTCGCATGACCCTGCGCATCACGCGGCTCGGCACCGCCAGCGAAAATGCGCTCGGGCGCGAGGGCAGTCTGTCGCGCGTGCTGCCCGAGGCTGATGCGAAGGATGAGCTCGGCGAGTTGTCGCGCAGTTTCTCGTCGCTGCTCGGCCGTCTGGATGAGTACACCGGCTACCTGCGAACGCTGGCCGGGAAGCTGGCCCACGAAATCCGCACGCCGCTCACGATCATCCGCTCTTCGCTCGAGAATCTGGAGTCGGAGGCGCAGGGCTCGAACGGAATGGGCGACAACGCCCGCCTCTACATTGCGCGGGCGCGCGAGGGCAGCGAGCGGCTGGGCGCCATCCTCACGGCCATGGGCGCGGCGACCAAGGTCGAGGAGGCCATCGCCCATAGCGAACGCCAGCGCTTCGACCTGGCGGCGCTGGTGCGCGCCGCGGTCGGCGCCTATGGAAGCGCATTCCCGCAGCGGCGGTTCTCTTGCGAGGTGCCACCCGAACCCGTGGAGATCACGGGCGCACCCGAGCTCATCGTGCAGCTGCTGGACAAGCTGATCGACAATGCCGTCGATTTCAGCGCCGATGGCGCCACGATCTGCGTGGTTCTGCGGGCGGATTCGTCGGTTGCCGAGCTCACCGTGACTAACCCCGGCCCGCCGCTGCCGCCCGAAGGAGCGGCAAAGCTGTTCGAGTCGCTGTGGCAATCACGGGTGGAAACCGACAAGCGTCCGCACTTCGGGCTCGGGCTCTACATCGTCCGGTTGATCGCGGAATTCCATGGCGGTACCGCCCAGGCCGCCAACCTGCCCGACGAGTCCGGGGCGAGCTTCTCGGTCCGCTTCCCGCGCTGATTCGCAAAGGCCGACCGCGTCATCTCCCGCGTCCCGTCTTTGCGCCGATATGTTTCCTGACCCGCTGTCGCGCCATTGAGACATTGTGGCGAAATGGATTCGGCGTATGATCCTGCCTCGCGTAGCCCCGAAACCGCCGCTAAGTGTCTGCATTTAAAGGCCCACAGCGCCGGTTGTAAGAGTTACGAGTTGTTAGTCTCCCGCGCTGCGTCAGCGAGTGATGCGCCCAGGACACAAACAACGACACGCAGAATTTGCGACGAGATTGACTATAGAAACTCGGGATTTGCTCACGGGCACGGGTGCAACCGGTAGCTGAAATCTGGCTACTGGTGGGAACGACAAATGCGTGGCACGACACGCGGGCTTAATTGTTTAGCCGGAGGCCGAAAGGCCGCCAACGTTCCAGCCGGATGAATAGCAGCACGTGAAGTCGACGCGGTCGGCTGACAGCGATTACCTAAGTCGACGTAGACGCAACTAACAAGCCCCGCGCAAGCGGGGCTTTTTTTTTAGGGTGCCGGGTGGGGAAAGTGGGGAGAGGTGCTTCGCCCACCTGTTTTGATTGAAACCGTGGACCTCTCCCCACTTTCCCCACCCGGCACCCTCCTAAAATCCGGCGCATGCGTTTCGTCGCCACGGCAATGTTGTTAGTCCTGTGCACGCCGCTCGCCGCGTGCAAGAAGGAAGTCACGCGCCAGGAGGTCGCCGAGTTCATCGATCAGGCGGACAACGCCGCGCGCAAACGCTTTGCGCCGGAGATCTGCGAGCTGCGCGGCAAGGATTTCAAGATGAAGCTCAGGTTCCAGGGCTACGAGCCGCACATGCAGCCCACCGAAATGGAAATTGGCCGCAAGCTCTACTGCGCGAACGCCGGCAGCTTCTCGCGCCTGCGCCAATACCGGCTCGAGCGCAAATCGATGGACATCGACATCGCGACCGACCGGCGCACCGCGCGCGTGACCGCCGAGTACGTCGAGACCATGCCGTACTACGAACCCGACATGAGACCCGCGACGCCGGACGACTTTCGCAACTTCCAGGTGGTCGAGTCGCGCGATGAATCCGTCGTCGGCGTCGAAGATGGCGACCTCGTATTCCTGAACACCGAATCCGACGCGCACCAGACGCTGATCGGCAAAGGCTCGGTCGATATTCCGTATGACTGAGCGGCGCACGCGACGCGAGGCACCTCGATGAAAGCGCTGGCAGGCCCCGCGATGTTGCTGGTGGTATTCGGTGGCCTTGCGATCTACCGCATGGCATCGAAGGAGGACGCGCCCTCGCGCGACTTCCTCGAGCTGGAATTCGCCGGCGCCGATGCGGACCACACCGGCAGTTGTTATTCGCTCAGCACCGTACTCATCGCCAACGGAGTGTTCGGTGGCGCGACGCGCACCTGGAAGGCCGCAGGCGAGGATGCCTGGACGTTGGGCGTGGAAGCCGTCACGCAGGCTAACAACGGCCCGGTACACGAATTCCAGAATTTCACCTTCGGGAAATCCGGCGGCCACGCGCGTCTGAAATCGGTCGAGGCTTCGAAGGGCCGCCCCACGGACGTCAACAAGAACATCGACCTGCTGCTCGACGCGCCGGAGGCGCGACGCTCCACGCCAGTCGATCGCTGCAAAGAGGCCGGCGCGTCCGGATACCGCTTCAAGCCGCGCAAATGATTCGCCCGCGCTGAACATTTGCAGGCCGATGTGGCATCGTTCGGCGCCATGCGTACATCATTCACGGCCACTGCCTTGCTTCTTGCGGCCGTCGTCGCGGCCTCACCAAGAGACACTGATCCATGAATTTTTCGCAGACACCGGCCTCGATGCTCATCCTCGGAGCCATCGCCGTCGTGAGTTTCCTCGCGCTGCGCGTGTCGCCGCAAATCCTGCAACGCAACCTGCTGCGTCCGTACTGGATGCTGCGCGAGCGCACCTACGACACCGTCATCACCAGCGGATTCATCCACGGCGATTTCGGCCATCTGCTGTTCAACGGGCTGACGCTGTATTTTTTTGGTCCCGGGCTCGAGGCGCGGATCGGCACCGCTCGCTTCGTCGCGCTGTATTTCATCGGGCTCGTCGTCAGCAGCCTCGGCACCGTCTACAAACAACGCAACAACCCCGACTACGCTGCGCTCGGTGCGTCGGGCGCGATCCTCGCGGTGTTGTTCGCCTATATCGTCTATTACCCGACGCGGATGCTGTACCTGTACTTCGCGATACCGATCCCGGCGGTGTTGTTCGCGTTTGGATATCTCGCGTACAGCTGGTGGGCGTCGAAACACAAGCGCGACAACATCAATCACGACGCGCATCTGGATGGCGCGTTCACCGGATTGATCTTCGTGGGCCTGACGGATTTCCCGGCCTGGCGCCGCGCCTTCGAACAGGTCGCGGGGTGAGGAAAAAGGGGACAGATCTATTTATTGAAAAGAGGGCCGGCAGGACCCCTTTTCAATAAATAGATCTGTCCCCTTTTCAGAACCAGCTGTAGTTGAACGAAATCGAAATCCGTTCGGCTTCGCTCGGGTTCGGCGCCACCTCGTGGCGCAGCCAGCTCTCGAACAACACGAGTTTGCCCTGCTCCGCCGGCACGGTGACCCACACCTTGTTTTCCCGCCGCGCCGTCGACTTGCGCGGCGGCGCGGCCATGAAACGTTCTAGCCGCGGATCCTCGAACTTGAGTCCCGAACAGCCGCGTGGCGTACGCACGTAATACGTCCCGCTCAGCGACGCGAGCGGATGCAGGTGCAACCCGTGCACCACCTGCTTCGTCATCACGTTGACCCAGCAATCGGTCATCGCGAGCTTGCGTCCCGCGAGGTCGAAATCCAGCGTGCGCGCGAAGCCGCGCACGTGCGCATCGATGCGCTTTTCGAGCGCGGCGAACGTCGGGGACATCCGGTGCATGCGGGCCGCGGAGTTGTAGGACGTATACCCGCCTGGATAGTTAGTCGCGGACCAGGCCCGCCCCGCGGCGTCATCCTGCGCCAGCACGCGGCATTCGCGCAGCAACCGAGTATTCAAGGTGTTAGCCGCCGCTCCCGAGAGCTTCGCGGTGTACACACGGGTGGGGAACAATGTCTGCAGGGGCATGCGGGCAGCATAGGCAATCTGTGGCGGCACGCAAAGCGCCGGGCCTATACTTTGCGTCCCTTCCGTCACGGCGCCATCCAAGGATCGACAGTCATGAAGAAGCCTCTCGCCACGCTCGGCGGTTTCGCGCTCGCGCTGTCACTCGCCGCGGCCGCGCACGCCGATCACAAGCTCGCGAAAACCTGGGAATCCGCCGCCACCCTCAAGGTCCCGGAATCCGTGCGGCTCGATGCAAAACGCAAGGTGCTGTACGTCTCGAACATCGACGGTGAGCCGTGGAACGCGGACGGCAAGGGCTCGATCGCAAAGCTCGGCCTCGACGGCAAGGTCATCGCCGCCGAATGGGTGACCGGCCTCGATTGCCCCAAGGGCCTGGCGCTCTCGGATGACGGCAAGTGGCTGTACGCCGCGGACATCGGCGGCATCGTGGTCATCGACATCGAAGCGGGCAAGATCAAGAACAGGATCGCGATCCCCGAGGGCATACAGCTCAACGACCTCGTCAACGACCACGGCACGCTGTACGTCTCGGACTCCAAGGGCAAGAAGGTCTACGTCGTCAAGAATGGTGCCGCCGCCGTCTATCTAGATGAAAAAGCGCTCAAGGGCCCGAACGGCCTGCTGGTGCACGACGGCGCGTTGTACGTGCTCGACAACGACAGCCTCAACCGCGTCGAGAAGGACAAATCCCTCACGGTGCTCGCGAGCGGCATGCCGGGCGGCGTCGACGGCCTCGAGAACGTCAAAGGCGGCGACTTCCTGGTCTCCGCGTGGAGCGGCGCCGTGTGGTACGTGAAGGCCGACGGATCCAAGGAACTGCTCTTCGACGGCAAGGCCGAGAAGACCAGCACCGCCGACATCGGCTGGGATCCGGCGACGCAGACCGTCTACGTACCGACGTTTTTCAAGAACACGGTCATCGCGTTCAAGGTCGAGTAGCTAGTTCCGGTGCGCGGGGTGGGCACCCTCGGACGCCTCACCCGGCACGCATCGTGAGCCACAGTCCGAATGCGCCGGCCAGCAAGATCGCAGCGCAGATCCACAACAGCATCCGGCGGATGGCGGCTTTTTCGGCGCCTGCCGGCGCCACGGCTTCGTCGATCACGTCGTGTTCGCCATCACGGATATGGCGCGGGACCGCCCGCCGATCGGTAGTGGGTTCCCTGGAAGGATCGTGCGGCAGATTCATGCCGCCGACTCTATGCGCGCCGGCTCCCGGCGGCCAGTGTGAATTGCTCCACAGTTAGGCCTTCGCGCCGCCGCTGCCGTGCCGCAACAAACCTCAGTATTCCCCCCGCGTGCCGACACCAGTTACAGGAGTGGAGCGTTCCGAGGTCGCGCCTTGCGCGCATGAATCAAGTGAACCCCGATTTGAAACTACAACTGGCGCGCGCGTTCGGCCTTGAGTCGGATGCCGACGTCGAAGCCCTGATCGCGGCGCTGCGCTCGGGCGGCGACGTCGATTTGCAGACGCTGCGCAAGGGCTGTCTCGCACTGGTCGACAACGTGCACGAGGCGCGCACCGCGCACGCGGAAAGCGCTCAACGGCTGAAGATCGCGCTCGAAGCGACGGACCTCGGGTTGTGGGAATGGGACATCGCGACGAACGAGGTGTTCGTCGATCACGTCTACTGCAAGTTCACCGGCCGCGGAGATGAAGACCGGGTCTGGCCGCTGCATGTCCTGGCCGAAACCGTGCACCCGGAGGACCGCCCGCTGTTTCGCGCCGCACTGAACGCCGCGGTGGATGGCACGGCGCCGAAATTCCAGATCGATCATCGCGTCCGGCATGCGGATGGCCGCTGGGTCTGGCTCGAAACCTTCGGCGATGTCACGCAGCGCGATGCCGATGGCCGCGCGGTACGTATGACCGGCACCCACGCCAATATCACAGAACGCAGACAACTCGAACGCGCGCTCAGCAATACGCTGCGCGTGATGCACGCGCTGCTGGAAACCTTGCCGCTACCCGTGGTCATTCGCGACGCCGACCGCCGGGTGACCATGGTGAACGCCGCCTGGGAGGAGATGCTGGGGTTCTCGCGCCAGGAAATCATCGGCAAGACGCTCGATGCGGATGCCGCACGCCCCAAGACGATCGGTCACCGCGAGACCGATGAAGAGATTCTCGCCACGAAGAAATCGATGCGCTACGAGACCGAGATCCACGCGAAGGGCGGCGCCGTCTACAACGTGCTGGTCGCGAAGACTCCGCTGCTGTCGGATGACGGCTCGATCGTCGGCATCGCTTCGGTCACCACCGACATCTCCGAGCAGAAGCGCACGACCGAAATGCTCGAACGCGCGCGTGTATCGGCCGAGGCGGCGGTACAGGCCAAATCGCGGTTCCTCGCCAACATGAGCCACGAGCTGCGCACGCCGCTGAACGGCGTGGTCGGCATGGCGTCGCTGCTGGAAAACACCGCGCTCGATGCGAAACAGCGGCGCTTCGTCCGCACGCTCAAGAGTTCCGCCGAGGCGCTGATCACGCTCATCAACGACGTGCTCGATCTGTCCAAGGCGGAAGCCGGCAAGCTGGAACTGGCGCGCGCGCCGTTCGAGCTGCGGCGCGAGCTCGAGCAGGTGGTCGGTTTGTTCGGCGCGCGCGCCTACGACAAGAACATCGAGGTCGCGGCGCACATCGCGCGCAACGTGCCGGCGACGATCCACGGCGATGCGATCCGGCTGCGCCAGGTGCTGGGCAATCTCGTCAACAACGCCGTCAAGTTCACCGAGAGCGGTGTCGTGTTGCTGGCCGTCACGGCCGTGCCGGGCGAGGGCCGGGAAACGATCCTGGACTTCTCGGTGACCGATACCGGTGTGGGCGTCGCACCGGACGAGCAACGGCGGATCTTCGAAGCCTTCGAACAGGCGGACGGCAGCGTCACGCGCAAGTTTGGCGGCACGGGCCTGGGGCTCGCCATCAGCCGCCAGCTGGTCGAGCTCATGCACGGCAGCATGGATCTGCAGAGCGAAGCCGGCGTCGGCAGCCGCTTTTCATTCCGCATTCCGGTCGGCGTGCCGCGGGTCGAACTACCGCAACCGGCGCCGGCGGCGGATCTCGGTGTGCTCCTGATCGGCGCACACCCGATCATCGGCGGCGCGATGCGCGAAACCCTGTCGCTCGAAAGCTCCCACGTAGTCAGTGTCGATTCTTCGAGCGCCGCGATCGCAGCGCTGCAGGATTTCGACCCACAGGTGAAACGCATCCGCGTCGTCATCGATTCGAACGCCGTCGCGAAGCTGGAAGTGGCGGCGAACGCCATTCGCACGGCCGCCGCGCCGCGCCAGGTCGAAGTGATCGCGTTGTTGCCGCCCGATGCCGACGCGACGCCGCCCAAAGGAGTGAACCGCGGCTTGGTGAAGCCGCTGTGCACTGTGGACCTGCTGTCCGCCCCAAAGCCGGCGGACACCGCGCAGAGCATGCGCGTACGGGTGTTGCCGACCAGCGGTTCGCGCGGGCGCGCGCTGGTGGTCGAAGACAACGCGGTCAACCAGGAAATGGCGCGCGCGATGCTCGACATGCTCGGCTTCAACGTCACCACCGCATCGAATGGTCGCGAGGGCGTGCTGGCCGCGGCGGCCGACCCCGACCTCGACCTCATTCTCATGGATTGCCAGATGCCGGTCATGGATGGGCTGGCCGCCGCGCGCGCGATCCGTGAAGCGGAAACCGGCGGCGCACACGTTCCGATCGTCGCGCTCACCGGCAACGCGATGCCGGGCGATCGCGAAGCCTGTGTAGCCGCCGGCATGGATGACTACCTCGCCAAGCCGTTCTCGCTGACGGCGCTCAAGGCCATGATCGACAAATGGACCGGCAGCGCGACCCTGCCCGCCGGCAAGGCCGCCATCGTCACGCGCCCCGGTTGACTAGCTACTTCGCGCATAAAAAAAGAGCCGCCATCAGCCACGTTCGAAGCGCCGCAATACTAACAATGTCAGCCGCCGGCAGCCCTCTTCCGTAAACGTACGAGCTCGATGCGCGCGCGCAGCTGCTCGGTCATGCCCCCGGCGGGCTGCGTGCCGATCCAGCGTGCGGCGGCCGCGAAATCTTCCATCGCCCAGCCGTGCACCAGATTCTCCAGGTACCCGTCGTCACGGCCGATGCCGAATACATAGGCCACCTCGATCGCCTGGCCGGGCGCGCTGGCCGCGACGGAATCCACCGCGGCGGCGGCGGCCGCGCTGCGCTCGGCGTCATCGAGGGTTTTCAGCCACTCGATCGCCGCCTCGGGATCACGCGTGATCCACAGCCGCGCGACTTCCGTGCGCAGCGTCTCGCGCGCATCGCCCGGTGCCTGGCGCGCGACCATCGCCGCCACACGCGCCGGCTCGAACTGCAGCAGCTGCGACAGTAGATGGGTGAAGGCCGTCTCGAGCTCCACCGGGTTTGATGACCGCAACGCGCGCTCGATTCCGCGCGCGAGTTCGCCATTCCGCTCGCGCGCGTCGCGTTCGATTTCTTCCTGGGTGGGCGCAGGGTCTTTCGCCGGATGAAATTCCGCCGAGGGAGCGGGCGGTGGCGCCGCTTTGGGATACGGCTTGCGCGGCGCGTCGGAGTTGATCCGCCAGATGCCGCCGACCGACGCCAGACCCAGCAATGCGGCCAGTACGACTGCGACGATGGAGGTGGTTTTCATGAGCGATGCGCAAAAAAAAGAACGGGCAGCATTTGACCGCCGCCCGCAAGTGTAATCAGGCATCAAGCGAAGTTCAGCGGCTGCTGTTTCACCCGCGCCTGGCGGGGTATCGCATCCAATCGTCAGAAAAACCTGACACCATGGTGTGCGTTTTCCCGGCCAAGCGTTATACGTACCTGCCGCAGGCCGTCGTCGCGGCTATTTCCACTCGAGCTGTTGCAACGCCGCCGCGACGTTGGCGCGCGCCTGCTTCTCGTATTTTGCGTAAAACCAGTCGTGCTGATAGATAGCCGGGCGTTCGAGCAGCGAACGCAGCAGCTTGCTTCGGCCGGCCACGTACCGGGCGCGCGGCGCCCACCAGTATTCGCGCCGCACCGCGCGTTCGAACTGACTGTAGATTTCCGGCGGCGCGCCGAGGATCGCGAGGTCGATGTCCAGGATCAACGCCGTGTCGCCGCTGAAGCCGGCATCGCGATGCGCAGTGGCGAGAATCATCTGCCGGATCCGGTCGACGACATCTTCGCGGGCTGCGCGCAATGTACGCACCGCCAATGCCGCGCTCTGCGGTTCGTTGTCGCGCCGCCAGCTCTTGTAGATCGCATCGTGAAACCACAGCGCAAGTTCGACCTCGGCGGGTTCGAGCACGAGCTCCCGTGCGGCATCGAATTCGCGCAGGCAGGCTTCAAGATGCGAGAGCGTGTGGTAGTGGCGACCCATGCCGCGCCAGGCGCTGCGAATGCGCCGGTAATCGCCCTGGTCGGGGACGACGCCCACCGCGACACAGATCTCGCTCCATCGCCCGAAAGTGACGAGGGGAGTCATGGCACTAGAGTGCGCGCGCGGCGGCCGCAAATCCATAGAAGGGGTGGTCCCCAAAGGCCGACCAGAACGTTCCGGGCAACTCGGTTGGCAGCATGCGGGCAGGAGTGTCGTGGGAACACGCCTGGCCGGCCCTCAGGGTGGAGACAGGCTAACAACGTCGCGTGCGCCCCGTAATTGCGCGTGCACGAGATGTGCGGGACGGCGCAGTCCTACCGGCGTGTGAGCATCAGCTCAGGGCCGGAGGCATGGGTATTACCGGATCAACCCGAGCAGCAGCGCCGCGGCGAGAAAGAAAAGAGTCGTGAATGTCGCAGGTAGATACGAAATCGAAGTCACTTCATCGGCCCCGGTGTTCGCCTGGCCCCGGCTCTTCTCTGAGAGCGCTTTGAGCCATTTGTTTGAATGCGTGCCCAGTGTGGCGTGTGCGCAGGCGGCCCGGCAAGCCAGGAAATTTCGGGATACCTGCAAACCGAGACTTTTTCCCGTTTTCGCCGGCGCGCCGGACTTGCATGTAAACAGCTGATATCAAAGGGGGCGGTAGCCGCGAGGCAGTTTGGGGCGGCCTTGAGGCCGCGGTGGCGGCGCTTCTCGAGCCCGCATGAGTGACGCACACCATCATGCGGCGCGTTCCGACAGAACCCGCGGGTGCCGCGCGGCAAGTTGCGGCTCCATGGCCCTTACCTTGAACGCGGACAGCCGCGGCACGGGCGGCACGCCCGTGTTGTTCGTGCACTCCTTCGCCGGCGATCTGACCCATTGGAGCGCGGCGCAGGAGCACCTCAAGGCAAAACGCCGCAGCGTGGCGTTCGATCTTTCCGCACACGGCGCATCGCCCGGTGCGCTCGGCAGCTACACGATCCAGGAGCTCGCGAAAGACGTCGCGGCGGTCGCCGGTTCGCAGGGACTGGAGAACTTCGTGTTGGTAGGGCACGGCACCGGAGCGCAGATTGCGGCCGAGTACTCGAGGAGGTATCCCCAGCGCGTCAAGGCGCTGTGCCTCGTCGATCCCCCACCCGCCCCGGCGTTGCCGAAAGAGCAACTTGAGCAGCTGCGTGCCGCGGTCGAGTCTGATCCGTACGGCGCCATCGAACGGTATTGGCGCGAAGGACCGTTTATGGGCGCGCGGGCGGAAACGCAATTGAAACTGCTGGCGTCGCTGCATCGTCTGCCGCGCAAGACGGCGATCGAGCTCACCGCGAGCAGCCTGGAATACGATGCAACCGCGCCGCTGCGCGGTTACACGGGGCCGAAGTTCGCGATCGTCACGCCTAACAACGATACGGCATCGAGCCTGCACAACGTGGTGCCGGCGTTTCAGCACACCGTCGCCAAGGGCACCGGCCACTGGATCCAGCTCGACGACCCGCCAGTTTTCAACCAGCTCCTGGATCTCTTCCTCCCTCCCTGAAAAGGGGACATGCCTATTTATGAAAAGGGGACAGATCTATTTATTGGTCCACCGCCGTCTGGTCGGCACTGCGAGACTCAATAAATAGATCTGTCCCCTTTTCATAAATAGGCATGTCCCCTTTTCTGGTATGAAGGGCGCTAGGGGGAATCTGCTTGGACAATACTCAGCGCCCGACGCGCACTCGACACGTGGTCGTGTTCTTCATGGTCACGCTGGCCATGGTCACCTACCTCGACCGCGCCTGTATCGGTGTCATGGCGCCGAAAATCTCCGCGGAATTCGGCCTCGACGAGGGCCAGATGAGCTGGGTGTTCTTCAGCTTCATCTTCGCCTACGCCCTGTTCGAAATCCCCACCGCGCGCTGGGCCGACACGCACGGCGCGAAATCCGTACTCATCCGAATCGTGACCTGGTGGTCCGCCTTCACCATGATCACCGCCGGCGCGTTCAACTATGTCTCGTTGATAGTCGCCCGTTTCCTGTTCGGCGCGGGCGAAGCCGGCGCGTGGCCCTGCGTCGCGCGCGTCATGTCGCGCTGGATCCCGCTGCGTTCGCGCGGCACCGCCAAGGGCATCTTCTTTGCCGGCGCCTATGCTTCGGCAACGCTGACAGCCTTGCTCGTCACGCCGCTGCTCAACTACTTCAGCTGGCGCTCCATACTCGTGGTATTCGGCTGTATCGGACTCGTCTGGGTCGTCGCCTGGCAACGCTGGTTCCGCGATGAACCGGCCGATCACCCCGCGACCAACGACGCCGAACGCGCACTGATCCTTGCCGATCGCCCGGCCGTCGCGCCTCATCCCAAGGGCTGGCCATTCTGGAAGAGCCTGTTACGCCAGCGCAATGTGCTGCTGCTGTGCATCACCTACATGCCGAACTGCGCCACGTTCTACTTCTGCATCACGTGGCTGCCTACCTACCTCATCAAGCAGCACGGATTCGAGAAGGCCGAGCTCGGCATGTTGTCGGCTTTGCCCCTGGGGTTGAGCGTGATCACGCAGTTCCTCGGCGGATACGTGTCCGATGGCATCACGAAGAAGTTCGGCATCAGGGCCGGGCGGCGCACCCCCGGCGCGCTGGGTTACACGCTGGCCGCGGTGTTCATTCTCGGCGCCGCGCTGTCGACTGCGCCCGTCGCCGCCGCCGTGTTGATCGGCCTCGCCGCCGCGAGCTGCATGCTGACCACCGCGCCCGCGTGGAGCACCTGCCTCGACATCGGTCACGAACATTCCGCGACCGTCGGCGCCACGATGAACACGGCCGGCCAGATCGCCGCGATGGCCAGCGCGCCGATCGTCGGCTACTCGGTGAAATGGTTCGGCGACTGGAACATGCCGTTCTGGTTGTTAGGCGCGTTGTACCTGCTGGGCGCGCTGTGCTGGCTGTTCATCGATCCGAAGGAGCCGCTGTTCGCGGCAGAAGCTCGGACGTAAATCCTGCAGGCGCAGTGAGGCTCTCACCCCGCCCGCGTCACCTCACGTTGCGCAGCCGGTATTCCACGAAGAAACCGGCGATGCCCGCGAAAGTGAACAAGGTCCCGAACAGCATCAGCCAGCGCTTGATATCGTGGATCTTGCGCAAGGCATTGGCATTGAGAAGGTTGGCGACGTCCGGAATCTGCCGCAGATCGCCGTGGACGATCTTCTGGTCGACACCTTCGAGAAAGCCGGCGACGTCGATGGAAAAGGCCTTGAGCACAGCCTGGAAGATATCGGCCGAGGGCACCGATTAAATTCCCGCGCGGATTGAAAGATGAATATCGGCGAATAGTAAGGAATGATCGCGTCAATTCGTGTCGACGGCGCTTTCGCGCACGATCACGAGCAAAGGCGCACCGTAGCGTTCGAGCTTGGTCGCGCCGATGCCCGATATTCCTCGCAACGAATCCAGCGAGCCGGGCAACACCCGCGCGATCTCCGCCAGCGTGGCGTCATGGAACACGGTGTACGCCGGCACCCCGTGCTCCTTCGCCACGCCCTTGCGCCATTCGCGCAGCGCCTGGAACACGATCTCGTTGCTAGAGCCGCCCGCGAATGTTTCGCGCGCCGGCCGGGTGGATAGTTCCGCCCGCTTCCCCTTGCGTTGCTTCGCCTGCTTTTCCGACGGTTTGCGAAGCTTCAGCACGCGCCGGCCGCTCAGAACCTCCCGAGCCGCCGGTGTCAGTTGCAGGATGTTGAAACGGTCGTAGTCCACTCGCAGCAGCCGCAGCGCGACGAGCTGGCGAATGACGGCGCGCCACTGCAGGGCGGAAAGGTCTTTGCCGATGCCGAAGGTGCTCACCCGGTCGTGACCGTATTGCTCCACCTTCGGCGTGCGCTGACCCGTGATCACATCGATGATCTGCATCGCGCCGAATCCGAAACCACTCGCCTGCTCGCAGCGGTAGATGCAGGACATGAGTTTTCGCGCCGCCTCGGTCGCGTCCCATTCTTCCGGCGGCACGAGGCAGTTGTCGCAGTTGCCGCAGGGCTGGCTCGCCTCGCCGAAGTAGTCGAGCAGACGCACACGGCGGCAGTCCACGGTTTCGCACAGGCCCAGCAACGCGTCCAGCTTCGCGCCCGACACGCGTTTGTGCTCCTCGCCCGACGGTGACTGGTCGATGAGCCGGCGCTGCTGCACGACATCCGCGAGGCCGTACACCATCCACGCATTGGCCGGCAGACCGTCGCGGCCGGCGCGGCCCGTCTCCTGGTAATACGCCTCGATGCTCTTCGGCATGTCGAGATGCGCGACGAAGCGCACGTCGGGTTTGTCGATGCCCATACCGAAGGCGATGGTCGCCACCATCACGATGCCGTCCTCGCGAATGAAGCGGCCGAGATGTTCGCCGCGCGTCTCGTGTTGTTTGTCCGCGTGGTACGGCAAGGCGTTGATACCCGAATCCACCAGGAACGCGGCGGTCTCGTCCACGGATTTGCGCGTGAAGCAGTACACGATGCCCGAGTGGCCCGCGTGTTCTTCGCGGATGAACTGCAGCAGCTGCTTGCGCGCATTGTCGCGCTCGGCAATGCGGTAGCGGATGTTCGGGCGGTCGAAACTCGAGATGAAGACGCGCGCATCCGCAAGCCCGAGGCGCGCGACGATCTCCTTGCGCGTGGCGGCGTCCGCGGTCGCCGTCAGCGCGACGCGCGGGATGCCTGGGTAACGCTCGGCCAGCACCGACAGCCGCATGTACTCCGGGCGGAAATCGTGGCCCCACTGCGAGACGCAGTGCGCTTCGTCGATGGCGAACAGGGAGATAGTCGCCGCATCCAGCAATTGCAGACAGCCATCCGTCACGAGCCGTTCGGGCGCGACGTACAGGATGTCGATTGCGCCGGCTCGCACGGCCTTTTCCACGCGCTGCTGCTCGGACCACGACAACGATGAGTTGAGGAATTCCGCGCGCACGCCCGCTTCACGCAGCGCCGCGACCTGGTCCTGCATGAGCGCGATGAGGGGCGAGACCACGACGCCGATACCGTCGCGCACGAGCGCCGGCACCTGGTAACACAGCGACTTGCCGCCGCCGGTGGGCATCAACACCAGCGCATCGCCACCGCCAGCCACGTGACCGATGATTTCCGCCTGCGGCCCGCGAAACGCCGGGTAACCCCAGACTTCGTGCAACACCTGGCTCGCGCGGCTCATGACTTCGTCCATAAGGCCGCGATTGTTGAGAGTTTTGGCGGCGGCGCAAGCCTTTAATCAACGCGAATGGAAATAAAGACAGACTGCGGGATCCTCGGCCGCGGCAAGCGGGGACTCGCCTCAGCGAGGGCTCGCCGGGCACATCGGGATGAACCTCTCGAGCAGGAAATCCGTCAGCACGCGCACTTTGCGCGGCGGGTGATCGCCGGGCGGGCGCACGATGAACAGCCCCGCCGCCGGAATCGGATACTCGGGCAACAGCCGCACCAGTCTGCCGGTGGCGAGATGTTCGTTCGCGAGGAATTCCGGCAGCGCGATCACGCCGAGACCCGCCAGCGCGGCCTGCACCAGCGCCAGCCCGTTGTCGGATTTGAATCTGCCCTGCGGATGGACGACCACGATCTTGTCGCCATCGCGGAAGCGCCAGGACTCGGTGCCCTGCATGAGCGCCGGATGGCTCTGCAGTTCTTCGAGCGACTTGGGCGCGCCATGTGCCTTGATGTAGTCGGGGCTCGCGACCAGCGCTCCGCCCACGTCACCCACGCGTCGCGCGACCAGCACGGAATCCTGTAGATAGCCCACGCGGATCGCCAGGTCGAAGCCTTCGCTGATCAGATCGACGAGGCGGTCGCCGTACGCCACGTGCAATTGCAGCAGCGGATGACGCGCGGCGAACTGCGCGAGCATCGGCGCGAGTTGCGCGACGCCCAGCGACATGGGCACCGCGATGCGCAGCAGGCCGCGCAACTCACCGTTCGGCGAAACGCTTTCGCGCGCCGCGTCGATCTCCGCGACCGCGCGCGCCGCATGTTCGCGGAAGGTGGCGCCGGCTTCGGTGAGCGCGGCGCCGCGGGTGTTGCGCGTGAGCAGTTGGGCGCCGAGCTCGTGCTCGAGCCGGCCCAGCCGGCGGCTCACGATCGACTTCGGCAGGCCCAGCCGCCGCGCGGCGGGTGACACACCGCCGGTGTCGGCGACAGCTACAAAAGTCTCTAAATCCTCGAGATTTGGCATTGGCGTTCCACTTCATGCAACACAGATACGCGGTTTTAGCGGCTAGTGTGCCGTTCCGCGGGACGCCAGACTGCGCTTCAAAGAGAAAAGGAGCAAGTCATGACAAACCTACTGGTCATCAACAGCAGCGCCGCCGGCACGGATTCCGTGTCGCGCGTGCTGGTCGCGGATGCCGTTTCGAAACTGCTGGCCGCGCAGCCGGGCGCGCAGGTGACGCATCGCGATCTCGACGCGTCGCCGGTGCCGAATCTCACCAGCGCGACCCTGGCGGGTGTGCGCGGTGTCGCGAAGACGCCTGTGGAGATCGAAGCACGCAAACTTTCGGACCAGCTGATCGCGGAGCTGCGTGCGGCGGACACCATCGTGATCGGTGCGCCGATGTACAACTTCAGCACCTCGACGCTGCTGCGTGCGTGGTTCGACTACGTACTGCGCGCCGGCGAGACATTCAGCTACTCCGAAGCGGGCCCGAAGGGTTTGTTAGGTGGCAAACGCGTGATCGTCGTGGAAGCGCGTGGCGGCTTGTATAGCGAAGGTCCCGCGGCGGCGGCGGATTTCCAGGAACCGTATCTGCGGCATCTGCTGGGCTTCATCGGCATCACCGATGTGACGTTCGTGCACGCCGAGAAACTCGGCTACGGCCCGGACGCGCGTGAAGCGGCGTTGAAGAGCGCGAAAGCACGGATCGGCGAGATTGCCGGCGCGCCGGCGAGACAGGCGGCATAGGCCATTGCAAACGGGGACGTCGAGGCGCGTCCCCGTTGCCGTGCTTTCCCGGGGGCATGCCACCGCTTGAATCCCGCGGCGCTGCCCTGACGATGCGAGAGTGGATTCTCCCCCTTCCCCGATTCCCGCCGACGATGGCGATCTGCTCGACGCCTATTCGCAAGCCGTGACCACGGCGACCGACGCCGTCGCGCCCGCCGTCGTCCATATAGAAGTGAATGCCGCGCGCGACGGCAAACAACGTCGCGGCACGGGTTCCGGCTTCTTCTTCACGCCCGATGGCTTGTTGCTGACCAACAGCCACGTGGTACACGGCGCGCGCGAGATCAGGGTTTCCACCCAGGATGGCGAGCGCTTCGCCGCCGATATCGTGGGTGACGATCCCGACTCCGACCTGGCGGTCGTGCGCGTCAGCACGCGCGGTGCGCCACACGTGAAGTTCGGACAGTCCGCGAAGCTGCGCATGGGCCAGATCGCCATCGCGATCGGCAATCCGCTTGGGTTCGAACATACGGTCACCGCGGGCGTGGTGAGTGCCCTCGGCCGATCCTTGCGCGCGAGCACGGGAAGGTTGATAGACGACGTGATCCAGACGGATGCCGCGCTGAACCCCGGCAATTCCGGCGGGCCGCTCATCAATGCGCGCGGCGAAGTGATCGGCGTGAATACGGCCATCATCCCTGGCGCGCAGGGTATCTGCTTCGCTACCGCGAGCGACAGTGCGCAATGGGTGCTGCAACAGTTGTTAGCCCATGGGCGCGTGCGGCGCGGCTGGCTCGGTGTCGCCGGCATGAACGCGACGCTGGCGCGGCGCATCGCGCGGCATCATGAGATCGGGAATGCGTCGGGCGTACGTGTGCGCAGCATCGAGCCACGCAGCCCCGCGGCGGCGGCTGGAATCGAAGCGGGCGATCTGATCGTGGGGCTCGATGGCGAAACCATCACCGGCATCGACAAGCTGCAGCAGACTTTGAACGCGCAGCGTATTGGCAGGCCGATCGAGCTCGTGTTGTTGCGTCACACGCGCAAGGTGACACTGCGGATCACAGCCATCGAACGGCCGTAGCAGCGCTTCACGCTGCTTTCTTTTTCTTCGCCACCGTTTTCTTTCGCAGCCCCGCGAGATCCCAGACATCCGCCGCCGCCTTCTTGAGCCAACGCGTCATGTCCTTCGAACTGATCTGCGACGCATCCGAATAAACAATGTGCGCGGCCTTGAAGCTGCCCACGGCCTCGAGCGTCGGCTCATCGAAAGATTGGCCATTCCAGAACATCAACGCCACGCCCTTCGGCTTCTTCGTGTAACCCACCACCGGGTTGTCGCCGATGAACCAGACCGGGATCGCGTGCCAGATCTTCGACGTAGCCTTCGGCAGCCGCGCGTCGATGGATTTTCGCAGGCTCGCGCAAATGGCCGATTGCTTCGGGCTCAGGGACTTGGCGTACGCAGCGACGGGATCGTCAGCCATGGGTTCTTCCTCTTTATGGGTGGACTGTAGCTGATGGTCGAACGGCCAGTCGCAGGATCGACATCGGAGGTGCCGGGAAGGGGAGTGGTGCCGGGGTGCAATTCTCGTAATTGCGCCGGCGCTGGCGCGCGCACGAACGGCTACTCAATTACGAGAATTGCACCCCGGCACCGCTGCGCGCCACCGCTGCCGTGTTTCAGAGCACGACGAGCGTGACTTCGATGTTTCCGCGCGTGGCGTTCGAGTACGGGCAGACCTGGTGCGCCTTCTCGACCAGCTCCTGCACCTGCTCCCTCGGCAGGCCGGGCACGGAGATCTCGAGCTGCACTTTCAGTGCGAAGCCGGTGGCGATCGGACCGATGCCGACCGAACCGGTGATGTTCGATTCCGCGGGCAGCGCGATCTTCGATTTGCCGGCGACGAATTTGAGCGCGCCCAGGAAGCAGGCCGAGTAGCCGGCAGCGAACAGCTGCTCGGGATTCGTGCCCGCGCCACCGGCGCCGCCGAGTTCGCGCGGCGTGGCGAGGGAAACGTCGAGCACCTGGTCGGATGAAACGGCGCGGCCGTCGCGGCCACCGGTTGCCTTCGCCTGGGCGGTGTAGAGGATCTTTTCGGGGGACATGGTCGACTCCTTGCGGTTGGGTTAATACGTTTGGTGGAGTGCACTTTGCCCGCGGAATCGATACGATTGGCTACCTTACGTATTGGTTACTTGATCGAGAGTATTTCCCATGGCAGATCGACTCCAGGCCCTGCTCGCCCATTTCGCTGTCAGCGCCCGCACGTTTCACGCCGGCGCGTTGTGCGGCATCACTTCGCTGGATGGCACAGGCCCGTACGGACAACTGCACCTGGTCCGCGCCGGCAAGGTGGAAGTGCGGCATGACAGAAGCGTCGCAGCACGTATCGAACAACCGAGTCTGCTGTTGTATCCGCGGCCGATGGCGCACCGCTTCATCTCCGATTCCGAACGCGGCGCAGATTTCGTCTGCGCAAACCTGAGCTTCGAAGGCGGCAGCGCGAACCCCATCGCCGCCGCGCTGCCGCCCTTTGTTTGTTTGCCGCTCGATCAACTGCACGGTTGTGAGGCCGTGCTGAACCTGTTGTTCATCGAAGCGCATGAGCAGTACTGCGGCCGGCAGGCGATGCTCGACCGGCTGTTCGAAGTCGTGTTGATCCAGGTGTTGCGCCAGCTCATGGAGCAGAAAAAGACGCAAGTGGGCATGCTCGGCGGAATGGCGCATCCGCAACTGCGCCACGCACTCACCTCGATGCACGATGAGCCGCACAAGGAATGGTGCCTGGAAGACCTCGCGGCCGTGTGCGGCATGTCGCGCAGCGTGTTCGCCAACAGCTTCCGCGACACCGTCGGTGCGACGCCCGGTGCCTATCTACAACGCTGGCGCGTGGGCCTGGCGCAGAAGGCCTTGCTGGCGGGCAAGTCGCTCAAGCTGATCGCGCAGGATGTCGGGTACGGCAGCGAGGCCGCATTGTCGCGCGCGTTCAAGGCGCAGAGCGGCCGCAGCCCGCGGGAGTGGCGGAAGGAAGCATCCGCGTGAGCCCGCCCGCGCTCGCGGGCTTGGCACGCCGCCCTTGTTAAGCGTAGGTTTGCCATCAATGTCGAGGGCACTATGAAGCGAAAAGTGGGACACCCATTCAAACTTGCGGCCATCGTCCTGGGCGCGTCCGCGATGCTGGCCGGCTGCGCCTCCGCTCCGCCGGCGGCGGCGGAAGTTTCGGACGACGGTCTGCAGCGCGTCGACGTCTCGCTGTTCGACGAGCTGTATGTCGCCCCGGGCGTGTCGCTCGCGAACTACCAGCGCGTGATGCTCGACCCCATCGAGATCACGTTCAAAAAGGACTGGCGCAAACAACATCCGGATCTGAGCGACCGTGAATTCGAAGCGTTTCGCGGTGAACTCGCGCGGCTGCTGCGCGAGAAGCTGGTCGCCGAGCTGGCGCACGGCGGCTACACGATCGCCGAGTCGCCGGACAAGGATGTGATCCGCTTGCGCGCCAGTATCGAAAAGGCCGACTTCGCGGGCCCCGAACCGCTGGGTGACAAGAAGACGCTCGCGTATACCGATGGCGAGATGACATTGCGCGTGCTGGGGTTCGACGGGCCGAGCGGCGCATTGATCGCGCGCGCGAAGGACTATGAAGAGGATTCCGAGACGCAGATCCTCGAGCGCGCGGATCGCATCAGCGCGTATCACAACGCGCAGAAGATGTTCGCGAAATGGGCGGAGGCGCTTCGCAGCGCGCTGGATGTGGCGAAGGTGCGCGCCGGGGCCCGCTCGCCCAATCAATGAAGCTGAATCCACGCGTCTCGGGCGTTCCTACACGGTTGCACGGCGCCCGCTGATCACGGCGCGCCCGCGCGGCCCGCAGGCTGGCGGCAAGAGGTGCATCATGCCGAAGCCAAATCCCATCGATCTCGATTCGCTGCTCGATGAATCGGGCAATGAATTTCCCAAGGGCCACGACATCCGCTCGCTGGGCCCGAGCGACAGTTCCGACACCGGCGCCGACATGGTGGGCGTTGGCGGGTTGGATAACACATCCGATCGCAACGGCACCGGCGAACGCGCCAGCGTGGAGAACGATGCCGAGCTGGATCTCGAATCGGACATCGGAGCCGATGGAATCGTTGCAGCGGAAGAAGCAGGTCTCGGCGGCGGACTCGACCAGGCGGAAGAAGCGCAGCTCGGCGTCACCGATGAAGAGATAGACGCGGCAGTCCGCGAACGGCTGGGGCTCGACAGCAAATAACAGCGCGTGCAGGACGGATGACGTCGCTGGCGCGCGACGGTCCTCGGGTCCATTCGGACGCGGCTCGCCGGAACGCGGGTGTTTGTCTTACACGGATTCTTGTGAGGCCTCGTTATGGTGGGCCCTAACAAGTGAGGAGCTGATCATGCGTATATCCAGTGCATTCCTGCCGCTCGCGGCGGCCACTATCCTGATGATGGGCTGCGGCAGCGAAGAACCCGCCAACAAGGCCGTCGCACAAGCCACCGAATCGGTGGAAACACTGCGCCCCGAGGCAACCCAATTCGCGCCGAAGGAGCTGGCCGCGGTGGACGCCACGCTCGCCCGCATGAAGGCGAATCTCGCCGCGGAGAAGTACTCGGCGGTGATCAAGGATGTTCCGCAGATCAATACCGAATACGCCGCGGCGTATGAGGCGACGAATTCGATGAAGACGTTGAGCGCCGCGGCGCATAACGAATGGGAAGAGCTGAATACCGAGGTTCCGAAAACGGTGCAGGAACTCGAATCGCGCGTCGCAGCGCTCTCCGGTGGCGCGTTGCCGAAGGAGATCAGCAAGGAGACGCTCGCGTCGGCGAAGGAAGAGCTCAAGGGCATGAAGGCGACGTGGGCTGAAGCCACCTCCGCCGCGTCCTCGGGCGATACGTTCGCGGCCACGGACAAGGGCCGTGCCGTGCAGATGAAGGCCGAGAAGCTCAAGGATCAACTCGGGATCGGTTCAACCGTCGCATCACTCTAACTAGCATCCGGGAAAGCCCGGCCGGGTCGCAGGACCTGGCCGGGCTTTTTTTTGGAGCTGGAGAAGACTCCGGACTCCCGCCATCAAACGCCGGGCATGCACGATTCTCGGGTACATCCCTCCTCATCCCCTTCGGTGTGATAATTTCCGCGCAGCTTTTCGAAGGGGGCTCTCGATGAATCACTTGCGCGCCGCCTTGTGCGTGGCTGCTGTCTTGACCGCCGGAGGCCTTCCGGCCGCAGCGCCAGCCGCCGACACCATCCGCATCACCGTCGATGCCGCGAAACCCGGCGCCACGATCGACCGCAACATCTTCGGCCAGTTCGCCGAGCATCTCGGCCGCGGCATCTATGAGGGTATCTGGGTCGGGCCGGATTCGAAGATCCCCAATACGCGCGGCATCCGCAACGACGTGGTCGCGGCGCTCAAGGCCATCAAAGTGCCGAACGTGCGCTGGCCGGGCGGCTGCTTCGCCGATGAGTACCACTGGAAAAATGGCATCGGGCCGCGCGATAAACGCCCCGCCACGCTCAATCCCAACTGGGGCGGTGTAATCGAGCCGAACACTTTCGGCACACACGAGTATTTCGATTTCCTCGAGCAGATCGGCGCCG
The DNA here is from genome assembly GCA_037200975.1 of Pseudomonadota bacterium. Taxonomy (NCBI): domain Bacteria; kingdom Pseudomonadati; phylum Pseudomonadota; species Pseudomonadota bacterium. The sequence continues at coordinate 2,714,698 of JBBCGI010000001.1, read as the reverse complement.
ACGCCTATCTATCCATCAATGTCGGATCCGGTACCGCCGCCGAAGCCGCGGACTGGCTCGAGTACCTGACGACACCCCAGCCCACGGCGCTGCAGCAGCAGCGCGCCGCCAATGGACACCCCGAACCGTATCGTGTACCGATTCTCGGCCTCGGCAACGAGACCTGGGGTTGCGGCGGCTCGATGACGCCCGAGTACTACACCGACCAGCTCAAGGTGTACGCCCGCTACGCGCGCAACTACAACGGCAAACAACCCATGCGGCGGATCGCCGTCGGACCCGACAGCGGGCACACCGAATACACCCAGGCCGTGATGGCCGCGTGGAAGAACAAGACCTGGGCCTGGGACATCGAGGGCATCTCGCTGCATTTCTATACCGTCGTGAAATTTCCGCCGGCGTTCAAGTCCGTGGATTTCGACGAGGACGACTACGCCACGCTGCTCAAGGAAACGCGGCGCATGTACGACCTGCTGAAAATCCACGGCGACATCATGGATAGATACGACCCCGGGAAGAAAGTGTTGCTGTCCGTCGACGAGTGGGGCGTGTGGCTGGAAAAGACGCCAGGGACACAAGAAGGGTTTCTCGAGCAGCAGAACAGCCAGCGCGATGCCGTCATCGCGGCGCTCAACATCAACGCGTTCGCGCGGCATGCGGATCGCGTACGCATCGCCAATATCGCGCAGATGGTGAATGTGCTGCAGGCGATGATCTTCACGCGCGATGAAAAGATGCTCCTGACGCCTACCTACCATGTTTTCAAGATGTACGTGCCATTCCAGGACGCGGTGTTCCTGCCCGTGCAGTTAGACGCCGGCACGTATGAACATGGAGATATCGAAGTGCCGCGCGTGGATGCCATCGCGGCGAAGGGCAAGGATGGCAAGGTATGGTTGGCGCTCACCAACCTCGATCCGCATCGCGCGGTCACGATCGATGTGCAGGTTCCCGGTGTGAAGGCAACGCGCGTGCGCGGAGAGACGTTGAGCGCGCCGCGGTTCAACAGCGTGAATACGTTCGAGGCGCAGGAAACGGTGAAACCGAAAGCGGTGAGCGTGAAATTGTCGGCCGTGACTCTGGCGCCCGCATCGGTGACCGTGGTGGCGCTGGAATAACATGGCGCTCGGGGCAACCATCTACACGTTCGACATCGAACTCGCCGATTCCGATCGCGGCGTCTACGAGTCGCTGAACCTGCGCGTGGCGCAGCATCCGAGCGAGACGCCGGACTATCTGCTGACGCGTGTCCTTGCGTACTGCCTGGAGTTCTCCGAGGGCATAAACTTCTCGAAGGGGCTATCGGATCCCGATGAACCGGCAATCTCCGTACGCGATCTGACCGGTGCGCTCAAGACCTGGATCGACATCGGCCTCCCGGAGCCCGATCGGCTGCATCGCGCCAGCAAGGCGGCGCCGCGTGTGGCGGTGTACACGCACAAGGATCCGGCGCAGTGGGTTGCCAAACTCGACGCGGCGAAAATCCACCGCGCCGAGAAACTCGAAGTATTCGTGTTCGATCGCGCGTGGCTCGCGCAACTCGTCACGCGCCTGGAACGGCGCATGAAGTTCTCGCTGGCGCGCTCGGAAGGAGAGATGTATCTGACCGCCGGGGACGTCACCTCCCAGACCGTACTCGCGCGACCGCTGGGTTGAGCCAGGCGCGTCCCTAATCGCCGCGCGGGTCGCGCGGCTTCTTCCGCAGGTGCCGGATGCGGCGGAAGCTCACCAGCTTCTTCGACGTTTCATCCCACAGCCGGAAATTGAGGGATGTCAGGCTGCCGAACAGCGTGATCGGTGTGACCTGCTGGAACACCGGGTCCGCGAGATGGCAGCGCTCCAGATTGTAATTGGGGATGTTCGAAGCCAGGTGGTGGATGTGATGGAACCCGATGTTGCCCGACAGCCATTGCAACAAGCGGGGCAGCTTGTAATACGAGCTGCCCTGCAGCGCGGCGGCCGTGTAATCCCACAACTCGTCGCGTTCCCAGTATGCGTCTTCGAACTGGTGCTGGATGTAGAACAGCCAGATGCCCGACGCGCCGGCCACCATCCATGCCACGCCCTGCAGGAGTAGATAGGTCCAGAAGCCGAATGCCCAGCTCATCAGCACGGCGACCACCAACAGCGCGAGATTCATGAGCCACACCGAGTAACGTTCGCGCGGGCTCGCGTCGGAAGCCGCGAAGCGCTGGCGGAACAGGAACACGTACAGCGGCGCGATCACGAACAGCACGAACGGGTTGCGCACGAAGCGGTAGGAAAAACGCTTCCAGCGCGTGGATTCCAGGTACTCCTGCACCGTCATCGTCCAGATGTCCCCGACGCCGCGTTTGTCGAGGCGGCTCGACGTGCCATGGTGAATCGCGTGCTGCCAGCGCCAATGGTAGTAAGGCGTGAACGTGAGGACACCGCACAGGAACCCGAACACGGCATTCGCCCAGTGCGATTTGAAGAACGAGCCGTGGCCGCAGTCGTGGAAGAAGATGAAGACACGCACCAGCAGCGTGCCGGCCAGCACGGCAAGCGGGACCGCGAACCACAGCGAAATGTCCTTCACGAACCACATCAGCACCCAGAGCAGCGCATACGGAATGATGGTGTTGAAGAGCTGCCACAAGGCGCGGGCCGTCGAGGGTTTCTGAAAGTGCACGAGCACGGCACGCAGGCGTTTCCGTTCGTCGCGATCGAGTGCGCCGGGTGCAGGTGGTGGGATGGTCACGGCGGCCATGATGCTCCCGAAACGGGCGTTTCGCAGTCCGAGAAGTCTGAGTGTGGCGTCGTCTTTGTCCTTGTTGCGAAGAGCGGCGCGGCGCTCTTAGGCGAGCGCCGATGATCCATGTCAGCTGAATGCCGCGCGATCAGCCCAGCCGATCTTCCAGTTCGTCGATCAGGGCGCGCAGCCGCGTACATCGCGCGACCACCGCATCGAGCCGCGCACGCGCGGCGGCCACGAGTTGCGGTTTTGCATCGCTACGGCTGGCCAGCTCACGCAATTCCGCGCGTGCCTTGTCGTAGGCGTCACGGGCCGCGGCATAACGTTGTTCCGCGAGCGCCAGGCGGCGCTCGCGCTCGTCGCCGCTGACGACTTCGGCGCGAGGACCGGTGTTGCCAGAATGATTCACTGTGTCCACGTTGACGTCCTGCAGCAGCGGCTCGATGGACGGCAGCGTGCCAACGCAATCTGATGGTTGTGTGGCAGCCCCGTGAATCGGGCGCATGGCCGCACGGGTCCTGACGATTCGCGGCTTTGAACGTCCTTCATTGCCAGCACCGTTCAAGGGCCGTCATAAGAACCGCCCATGAAACTCTCGAATGTCTTCGCGCTTGCCGCGTTTGTCGTTGCCGCCTCGGCGCAGGCAGAGCAGCGGCAGACGGAAATGGCTGCGCAGTCCGCCGAGAGCTTCGCCACATTCATGGACAACCAGCACCGCTTGCAGGAGCGACTCAGCGGCCAGGTCTAGGAGGACCGCGCGATGTTCCTGACCACAGCGCCGCTGCCGGCGCAACGCAATGGCTTGTTAGGCCAGTGGAAACTGGACAAGACGAAGACCGCGGCCGCCAACCCGTTCGCGGAATTGAACGCGATGATTTCGCGGCCGGCGTGCGAGATGGTGTTCGGCGACGGGATCTGGGATTTTCGTGCCGAGGCGTTGTGGAGCAACGACGAAGGCTTCGGCGAGCAGATGATGACGGAGGTCGATTACCGCGGGAACGAGGGCATCGTCGGCGTGGTGCCGAAGACGTTCATGCGGTTGCTGGTCTTCAAGGTGGTCGATCGCAATCGCGTGCAGGAGCTCACGTCGACGCGGATCGGGGCGGATCCTTGTACGTTCGTGCGCGTGGGCGGCGGGAAGGCTGTGACTGCGCCCGCGCCGGCTGGCCGGGTGGCGAGTGCGGTTGCGACGAACGCACCGGCGGTGGCGCCGCCGCGCTCGACGCTGGATCGCCCTTCACGCGAGGTCTGCGCGATGACGCTGCTCGACAAGTTAGGCCAGGTCGGCGTCAACCAGGCGCGGGCGATGTCGGATGTGCGGTTCAAGGAGCCGGCAATCGAAGGCGTGGCGCCGGGAACGGGCGGCCTGCGAATCGATCTGCGTGGCAGCGTGTGCGACGACCAACGTGGTCACGACCCGACACAATCTTCTTCGCGAATCCAACAAATGCGCCTAACAACAGTCCGGCAGGGACGATGTACTGAAGAAATGCCGCAAGAGTCTGAATGTACGCAGCACTGATGTGCTGACTCAAGTCCTCGACGCTCTTCACCGAACGTGGATCCGACTTTTGATCCGCCAATTGATGCAGACCCACGAAGGCTACGAGCGCGAGTGCGACACTGGCCCACCAAGGGATCGTCGATGCGACTTTGATCACGTCGTCAAAGCTGGAGAGCTTTTTACGTGCCATTGCGCTACAGATTGGTGATCAGATCTTTACGCTTCGATTCGTACTCTTCCCGGGTTATCAACCCCACATCGAACGCGTCTTTGAGATCGGACAGTTTCCGAGTGAGTTCGCTCGTTGGCGCAGGATCAGCCGCGCGGGCGGAACTCTCATTCAGGCTCACTGGCACGTCAGGATTCGCCGTCGCGATCGAGGGGCCGCTCGGCCGGACCACCTGGGCGAGCACTTGATCCATGACCGGCAAGATCTTTGTTCTCGTATTGGCCCATTTATTGAGCGAGAAGCCGCCGCCGCCCTTGAGATGGTAGTTGGCGGTCGCGATCTGTCGGCCGTCGCGGAGAATGTCGATCTGCGCATCCGTCATGTACATCGCAAGATCCCAAGTACGCCGGGCGGTGTATTCGGAGGTAAAGGGACATCCCGGCGCCATCGATCCAGTAATCACTTGGCTCGTGATCCCGTACTTTTGGAAGCCCTCCCGCATGACGTCGACAAAATCGCCGACCATTACGCGAGGGTTGTCGCTGATACAGACGTGGGTAATTTTGTGCTCGGCGCTAACCGGCTGAACGCGCACCGAGGTGCAACCTCCAAGAGCAAAGCTTCCGATCAGCACTAAAACGCCGAAATTCAGCTGATTATGTGATAACCGCACTGACGTCTCCTTTTGGTCACGACAAGGCTCGACCGGCCCGGTCACCTTGGCGTTTCGAAAGGAGAAGCCTAAATCGCGTTGAGGAATCGGCCGTTGACGTATTTCACACTCAATCCCTTAGGTCTAACTAAATTAGACGGCATCGCGATTGAGTGCGAGTAGCTGTGATGAGCCCGCGTACTCAAAACCACCCATGGACTCGCCGCGTTTCACAAGCAGAGTTACGATTCATGACGCTTCCGCAATTGCTGTCCTGAACGCCTTGCCTGGATCAACAAGACGCAGAAAACTCCGGAAATTCCATCCTCGAGCCGGGAGGCGAATAAGACTGTGACAGAATCGGGACATGTCCAGTCTCCCGCCCTGCCCGAAATGCGCGTCCACCCTCACCTACGACGATGGCGCCCTGCTCGTCTGTCCGGAGTGCGCTCATGAGTGGAAGGAGTCCGCGATCGTTGCACCGACCGAAGAGACGTCGGTCATCCGCGATGCTTTCGGCACGCCACTCACCGACGGGGACAACGTCACCGTGATCAAAGATCTGAAGGTGAAAGGATCTTCGTCCGTGGTGAAGGTGGGAACGAAGGTCAAAGGCATTCGCCTCGTGCACGACGGCGATCACAACATCGACTGCCGCATCGAGGGCGTCGGCGCGATGGGGTTGAAGTCGGAGTTCGTGAAGAAGGCGTAGAGACGTTATTCGCGGAAGCGATCTGCGCGCGGCGCGTTTTTGAACAACGCGCCGCGCGATGGCGAAGCCGGTAGATCAGTTGGCGGTGAACCCGTTGCCCGTCGCAGCCCAGTAGATGCCACCGTAGATGTGGTGCATGAAGCTCGCATCGCCATACGTCGCGGGCAGGTGCCCCAGCGCCGTGTAGAACGCGCGGCCACCGTCATATTCCTGGTACCACGCGAGCGGATGGAAGTTGCCCATGCCCTTGCCTTCCTTCGTGCCCCAGTTCGCGTAGGGTTTGTACGTCTTCTCGTCCACGCTGAGTAGATAGTGCAGTTTGTTCGAGCGCGAGGCGTCGAACTCGTACCACTCCTCGGTGGCCAGGAACCGCTTCGGGAAGCGGTCCATGCCCGGGAAGTTCGCGTCCTCGACGTTGATGGCCGCGGTCTGCACCAGCGGATGGATGTGGAACATGTGCCCGACCATCTTGGTGTACCAAGGCCAGCCGTATTCGGTGTCCGCCGCGGCGTGGATCCCGACGAAGCCGCCGCCCGCCTTGATGTAGCGCTCGAACGCGGCCTGCTGATCGTCGTTGAGGATGTCGCCGGTGGTGCTCAGGAAGATCACCGCCTTGTACTTCTTGAGCTCCGCGTCTTTGAACACCAGCCCGGCGTCTTCGGTCCAGAACACCTTGAAGTCGTGCAACTGCCCGAGACCACGGATCGCGTTGACACCTTCGAGAATGGATTCGTGGTGCCAGCCGGCGGTCTTCGAGAACAGCAGCACGCTGAACTGTTCCGCGTGGGCGGCGGTCGTGGCTAACAAACCGAGCAGGGAAAGCAGGAGCAGGCGGCCGTGTTTCATCGTGTCGAACCCCTCAGACAAAAGATTTGATCAACTGGCAGAGCCATCGTCGGCATGTAATGGGCGCGGCGACTGCCGCGGCGCGTTACGTCTTGCCGCCGCGAGGCCCCAGGAAATACCACAGGATCAGCCCCAGCAGCGGCAGCAGCAGCACCACGACCGTCCAGAGCAGTTTCTTTTCGTTGGATGCGGAGCTCTGGAGGATATTGATGATCGCCCAGACGTCGCCGATCAGGATCAGCAGGCCAAGGAGGCCGCTGTAGCCAGTGTTGAACATTGCTCGATTCCTTCCGCTTTTTTTGTCGAAGTGCTGAATGACCGGGCGCCATTCTGCACCTTTGGGACGAAAGATATAGAGGTGGAACCCCATCGGGCGTTTTCATTCCACCGGGTATCCGTGCCTGTTCGTCCCGGCGGCGTATGTGATCAAATTGCCTGAAATGACCGATGACAACCTCCCTCCGGCCAAGCGCCGCGAGAACCTGCGCGAAGAAGCCCTGGCCTACCATGAGTTCCCGACGCCCGGAAAACTCTCGGTCGTACCAAGCAAGAAACTCACCAATCAACACGATCTCGCGTTGGCCTACTCGCCCGGCGTGGCGATCGCCTGCGAAGAAATCGCGGCCGATCCGCTCGCGGCGCTGCGTTACACCACGCGCGGCAACCTGATCGGCGTCATCACCAATGGCACGGCCGTGCTCGGGCTCGGCGCCATCGGTCCTCTCGCGGCCAAACCCGTGATGGAAGGCAAGGCCGTGCTGTTCAAGAAGTTCGCCAACATCGACGTGTTCGACATCGAGATCAACGAACGCGATCCAGCAAAGCTGGTCGAGATCATCGCCGCCTTGGAACCCACTTTCGGCGGCATCAATCTCGAGGACATAAAGGCGCCGGAGTGTTTCGAAATCGAGCGCGCATTACGCGCGCGCATGAAGATCCCCGTGTTCCACGACGATCAGCATGGCACCGCCATCATCGTCGCCGCGGCGACGCTCAATGGGCTGGCCGTGGTCGGCAAGAAGCTAGCCGACGTCAAACTGGTGGTCAGTGGCGCGGGCGCTGCGGCGCTGGCCTGCGTGGATCTGCTCGTGGACCTGGGTTTGCCGAAGGAAAACATCTGGCTTGCGGATCTCGCGGGCCTCGTCCATGAAGGGCGCACCGAGCTCATGGATCCCGACAAGGCGCGCTTCGCGCAGGCGACTGCGCAACGCACGCTGGCCGAGGCCATCGTGGGGGCCGACATGTTCCTGGGGCTTTCCGCCGGTGGCGTGTTCAAGCCGCCGATGGTCAAGGCGATGGCACCACGCCCGCTCATATTTGCGCTCGCGAATCCCACGCCCGAGATCCTGCCCGCCGAAGTGCGCGCGGTGCGCGACGACGCCATCATGGCCACCGGACGCAGCGACTACCCGAACCAGGTGAACAACGTCCTGTGTTTTCCGTTCATCTTCCGCGGTGCGCTGGACGCGGGCGCGACCAGCATCACGCGCGCGATGGAAGTGGCGGCCGTGCACGCGATCGCCAGTCTCGCGCGCATGGGACACAGCGACGTCGTGGCAAGCGCCTACGGCATCGCGGATCTGACGTTCGGACCTGACTACCTGATTCCCAAGCCCTTCGATCCGCGGCTCATCGTGCACGTGGCGCCGGCCGTCGCGAAGGCCGCGATGGACTCCGGCGTCGCCATGCGCCCGATCGCCGACTTCGATGCCTACCGGCAGCAGCTGCAGCAGTTCGTGTACCAGTCCGGCACCATCATGAAGCCCGTGTACGCCTCCGCGCGACGCGCCGAGCTCAAACACTCGCGCATCGTGTTCGCCGAGGGTGAAGACGAGCGCGTGTTGCGCGCCGTGCAGATTATCGCCGAGGAGAAGATCGCGCATCCCGTCCTGGTCGGGCGGCCGCGCGTGATCGAGTCGCGGATCAAGAAGTTTGGCGTGCGCTTGCAGCTCGGCGAGGACTGCACCGTCGTCAACCCGGAGCAGGACGATCGGCATCGTGAGTTCTGGATGGAATATCACGGGCTCATGAACCGGCGCGGCGTCACCGCGCAGTACGCCAAGCTCGAAATGCGCCGGCGCACCACGCTCATCGCCGCCATGCTGCTGCGCAAGGGCGCGGCCGACGGCATGATCTGCGGAACCATCAGCACCGCGTCGCGGCACCTGAAATACATCGACCGCGTGATCGGCAAGGCGCCCGGCGCCACGGTCTACGCGGCAATGAACGCGTTGATCCTGACCAACCGGCAGATGTTCATCGTCGATACACACATCAATCTGAATCCCACCGCCGCGCAGCTGGCCGAGATCACGCTGCGCGCCGCTGCCGAAGTCCGCCGTTTCGGACTCGTGCCGAAGGTAGCCTTGCTGTCGCACTCGAACTTCGGCACACACAGCGACGAATCCGCGCTCAAGATGCGCGAAGCGCTGGCGCTGCTGCGCGCGGCGGACCCCACACTCGAAGTCGATGGCGAGATGCATGGCGACTGCGCGCTGGACGAGACGATCCGCAGACAGATCCTGCCCGACAGCACGCTCACCGGCGCCGCCAATCTACTCGTGATGCCGAATCTCGATGCCGCGAACATCTGCTACAACCTGCTCAAGACCGCGGCCGGCAACAATGTGGCGGTGGGGCCGATTTTGCTCGGCGCCGCGGCGCCGGTGCATATCCTCACACCGTCCACCACCGTGCGGCGCATCGTGAACATGACGGCGCTGACGGTGACCGAGGCGAATGCGGTGGATCGCGGGGCGGTGACGCCGGCGTGAAATGAGAGGCGCGTTGATGATGCGCGGGTCGCCCGCGTCACTTCGCCTTTGCGCGTCCGCGCTTTTGCTTGGCGGGTTTCTTGCGGGCCGGTGGGGCCTTCGACTTGCGCTTGGCCGCCGACTTCGCCTTCTGCTGGCGTGCCACCTGCTTGCGCAAACGTGCCTCGCGTTCGAATTCCACTTCCGGCACGAGATCGGCGAGATCTTCCATCGAGTAACACGGGCGAATCTCCAGCACTCCTTCCTCGCCGGGCATGGGGTTCGGACATTGCCTCGCCCACTCGACTGCCTCGTCCAGCGACTTCACGTTCCAGATCCAGTAGCCCGCCACCAGCTCCTTGGTTTCCGCGAAGGGGCCGTCGACGACGACCGCGGGGCTGTTGTCCGAGAACTTGATGCGCTTGCCCGCGCTGCTGGGTTTGAGACCGTCTGCTTCCTGCATGATGCCGGCCTTGACGAGTTTCTCGTTGAAGCGGCCCATGTCGGCGAAGAGTTTGTCTGTGTCCGGAGGGAAGACGCCCTTTTCGCTGTTGGGGGTGGCTTTGACGAAGACGAGGAATTTCACGGGGGGCTCCTGGGAAATGAAGTGTTCGCAGGGTAGTCGAACGGAGCTGCGGTTTTTCGACAGGACGTTTGAAGCACGGGCCTATCCATACGCGGGAGGACTCGCGTCTTGAAATCGCAAATTGCGATTTCAAGCGCGCAAACGGCTGATTCATTTCGAGAATCGCTCATGGGTGCGATGGCAGTCGCTGGGAGCTTTTCGAAAAGCTCCATCTGAAGAATGCAGGCGGCACCGGCCCTAGCTGCGTGACTTCCAATATCCTGGCTCGCGCGCGAGATGGGCCACCGCCAGAATTAAAACGAACTCGCGTTCGACGGTGTATCGCATCAATAAATCTATTTCCGAGGCCGGGTTGACGCGCTTCGTAGTACTCGACAGCGCTCGCCAACTCTGCGAGCGCATTCGAGTGAAACTCCAGCTTCATCGTTTGAGCGTATCGCGTACCTGCCGCATGACGTCAGCTGCGGGAATGGTGGACACGCTGCCCGATCTCACCTCGTCGCGCCGACGCTTCGCCTCGTCCAGCCACACGCGGTCAATCCTGCTCAGCTGCGCGGCGTCGAGACTTTCAACCAGGAGATCTGCCAACTGGGCACGGCCTTCTGCAGGCAGTTCCATCGCCTTTTGCGCCAGTTCTTCAGGAGTTACAGGCATGGTCCGCACGATAGCCCCTCGCGTATTCGTGTCAAGTAAACAGCCGAAGCTGGATCCAGCCTGAACAAGGACCGCAGTCTCCTCAAGCGGAATATATGCCGTGTTCACGCGGAAATGCTTTCGGAAGGCGCGCGCCTCCGGCGTCCAGTTCCATTCCGTTCAAGGTCACAATTTGTGACCTTGAACACCTGAACGTCAGTGGCTGCGATCTCAAACCACCACCAACTGCACATCTACATTCCCCCGCGTCGCATTCGAATACGGGCACACTTGGTGCGCCACTTCGACCAGCTTCTGCACCTGCTCCTTCGGCAATCCCGGCACGGAGATCTCGAGCTTCGCCGCGAGCGAAAACCCGCCCGCCGAGTTGGGGCCGATGCCCACCGTGCCCGTGATCGACGAATCCGCGGGCAGCGCGATCTTCTGTTTGCCCGCGACCAACTTGAGCGCACTCAGGAAGCAAGCCGAGTAGCCGGAGGCGAAGAGCTGCTCCGGGTTCGTGCCGACGCCGCCGGCACCACCCAGTTCGCGCGGGGTTGCGAGCGCGACGTTGAGCACTTGGTCGGATGAGATGGCGCGGCCGTCGCGGCCACCGGTGACGGTGGATTTGGCGGTGTAGAGGATTTTCTCGGGGTTCATGTCTTGTCTCCTGTGAGGGGTTGGGTATTCGTCTGGAGCGAACTTTACGGCTGAAAGCTGGACGAATTACTACCTTCAGTCCCGGTAACTTGATCCGGAGTATATTTTCTAGCCGCCCGCCTCCAAGACAACTCGTTCACGCCGTCAGCGCGCGCACGTTCCAGGCCGGCGCGTTGTGCGGCATCAACCCGCTCGACGGCACCGGCACCGACAGCCAATTACATCTCGTCCGCGCGGGCGAGGCGGAGGTGCGGCACGGGAAGGGTGTCGTCCACGTCCGCGAGCCCTCACTACTGCTCTATCCGCGGCCGATGGCGCACCGCTTCATCACCGATGCGGAACGCGGCGCGGATTTCGTGTGCGCGAACTTGAGCTTCGAAGGCGGGAATGCGAATCCGATTGCGTCAGCGCTGCCGCCGTTCGTGTGTTTGCCGCTCGAGAGCCTGCAAGGTTGTGAGGCGGTGCTCGAGTTGTTGTTCCGCGAGGCCGAGGCGCAGTACTGCGGGCGACAGGCGATGCTCGATGCGTTGTTCGAGGTGGTGTTGATCCGGGTGCTGCGGCAGCTCATGGAGCAAGGGCAGACGCAGGTGGGGATGCTGGCGGGGTTGGCGCATCCGCAGTTGCGGAAGGCGATCGTGGCAATGCATGAGGAGCCGCAGCGGGAATGGAGCCTGCCGGCGCTGGCCGCGAAGGCGATGATGTCGCGGAGTGCGTTTGCGAACGGGTTCAGGAAGGCAGTGGGGGTGACGCCGGGGGGCTATCTACAGAGGTGGAGAGTGCGGTTGGCGCAGAAGGCGTTGCTGGAGGGGAAGAGTTTGAAGTTGATTGCGGGGGATGGGGGGTATGGGAGTGAGGCGGCGTTGTCGCGGGCGTTTAAGGCGGTGGGTGGGAAGGGGGTGAGGCAGTGGCGACACGAGAAAGCTTCGAGCTAGTTGAGAATGCGCCTGCCGACGTAGACGCTCATCCGTTCCGCGCGTGGGCTGTTGCTTCGCTGATAAGCGTGGCATTGTCCAAAACACTAGCGACACATCCTTCGATCCGATGTCATGGGAGTGGGACATCCATCAGAATGACCAATAACCAGTGACTCAATGGTCTTCGACAATGAATGGCTCAACTACCTCAAAGCGTCCACTCGCGCTATTGGTTCTTCTTTCGGTGCTTGCGGGTTGCGGTGGTGGCGGTGGCGGTGGCAATCCGCCTCCCGCCGCTCCGCCGAATCCTCCGCCGCCCACCGTCCCGCAGGTGACGGTGACGTATCTCCATACTTTCCAACTTGCCCAACTTGCTTCTTCCGACGGCGGTCAGCCGAACGGTCCGTTGCTGCAAGCGAGCGACGGCAATCTGTACGGAACGACGCGCTCAGGGGGCGCCAATACTTGCAGGCCAGCAGAACCAATTCGCTGCGGCGCAATTTTCAAGGTCACGCCCGCCGGTGTTGAAACGGTGTTGTATTCATTCGGCACGTCGGCGAGTGATGGTTACTCGCCTTCCGGGCCGTTGATTCAAGGACAAGACGGTGCGCTCTATGGCGTAACCGACAACGGTGGCGTCTATGGTGCAGGCGGCACCGTGTTCAGAATCACGCTAGACGGAATTTATAGCGTGCTGCATTCGTTCGGCGCCTCTCCAACCGATGGCATCGTTCCGTTGGGAGGTCTGGTCCAGGCGAACAACGGCGATTTTTTTGGAGTCACCGCCTCCGGAGGCGAAAACCACTGCGCGCAGATTCCTCAGGGCGGAAGCAATTGCGGCACGGTCTTCAAAGTGACGCCAAATGGCGTGGGGACGATCGTGTATTCGTTCGGCAGTTCGCCGTCAGATGGTGTCACTCCTATCGCCACACTAGTCCAGGCGAACGACGGCAATTTCTACGGGACAACTATAAACGGCGGCGCCAACAGCTGCGGCGGTCCCAATAGTTGCGGCACGGTGTTCAAGATCACGCCCGCGGGAGTCAAGACGACGTTGCACTCCTTCGGTACTGGATACACTCCTGGGCTCCTTCCTACCGACGGCATCGCTCCTCAATCGGGCGTGATCCAGGGGCGCGACGGCGCACTCTACGGAACCACTGCCTCCGGAGGTACTGGACGATGTGGCTTCGAGTACGGGTGCGGTACGGTGTTCAAAATCACTCTGGCGGGTGAGCTAACTATTGTGCACGCGTTCGCGGTCGATTCTCGGGAAGACGGAATCGGTCCAACGCAGTATTTGATCCAGGCAAGGGACGGCAATCTCTACGGCATGACACGTTCTGGCGGTGCTCATCTTGCGGACCTGACCGGAACCGTTTTCAGGATGACCACTTCCGGGGTCAAGACGACGCTCTATTCCTTTGGGCCTTCTGGTAGTCAGCCGACGAACCCGGAGGGCGGTCTGATTGAGGGGAGCGACGGCGCGTTTTATGGTGTCACGGCCTATTCCGCGAATGCCGGCGGAACGGGCACGGTGTTCAAGCTAACCGTGCAATAGGACAAAGGGCGCCTGCGAATATCCGCATCAAGTGCGGCAACGGATCGCTCCAGCGCTTCCATCTTCCGCGAGGACGAAATCGTCAGGAAACGATGCTTCAGCCGGTCCGGTGGGCATGGAGAGTAAGCGTCCGGTCTGGGCGCATTGACACGCGATCAGGCGGCGAGCTTGAGCTCAGGTAGTTCGGCGGCGATGGCCCATGGCAGGAGTTCATCGACGTGGTTGATCGGATGCTCGGGCAGGCGTTCGAACAGGTAGCGCAGATACGCCTCGATGTTCAAGCTGTTGAGCTGCGCGGTCGCGATGAGCGAGTAGATCCCGGCAGCACGCTCGCCGCCATCATCGCAGCCGGCAAAGAGCCAGTTCTTGCGCCCGAGCGCGACCGTGCGCAAGGATCGCTCCGCCGCGTTGTTGTCGATCTCGATGCGCCCGTCGTCGCGATAACGCGTGAGCGCCGTCCAGCGCGAGAGCGTGTAACGGATCGCGAGCGCGAACTGGCTCTTCTGGGCGACCTTCGACAACTGCTCGTGCAGCCAGGCGTGCAAGGCGTGGAGTGCGGGACCGGCGCGGGCCTGGCGTACTTCTCGACGTTGATCGGGCGGCGAGCCTCGGATCTCATCCTCGATTGCGTAGAGTTCGCCGATGCGCGCGAGCGCTTCGGCGGCGACGGGAGAGCCGTTCGCGGCGTGCAAGTCGAAGAACTTGCGCCGCGCGTGCGCCCAGCAAGCCGCCTCGATCAGCGGATCTTTGGGTCGGTCGTACAGTCCCTTGAACCCGGCATATCCGTCGGCCTGCAGGACTCCGACGAACGTAGTTAGGTGAGCGTTGGGCCGCTCGGCTTTACGATCCGGCGAGTAGCGCATGAGCACCGCTGGCGGCTCTGTGGATCCGGCAGGCCGATCATCGCGCACGTAAGTCCACAGCCGTCCTTGCTTGGTCGTGCCACGACCAGGGGCCAGAACCGGCACCGGCGTGTCGTCGGCGTGCAGCTTCTCGGCCGACAACACGTAGCGGCCCAGTGCCTCGAGGAGCGGCGAGAGCAACTCGCTTGCGCCTCCGACCCAGTCGGCGAGCGTTGAACGGTCCAGATCGATCCCATCGCGGGCAAAGATCTGGCTCTGCCGATACAGCGGCAGATGATCGGCATACTTGGATACCAGGACGTGTGCGAGCATCCCGGGACCGGCAAGGCCTCGGGCAATCGGACGAGCAGGAGCCGGTGCCTGCACGAGCTTCTCGCACTTCACGCACGAGAACTTCGGCCGCACGTGACGGATGACTTTGTAGCGCTCCGAGATCCACTCGATCATCTCGGCGACGTCTTCGCCTGCGGGGCGCAGCGCGCCGCCGCACTCCGGGCAGGCGCAGGCGCTCTCGTGCACGATCGACTCGCGCGGCAGATGCTCGGGAAGCGGCCGGCGCACGGGCTTGACCGCCGGCTCCTTCGGGGGCGGTTGCGTGTGCGCGGGACGGGCGGCGAGCTGCGACTCCAGATCCTCGAGCCGAAGCTGCATCTGCAAGAGCTCCCGGTCGGCTTGTTCTGAGGATCGGCCGTACTTCTGGCGCTTGAGCACCGCGATCTCGAAGCGCAGCTTCTCGAGCTCGAGTGCCTGGGTGAGCGCGAAGGTCGTGAGAGTCTCGAGATCCTTCGGCAGTTGCTCGCGTGTGAGCGCCATGGGTGCGCATGATACCGCACCCGATCGACAGTGGCTAACTACTTATCACACCGCCAGCGTCGGCTCGTACGTGCGCTCGATACGCCGCCAGTCGATCCCTTCCAGCAGCATCGACAGCTGCGCGCCGGTCAAGTTGACCGAGCCATGGGTTGCCTGCGGCCATACGAACCGGCCGCGCTCAAGTCGTTTGGCAAAAAGACACATCCCATCACCGCTCCACCACAGGATCTTCACCCGATCGCCCGCTCGGCCACGAAACACAAACAGCTGTCCGGAGAACGGATCCTCGGCGAGTTGCTCCTGCACGCTTGCAGCAAGGCCGTCGAACCCTTTACGCATGTCAGTGGCGCCGGCGGCCAGCCACACCTTCACTCCCGCCGGCAGCGCGATCATCGACGAGAAGCCCACTCGAGGATGTGGGTGAGCGTCGCGGGCGGGATCTCGCCGTGTAATCGCACGCTCACGGCGCCCGCGAACGCGATCTCGACACAGATGGGAGTCTGCGCTGCGGGAACCTTGGCGCGCGTCGTCGCCGGTGCCGTTGCCCGCTCGCTCGGCGTCAGCGTCGGCATCGTCACCTTCACCGGCAGCAGCCGCGGCCCCATCTCGCGCTGGCGCTCGAGCAATCCGCGCCGGTGCAGTCGTCGCCATCCAAACACCAGGTTGGCGTTCACGCCGTTACGAAGCGCCACCGCCGCAACCGACGCACCAGGCCGGCTCGCTTCTTCGACAATCCGCAGCTTCTCTTGCACTGATCGAAACTGACGCTTGCCGCCTTGCTCACTCTTGCTCGAAGTGTCCATCTGGGCTCCAAGTGGACACGACCTCCGTGCCACTCATCGCCCCATCATGCGTCGACGCGATCGATCTCAAGAGTGTGCCCAGACCGGACGCTTACCATGGAGATAACGATGCCCGTAATTCTGTTCGGCGCACAGACCGCTATCGAGTGTGAATGGGCAGAAACGTAGCGTGGCCGCCTGAAGAGGGAATTTGGATGAGACTCTTTTATCAGGCGCCTTTCACTCGCCTGACCGAGACGACTTTGTCCTGACGACGCAACTCAAAGTGATTCGATGCTTCGAGCAGATCGCTCAGCTTTGAATAGCCGTAATTGCGGGAATCGAAATCCGGCTCTTTCTTATTCAGTATGCCACCCACTGCGCTCAAGTGAGCCCAGCCACTATCCTCCGATGCGTCATCTACGGCGCCACCCACCAAATCTATGAAGCGCTGATTACGGTCCAGCTCCGCCGCTGATTGCCGGCGCGGTGCCTGGCCCTCTACCGAGGTGAAAATCTCGGTGTAGATGAACCGGTCGCAAGCGGCAACGAACGGCCGCGGTGTCTTCTTCTCTCCAAAACCGTAGACGCGCCTGCCTGACTCCTTGAGCCGCGAAGCCAGCCGCGTGAAGTCGCTGTCACTCGACACGATGCAGAAGCCATCGAGATTGCCGGCATACAGCAGGTCCATTGCATCGATGATGAGGCTGCTGTCGGTCGCGTTCTTGCCTTTGGTGTATGCGAACTGCTGGATGGGCTGGATCGAATGCTCCAGCAACGCTTCTTTCCACGAACCCAAATTCGGCGTAGTCCAATCACCGTAGATTCGGCGAACCGTGGCACGGCCTAGCTTTGCAACCTCGTCTACCAAACCTTTGACGATGGCCGGGCTCGCATTGTCGGCGTCAATGAGGATGGCGAGGGTGCCGCTGGATTCTTGTGGGTTGAGCATAGATTCAGCTCTGTCACTACGGACGGCTACGTGACATCCGAAGTACGTTTCGCGATGGTATTCAAGAAAGGCGCGCCATCCTTCCGAGAACACACATACGCGAGTTGGGTGACCTAGTGCGCGAGGGAGCGGAGCTGTTAGCCTTCGTGCATCAATAAACGAAGGTGCGTTCGATGGCATTTCTAAAAGCTCAGGACGTATATCTGGCACCGCCTGCGCGCGGCTGGATTCCCTGGGGCGCACTCGCGCCATTCCTGTTGCTGGTGTTCGTGATCGCCACGGCACTGCTCGGCGACGGGTTGATCGCAAAATTCGTCAACATGAGTGCGGAAGGAAATCCGCTTGATCCGACCGCGCTGGTGGCGTTCACGCTGGTGCCATTCAGTTTCCTGCTCCTCGTGTTGCTGGCGTGGGTGCGCTTCGTGGAGCGGCGAACCATCGAGAGCATTGGCATTCGAGGCGAGCACAGGATGCGCGATTTCCTTCGCGGCCACGCGTTCGGACTCGCGGGAATATCCGGGATCGTCTTGATCATGTGGATCAGCGGCGGGTTGCAGCTCGTGGCGGTGGCGCCCGTGTTTTCTCAACCCGCGTTTCTCGTGCCGATCGTGCTGCTGTTGTTTACGTTCGCGCTGCAGGCGAGTGTCGAAGAAATCCTGTTCCGTGGCTGGTTGCTGTCGGTGCTTGCGAAGAAATTCAACCTGCCCATCGCGGTCGTCGTGAGCTCGGCGCTCTTTTCGCTGCTGCACTTCGGTCGCGGTCAGCACTGGCTCGTGACCATCGGCACGTTTCTCTTCGCGTTGTTTGCCTGCGCCTGGGTGCTGCGCACGCGCAGCGTGTTGGGGATCATGGGTTGGCACGCCGGCTGGAACTGGTTGCTGGCCGTCGGCTTTGGCCTGCCGGTCACGGGGCTCGACGTGGGAATTCCCGCGCTGTTGGTCGATATGCAACCGGGGGGACCGCTCTGGCTGACGGGTGGTGCGCAAGGACCCGAGGCCAGCGTCGTGTGCCTCGGCTATTTCATCCTGGGAATCGCCGCGATGCGGTTTCGGCTCGGAAAATCCGGCATCGCATCCTGAGCGCTGGCGGGCTTGCCCGTCGCAAACGTCGGACTGGCTATTGTCCTTCGGAGAATATGGCAACGTTCAGCACCGCACGCGGACTGTTGAGAATGCTCGCCGCCATGATGGCGCCGTACTCCGTGAATACGCGTGGTCGCTTTCGACGTCCGCCATGAGCGCCGGTCATCCAACTTGATGTCGCAAATTGCGACTTCAAGTTTTCAACCTCCTGATCTGAAAGCTCAAAGCTGAAATCAGCGGGGAAGCGGGGCCTCATTCCGGCGCACTTGTTCGTTGAACCGACGAGTCGACACGCCATAGACCACTGCCAAGTCAGAGTCGAGCATCACACGCTGGCCACGGATGTTCATGATTCGTGTGGTGATTTCGGATGTGGCGTCCGTGGGCGTATTCGACATCTGCGAAGACTATGCCGCTCCTCGTTCGCTGCGCCCACGCGGAAATCGTATGCGAATGCGCGGAAACGCCGTCTTAACTCGTCGAATTCGACGGGATTAGAAAGCTCGTGTTATCCCGCTCATGGCTCGCGACCAAATGCTCCAGCCGCTCTACCTTCGTCACCCGACACGCGCGCTCGACTCCCTGCACGTTGGCGCGAAATCTCCCCTGCCCCACGCGCGCCTGGATGATGGCTTCGCGCTGGGTGTCGGGAATCTTTGAATCCTCGCGAATGTCGTGTTCAACGCGCTCCTCCCATCGCTCGAGATCCGGCTCCCGCGATGGGCTCAACTGCTCCGCGCGATCGACTTCCTTCGCGACATCCGCAACCTTGTTGGCTTCGCCGCCGATGAGACGGAACAGCGCCGCGGCGAACGGCCGGCCGACTTAGGCGTGGTACACGCTCTGCAGTCCGTCGCCGTTGATGCGCAGCGGTGAGTACTTCTCCGGCAGCAGGCGACGCAGCTCGTCGATGTGGCTCTTGGGATGGATGCGGTTGTCCAGCTCGCTTGCGCTCACTCTTTGGCTTGCTCCATTTCCTGCAGGGCACGGAGCGCCCCCTGTCCAAGCGTCAGCGTCTGCATCTGACGGATGGCGATAGCATTGAGCCGTTTGAGCCGATCTCCTTGCGTTAGCTTCATGTGGATGAACTCGGCGTTCATACCTTCGATGTTTGCCAAGACCAGCAATTGCTCGATGGTGGCATGGTCGCGCATGTTGCCGTCGAGTTCAGGGTTCGCGTCTCGCCACTGCTTCGCGGTTCGGCCAAAGAGCGCAACGTTGAGTACGTCTGCCTCGTTTGCGTACGTCGTTGCCGCCTGCGCAGGCGTGACTTCAAGCGGCACGAGGTGCGCTTTGACGGCGTCGGTGTGGATCCGGTAGTTGAGCTTCGAGAGCGTGCGATTGAGATTCCAGGCCAGTGACATTCGGCGGCCTTCGTCTTCCTTGAGGCGCTGAAACTCTTTGATGAGGTAGAGCTTGAACTCCACCGAGATCCAAGAGGCGAATTCAAAAGCAATGTCTTTGTGGGCGAAGGTGCCCCCGTAGCGCCCTGGCTGCGAGACAATGCCGATGGCGCCTGCCTTCGCAATCCACTGCCGAGCGGTAAGGACGAAACTGTTGAGCCCCGCCTGTTTTCTAATCCCATCGAATTCGATGGGATTAAAATCCGGGTTGTTGAGCTTCTCCCATATCCCAAGGAATTCGATCGTGTTCCGACTCCGCATCCAGTTCTGGATGATGTAGTCGGTTCTTTCGCTGTCTTTGTGCCGTGCAATGTCGGTCAAGCTGATGAAATCGGCATGCTTCCGCGACAGAATGGCAATGGAAGTGCCTCGAACATCGATCGTGGTTTGCTTCCGCTTGGCCATGAACTTCCTTGTTCATCGACGTAGCAGGTTGCAGGCCGCACTTCGAAAGCGCCACACACAAATCTCGTCTCATCGGCGAGAAATTCGCAATTCGGCGTCGTCACCAAGTGACGAGTTCGAGATCGGCTATCGGGTAGCTCAACTGCCCCGCGCGATCGACTTCCTTCGCGACATCCGCAACCTTGTTGGCTTCGCCGCCGATGAGACGGAACAGCGCCGCGGCAAACGGCCGGCCGACTTCGGCCCGGTATACGCTCTGCAGTCCGTCGCCGTTGGCGCGCAGCGGTGAGTACTTCTCCGGCAGCAGGCCGCGCAGTTCGCCGATGTGGCTCTTGGGGTGGATGCGGTTGTCCAGCTCGCGAAAGTTCACGTCTATCTTCCAGCCGATCGCCTCCCAGTAGCTGCCGGCGCGCATGTGCCGACTACTGCTTCTTTGCCGCCGGGCTCATCAATCCCAGGATCGCCTCGTACAGCTGTTCGAACTGATTGCGAGTATCAGCGTCGAGCGTATCGACGCGGCTCTTGAGCGTGGCGAGGTCTCGCGCCAGCACCGTGTGCGCCGCCAGCGACTCTCGTATTTTCACGAAAGCGCGAACGACGTAGACGCTCATCTGCTCAGCGCGCGGGCTATTGAGAATTGTCGCGGCCATGATGGCGCCATGTTCGGTAAAGGCCATTGGCAGGTATTTGACGTTGGATCCGCGCCCGCTGTTCAAGGTCACAGATTGTGACCTTGAACGCGCAACTTCCTGATTTGTCAGCTCGAACAGAAAATCTCCCGGGAAGCGGCTGCGATTGCGCCGGACAGCCTGATTGAAAGCTTTGGTCGAAACGCCATAGAGCCGCGCCAGATCAGCATCCAGCATTACCCGATGACCGCGTACGACGAGAATGCGGCTGGCGACATCGGCCAATGGATTGATGGCGTCCTTGCCCATGCGGTGATGGTAGGTCGGACGCGCTGCGAGACATGAGCAGCTTTTCGGTGTCTTTGCGCAAATTTGGCACTGCAGCCTCCTCCCATCGCTCGAGATCCGACCCCCGCGATGGGCTCATGTCCGTTACGCCTTCCTTCGCGACATCCGCAACCTTGTTGGCTTCGCCGCCGATGAGACGGAACAGCGCCGCGGCGAACGGCCGGCCGACTTCGGCCAGGTACACGCTCTGCAGTCCGTCGCCGTTGGCACGCAGCGGTGAGTACTTCTCCGGCAGCAGGCCGCGCAGCTCGCTGATGTGGCTCTTGGGGTGGATGCGGTTGTCCAGCTCGTGAAAGCTCACGTCTATCTTCCAGCCGATCGCCTCCCAGTAGCTGCCGGCCGTGCCGAACTCCGTCGGCTTCGGGCTCTCGTAGCAATAGGAGCGCGCGATGCCGAGCGCAACGATGCGCGTGTCGCGGAAGGAGAAGATGATGTCGCCCGGCGCGTCGCATGGCGACTACTGCTTCTTCGCTGCCGGGCTCATCAACCCGAGAATCGCCTCGTACACTTGGTCGAATTGACTGCGAGTGTCGTCGTCGAGCGTATCGACACGGCTCTTGAGCGTGGCGAGTTCGCGCGCCAGAACGGTATGCGCCGCCAGCGACTCGCGCAACTTCACGAATGCACGGACCACGTAGACGCTCATCTGTTCCGCGCGGGGACTGTTGAGAATCGTCGCGGCCATGATCGCGCCGTGCTCAGTAAAGGCAAGCTGCCGATACTTTCGATGCTCTCCCCGTCCAGTCTTTAAGGTCACAAATTGTGACCTTAAAGACGCAACTTCCTGATTTGTAAGGTCGATCAAGAAATCTCCGGGGAACCGGACGCGATTGCGACGCACAGCCTGATTGAAGGCCTTGGTAGAAACGCCGTAGAGCTGCGCGAGATCGGCATCCAGCAAAACCCGCTGCCCACGTACGACAAGAATGCGGCCGGCGATTTCGGCCAGCGGATCGGTGACGTCCTTGCCCATGAGGTGATGGTAGGCGGGACTCAAGCCGAGATAAGAGCCGCATATCGGCCGCCTTTTTGCAGATTGGCGTTGATTCACCAGCGAGCTATCGGCGCCTCGACATCCTCAGTACATTTTCTCGGTGATAGTTCAGAAACACTCGCTGCCCTTCCGAAAACACTCCAACGTTCACCTTCCCTTCCGGCTTGATCCCCATCTTCAGCAACGACGGCCGATCCGCCACAGGCGAAACAATGAGATCACCGCTGTTCTCGAACGAAATGAACCCCTTATCGAACAGATGATCGATCGTCGGCGTCAGCAGCAGCCCGTTCTCCCCATCAAGCCGCTCCTCATTCGTGCTATCCCGCCACGGCTTGGTATGGCTCGCGACCAGATGCTCCAGCCGATCCACCTTCGTCACCCGACACGCGCGCTCGACTCCCTGCACGTTGGCGCGAAACCTCCCCTGCCCCACGCGCGCCTGGATGATGGCTTCGCGCTGGGTGTCGGGGATCTTGGGATCCTCGCGAATGTCGTGTTCAACGCGCTCCTCCCATCGCTCGAGATCCGGCTCCCGCGATGGGCTCAACTGCTCCGCGCGATCGACTTGCCTAGCGACATCCGCAACCTTGTTGGCTTCGCCGCCGATGAGACGGAACAGCGCCGCGGCGAACGGCCGTCCGACTTCGGCCAAGTACACGCTCTGCAGTCCGTCGCCGTTGGCGCGCAGCGGTGAGTACTTCTCCGGCAACAGGCCGCGCAGCTCGCCGATGTGGCTCTTGGGGTGGATGCGGTTGTCCAGCTCGCGAAAGCTCCCGTCTATCTTCCAGCCGATCGCCCCCCAGTAGCTGCCGGCCGTGCCGAACTCCGTCGGCTTCGGGCTCTCGTAGCAATAGGAGCGCGCGATGCCGAGCGCGGCAATGCGCGTGTCGCGGAAGGAGAAGATGATGTCGCCCGGCGCGACTTCGCGCATGGACTCGTAGAAGGGATTGCGGGCTTTGTTAGTGTTGCGCTTGGGCGACCAGAGATAGCCGCCGGCAATTTCGTGGCGGTAGGTTTGGTTTTGGTTGACCCACCAATAGCGCATCGAGGGCTACGAGGACCTGCGTTTGCTGGATGCCTGCAGAATAAGCTTCAACTCGCCAATCAAAACTGCCGGTCTCTTGCGATGAAGCATCGCATGGCAATTCGGACATACCGGTCTTAGGTCTCGAATCGGATTGGTTTTTGCGCCAGTACCCATGAGAGCCACCTGGTTCAAGTGATGAACGTGAATAAATCCCTGACCGAGCTTTCCGTAAACCTTTCGAAAATCGAATGAACATACGTAACAAACAGTTCCGTAGTGATCGATGCACTTCTGACGGGCCTCAGGATCACGCTCATATGCGTTTACTTGGACAGTCTTCTTCATACCTTCCGGGTACTCAATACTCGGATCAACTTCGTCCGGCCGAGGGTCAGCGACCGTAGCTAACAAATCTCTGTCACCCTCAAAATATCCGAACTCGTCCAGCCGAGATCGCGCGACATCCAGTTCGCCTTCAGCAAAAAAATGACTCCAGCGAGGATTGAGAACGACCGCTTCTACGCTAATGTCCATACGATTTTGCCGAACCAGACGCGCGAAGCCCTCTGTCGGATCTTTGTCGGCTCGCAACCAATGCCTCGCGGCGGCTAGACCACCGTCGTCCACGATCTTTCGACGAAGGTAGTTGGCGACATACCCTAACTGGGACTTAGCATCTTCGTAAATCCGTAGCATTCGCTCTGTGAACTCACTTTCGCTGCCTTTGGCGAAAGCCGCGATATTCGTTCGAGTCATTTGCAGATCCTTCGGCCCCTCGCTCACTTGCCAGAGCATCGGATCAAACGACGTCCCGCGTGCGGTTTTCGATCCGGATTTCCCATCTTCCACAACAACTACTCGAATCAGTTTCCCAACGCTCGTGCTGACGCCTTTGAAAACCTTTTCCGCTTTTCCGGATAGATGCCCGTTCTTACCCCAAGTTCGCACATCAAGATCTGCTATCAATCCCCTATCGCTCACCCGCAAATAGCTACGCCATAGGCAGAAAACTGGCATTCCGTCATCAGCTTCCACGATCCATTGGACGTTTCGTTGACCAACAGCACCTGCGATCCCAGCATCCCGAAATGATTGATAAAAGGGTTGGCGGCCGAACGGAATCTCGCGAAAGATCTGTTGCGCTTCGATTTCGGAAGGATTGATCATCGCGAGAGTTTCCTTTTCATCGATCAGAGAAGATCGCATCGCCGTCATTACATTTGTAGTCTGCGGCTCTCGAAAATCTACGACGCCTTTCGCTGCCAAAGCTCCCGGAAACGCTTGTATCCCAGTTCTGGTCGTGCCGAACGATAGTTATCTTCGAGATCTACGATTTGACAGGTGGCGGTCCCACCAAATCGTGGTCCACGCAAGCCGCGTCCGACCATCTGCTCATACAAGACCTGACTAACGGTTGGTCGCGCCATGATTACGTGCGTGACCTTTGGCGCGTCAAAGCCTGTAGTCAGTACTTCACAGTTGCAAAGAACCTGAATTCTCCCCGCCTTGAAATCACCAATGAGTTTTCTACGGGATACGTCTCGTGTTTCGCCGCTAACAAATGCAGCCTCAATACCTTGCTGACGTAGCAAGAAAGCCATGCATTCGGCATCTTGAACTGTTGGACCAAAGTAGATGACGAGCGCTGCCGGATCGCGACAGAGTTCAACAATTCGATCAAGCGCGATTAGCCGGCGATCTGGCTTGTCGGCGCGAAGCTTCAATGCGTAGTCGATCTTCTCAATATCGTCTTCGGTAGGATTGTCTACGTTCACACCTTCAGGAGTTCTAAGGCGTGTTTCCGTCTTGATCACGTCAAACATGGGCTGGGCAAGATAGCCCCGTTCTTGAAGCGTCACGCGCGGATCCTCACCCAGAACATCGATGGGCTCGATGATCGTCCGAAATAGCTCCCGCAGCTCCAAGGTACCGGCTGTTGGATCGTTCGCTGAGTATTCCTGTCGGAATGGCGTCGCGGTTAGCCCGACGATCGCAGGTTCCTGAGTCGCTGGCGCGAAGTGGCCGATTAGCTGCCGATATGTTGGGGCTGCGGCTCGGTGTGCCTCATCTATTACGATCATTCCGACTAGCGACATGAGGGCGCTAAGAATCGGTTCACTGTTCGCGATTTTTCCGTCGATCAGGTTTGACAGCCGCTGGGGAGTCGACACCAGAACAGCCGGGCGTTGACCCATAGTCAGGAGCGTCTCGCGATGCTCTTCTAGGTCTCGTGTATATCCGCCCCAGAATCGGAAAAGGAGCATTGGGCACACATCGCTCGATCCCTGCCAGACTTCACGAAAGCAGATGGTTGCCTGCTCACACAATTCTTCGGTGTGAGCGAGCCACAACACAACATTCCCCGTACCCGAGGCATTCAATCGAAATCGATTTGTCAGCCAGTCCCGAATCGTGTCCACGGCTACACGGGTCTTTCCGCCACCCGTCGGAAGGGTGACGATTGCACGACCCGCACGACCATCGAGCACTCCAAGCAGCTTCTTCTGCACCTCGAGCTGAAAATCTTGCAACGGATGGAGATCCACGCGGCCTTCCAGGTACTCGAAATCATCCGGCGGCTCTTCGGCTGGAATCCCCGCGTACTCCGCAGGAAACACCAAAGTCTCCACAAACTTAAGCGCTGTTGCTTTTCCCGGATGCCATCGACCTGGAGATTTCACTTTCGCCCGCTTAGCGATCAGCCCTCGAACTTCGGTGTCACTGAGCAGATCAATCCCGTACTTGGTCAGCAGCGCGGCGGCCAACTCTGCTTTCGTGCCACGGCGGTCCTCGCCCGTTTGACGAGACCGCGCTCGACGAATCGTATAGACGAGGTCGCCGAGAAGTTCTTCAAGATCAGCGTGAGAGAGCAGCTCGCGAAGTCTTTCACAGGCAAGCCGCTCAAACTCTGACTTAAATGTGGGAATCGGAATGTCTTCATCGTCCACCGCTTTCGGACGGCGGTTGTATCTCGCGATGAAGCCCCCAATGCGCCGGGGTCCAGGCTCGATGAGCTTTTCGTCTTCCAATCGGAACTTGAGGGAGGCGTACTCTTCTTCGGCCAGATTCCAGAGTAAACGAATGTCGTCTTTGCTAAGACGTCCTCGGTCCAGAATCATCTGAATGATGTCATTGACCGGTAGTGTGCGGCCGGACCCGAGTGCTAGTTGTTCTTGTTTCATCTGGAGCTATCTCCGCGGAACTTGGATTGCCTATCTTTGCGATTACCGTAGCTGAAACAGAGCCGGAGCGGTGGCAGTATCACCAATGCTTGAGAAGTTAGAGGTCCCGCCTGACTCACCATCTTTCCTCACGTACATTCGCTCATCTGCAGACCTAGGGATGCCGCCCGATGTGCGCGACGACCGTGGCGCGCAACTTCTCGTCATAGTCAAAGTAGATCCGCACACAGCGATCGGGATGCGTGCCTTCGGCGGGCTTCAGGTGAAGATCGAAGTATCGCTTTCCTCCTCCACCGTCTCCCCATGTGCGGCGACTTCGCTCAACAGTATTGTTCTCGACAAGCTGGCTTTCTCCCGAGCACTGAATTCCCTGATCCCGCAGCCATCCGAGCGGGTCCTTTCCTAAGCCACCATTGCGGCGGGCACGAGTCATGTCCGCCAGTACTTCCAAGTATCGAAGGATTTTCGGTGGTGGGCCGGCATCAGCGACAATCTCGCTCACGGAGCCATCCACGTCTTCCCCGAATACAAGCAGTCCGTTGTATAGCTCCTTTGCGCGCGAAACCGCTTCTTCGACTGTTTCTGGTGGCGTGTCGGTATCTGGCGGTATATCGCCAGCGACCGTATTTGCTGCGTAATCTTGGTACTGCCAGACCTGTTCCAGGCTCGCGACCTGAGCTAACAGGTCCTCATTCTTTTGACGTTCGATCGCCAGCTTCTTCTCCAGGCCATCACATCGATCGAATAACTCTTCGGACAGAGACTGATAGTTTCCTTCCTCCGCTGCTTTGGCTTTCGCGGCTTGGAGGTTCGCACTGGTGGCATCTCGTCTCAGGTCGAAGAAAGCGGATGGTTCGTCCACCGCATAAGTAGAGAGCTCGAACAGCCAGCGTCGCAGCTGAGCACGTATTTGATTTGACGCAGCCTCTACTGTCCCAGCTGCCTCGCGGAGGCGGTCCAAGGTCCACAAGGGGCAATCGCGAAAGCTTGCAACGCCGGTGCGCATCGGCCAATAGAGTCGAATCGCGCCGTTGAAGCATGCCCACTCTCGTCCTGCCACTTCCGTCAATGCCCAGCTTGCGGCCTCGTCCAGGTCCGCCACAACTGCCAGCGCCCCTAGCTCTCGTCCCAGATCCGCGGCTAATGTCGTCGTCAATGCCTGACCTTGAAACCGCGAAACCGCGATAACCGGCAGATTGCGCTGGGGATGCCTAATAACCTTCCAGAGCTTGTGTCCAGCTGCCGAGCCATGCCACGGAATCGGTTTGGCAGAAATCAATGTCTCGCCAACTAGCCAGGACCTCGAGCCCAGCAGATGTGCCAGAATTTTGGGTGTGCGCACTTCGAAGTGGACTGGTGCCATGTGGTAGCCTTCAGCACCCGCGCGCATCTCGAGGAATAAGTGCACCGTCGAGCCCCGCACACCCAAAAGTACTCGGGTGAGAAAGCGTCGGCCATCTCCGGGCTCATCGAAGGTGACCTCCCATTCCACATCTTTACCTGCGCGCGTCTGTGTGATGGTTGCCAATGCGTTGCGCCCGCCCTTGGGCACTAGCGACTTTCCCTCACTCCATTCCGCGAGGCCTTTCCCAGCTAGCCATACCCTCACGTGGGCTAGCAGTTCTTCGATCGCTCCGGAGGACGTCTCATCATCCTTTAGAACGGAGGATGCGACGAAGCAAGCAACACGTCTCACCGGGTGGTCGCTCTTGCTAGCTGGTTGATTTCTTCTGGGCGCATACCTAAATCTCTATTCCTTTCGTGGTCCGCCGGCATTTAGCAGTCCATCTGTCTTGAGCTTTTCGCCTAGTTTGAGAACTGCTTCCGCAAGATCGCGGTAGCGATCTATCGACATTGCAACGCCCTGCTTGCCTGGAGCCCATTGGCCGGTCTCGGCGCGGTAGTGCACGCGCACGTTGATGATTTTCCTGCCGCGGAAGTCGTCGACACTTACCCAGATTTCCTCGCGGGAGTTCTTTTCGAACTTTGCGACAACTTCGGTACTGCTAGCCTGTTCCATGAACTACCTCCGGTGAACGGTGTTAAGCGAGGAGCAACTTCAGGTCGGCCATGATGGCGGGCGTATCCGTGGCACCCTTGAGCGAACGCTCTTCCGCTGGAGTCAGCTTGAGTCCGAGCTTCAGCTTCAGGAAGGACGATGTGTCCATTCGGCTTTGGCGGCGATTGACCACGTCATTGCCGCTCATCGCGACGCCTTGCCATTCCTTGTTAGTTCGACGCCAGTCGATGACTCGCAGCGCATCGAGCTTCTGCTTCCAGTCATCCGGATAGGTCGAAATCAAGGTCTGGCCCATGGCGCCGATCGCCCAAAGCATTACCGCATGGGAGTGGATGTACTCCTGGCGGAGCTCGACCGGCTTCAGAATACCGCTGGTCACTTTGCCCCACTCCGACAGCACATCAGCAATCGCTTGGAAGTATTCGATTGCCAGATCTCGCTTCAGATCGAAGTCGGGCTCCGACACTGAGCCGAGCAACGCATTTATTGCATCGTAAATCGCACCGAGCGTGAACAACTTTGGCGAACGAAGGGGAAGCGAGATGCGGTCCTTGTCGACCATGCCCTTGAATGCGTCGACCTTCTCAATGACCGTGAGCGCGATCTGGCTCATCAGGTCACGGTGGTTGTAGAGGATGTTGAGGGACTTCGACGTGGTGCGCGCCGTGCGATTCAGGTCAGAGAACATCTGCTGCATGCGGTCGAGGTCCTCCCACGGGAAGAGAACAACCGAGATGGTCTCGTTGCCTAGCAGCGGATTTTCCTTCAGTGCTTCCTCAATGGCCGCCCGGCGGTGCTGGCCATCGTTCACGACGAGATCCGCCTCGAAAGGAATTTCAAGGACACCCATTTCCACCTGTTCCTGCATCGGATGGAAAACCGGGTCACAGTTGTAGGAGGCGGTCAGCGACGAAAACAGATAGCCGTCCTCGTTTTCCAAGATGTACTGCGTGATCTCTGGGATGCGTGACTTCTGGATCACGCGCTGCGCTCGCTGCTCTGGCGGCAATTCCGCCCAATCACGGAACTTGAAGAGCTTGGGGATGAGGGACAGCTTCATCATCGCGACGTAGTAGTCGCGGCGGCCCATACGGCCTCTCATGGCGGGAAACGACAGTTGCATGGCACTTTTCCTGTGAAAACGTGCCGACGTTCTACAGTATCGACGTACAGTACGTCAATATTGTGAGTTATGTTGAGTTTTGGCTACGTACGTTAGGTGGCGAACAGTCGGTACGAATATCCACTTTGACCCGTTTCTCTGTTCCCCACGGGCTCCCGCGATGGACTCAACCGCTTCGCGCGATCGACTTCCTTCGCGACATACGCAACCTTGTTGGCTTCGCCGCCGATGAGACGGAACAGGGCCGCGGCGAACGGCCGTCCGACTTCGGCCAAGTACACGCTCTGCAGTCCGTCGCCGTTGGCGCGCAGCGGTGAGTACTTCTCCGGCAACAGGCCGCGCAGCTCGCCGATGTGGCTCTTGGGGTGGATGCGGTTGTCCAGCTCGCGAAAGCTGACGTCTATCTTCCAGCCGATCGCCTCCCCAGTAGCTGCCGGCCGTACCGAACTCCGTCGGCTTCGGGCTCTCGTAGCAATAGGAGCGCGCGATGCCGAGCGCGGCGATGCGCGTGTCGCGAAAGGAGAAGATGATGTCGCCCGGCGCGACTTCGCGCATGGACTCGTAGAAGGGATTGCGGGCTTTGTTAGCGTTGCGCTCAACGCGGGCGGGTTGCATTTCTTCCATCAAGAAGAGCGCCTATTTTCTGCTCCCCCACATATCCTGCACTCAGTACTTGCCAGCGAATTGCGCTTCACGGTTCCCTCCGCAAAAGAGAACGCCATTCGATTTGGCGGAGATTGGGTGCCTGCGAATGAGGTCACCAGTCGCATGAACTCGATCACTCCCGCTCCCGCGACGAAGGTGTTGAAAGCCATCACGCTCGGCTGAGCTTCATGCGCACCCTCAATGTAGCCCTCGCGGACTAAAGCCTCCCGATCAGTCGCCGCGAGCGACTCGATTCGAAGCGCATGCGGGTCAATATGACCCCAGCACGAAAGGCACGGGCGACCCGGCCCGATTACCACGACGCGTCCTGCATCACTCACCATCGAACCGGAGTCATCGACACGGAAAACCGTTCCGAGATCGATGGTCGGCACAAAGTACCGATAGGCGATTTGGTTGAGCAACGCGCGTGGCAATTGGCGGTCCACACAAGAAAACGCAACATCGCAACCTGCGAGTAGAGCTTCGTGTTCCGGGCCTAGGTAGGCCGGGTGAATCTCGATTTTCGAGAATCCCAGCGACTCCGCATAACGCCGAGCGACCTCCACCTTGGCCGTTCGACCAACATCTTCCTGTGTCGCGCCCACGATCCGCGACAAGTTCGAAGCTTCGACGACATCGCCGTCGATTAGAACTAGTTCGCCTACGCCAAGATGCACGAGTTGCATGGCCACCACCGACCCGATGCCGCCTAGTCCGACGACCGCGACGCGCACCTTCCGCAGCCGCGCTTGCCCGCTGCGCCCAAGTGCAACCTCTTGGCGCGCAAACCAAGGCTCAGAGCGGACGGATATTGAATTGGGCGTGTGCAGTGTTCTGCCCACGGCGCGCACCTCCATCGGCTGAAGCGCGCCGTTCGATTCAAGGCTTCGCGCAACGACGTGTCCGCTATCCACAACGACCAGCGACCCGTGAGGTGCATTGGGCATCTGGCACGCCAGCGACGGCATCAATCGAGCGTCTCCCGCATTGTCTGCATGGGAAAACCACGCTTCCGACGCGCCCGGATGAGTGTGGATGGTGAACACTCCCCACCCGCGATCGCGGGCGGGACGGGTGAGGCGATTGAGAGCTATTGGGTCGATGGAGATTTGATCGCGACGGCGAATGGCGTAAGCACTCTCGGGCAGCGCAAACGCTTCGCGCACCACCCCCACCGTGCCTGCCATCGTCTGGGTTGACTCGACGAGCATTAGGCCCGCCGTTTCGACATCGTCACGCACGAAGAGCTGCGTGCGCAACGAGCTCCAGAGCTGTTCAGAGATTCGGAGTTTCATGGCGCGCTCCCCTAGTTCCGCTTCTCGAAACGCGCGCGCACGCATCGCATGTAGTCGCGCAGCGTACTTGCACCGGCGCGCCACGCGCCGGGTTGTAGATGCCACGAGAATCTCTGCCACTGAGATCCCAGCAGATCCTCCTTCGAAGTGCCCTGAGGCATCGCGCCGAGTTCAGTCTTCACGTCCGGGCTGATCCAGAACATGTCGGGCGCGGCGTCCGGAAATAGCGGCGGGAGCTTGATGAGCAAACGTGCGACACGCGGAAGAAACCCTTCGGGCAGCCTGTACTCGGGGACCACCAGAAACGTCCACCCGTCCGGCTGCTTCAGTGCCTCGTATCTCTCGTAGCCGACGTCAGCCGCCGTGATAAGGGTTCCGTCGCCGTAGTTCGCGGGCGGAGAACTGTGGAAGCAGTCGCCGTGCCGTAGAACCACCTTCGCATCGTCCGGAATGACCTCGTCTTCCCCGGGCCGGTCGCGGAAGAGAACGTCACCCAACGGGATTCCCGCGCGCTCTTTGATGGACTTGCCGGTCTGCCGAGGGCTCGGAAAATCATACGACTTGCCGTTGATCGTCACCTTCACGCCATGCCCGGACGGCGCAATCGACCAGAAGTGCTGGTGATCCTTGAGATGCAGCACTTCGTCGTCACCGACGAAGCTCAACTCTCCATCGTGATATCGGTCGCCGTGCGCTTGCGGGTCGTCGTCGTCCACGCAGAGCTTGTGGTCGATATGAATATGCGCACGCTCCTTGATGGAACGGCCAGTCTGTTCGTGGTGATCGAACTCGACCTTGACCTGGTTGACCAGGACTACAACTCTTTCGTGCTTCGGCATTTCCTTCTCCAATCGCGGGGGATCCGCGTGAAGAAAGGATGCGGGTCGACATGCTCGATGTCGGTGCCGACGTGGTGACCTAGAATGCGCGTGTGCCTAGGCCGCGAAGTCACCGGAAAGGCACTGCCGACCTACTCGAGTACTTTGGCGGTCCCTTGCAGGGCATATCCATTTGCTATTGCCCTGAACAGGGCTCCGATCTCCGGTGGGCTTGAAAGACCCTTGGCCTTAAAGCTGGCTCTAACCGCTTTGATGAAGCCAGACTTCGCCTTTTTGGCAGGCTCATCATCACTGCGATTCGCGGAAAGCAAGGAATTGAGATCATTCTTTGACACCACGTTGCCACCGGCCTTCGCCACTGCAGCTGCAAATTTGAACGCGTGTGTATCCGGGCGAAGTTCGTCCAGCGCGGTTCCTCGATACCAACCCAAGCCTTTGGCCGAGTCGAGAATAAGATCGGCGGAAGACCATATGTTTGCCGGTACAGATGCTTGCCAGCCGAGCTGAACAACTATTTTCTCGACGACATCATCGTACGGTCCATGGGGCAGTCGGCACGCGACGCCCGCTCCAGGCGCAACAGGATTGTGTCCGCATTCCGGATACAACACGACAGCCGTTCCCCGAGTTTTTGCTTCAGTGTCGACGACAGCGGCGACTGCATCGTTCGGTTGTCGAAGACAAAGAAAGACGGCGATATCGCGATTGAGTTGGAAGGTTCTTTGACCCAAGCACCATAGACCATTGCTAAGCTCTCGACATTCGCCCTGAAGGCCAATTTTTTGCTGAATTTCTTGCGCGAGATCTGCGGGCTCAAGTTGGTAGCCTTCGATATCCGACGACGTCAGCATCCGCACCCCAACGGCTTCATCCTCACTCGCGCCAATCAGAGCACCACCCTCGGTTCCTACGACCTCCAAAGCCACGCCCGATGTGTGACCAGGGTGTGAAACTGCTGCAAGCGATATCGGTCGCAGCGTCCTGCGCCCAACAAGCTCGTCAAAGGAACTTCCGAGCCTTCGACGCCACTCAGCCTCTTTCAGACGCCACGGGAAAAGACCCCAGAAGGTTCGAGGCGCGCCATCATCAGCGAAAGAGCCACGCAGGCGAACCGAGTCTAGGAAGCGCTCGACCAGAGCCTCGCGACCTCCCGCCTTGATATCGATGATGTTCGGAATTTTAAGAACCACTTGACCGGGGCGGCCACCCACCGAGAAATGCACGAGTAATCTTGCTTCGGCAATTTCCCCTTCCTGGAGTTTCGCCTCCAAATCATCCAAAACCTTGAAGCAGTCACGACCTCTTACCCAGACCTTATCGCGCTCGCCACGTCGCCAAAGCAACTCGACGGTGTCGATGCGCCGAATTCCGAGAGGAAGCCTATCCTCAGCAAACAGCGCGCCACGCTGCTCTTCAAGCGGCCTGAGAGAACAAATGTTTTCACCGGCAAAGAACTGCTCATCGCCAGCCAAACAGCTGCCGAGTACTGCGCGATACCCCTGAATCATCTGCCCATAACGGGTCGCTATACCGATGCGACCTGTCTTCGGATCAAATCGAAGCAAATCGGTAGCGGCGGGGCGGTATTGCAGCGGGACAATGGCTTGGCCCTTGACCTCCATCACGCGCTTCACGTCGTCGCCGCGCACGATTTGGCAGTACCACTCCTCGTTAACCAAATGCACCTGGACAGTGACAACATCGTTCTTCTGGTGGTCGCGACACCAACTCTCAATTGCCGCTTTTAGTTTCTGCGCGTTTAGTTTCGCCTCAGTTGGAGTTGTCTTACCGACGTACTCCCGATACTTACGCGGCGACTCAACTGATCGGAGCGAAAGCTGCGCGACCTGCAAGAGTTCATTGATTTTCTGTTCGCCCGCCCTGCGCAGAATCAGCTGGGCGGCGAATTCGCGCGCCGGAAGATCCGATGCCGAAACAGGCAGCGAAATACTCTGCTCGTTGGCAAGTTGCTGAATGTGCGCTCGACCGTCGTCCGTCCCTAATTCCTGGACAATCTCGAGTGCGCTGTAAAACTCTGGCGCAATGTCTCCAGCTACTAGAGACGCTATCAGCTCTTGATGCGAGAAGGCCTTCCCTGAAAGCCGTGCCTGTTCACCGTTCGCGTCCAGCAAGGCGCGCCACGTCGCTACTTCAACTTCCATAAACATGGAAGCATCCTGGAGCGGAGCTGAGAGCATCGTCGCCACTTCCTTGCCGGTCGATACGGCATCGCCTACTTACCCGATTCATGGGCAGGCCGACACTAATCGGCCTGCCCCATCACTTCACAACGACTACTAGGACGATTCTACTTGTGAAGTTAGTCGCTTCGCGAGGCTAGTGACGCGATTTTGCGATGGAATCGATGAAGAGGCGATGAGCGTCCGCCGTCGCGCCGTTAGATAAGCGGATTCTGGTTAGACCTCGTTGGCGCGGGAAACGGCGACAAACGGCGTCATAGGCCCCGGGCTTGCGATAGCCCTGGAATTGCGCTACGAACTAACAAAAGACTGTGGGAGAAACCAATGGCTGCAGTACGCAAGAGGAATCGCGAGAGCATCTATGCTGCGCTCGGTGAATATCTGTCTAACCTTCCGCATTCGACACGGGAAATAGTCTTGACCTTTATCGAAGTCGAAGAAATTCTCGGCAGAGAGTTGCCGGCTACCGCGCGCAATCACAGGCAGTGGTGGGAGAATCAGGAATCGAGCCCACAAGCCGGTCAATGGCAGAGAGCCGGATTCAAGACCAGCCCAGTAGAGATGGACGATGAGACCGTGCGCTTCTACCGCGATGGATCAATTGCGCCCCGGACTCGCCCGCGCGCAATGAGCTTACAGCAGGTTGTGACGGCGCTGAACGAACATGCCCTGGCCCATCCCATCGGCGGCCTGCCGGAGTGGCGAAAGCAGCACAAGAGGAAGGAGCGACTGCCGCGCACGATCTTCTACGCAAAGGTTCCTGACGCCGACAAAGACAGAGACTATGTTTTTCACGTCGGCGGCCTAAGTGAGCTGCAGTTCAACGTGGGCTTCGAGCTGGTAGACGACATTAGAACCTTTCGCTACGGCATCGCTTTCTCATTGCAGCCGACGCGGGAGCTTCCCGAGGATAAGGTCGTCGCTCTTTTGGCCCCAAAAATCGAGCGCTTCAACAAGTTTTTCCGCGTCTATCCCGAGACATTCGAGGGGTTTGAGATGTGGCGCTGGGATAGCGGGCGCAAGCCGAACCATCCGGTTGCCACGATTCCAACTGAAGACATTCACCTCGGCAATTTCATCTTCATCGGCAAGCTTCAACCCGCCGATGCAATCGACTTGGATGCCGCTCTGGATGACCTGGATCAGCTATTGCCGGTGTACGAATACGTCGAGGGCGAAGAGAGCTTCCCGGCAGGCACCGCCGAACGCGAACGGCAAGGTTCCCGCGCCAAGTCGCGCGCAGCCAAGACCTCTTACATACGCACTGCAAAGACGATCGAAGTCGATCTGCATCACAACAAGATCGGTGACGCGCTCGCCGTTTATCTTGAAGCGATCCACGGCGAAGGCAGCACCAAGAAGGAGTATCCGACAGGCAACGGCACGAGCATCGATGTCTACGTGCGTGGCGGTAACGAGCGCGTCTATTACGAGATCAAGACCGCCGGATCGGCGCAAGCATGCATCCGCGAAGCACTCGGACAATTACTTGAATATTCCTGCTGGCCGGGTGCAACGAGAGCCAACCGACTGGTCGTTGTCGGCGAAGCTGGCTTTGACAAGAAGGCAAAGGCCTATATCGAATGTCTGCGTCGGGACTTCGTCCTGCCCATTGAGTATCAACAGTTCGATATGAAATCAAAGCAGTTGAAAACATCATGACGAACGAAACCCATGATGAAATTCTGGCTGTACTCTCCGAGGCGAAGAAGCTCGCCCGGCGCTACCGCACATTGACCGGCAAGCCGCTCGGCGTCACGGGCGAAGTCGCGGAATTCGAAGCGGCGCGCATTCTCGGCCTGGAACTGACGGAAGCCAGAACGGCGGGCTATGACGCGATCCGTCTCGAGAATGACGTCCGCGTCCGTCTTCAAGTCAAAGGCCGCTGCATTCTTCCGGGCAGCAAGCAAGGTCAACGCATCGGCAAAATCGACATCAAGAAGGAATTCGACGCCGTGCTGCTTGTGCTGATGGATGAGGCGCTTGATGCGACTGCAATCTACGAAGCCAACCGCGAATCAGTCATCGCGGCGCTAACAGCGCCAGGATCGAAGTCGCGCAACGAGCGGGGAGCGCTCGGCATCAGCAAGTTCCGATCCATCGGAAAATGTGTCTGGAAAAGACAAACTACAACGAAGGGAGCCGCGTGATGCCGCTCATTGCGTGCCTGGGCTGGGGATCGCTGGTCTGGAAGCCTGAGAAACTCCGCCTGAAGACCGCATGGCTCACAGACGGCCCGCAGGTTCGCGTGGAGTTTCTTCGAAAATCGGATGCCAAGAAAACGGCGAACGGTCGATTGACGCTCGTACTTCACCGCTCCGCCGATCCGGTACCAGCTCTGTGGGCCGTTATGGACTATCCGGACATTGTTTCGGCGATAGAAGGATTGAGAATCCGAGAGGGAACTGCCGCTGCCAGTATCGCTTCGTGGACGAAGGGACGTTCGCCAAAGAATATCGTTGGCCTTCCTGCGTGGGCGCGGGAAAGAAGGATCGACGTCGTGATCTGGACGGCGTTAGGGCCTGACCTCCCTCGAAAGCGCACGGCAAAACAGGTCGTCAAATACCTCGGCGGCTTGACCGGCGAAGAACGCCAAAATGCAGAAAACTACATTCGGTTCGCGCCGCCTCAGATCGCCACGAGCTATCGTAAGAAAATAGAAACCGAACTCGGCTGGACTCCCGCCTCACCTGCTTGAGCAGGCGCTACAGGTCTTTCAGTAACTCATCGCGCTCGGCATCGGTCGGCATCCGCGCGAAAGTCGGTTCGCGCTTTTCGCTGCGATGACGGCGAACGCCGAATTGCTTCTTGCCGTAGCTTACATTCTGGATGTGATTCACCTCGATTGAGTCGAGATCGATCTTGAGGGTCGTCGGTCGCGTATCGTCATCGCGCGGCATTCCAGGATGGCGAGTTAGCGCCTCGATGAAGTCGGAAACGCGATCATGTTTCTCCGGCTCCTTCTTCGCGGGCGGCACTTCCTCGTGCACCGAGTAGTCCGGAGACTCGCCGTCCTCATCGTAGTGATGCAGGAAGGAACTGATTTCAGTTCCAGCGGGAAGATCGAGATTCTCGACCCGCGCCGCCTTGTGAAGCAGAACGATGTTCTTTTTGTTGCCGCCATCTTGAACCGATGGATAGATGATGCCGTCAATCGCGAGGTCACTGCGGCCCGCTAGATAGTCGGCTATCGCCTGTGTAACGAGATAGTCGAACAGCTCATCATCCGGCATAACTGGTGCAGTAATTCGGTGACTCACCGTGCGAAGGAATTTGGCTTTCTCCAGCCGACCCAGAAAGCTGCTATCGAAGATGCTGCCTTCGACAAAAATTTCGCGCAGTACTTCGATATCAAGGAGCCGGAGCGGGCGCGTAATCTCAAATCTCGCGACAGCCACCTTGCTCCCGACCGGGGGCCTCGTCTCGGCGAGCGCGACATCAGAGTCAGTCGCGCCATAGAACACGGCGATTCCACGCGCGTTCATCCTTCCCGCCATCGCGAACTTGGGTGGCGGCGGCCCCAAATCGCGGTCCGGCCGCTTGAGCGCGTCCTCGAGCTTCTCACCAGACTGAAAAACCCGCGCCCGGTACAAGGCGCTAATCGGCTTGCCCGGCCCCGCATCAACAATCGCCGAGCGCCCGTCGTGCGTCTTGTGCTCTTCGACCTTCTCAAACACCGAATCCAGCGTCGCCGCCGCCGCGCTGTTAAACAGGCGCGACTCCGTCTGCAGGCTTTTTTGAAAGTGCTGCCATTCCGCTTGCAGCTCGTAATCCTGGACGGGCCCTTCCTCGTAGTGGGCGTCCTCGTCAAACTCACCCTCCGCCCCGGTCTTCGCCTCATGGTGATCGTAGTGCCGGTCGGAGAGAATCTGTCGCACATGCTCAGCGGGGTCTTCGTCGATCCGGGCTGCATTGCCTATGGCGTCGGTCGAACGCTCGCCTGCGCGCTCCCAATTGCCCTCCTTCGCCATGAGCCAGTCGATTCCATCTTCGGGATCGGGCGACGTGCGGTGGTAGTGCTGCTCGAACGCGGTATCGATGTAGTCCGAGAAGTCTTCCAGCGAGATCGTCTTCTCCTCGCTGTCGCAGTACGAGCAAGCTTCGTTCGTGCCGAGGCGTTCGATTTCAGCGCGCAGAAAATCCTCGCCGACGCAATCGACGCAAATCCAGTTCTTCTTTAAATCTTCAACATCAAGGTCGTCGTCGCTCACATCGCTCTCCAGCCACTCGCCACGCTTAAGCCCAGGCTAGCTTCTCGGAAATTGCCGCTGCGCACACACAGGCCTTAGCTTGCATCCGGATCACGCAACCCACTCTCAGGGCGCTTCCCGTCGGTCTTACTCCGGACCCGGTTGAAGATTTCGGCAGCCAGGTGCTGATGCGCGGCGGTACGGAATGCGTTGTCGGTCATGACTCGCGAGAAGATCTCTTCGTTGCCTTCCATCCTATCGATGAACAGTTCGTCCAGCACGCGATCCAGATAGGCGGTGAAGTCCGGCAGGTTGTTCGCGCGCGCGGCTTCCGCGATCTGTTCGCTCTGCTCGGCAGTGGCGCGAATTTGGTCGAAGAACAGCTGATCTGCCTCCGTGAAATTGGTGCCAAAGCGCTCGTTCAATCTATCCACCAGGCTGGATAGAGGCACTTCTTCGTCGGCGACGCGTGCCGTGCCCACGTCGGTAGGGCCCTTCAGCGGCGCCGCATAGCCTTCGGACAACTCGATCGATCCTTCCGTCATCTGCTGCAGCCGGTAATAGCGCAGCGCCACCTCGTCATCGAGCACGAAATTCCCGCCATCGTCAGGCGGCGGCAACTTCGCGATCAGGTTGCGCGAGAAGGTGTAGAGCTTTTCCAGCTCGGTGTCCTGGTAAGGAATGATCTGCGACAGAAAGGCATAGAGGTTGCGAAAGGCTGTCAGCTGTCCACGGAACTCTTCCCGCTCCTCCACTTCGCGCTCGCCGAACTGCTGCACCACTTTGTCCAACACCGAGTTCATCAGGCGGTGGTCGCTGGCGGAATGGTCGCGCTTGCGTCGATACCAGACTTCAGCGAATACCTGAACATCGGCGGGCGTGAATATCGCCGATTGCAGCAACCTGTGCTGCAGCTCCGACAATTGTCCGGGGTCGGCGTTATCACCCACCGGAGTGAACTCATAGTAAGGCTTGAATGCGTCGTAGATCTCCGCTTCCTCGTTGACGAAGTCGAGTACGAAAGTTCGCGCCTTGCCCGGCGCCATCCGATTGAGTCGCGACAACGTCTGTACCGCCTGCACACCGGCCAGCCGCTTAACTACGTACATCGTTTGCAGCAATGGCTGATCGAAACCGGTCTGGTACTTCTCCGCCACCAGCAGAACACGGTAGTTATCGCCGTCGAAGGCCTCCGGCAGTTCGCTCTCGGACAATCCTTCGTTCATCGACACTTCGGTATAAGCCGAGCCGGGATCGTCGGGATCTTCCACCGTGCCGGAAAACGCAACCAGAGAACGGATGCCTTCGTAACCTTGGTCTCTGATGTAGCGATCGAATGCCAGCTTGTACTTGACCGCGGACAGGCGAGAACCGGTCACAACCATCGCTTTGGCGCGGCCGCCCAGTTCGTGGAGCACGTTCAGCCGGAAGTGTTCGACGATGACCGACACCACCTGTTCGATGTTGACCGGATGCAGCTCCACATGCCTGGTCAACGCCTTGGCCGCCTTGCGCCGCGGAACGTCCGGATCGTTCTCCACCTTCTTGATCAAGCCGAAGAACCGCTTGTAGGTGGTGTAATTCCGCAGCACGTCCATGATGAAGCCTTCCTCGATGGCCTGACGCATGCTGTATTCGTGGAAGGGCGAAGTGCCGTTCGGTCCCGGCTCGTCGAACAAGGCCTTGGTCTTGAACTTGGGGGTTGCGGTGAAAGCGAAGAAGCTCAAGTTCGGTTGGCGCGTGCGTTTCATCGCGTCGCGCAGGATGGTCGCTCGAACCTCTTCGGTCAGACTGTCATCCTCTTCATCAGATAGCTGCGCCGCAATTGCCGATTCGATACCGGCGCGATTCAGCATGCCGCGCAACGCGGTCGCCGTCTCGCCACTCTGCGAGGAATGCGCCTCGTCCACGATCACCGCGTAGCGCTTGCCGGCGGTATCTATCTTCACGCCCTCGCCCTTCTTGTCCAATGTCGCCAGCGCCTGCGAGATAAATGGGAACTTCTGGATGGTGGTGATGACGATGGGTGTACCACCGGACAACGCGCGCACGAGCTGCTGCGTGTTCTCGTCGATCTTTTCGACCACGCCGGTCTTGTGCTCGAACTGGTAGATAGTGTTCTGCAGCTGCTGGTCGAGCACGCGGCGGTCGGTGACGACCACGACGCTGTGGAAAACCTTCTGATCCTGCTCGTCGTGCAGGCTGGCAAGCCGATGCGCCAACCACGCGATGGAGTTCGACTTTCCGGAACCGGCCGAATGCTGAACCAGGTAGTTGCGACCCGAACCGCTTGCCCGGGCATGGGCGACCAGCCGGCGCACCGCATCAAGTTGGTGGTAGCGCGGGAAGACCATCGTTTCCTTGACTATCGTGCGCACACCTCGATCCGTCTTGATCTGCCGTTCCTTCGTTTCCAGATGCATGAAGCGCTGCAGGATGTCGAGGAGGCTGTCGGCCCGAAGCACTTCATCCCAGAGGTAGTGGGTCTTCCAGTTGCCTTGGACCGGCGGATTGCCGGCGCCGTGGCCATTGCCACGATTGAATGGCAAGAAGACGGTTTCCTTGCCCTTCAACCGAGTGGTCATGCGCACTTCGTCGGGATCCACCGCGAAATGCACCAGCGCGCGTTTCTTGAACGCGAACAGCAGATCGCGTTCGTCACGATCGTTCATGTACTGATGCACGGCGTCGGCGACACGCTGTCCGGTCAGCGGATTCTTCAGTTCGGCGGTAGCGACGGGGAGGCCATTGACGGCGAGTGTCACGTCAATGATGCACCTGCGCTGGCCACCCTCTGGCTTCTTCAGCACCGACGTAAAAGCGACCTGGCGAGTGATGGTGAAACGGTTGTGAATGTACTTTTCCACCGCCTCGGGGTTCATGCCGGTGTTGGGCCGAAAGTACGCCAGCCTGAAGGTTTTGCCGTAGCTCTTGAAGCCGTGGCGCAGCACGTGCAGCGTGCCTTTGATTTCCAGTTCTCGGGTGAGGTCGCTGAGGAGCGTGTCTCCGGTTTTGTCACCAAGCAGCTTTTGCAGTTGATCCCATTTGAGAGGTTGGCTGTCTTTCAGGAAGCCGATCACGTCTTCAGGAAACAGTGCCAAAGCTCCGCTATAGGCGCTTGGCGAGCGTTTCTCGTAGTCGCCCGCGCCAACAAGGCCGGCTTCAATCGCGGCTTCGAAATCGTTCTCGGTATGGCCGGACATGCAAACTCCCGACGTTCAGCGCAGTTCTGAAATCTGACCTGTGACAGCGGAGGTTATTAGCGCCGCGCGGTATTCCGTCAGTTTCTCAACTGACTTCCGAACGCGCATTGCAACCTGATCAATTGCGGTCGCTCTCTGGAAGACGAAGTCGACGATTGCTTTCTGTTCATGGAGGGGCGCGACGCAAATCTCCAGACCAGCGGCAACCCCCTGATAGATAGTCTTGTGTGTCGAACCGCTTGTGCTTTCTTCGAATTTTTGTATCATCGCGCGGAAGAGCAACAATAAATACTCCGGGTGCAATCTTGGTCCGCAAATCCAGTTCCAAAAGTCCTGAGTTGTCGCCATTGCGACAGGCATGATGCCCGAGTATCCAACTGATGCAGTTCTGGAGAAAATGACTGTACCGGCCGGAAGTAGCTCCGCCGCGGAGTTTGCTAGCCCGAGTTCACT
This sequence comes from Pseudomonadota bacterium, assembly GCA_037200975.1. NCBI lineage: Bacteria > Pseudomonadati > Pseudomonadota > Pseudomonadota bacterium. The sequence continues at coordinate 2,672,537 of JBBCGI010000001.1, read as the reverse complement.
GATTTTTTCCTCCGTTTCCCCCAGATACCAACGCGTGCCATCACGTAGTTGCCAGACATCGGTCAGAGAGAACCATGGAATTTTGCAGTCATCCCAGTACTCAGCAACTAATCGAGACGGCGTGTGTCCGGTTCTCATCTGCGCGAATCTACGGAGGTTTCCTATCTCCCAATGCGCCGGAACATCTCCTAACCAGTTAACACCTGACGGCTTCGTTGGTACTTGAGTATTCAAGCCCCTAGTCACGACCCGCGCGATGAGCGCCTGACGCTTCTCGGCCAGCCGCTCCAGCAGCGCACGCTTCCTGGCGATCAGCGCGTCGATTCGCGCGGTCTTTTCATTCAGGAACGCAGCAATATGACGTTGAGATATGAGCGGCGGCAAAGGCACATTGATCGTGACTAACTCGCTTGAATTGATCGCCGGATAGCTGACACCAACCGAGCGTGAGACGACTTCAGAAACAAAGGGTTCAGACTTCGCAACCCAACCTAGAAATTCCGAATCAACAGCATCCCCCGGTCGAACTACGCAGAAACCCGTCGACGCAATCAAGTTATCTGGTGCGAGCTTGATTGCCGCAATTGCCCTCAAATAAGTGCGCACTGTTGAAATCAGGATGTCGCCACTCTTAACCCTTCTCCGTGCACGCGAAGGCGCTTTATAGAACGCGAGTCTGTTGACCTCTTCGAGTCCACCAATGAGCGACACGCCGGAAATCTCGACGTAGTGGATCTCTGTCAGATCTTCCGTATTTTCAGGCAATACTTCATCGTTATAGGTGGCGACGAACTTTAGCCGCCTTTGCGACCAACCTGCGGGATGGCTCATTTGCCTGTTCTCCCACAGATCAGTAGTTGGCCTTCGGTGGCTGGCGCGATGTCCTTATTCACGAGACCAAGCCTTTCAGCAACCGCGCGATTTCGGCTTCCAGCCCCGCAATGTCCGCCTCGATCTCGGCCAGCGGACGCGGCGGCTTGTATACGTAGAAATGCCGGTTGATCGGGATTTCATACCCGACCTTGGTCTTGGAGTAGTCCACCCACGCATCGGGTATATGGGGCAGCACTTCGCGCGCAATGAAACCGTCAATGTCCTTGCGGAACTTCTTTACCAGGTCCGCGTTGTCTTTGTCCGGGCCGAACGCCATCGGCAGCGGTAGTTTGGTGTCCGCTGGCAGAGGAATGTTTTCGGTATCGCGCAGTTCGCTGTCCGGCTCCGGATTGCCTTTGGCATCCCGGCAGATTTCCGCTTTCGGATCTCGTTCGCCCAGCGCCGCGAGCACGGCGTTCTTTACCGGCGCTGCCAGCTTGATGTCGGTGCGCTTTGCCGAATCCGTCAGGTCAATTTCGAACTGCGCGCGATCCCGGTAGCGTCCCTTGCCAGCCATCGAAGCCAGCAACTTCCGGATCAAATCTTGCTGGGCTTCGCCTTCGGCGACTTCACGCTGGCTCGCCTTGGTGTCCTTGCGCTTCTTTGAGACGGCCAGGTTGACGAATGCCGTCTGATCGTTCAACCGCGCGATGCGCTCGGCGCTGGCCTCGAAATTCATTCTTAGCGAACGCTCGACGGTTACTTTGAGATACCCGAATTCGTGATTTTGAAAGATGCGGGAAACCACTCGGGTCTCAATCTCGTCGTCGATCTTCACCCGCGCGGTCTCGCCGTCCCGGTGGTTACCGTATAGGTGCGTCAGCTGCCGGATCTGCTCTTCGGTGATCTCGTTACGCTTGTTGTTCAGGCTCTTCTTCATCTTCTGGAAGAAGCGCGTACCGTCGATGAGCTGCACCTTGCCTCGCCGCTCCTTCGGCTTGCGGTTGCTCACCAGCCAGACGTAAGTGTAGATGCCCGTGTTGTAGAAGAGCTGGTCCGGCAATGCGACGATGGCATCCAGCCAGTCCTTTTCGATGATCCAGCGGCGGATGTTGGAAGGGCCCGAGCCCGCGTCGCCTGAGAACAGCGGGGAACCATTGAAGACGATGGCGATCTTCGATCCCACCGCATCCACGTCACCGTGTTTGTACGGGTACATCTTGGAAATCATGTGCTGCAGGAACAGCAGCGAGCCGTCGTTGATGGCAGGCAAGCCTGCGCCGAAGCGGCCGTCGAAGCCGAGATCGTTGTGCTCTCTCTCGACGGTGACCTTCTGGTCCTTCCACTCCACGCCGAACGGCGGGTTAGCCAACAGGTAGTGGAAGTGTTTGCCTTGGAACCCGTCACGGGTCTTGCCGTCGCCCAGAGTGTCGCCGAGGACAATGTTCTTAGTGTCTTCGTCCTTGATGAGCATGTCTGAGCAGCAGATCGCCCAGGACTCGTCGTTGTATTCCTGCCCGAAAAGCGCGAGGTTGGCTTGTGCGTTCTGATCGAGGATGAACTTCTCGGATTCAGACAGCATGCCGCCGGTGCCGCAGGTCGGGTCATAGATGGTGCGGTAGATGCCGGGCGTGTAGACATCCTTCTCCCCGGTGTAGACCAGGTTGGCCATCAGTCGGATAACTTCGCGCGGTGTAAAGTGATCTCCGGCCTCTTCGTTTGCCTGTTCGTTGAAGCGCATCACTAGATGCTCGAACAGGTAACCCATCTGCAGGTTGTCGATGCGCGATGGGTGCAGATCGATCTCGGCCATCAACTTAACGATGGTGAACAGCCGGTTGCTGGTATCCAGCTTCTCGATCTGCTCGCTGAACTTGAACTTCTCGAAAATGTTGCGTGCGGTGGGCGAGAAGCCATCGATGTACGACACGAGATTGGACGCGATGTTCTCGGCGTCGCCCAGGAGTTTCTGGAAGGTGTACGAACTGGTGTTGTAGAGGACAGTGTTCTTGCGCTTCCGGTCCGCGGCCTTGCTGAGGATTTTCTCGAGCGCGGCCGGAGCCAGCTTCTTGTTTTTCTCGTGTGCCTTTAGAACCGCATCCTTGGTCGGTTCGAGCACGCAATCCAGGCGCCGCAGCACCACAAGCGGCAACATGACCAAGCGGTACTGCGGCGGGCGGTATGGGCCACGCAGGCGGTTGGCGATATCCCAGATGTGGCTCTTGAGTTCTTCGTGGGTGTGGACATTCATTGCGTCAGTGGCATCTTATTGGTTCTCTCGACTTTTCTTATGCTGCCGCTAAGCCCCAATTCAGTTGCTGGGGCCGGGCCGAAGTGTAGCCTAAATCAATATTTCGGACCGATCTCGGCGGTTGTGCGGCCACTTGTCCGGCCCGTCCACTTGATGGCCCCGGCGTGGTAGTTAGCCGTGGGTAGGATGTGTGTAACTGCGAGCCTGACAGGCATAGCCGCGGATAGTGAACGCGAACTTCTACCCCACGCTCTTTCATCGCATCTTCGATGCCTCCCCGCGATGCCGTTGGCGTAGCAAAGAATCAGCACGGGTTTGCTGGCCGCCCGCGCCAGATGTTCGGCGCGAAAGGCCAGGATGAGCGTCTTTCCCGATCCGGCGACGCCACGAATGATTCGGTGGCCTTCGCCTAATGACCGCGCCACCTGCTCCTGATGCAAGTCCATCACCGCGAGGATTTGATCTCTTTGCCCTGACGCCTTCGCTTCCAGCGGAAGCGCGATCTGACGAATCCGAATCTCGGGAAAGAGTAGGCCGCGCAAGCGATCGAACTCGGGGAGAGTCAATGTCGAACCCACCCGCGGCGGCACCATCTTCCAGAGCCGAGCGCAAAAGGCTTCTGGATCGACACTCTCACTCATCTCGTCTTTGAACACACAGCGGTCTTCAGGAAAAGCTTCATGCAGGTCAGTCTGCGCGAACTGTTTGCGAATGATGTTCGTGAACACGACGCCATACCCAAACGGCACGATCGACTTGCCCTGATACGGGTGACCCGGCGGATGGAGAAGCACCCCATCGCTCTGGATCAGCTTCATCACATCGAACATGTAGCCGCGGGCTTGTTCGAAGAGGCTGAGCGTTCGAACCGTTCCACCGGTTGTCACGAGCTCCACATCCGACTTGTTCGCGGACGCAATCGTGTCCATCCGCCAGTCTTTCACCTCGAGCACCAACGCGCCCTTAGCAGGGTGGACGATGACAAAGTCGGGATGCCGGCCGCGCGGGCCCATCGGCAGGTTGTGCCAGATGTAGGCGTTCTCTTCGAGGAAGTCTTTGAGGCGTTCGGCCAGACGCAGCTCGCCGCGGCTGTCGAAGCGGGCGGAGCCGAGGGAGCGGATCAGTGTCGCCATGATTCATTCGGCGCGAGCATAGAGGGCTGCTGCGGCCAGCGGTCTCGTTCAATGCACATGTCCGCCTCTAGCGTCATCTCAAGTCGAACCCACTTTCCACCCGGATTCTGCCAGATGGGAAAGCTAGACCCTGGAGGCAGCGCCCTGCATGCGCGGCCCGAGTGACGAGATGTTCATGAACGTCACGTCCCGGATCCGAGTTTGTCCAGGTAGGCCTTATAGGAGAACGAACGATCGCGCTTTCTGCCCGTGGTTTCCACGAGCACGCTGGCCGCGACGAGGGTATCGATCGCCTTCGCAGCAGTCGGTTTGGTGGTGCCAAGCATCCGCATCGAACTAGTAACGCTCAGCACCGGGTGGGCGGGCAACATCTCGAACAGCCGCGCGGCGGCGACCGATGTCGAGCTTTCCTCCAACACCTTCGCGCGATCCACGGCGACCAGGTTGAACAACTCCCGCGCAAGCGTGACCGCTTCTTCGCCCACGGTGGCCACTCCATCGAGGAAATAGTCGAGCCACCCTTCCCAATCGCCATCCGTGCGCACCCGACCCAGACGGCGGTAGTACTCGGACTGGTGCCGCCGAAAGAACAAGCTGAGATAGAGCAACGGATACGGCAGCAGCTTCCAATGTTCGAGCAGCAGCGAGATGAGCAAGCGCCCGATGCGGCCGTTGCCATCGAGATATGGATGAATGGTCTCGAACTGAACATGGACGAGCGCCGCACGCGCAATCGGCGGCAGCGCATCGTCGCCGTGCACATACTTTTCGAGCGCCGCGAGTAGTTGGGGAACCGCCTCCGGCGGCGGCGGTACGAACGCGGCGTTGCCCGGACGCGAGCCGCCGATCCAGTTCTGCGTGCGACGGATCTGCCCGGGTGCTTTGTGCGCCCCACGCGCGCCGCGCATGAGTCGTTTGTGCGTCTCGTTGAGCAGGCGCATGGAGAGCGGCAAACCCTTGCGTGATGCCAGCTGCGCACGCGCGTATTTCAGCGCCTCGACATAGTTGCAGACTTCTTCGACGTCAGGCGTGGGCTGCGTGTCTTCACTGGCTTCGAATTGCAGAAGATCGGTGAGCGTCGCCTGCGTGCCTTCGATCTGCGACGACAGGACGGCTTCCTTGCGCACGAAGCCATATAGAAACCACTCGACCGACGGCACCATCTGCGATGCGAGATCGAGGTGGCGCAGTGCCTGTTCCGCAGCGACTAGCCTCTGCGCGAGGATTCCATCCAGGGAGATGGGCGGATGGGTAACGGGCAAGGGCGCGGGCACGAAAGCCCGCACTTTTTCGCCTGCTGCCGAGTTGGATATATAAGAGCCGGTGGTTCGGGGCACTTTGCTTTCCTAACGAATGTATCTAGGAAAGAAGTCTTTCTTATACGCATTATACAAGTCAAGATATCTTTCTTAACGGATGCACCGGTTGAAATTACTTCGAAAAATCAACGGTTTGACGGTCATAGGTTGGACCGCTTCTTGCGGGCCAGAACGAAAAAGCCCCGGAAGCTTTCGCTGCCGGGGCCTTTGGACTACTGGCTGGTCAACGATCAGGTCTTGGAAGCCTGGTAGATGGATTCAATCGCCGTATCCAGCGACTTGTTGAACTCCGCATCGCTCTGCTGCGCCGTGAGCCCTTCAGAGAGCGCCCGCGAGAAGCTCGCAATCATCCCGTTCTGCCGCGCCAGCCGCTTGTTGGCCTCGTCGCGCGAGTAACCGCCCGACAACGCCACCACCTTCAGCACGCGCGGATGCTTCACGAGATCCGCATACAAATTGTCCACATCCGGAATCGTGAGCTTCAGCATCACCTGCTGATTCGCCGGTAGTTTGTCCAGCTCCGCGAGGATTTCCTTCTTGAGGATCTCTTCCGAACCCTTCTTGTCCGGATTCTTGATGTCCACTTCCGGCTCGACGATCGGCACGAGATCGTGCGACAGCACCTGCCTTGCGATCTCGAACTGCTGCTTCACCACAGCCTTGATGCCTTCCGCATTGTTCTGCTTGATGACCGACCGCTCCTTCGTGCCGAAGATGCCCTTGCTCTTCGCCTTCTTGAGCAGATCATCGAGCGTCGGCATGGGCTTCATGAGCTGCACGCCATTCACCTCATCCGCGAGACCCTTGTCGATCTTGAGGAACGGCACTACCTGCTTGCCCCACAGATAGTCAGCCGCCGGCTTGCCACCGAACTCGCGATCCATGGTCGCCTCGAACAGGATGGCGCCCGCGATGCGCTGGCCGGTGAACACGGGGCTGGTCACGATGCGCGTGCGCATCTGGTGGACGAGATCCATCATCTGCGCCTCGCCCGAGTAGGTGTTCTCTTCAACGCCGTAAAGCTTCAGCGCCTTCGGCGTGCTGCCGCCGCTCTGGTCCAACGCCGCGATGAATCCCGGCTGGTTGCGGATCTTGGCTGCCTGCTGCTCATTGATCATTGAATCGCCCCTCTGGTTAGCCTTTTATAAGAGGCGGGCATGGTAATGGGGGCCCCCGCATCAGGCAATCGCGGACTCAACCGCCCTCGACGTCGCTTTCGAGATCCTCTATCTCGTTGATTTCAAGCGAGGATTTGGCGCCCGCACTACCCGGAGCCGCGCGATCACTGCTGACATCCGCATCCTGCTCCGGCGCTTCGTTTTCCTGGTTGGAAACGGCGTCGACCGCCGTGCCCGGCTTGGCGGAGGCATTGGGACGTTCGGGGCTGATGGGCTGGATCGGGTTCATGGCAGTCCTCCTGGAACGGCAGCCTACCGGGCTGGCTACTCCTCTCTATAGGCGCTGGCCGCGCCCGGCCGTGAGACGGCGAGCCAGCTCACTGCTGGATCAGCTTGCCGCCATCGTTGAACCACAACGCACCTTCCACGGAAGACAGCCGCACACCAGCCGCCCAATCGTCGACCGGATTCGCCGGGTAGTTTGACGCGGCACCTTTCACGACCTCGGCGCCGAACGGGGTGAGCTTGGCTTCGGTACTGCGGATGCTCGACTGATCGCCGCTCAGCGCAAGCAACGGTTGCGGATTCCGCTCGCCGCCGAGCCGCAGCAGCCGGCCGAAAAGGTACCAGTCGCCGACGAGATCGCCTTGCTCGAAGGTATCGGCCATGGTGTAACCGATGATGCGCGACACTTCCGGCCCACGCGCCTCGACGCGCGACAGCAACGCGTGATCCCAATAACTCAACCCGTTACGTTTGTCCGGATACCGGCGCGTCATCAATTGCATCGCAAGCTTGAGCCAGCGGTTTGCCCGCGGATGCTCGCGCACAAAACCCGCGAGCAGCGACGGATCGGGGAACGTCAACGCTTCCCACGCGCGCAGGTAATGCTGTGTCATCTCCTCCGGCATCGGCCTCGGTTCGGGAGCAGCACGCATCTGGCCTTCGTTCAGCTCGCCGAGCCCGATGATGCGGCGGCCATTCATCATCTCGCACTCCACCAGCGAGATACGCGCGAGGTCCCCGCCGACCAGCTTCACTAGATAGACGGCAAACGCGATGAACAGCTGCTCGCTGACCCCCGTGGCCGCCCAGATGTTCACGCGCTCGGCATCCGCGAGGCGCTGCGCGTTGTCGACGAGATTGAAACGCGAATGGACGTGTTCGCTCGCGCCGCCGGGCACGAAGCTGCTCCAGTAGTCGAAGCGCAGCTTCGTCCACGCGGCGAGATCGGTGACGTACGGCGTGGGTCCGCAGGACAATACGTCCTGGTCGATCAGCAGCCGGTCGCGCGCGAAGAACACGCGCGTGAAGATGCCGCCCGCGGAGTCGCCGAGGATCAAGTGCAAACCGGGCGGCAACAGCTTGATCACTGCGGCACTTTCATGAGGAAGGAGAGGGCTTGTGAGGCGAAAGCATCAGGCGTCGATCCTAACGCGAGAGCCCGCAGGCGCGGCAATCGGTGCGGCATCTTGTAAAAGTTTCCAGCCGTCTTGCGTATTTGCCGGTCGCGGCCGGGGCAAGGCTCGAAACCGGCGTAACGAGCAGTCGCCACCGCTCGCCGCAATCTTCAGGGCGGCAGCGATACCGAGGCGAGCAATCCCAGCAAGATCGACGCGAGCGCGGCAGACTCCGGATTCACGGATAGCTGCGCGACAGATGCAGCGCCATCGATGCGTCGAAACCGCGCTGCTGTCCGGCGTTCAGCGTGTCGCGAATCGCCGCCGCACCGGCGTTCATGGCCCTGTCGCCCTCCGCACCCGCCGCCGGGTCGCCAAACAACCCGCTCGCAATGTCGAAGCCGAGCCAGTAGGAGCCGTCTTCCTCCAGCGCAGAGCGCGATGCAGATAGTTCGGTGTCCGCGGCCGCGATCGCACCACCGACACCGACCAGCGCGGCGTATTTGTTGCGCGTCAGCGAGTACGCGGCCGCAATGTCGAAGCCGCGCTGTTCGGCGCTCGTCAATGCATCGTGATAACGCTGCTTGCCGGGGCCGGGCGCAGTGTTGCCTTCCCAGATCCCGAGGCCGATGACGAACCCGCGCCGGGCCGGGTCGTCGGGCAGGCGGGCCAGCAGCATCGTGGCCAGTTCGTCGCTGGCCGCCATCTGTCCACCGCGCACGCTCATGGCATCGAGCTCCGCGTTGGCAGGGCCCGCGGCGGCGTTGCCCCCGTTTCCGCGGCACTGGTTGACGAGACTGGGCGCGGCGGGCGACTTGCGCGCCAGCGCGTCGCGCGCCGCGTCGCAGATCGAGCGCGTCGGCAGCGGCGCCGAGCCGGTATTCACGCGGCCTAACGACTTCACCGGCTGCTGCTGTTGGGCCTGGCATTGCTTCTCGAGATTCGGCGCGGCCGGTGAATTGCGCGCGCGGGCTTCGCGCGCCGCCTCGCAGATGGGTTTCGGCGGCCCCGACGGTGTCCCGGTGTTCACGCGGCCCAGCGATTTGACGGGCACCGACGGCAGCTTCGAGGAATCGAGATACAGCCGGCCGCAGATGAGGCCGACGGCATCGACCCAGATCCCGGAGCGGCCGTGGATGCCTACGGGAACTAGGCCCGCCGGGCAGGTCTGCATTCCGCCGTACAACAACACCGGGTCGTAGCCGGTGAAGGGCCCCGCGTCGGTGTGATGGATCTGCTTGCCATCGAACATCGCCGTGGGGTAGTTAGTCAGCGGCTGATTCGGTTTGGCGATGCTGCAGTACAGCCGGACGTTGTTCACGATCACGGTGTCCTGCCCCTCGTACTTGATTTCGAGGCCGGCGATCGCGGGCGCGTTATCCGGGCACAGCAGCGTCAGCGGGCCGCCGCCGCCACTGCCGCCAAAGCCGTTCGAAAAGGCGTGCCGCGGCCCGATGACGTCCGGCGCATACGCGGAGACGCAGACGGGGCGGATGTTGTCGACGTCGTTGCCGGTGCGCAGCTCGAAGCCGGTGAGGATGTCGCCGCCAGCGCAGCGCGCGACGAACCGTCCGCCGCCCTCGCCGCCCTGGGGCGGCAGGAATTGATCGACCTGCGCGAACGCGGGGCTCGCGAGCAGCAGGCCGAAAAACAGGGTCGAGGCGAAGGATTTGCGGATCATGTTGCGTACTCCCTATTCAGGAATACGCGGCGGGTGCGGCGTGTTGGACAGCCCGCGGGCTATTTTTCGGGGGAGCCTCGCAGGCGCAGCGCCCGCAAGGACGGCGGCGCGATGAATTGCGGCGTCTGGGGCCCGATACGCCGGTCGCGCAGCTGCTCGACCGTGCGTGCGGCGCCGGCAAACCAGTCGGCCACGGTGAGGACGCCGTCGCCCTTGAGCCCTTCGATCAATCCATAGGTGAACAGGCCGTGCCGGCCCGGCTCGTATTCCTGCGACTCCTCATCGCCTTTGGATGCGAGGATGAACGCGACGCGCGACGACGCCGAGCGCTTGAGCAGCGAAAAATCCTGCACGGTGCCGAAGATCTGCCGCGCGGCGCAGGTGTCGACGATCAGCAAGCGCCGGCCTGCCGTGTTGCGCAGCGCCGCGGAGACTTCCTGCCAGCCGACCAGCGACGACACGGCCGGCAGCGAACCGCCGCCCAGCAACGTATCGATGTCCGTGCGTTTCGCATCTCGCGGCACGAAGAAGTAGTTTCCTTGTTTGTCCGAAAGACCATGCGAGGCGAGGAACACGACCACGGTGTCCGCACCCGTCGCGACGCTCAGGCCGTCCAGCGCTTTCAGGACGGCCGCGCGAGTCGGCAGTGTTCCGTTGTCGCTCAACGTCTGCTGGTGCACGCGACGGAATTGCCCGGCGCGCGCCGCCACGAGAGTCTTCGCGAACTCCTCCGCATCGCTGGCGCTGTATGAGAGCGACAGGTCTGCATCGAGATCGGTGAACTTGTTGGCGCCCACCGCGAGCACATACAAGTCGCCGGCGGGAGCGCTCGCCGTCTCGCCCGTGACGAACTTCTCCGTCTCGCCCAGCGAATGGCCGTTGGACACTTCGATGCGCACGGTGTTGTCGCGGTCGGTGATCGGCACGTCAAGCTCGCGCGTGAACTTGAGCCGCTCGTTCGCGCGTAACGCCCGACTCGCCGACGGCGTGACCGGTATGTCGTTCACGTACGCGGCCAGGTCGCTCATCGGCAGACCCAGGCTCTCTGCCCGCACGCGGATGCGGCGTGTATGTGTCGCGGGCGAAACCGACAGCAGCTCGACGCTGATGCGCGGCGGCGCGCTGTCGATGAGCGGCGCGGCCGCCTGCGGCGCTTGGCCCGTGAACGGACCGCCTAACAACTCTGGCCGGTACAGGGTGCGTTCGAACTGCACGGCGCGGAAGAAATCCGGTTTGGTGTCCGCGCCGCGATTGATCTGCCAGCCGACGATCCGGTCCCCGTACGGCGACGCGGCGTAATAGCCCTGCGGCGTCCAGGCGACCCAGTCCTCGCCGTTCGCGTGAATGAAGGCGGACGCAAGCAACGCGCCGTCGACGGAAAACCAGTGGATTGCGCCGTCGCCCAGAACCACGACCACGGCGTGTTCGTCCGCGCTGACGTTCACCGCGCGCACCACCGTTGGCATGCGTATCGACCAGCGCTGCACGCCATTGCGGTCGAGCGCGCGCAGCGCCCATTCGGTGCCGAGCACCATCAGGCCGGCGCGCGGCGCCAATGCATACGCGTGCGGTGTTTCGAAGGGCTCGAGCGCGGGCGGCTTGGCGTTGATCGTGAGCGGCGCGTCTTTCGCCTGTTTTATCTTCCAGCCGGGGGCGCCGACGGTCGGTGGCAGCAGCGCAGCGTCTGGGGCCGCGGGCCGCGCCAGCTGCGCGCGCAGCAGCGAGAAGCGCCGCAACGATTGCGGTTGCGGCGCGAGCGCGATTTCGATCGTCGCGCCGTCGCGGGCCACGCGCAGCGTTTGTTGAGCGGTCCGGTAGTCGGGCACGCCGGACAGCAGCAGATAGCGCCGCCGGCCGGCGGAGTCGATGAGCCCGAGCGCCGGATCTTCGGCGGCAAACAACACGCTGTCGTCGCTCGTGACGGCGAGGTCGCCGATGCGCGCGTGGGCCAATGGCATTTGCAGCGGCGGCCCGGGCGCGGTCACCACCCAGCGGAAGACGCAGGCATTCTGCGGCGCGACCGGCTCGCCGGTGGCGATCAGCGCCAGGGACTTCCGGTTCCACGCCACGCGCGTGAGATTGCGCGGCGCGCTGGCGCCGTCGAGTTTCAAGGTGCGCAGCACCGACAGATCCGCGGCGTTGAGGATCGAGACGCGCGGCACGTCGTTGTACCCCACGGCGACGTAGCGCCCGTCGGGGGAATAACGCAGGCCGAACGGCTCGTGGCCGGCAAGTCCCGCGTTCACCCGGCCCGAGAGCTTGAACGCGCCGTCATACACGCGCAGGAAGCCGTCCAGCGAGGAGGTGATCAGCGTGTTATGCGGACTGAAGTCGAGCTCGAGCAGCTTGCCGCGGTATTCGGTATCCGCCGCTACGCGCAAGCGATCGGCGACTCGATATACCTCGAGCCCCGCCGCGCCCATCATACCGGCCGCGAGGTGTTTGCCATCCGGGGAGAAACGCAGCGTTGCGACCACTTCGGGCAGCCCGGCGATCCGGCCGCGCAGCTCGCCCGTGCCGGAGTCCAGTAGATAGATGCAGGCGTGATGCTCGGTGTCCCAGCAGGTCCAGCCGGCGGCCGCCAGCGTGCGACCATCGGGCGACAGTGCGAGTGCGTAGAGCTGGCCCTCGGCCTGCAAACCCGCCGGCACGCGGAACGTATCGAGCAGCCGGCCATCGGCCAGACGCCACACGCGGATGGTCTTGTCTTCAGAGGCGGAGTACGCCTTGCCGGCGGATTCGTCCAGCGCCAGCCCGTGGATGAACGCGGTGTGCCGGCCCGTATCGATGCGCAGCAGCGGGGCCGTTGGCAGCGGCTCCGCGTGCGCGGCCGCGCAGGCCATGGACGACAGCGCGAGCAGCGCTGCTGCCAGGCGCGCGTTCACATCCCGACTTGGATGCCGAAGAAGAACCGCGCGTCGCGATTGCCTTCGGCGGCCACGTCGCGGTCGAGCGGAATGGCGTACTCGATCGCGCCCTGCCAGCGCTGGCTGGTCAGGCGCAGGCCCACGCCCGCGGAACTGGCATGCTCGCTGGCGCTTTCATTCACCGGCTCGCGGAATCTCACGCGGCCGACGTCATAGAAACCGTACACCGAATACCCAGCGACACCGCGGTCCGGCAACGCGCCGGCGTAGCGCAGTTCGAACTTGAAGGCCTCGCCGGAATCGCCCGCGAGCTCGCTTGCGTCGTAGCCGCGCCCGAAGGTGTCGCCGCCGAATGCAAACAGCTCCGGCGCGAGCAAGGTGGTGAAGGCGTGCTGCGCGCTCACCGCCGCCAGCGCCGACCACGATCCGCCCCAGGCGTTGCCCAGCGATTGCAGTCGCGCCAGGTACAACGTGGCCTTCGTGAAATCGCTGCGGCCGCCGGCGCGCGACAATGGCGCGGTCGCCGTGCCCTGCTTGCGCGCGCCGAGCGCGTCGAGGCCCTGGGCGATGTCGAAGTCCACGGTGTTGATGCCGCGCGCACCGTCGGCGACATCGAACGACACGCCAAGGTGAATGGCGCGGATGCTGTCGTTCGACAGATCGGCGCTCTCGAACTCGCTCTGGCCGTCGAACGTGGTGAGTGCTGCGCGTAGATAGAGGTTGCGGGCGCGGGAACGCGCAAGCGGCGCGCGCACTTCCAGCTGCGAGGCGATGGATTTCGTCTCGAGATCGGCGGTCTCGAGGTTGGCGGCGCGGCCCGGCCGGGCGCGTACGCCCGTCGTGCTCAGGTCCCACTGGAGGCCGTGGGCGCCGAACGCCGAGCCGTAGTCGAGGCCGACAAAGGTGAGCTTGTCGTCGAGGCTCGAGCCGGCATGTACGCCGAGGTGATCCCACTCGCCGATCAGGCCGTAGCTGCCGAAGTCCAGGTTCGCGCGCTTCGTGCCGAGCGAGCGGCTGCTGCGGTTGTTGCTGGCGACGGAGACGGTGGTGTAGTCGCGTGCGACGTCGACGACCAGGTCGGCCGCGCCTTGCGTCGTGGCGGACGGCACCAGCGTGCCGCGGCCGCGCACGCGCGCGAGATCGTTGATCAGCAGCAGGTAACATTCCAGCGCCACCGAGGTCAGCGGCCGCGTGCCCTCGAGCTGCGCGCCATATTTCGTCAGCAGCCTGTCATCGGCTGCGACGTTGCCGCGCAGCTGGATGTGATCCACGTAGCCTTCCACGGCCAGTAGTTTGAGCTGGCCGGACTTGATGTCCTGCGCGGGCACCAGTACCTGCGACAACACGTAGCCATCGCGACGGTAGCGCGCGGTGAGCGCATTCGCGATGCTGAACACCTGCGCTACGGAGATCTCCTGGCCGATCGTGAACGCGCTGGTCAGCGTCGATGTCTCATACACCGTCGCGCCTTCGATGGTGACGCCGCGCAGTGTGAATTTGAGATCGGCGGCATTCGCGGGCGGCACCTGCTCGGGTGTCGGCGGCGCCACCTGCAGCACGCTGCGCTCCGGCAATCGCAGCTCGTGCAGGCCGCGCTGGATCTGGCCCGGCTCGAGGCCGGGCGGGATCACGATCTGCGCGCTCGCCGCAGAGGCCACCAGCAGCAACGCCAAAGTTCTCGGGATGAATGAGTGGTGCACGGCTCGTACTCAGCGGTGATGCAGCGTGATGGTGACCTGCCGCGGCGACATGTCGCCCGAACCGAGCTCGGCGGGAGAAATCGGATCGAGCGCGAACGCGGTGCCGCCTTCGACCGACACCTTGCGGATATCGCGCGTCTTCGGCGTTTTCTTGAGGCCGCGCGTCGCCGTATTGTTGCAATCGTCGAATCCCATCGGGTTGTTAGCCACCTGGTTCGGCGCGCCCTGTGCTTTGACGATGGTGCGCGTGATCGCGTACGTCTGCGGTGTGACGCAGGCCGATAGCTTGAGGATCAGCGTTTCCTCGCCCTGGCTGTCGGTGAACTGGTACGGGCCGAGGCTCGCGAGCTGGCCGGCCGCGACCACGCTCGAATCGATCTGCGAGTTCTGGCCGAGCGCGTTGATGTTGAACACGTCGACGCGTCCGGGCAGCGACGGCCGGTAGTACACGCGGAACTGGTCGCCGGTGCGAAAGTTGTAGCTGGCGGGATCGACGGGCAGCGTGCTGCCATCCGGCTGCAGCAAGTGGATCTCGTAGGCGATGCCGGCGTAGAGCTGCGACGGCGGCGCGGCGGCCGGCGCCTGGTAACCGCCGCCGGCTGGTGGATAGGTATTCGTCGGCGGATAGGCGTCCGCCGGTGGATAGGCATCCGTCGGCGGATAACTCGCATTCGGATCGTATGGGGCGCTGGCCGGGTAGGCATTCGGATCGCCGGGCTGCGGATAGCTGCCGCCGTCGGGCGCGGTCCCCGCGGGATAACTCTGCGGTGTCATCGGTGTGCCGGGGATCGGCGCGGCCACCGGCGCCGGGTAATAGTTGTTGCCGAGCGCGCCATTCGCGCCCTTCTTCACGCGTTTGTTGTCGAACCAGGTCTTGAGCGCGCCGGTCAGGCCGTCGGCCACGGCCACGATGGCCGCGCTGCCCGTGGCCTGCGCCATCTGCGCGACACTCGAGGCGAACATCGCGCGCATCGGGCTCTGGCCCGCGGGCTGCTGCTGAAACTGCTGGTAGGGCTGCTGCGGATAGCCGGTCTGCGGATAAGGCGTCTGCGCGGCGCAGGTGCCGATCAACGCGAGACTCAGAACCACGCAACGTGTGGTCGTTTTCATCGAAGCCCTCCAAACACAACTGCCCTATCCATGAATACGAAGTTGGCGGCGCGCGTGGACATCCTTCATGCGTCTTGTTCACCGGCTCTATTTGTGTGCCGCGCTGTCCGCGAGCGTCCCCGTGCGGCGTATGTTTGTTATGACCTTGAAACGCAGCGCCGCCCAGTACGCGGTTCTCTCGCGCCTGCTCGATGAGGCGCTGGAGCTCGACGAGCTGGCGCGCCTGCGCTGGCTGGCGGAGCTATCCGGCGAGCATGCCGGTGAGCGAGCGGCGCTGACGCGCATGCTGAGTTTCGACCAGGCGACTTCGAACCGCAGGTTGGCGGATCTTGAAGTGAGCCTGCGCAGCAGCGCCCGCGGAGTGCGGGCGCTGCGCGACCTGGTCTGCGACAACTAGCGACTAGTTAGCGGGCTTCGGCCGGCAGGCATTCGCGGCGAACGGCGTCAGGCACAGGTAATCCGCGATCTGCGTATCGTCCGCGCCGCCGGCGGGTGCGAGCACGGAGTAGTTGGCGCCGAAGACGTCGGGGCTGGCACCGGCGACGGGACCGGAGCGGCCAAGATCCGCGACCTGCGCTACACCAGGCCCGCCCACCACCAGCAGCATGGGCGTATCGCCCCCCACGTCGTTGCGTCCCGCCTTGACGATGGCGTCCGTGGTGTCCGCCGCATCGCGCGTCAAACCATTGGCCGTGTTCGCCACCTGGTTGTTGAGATTGTCGGGACCGGTTCCGGGACCACCGGTCGACGGCGGCGGGAAGCTCACCGGGATCGCGGCCAGCGTATCGCTGGCGCTCGACGCGAAGCTCGACGGCGCGCCGCCATTGGGTCGCAGTGTGCCCACCGGCGTTTCGACGCCCGCCGCATCGATGGTCGGCAAATGATTCGTGTAGTCGGACACGCCATTGTTGGTGTACGCGTGGATGAGCACGGGCTGATCCGTCTGCCGCGTGACGAGATCCGGATCGTTGACGAAATTGCGCGTCGTGGCGCCGGGGTTCGAATCCCAGATCAGGCGCGGGCTGCCGTCCGGCAGATTGCCCACGGCGTCTCGCATGCTCACGAGGCTGGTCGGCGCGAGCTCGAGTGTGTTGCCGATGATGGCGGCGAAACCCGCGAGCTGCGCCTCGCCCGTGATGCCGATCATGCGCGCCTGCGAACCCATCGACGTCACACCGCTGTCGCTGACGACTTCCATGATGCCGGCGCGATTCACCGCGCCGGAGGAGACATTGATCTCGCCGTTCAACGTGGTCGCCAGCGTGGAATACAAACGAATGGTGCCGCCGTCGCCCGCGCCGCCTGTGCCGTCCTGCGCGCACGCGGCCGTGCCGCAGGCGCTGACGAGCGCGCCGAGATCGACGGTAGTTTGGCCGGTGGTTGTCGCCGCCGTACCGCTGCCGAACGAGCCCGAGTCTTTGCCGCCGAGCACGACCATGCCGCCGCCGCCGAGGCCCGAGGCGTTGATCCGGGCGGTATTCGTCAGATGCAGGGTGCTGCCGATGACGGACACGTCTCCGCCCTGCACGCCCGCCACGGCGGAAGACGCATCGATGCCGCCTCCGATCGTGATGGCGCCCTGGTTGGCCAGCAGCGAGATCTCGCCGCGCTGGTTCAGGCCCACGCTTTGCGCACGCAGGACACCGGATAGATTGATCGCATCGTTGACCACGCCCACCGCCGCCGGCACGGACAGCAACACGATGCGTCCGCCGTCGGCCGTCAATTGCCCGCCCGCGCCGATCTGCGCGGTGAGCGCGCTGCCGGTGTTGTCCATCAGAGCGCCAGCAACGGAATCCCCGAGCGCGAGCCGGATCAGATCGTCGCCAAACAAGTCCAGCGTGAAGTGCGTAGCCGACGCGAGCTCGATCGTGCCGAGCCGCGCCGTGATGACGCCGGAGTTCTTCACGCCCGGCGCGACCAGCGCGACCATGCCGCCTTCGGCCACGGTGATGTTGCCGGCATTCACGATGCTGGCCGTACCCGCGCCCGGCGCGAGCTCATCGAAAGCGTACCTTCCCGCCGCGGCCACCGGATCGCGCATGAACGCCGCGGTCGAGATGTTAGCCGTGCTGACAAAGAACGAGCCCACGTTGATCGTGGCGCCGTTGCCGATCAGCACGCCATTCGGATTCACCAGGAACACCTGGCCGTTCGCGGTCAGCGTGCCCTGCAGCGAGGAGAACTGGCCACCGGTCACGCGATTGAGCACCGCCGCTTGCGCGTTCGGCTGCAGGAAATTCACCGTCTCCGCCGGTGCGATGTTGAACGTGCGCCAGTCGATCACCGCGCGGTTCGAGGTCTGGGTGACGGTGGTGGTGTTCGCCGTCTGCGAGATCGTGGCGGTTCCGCCGCGAACCACACCGTCCGCGGGCCCGGCGTTGGCGCAGGCCGCAAACAACAGGCCGGGCAATGCCAATTTCAATGAACTCATGGACGGCTCCCCAAACAACGGAATGGCGGTCCCGCCGCCAGACGGCGCGACTCTTATATATGCATACGCGGTGGCCGCCGTGGTTTGGACAGCGCCCGTTCCGGGCCAGCGGGCTTTTCTCGCGTTTCGGTTCAGTGCCCGTTCAAAATGCCGCCCGTATCGTCTGGAGGCCTTCATACTGAGGCCACTCGAGAGAACAACGTCATGGGGAATGTCAGGGTGATGACGGCGGACGAGTCAGGCAGCGTAACCGGCATGCTCGAGGCGGCGGGCCAGGGCGACAAGACCGCGATCGGCCAGCTCTACGGAATGCTCTACCCGGAGTTGCGCAGCCTCGCGCACCAGCGCGTGCGCAGCTTGAACAACGTGCAGATGCTCGATACCACCTCGCTGGTGCACGAATCCTATCTACGGCTGGTGAAAGCCGGCCGCGTCAACGTCGAGAATCGCAAACACTTTCTCGCCTACGCCGCGCACGTCATGCGCTCCGTGGTCGTGGACTTCGTGCGCCACAGCCGCACGGAGCGCGCCGGCGGCGCGGAATTACACGTCACGCTGAATTCGGACGTGCTCGACGCAGTCGCCTCGCCGGCCGACGAGATCCTGCGCATGCACGAATTCCTCGAAGAGCTCGCGCAGGTCGACCAGCGCCTGGTGAGCGTGATCGAGATGCGTTACTTTGCGGCGCTCGACAACGACCAGATCGCCGAAGTGCTGGGCGTCACGGATCGCACCGTGCGCCGCGATCTCGAAAAAGCCAGGCTGCTGTTGTTAGACGCGCTGCTTTGAAACGCGACGCCGCCGAGATTGCCGAACTCTCGCGGCTCATCGATGCGGCGCTCGAACTACCGCCGGAAGAGCGCGCGACCTGGATCGAGAACCTGCCGGCCGCGAACGACACGCTGAAACCGGCGCTGCGCAATCTGCTGACCATCCCCCCGGGCAACAACTCCCACACGCTGAGCGACGTGAGCCGCCAGGTGCATGCGGCGATCGCGGGCGCGGTCAGCGTGGCGGATGCCGTCACACTGGCCGCGGGCGCGCGCGTCGGCCCGTACGAGCTCATGCGCGAACTCGGCCGCGGCGGCATGGGCGCCGTGTGGCTGGCGCGGCGCACCGAAGGGCTCACGCGCCGCACCGTCGCGCTCAAACTACCGCACCCCGGCATGTTGCACGCGGAGTTCGCCGCGCGTATGGGGCGCGAGCGCGACATCCTCGAAAGCCTCGCGCATCCGAACATCGCACGGCTCTACGATGCCGGCGTCACGGCCGGCGGCCAGCCGTATCTGGCGCTCGAATACATCGAAGGTGTGCCGATCAATGTGTACTGCGATGAGAAGCAGCTCGGGGTGCGCGAGCGTATCCGTCTCTTCATCCAGGTATTGCAGGCGATCCAGCACGCGCACAGCCACCTGGTCATCCATCGCGATCTGAAGCCGGCGAACATCCTGGTGACGGCGGCGGGCGCCGCGGTGGTGCTCGACTTCGGCATCGCGAAACTCACGGTGGAAGGCAGCACCGCCGACACCGCGTTGACGCAGTTCGGTGGCCGCGCGCTCACGCCCGACTACGCCTCGCCCGAGCAGATCGCGGGCGCGCCGCTCACGACCGCGTCCGATGTCTATTCTCTCGGCGTCATCCTGTACGAGCTGCTGACCGGCGAGCGTCCTTACAAGCTGGCGCGCGGTTCCGCCGCGGCGCTGGAGGAAGCCATTCTCGCGGCCGACATACGCCGGCCGAGCCAGGCCGTGGGCGATGAAACCAAGGCGGCCGCGCGCGCAGCCTCGCCTAACAAGCTGGCGCGCGCGCTGCGCGGCGATCTCGACACCATCGTGTTGACCGCCATGCGCGCCGCATTGAACGAGCGGTATCGCACGGCGGACGCGCTGACCGTCGACATCCAGCAGTACCTCGACGGGCGCGCGATCAACGCGCGGCCCGAGAGCTGGTGGGAAGGCGCGCGCCGATTCGTGCTGCGACACAAACTCGTGGTGGGTTCGGCCGTCGCGGTCACACTGGCGCTCGCCGTGGGCTTGAGCACCGCGCTGTGGCAGCGGCGCATCGCGCAGCTCGAAAGCGCGAACCAGAAGGCCAGCAAGGAGTTCGTCATCGGCCTGTTCGAGTCTGTGGCCGAAAACACGCCGCAGGGGTTGTCGCCCGCGGATGCGACCGCGAAGCAGATGCTCGACCTCGGAACCCGCAAGCTGTTCGCCGAACACAGCGCGGATTCGCAGGTGCGGCTCGATCTGCTGATCCTCATGGCGTCGCTCAACGATTCGCTCGATCTGCTCGACGCCGGGCTCAAGGCCGCGGACGAAGCCGTCGGGGTCGCGCGCCGGCTCTATGGAGAACGCGACCTGCGGTACGCCGAGGCGCTCGAGGCCAAGGCCGAAGTGCTGGTACGCAAGGGAGATTTCACGCAGGCGACCGCGGTGGCGGACAACGTGCTGACGGCGCTGGGTCCAGCGAATTCCGCCAACTCGGCCGTGTTTGCGCGCACTCATATCCTGTTAGGCAATGTGCACAACCAGATCGATCCGCCCGAAAGCAAGGTGCCGCGCGAGCACCTCGAACTCGCGCTGAAGTCGCTCAAGGCAGCCGGCGCCCACAGTGCCGATCTGTCGCGCGCGGGTTTCTACCTGGCGCGGACGCTCGAAAGCGCCGGCGACTATGCGGGTGCCGAGCCTTATTACGTCGATGCCATCAAGGCGGCCGAGCAGAACTTCGGTGCCGGCACCTATCTAGCCGCGTTCGGTTACGACAACTTCGGCGACATGCTGCGCCACGTGCATCGCTACGCGGAGGCCGAGAAATACGTGCGTGCCGCAGCCACGACCTACCAGGCCTTGTACGGCCCGGAGCACGCGAACGTCTCGATGACGAACATCAATCTCGGGTTGATCCTCGCGGCCGAAGGCAAACGGGCCGAAGCGGATCAGCGCATGAACACCGCCATCACGAGCCTGGTGGCGAGCCGAGGTCCGGACGATCGCGTCGTCTCGTACTTCCGGCTGCACCGCGCGCGCGCGACGCTCGCGATGGGCCAGCTCGAAACGGCGCGCTCGCTGCACGATGCAACGCTGAGCTCACCGTATGCCAAGGACCCGGCGAACCTGCGGCAGATCCTGATCACTGGCGTCGAACAGGCGCAGATATTGATCCTGCTGAACCGCCTCGACGAAGCTGCCGGTTATCTGAATGCAGCCGCGGCAGGATTCAAAGGCACCTCCGATACGGGCACGACGCGCGACGTGCGGCTGCTGCTGCGCGAAGGTGAGCTCGCGCATGCCAGGCACGATGCTGCCGGCGCGCAGTATCCGCAACAGGCGCTCGACCTGGTGCTGAAGCTGGGCGAGAACGCGAGCGATGCGCTGCCGGAGACGTTGTTCTCTTATACGCAGCAGCTGCCGACGGCGCCGCTCGCACGCCAGACGCTGACGCGGCTCGAATCGCAGCCGCTGATCAAGACCGTGCGCAGCGGGGGCGCGTTGAGCGTCGACGAGGCGATCCAGCTGCACACGGCGCTCGGGCGCCTCGAGCAGGCGGCTGGCGATCTTCCGGCTGCGCGCAAGGACCTGGACGCGGCATTGGCGCTGCGCACGAAGTACGACGATCCGGCGAGCCCGTGGGTCGCGCAGCTGCAGGGCATGATGGCGGAGTACTTCCTGCAGGCCGGTGACCCCGCGCGGGCGCGCGGCGCGTTGGCGCGGGCCGAAGGCGTGCGGAGTGCGGCGGCGCTGCCCTGGTTCGCGCAACCGCTGGCACAGCTGCGCGCACGCCTTCCGGCTAACTAGCACCGCGACTTTCGGACCGGCTGCTGTCCGGAGTGAAGGGCGCTTCTCATATTCTTGAACGAGGGCGCTATGTCCGGCGTCCGCTAAGGGTGTTTAGTTAGCCGGCTCGAATGCGGTTCCCGTTCGAGTTGGGGATGAGTTTCAGGATGAACGCAGCGGATTTGCGGCTGTGCGGATGTCCAGGGTCGAGGGAAACTGTAAGGACGATATATAAGAGTGGGTATGAGCCATGGATGGCGCGATTACCGTCGGTGTGGCGAAAGAAGAGCCGTCGCTGGAAAGTGTTGCGGCACCCGTCGACATTGATGCGCGAATTCATCGGGTACGCGGCTCATCCATCATGCTGGATACGGACCTGGCGACGCTCTATGGCGTGACCGTGAAAGCATTGCTTCAGGCGGTGCGTAGAAATCGAAAACGCTTCCCGTCAGATTTTGTTTTTTCCCTTACTCGTCAAGAACTTATGCGTTTGAGGTCACAGTTTGTGACCTCAAACATTCCCGAGGGGCGCGGTGGGAGGCGATATCAGGTGATGGCCTTTACCGAACAAGGCGTCGCCATGCTCTCCAGCGTTTTGCGCAGCGACACCGCTATCCGCGTCAACATCGAGATCATGCGAGCGTTCGTGCGCCTGCGGCGGGCAGCGGTAGTTAGCGAACGGCTGATGGCATTCATCGAAGATCTATCGACGCGAGTCGAGGCGCATGACGTCGTGATCTCTGATCTGGTGGAGTCGATCCGACAGATCGTCGAAGTGCCCGCAAAGGGGCGCGCGCGGCCGATCGGTTTCACGGCAGACGTTGAAGGCGGAGATCCGTCGGCTCGGCGGAAGGCAAGACGGTGAGCGTGCGCAGCACTCGTCCGGCGCGATATCGCGCTGGCGAGTCCCCCGCTGCTCCATCCGGAAGAGAATCGCATCCACTGTTTTAAAGGGGACATTCCGAATTACTCAGAAATTCGGCATGTCCCCTTTTCTCATTCCACTGGTTGCGGCAAGCTCGGCGCGTGTTCATCCACTTCGACGCCGAGCGGACTTCGGACTCTCCGTTCATCGAGCGGGTCTGGACCTGCCACAGCGAAAGCGGCGGCAAGTTTCTTGCGGTGGCATCCAGCCACTGGGAGTTGGTGGTTACGCGTCTCGCTGGCGCCACGACCGTGACTATTCACGGCCCGGAGACCCAACCCCGCGAGGTGTATTGCCCGCCAGACGGGGAATGGTTCGCTATCCGCTTCAAGGCGGGCGCGTTCATGCCCGAACTACCCGTGTGGCGACTGCTGAACGGCAATGACGTGAGCCTGCCGCCGGCGTTTCGCAAGCGCTTTCGGCTCGCGGGCGATGCCTGGGAAATCCCCGGCTTCGACAATGCCGATGTCTTCGTGAACCGGCTCGTGCGCCGCGGCCTGCTAGCGCGCGACGCGGCGGTGTCGGCGGCGCTCGCCGGCGACCGCACCGCGCTCAATATCCGCAGCGCCCAGCGCCACTTCCTCAATGCGACGGGCATGAGTCACGCGGCGCACCGGCAGATCGAGCGAGCCCGCCGTGCCACCCAACTATTACGCGCGGGCGCATCGCCGGGAGAAGTCGCGCACGACGCGGGCTACTTCGACCAGGCGCATCTCACGCGTTCGCTGCGCAAACTCATCGGCCTCACTCCGGCGCGGATCGCGCGCGGGGAACGGCAGCTGTCGTATCTGTACAAGACCTGAGTCCGCCCGCCTCCTAACATCCAGCTCCCTGACGAAAGGTGCAGAACCATGCGAGGAAAAATGTGGTGGACGGGTTTCGCGATGAGCGCGCTGGTGGTGTTGTTCCTGCTCGCCGACGCGGGCGCCAAACTCGCGGCGATCCAGCCGGTGCTCGATGCGGGCGCGCAAATCGGCTTCCCGGGCTTGGATATGGCCCGCAAGCTCGGCGCCATTTTGCTGATTTGCACACTGCTCTACGTCTATCCGCGCACGAGTTTTCTCGGCGCCATCCTGGTCACGGCCTTTCTCGGCGGAGCCGTGGCGACGCACCTGCGGCTGGGCAATCCGCTGTTCTCACACGTCTTGTTTGGCGTGTACGTGGGCGTGTTGATGTGGGGCGGCCTGATCCTGCGCGACGCGCGCCTGCGGGTTTTGCTGCCCTTTTGAGCGGGCACCCTACGATCATCCTTCCATTCGTCCTACACCGCTGTTAGCTTCCGCGCACGTAACCTAACAAGGTTGCTTGTAAGGAGTTAATCATGCGTATACCAAACATCATGCTGGCGATCGCGGCGACCACGCTGCTGGCGGCCGGCTGTGCCCAACAAAAGGCCCCGGCGAGCAAGGCGCTGGAGCAGATCGAAGCCTCGCTCAAGGACGTGAGGAGCGAAGCGGCGAAATACGCGCCGGACGGCCTCAAGGGCGTCGAAGCGCAGTACGACCGGCTCAAGGAGAGCCTCGACAAGAAGGAGTACGAAAACGTGCTCGCCGGAACGCCGCAGCTGCAGAAGGCGGTGGATTCGCTGAAGGACGCGGTCAACGCCGGCAAGGCGCAGATTGCCGCGGCGACCAAAGTCGCCAAGACGGAATGGGCGAATCTCAAGGACGAAGTGCCGAAGATGGTGGACACCATTCAGGCGCGGGTCGACACGCTCGACAAGTCGAAGCGTCTGCCGTTCGGCATCAGCAAGGATGAGTTCGAAGGTTCGAAGTCGGTACTCGAGTCGATGAAGTCCACGTGGGCCGAAGCCACGAAGGATTACAAGGCGGGCAACGAGATCGAAGCGGCGAGCAAGGCGAAGACCGTCCAGGGCATGGGCGCGGAAGTCATCGAGAAGCTCAAGATCAAGAAGGCCTGATCGAGGAAAAGGGGACAGATCTATTTTTGCCCGACCGGCCTGCCGCGCTCGCGCACCTTCATCAAAAATAGATCTGTCCCCTTTTCCCGTCCCCTTCTCCGTCAGCGCGGCAGCAGCATCGCCAGGAGATCGTGCTGCACGCGGCAGCGATGCGCGAACTGCCAGCGCGTGAACAGGAGCGCCGCCCACTTCGCCGCGAAGCCGAGGGCGAACGACAGCGCGAGCACCAAGGCAAGCTCGGCGATCGGCTGCCATCCCAGCAACGATGCATTCTCGTGCAGCACCTTGCTCACGCCCGCGAGCATCGCGATGAACATGACCGCGGCGCCCGCCAGGCTGCCACCACGTTCCTGCAGGCTGTTGAGCGCATCCTGCGCGCGCATCAGCATGGGGCGCGACAACTCGGGGATGTCGAGCATCAGTGGCACGCGGCCGCGATATCCATTGACGTGCCGGTCGTGGGGCAGCGTCAGCAATTCATCCAATGAACGCACTACTCGCATGAGTAAATCCTCCCTGTGCGAGGAGACTAGTCTCGTGCGGCGCGGCAAAATCCACGCGCCAGTTTGACAATTTCTGGTTCTGTGAAAAATTCCCGCAGAAAAGAAGGGTCCCCGATGAGACTTCGACCTTGGCTGGGCGCGGCCGCGCTGATGCTCGCTTCGTTTTACGCCGGAACCCTGTGGGCACAGAAACCCGCAAAGCCGCCGCTCGAGAGCCATATCTGGAAGGCCGCGGACGCGCGCAGATCCACCGGGTCGTGGGGGTGGATATCGATCTACACCGAAGACGGCCAGCCGACTTCAGGCACGTCGAGCGTGTTGACCGCGGAGCTGGAGTTTCTGCCGGGCAAACAACTGCAGCCGCCGCATCAACACGCGGACGAGGAATTCCAGTACGTGATCGAAGGCTCGGGCACGTGGTCGCTCAATGGCAAGGACGTGCCCTTGCAGGCCGGCGACCTGATGTATTCGAAGCCGGGCGATCTGCACGGCATCCGCAACTCGGGCGACCAGCCGATGCGGTTCTTCGTATTCAAGTGGAAGGCGGCGGCGGACGCCGCCTCGCCTGCCAGCCAGTGAGGCGCGTCCCCACTACTTCGGTTCGGACTCGACCTTGCGGCAGTTCACCTCACCCTCGAGTTTCACGCCGCCGGCGGTCTCGCCGCTGAAACTGAGCAGCACGGTGTTGCCGCGTTCCATGAGCATCGTCGTCGCCTTGCCGGTCATTCCCTTGTTGGCCCGCTCGGCGCGCTTCGATGCATCCAGCACCGAATCCGGCCGCGTATCGATTTCGTACGTGAGGCTCGCGACGCCGTTCTTCGTACCGCCCGCGGCTTTCAGATGCGAGATCACCAGCACGATCTGAATCTCGTTCGCATGTTTCTCGTCGATGTTCGGCATGTCGACGGACAGCGATGAATCCACGCCGGAAAACACCGCCGACAGACCGAGCGGCTTCGTGCCGAACGCCACCAACACGCAGGCATCCGACGGCGACGCATCGTACTTGCCCGCTTCGGGGCCGGTCTTCACGGTGACGCTGGCGGTGCTGCCCGCCTGCGGCCACGCGGCGCCCGCGGCGAACACCAGCACCATGCCCGCGGACCACGCCGCCTTCATGTAGTTGTTCATTTGATGTTGTAGACCAGATTTATCGTGACCAGGGTATCCGTGCTTTCCGCGAGCGGCGGCGGGTTCGAGTTGTATCGAATCGCATAACCGACCGCGAGCGCCAGCGCATCCGTCATCGACACCTGCACCGCGAGATCGTTCTGCACCGCCGTATTGTCGGAACCCGATTCCGCCAGCAATTTGTTGGTGAGCTTCGTCGTGGCGGTGAAAGCATTTTCGTAATTGGAGCTGAACGTGGCGACGGGCTCGTCGTCGGCATCGCCTTCGCTGCGGTCGATGACTTCGCCCGCGTCGGTTTTCACCAGCGTCTCGCCCTTGGAACGGCGCAGACCGGCACCGAGCGAAGCGCTGAGCTTCGTGGTCGGGCTGTCGATGAACTGGTAACTCGCACCGCTCGACACCGTCGCCTGGTAGGCGAAACCGCTGAAGCGATCCTGCTCGCCGCGGATGCCGCCGAACCAGCTCGCGCGATCGGTGATTTTCCAGTCCGCCTGGTAACGCGCCTCATAACGTTCGGCGGTGGAGAATTCCGCGTTTTCGCCGTACAACGCGCCGACGAAAAAGTTGTTACGCCACTTCGCGCCCTCGTGTGTCAGATCGAACTTGGTATTCGCGGAGGTCGACTCGCTGTTGCCGCTCGAAGACAGAAAGCCGAGCTCGGCCTTGCCGGTCCACTGCGCCTGCGCCGCCGGCGCGGCGATGAACGCCAGAATGAACACTGCGAATCCCCGGAATTTCAACTGCACAGGCGCTTCCTTTCGTTTGCTTGTTGTTAGGCGCGGAGTGTAGCGGCCTGCGCTACTCCGCAGCAGCTTGACAACGTAGATTCGGAAACGTCCTACGGGGTTCCCGGCCGCGGGCGAATATTTCGCCGCATTGCACTGCGCAATCCGATCGGAGCAGGCCGTCGTTCAGACCAGGTGATAACTCACGTTCGGTCCGGTCTGCGTCACGTACTTGAGCCGGATCAGCTCGTCGATCAGGTGCTCGATGGTCTTCTCCGGCAGCTCCCCGCCGTGTTGCTTGAAGTAATTGCCGATGGTTTGCCCGAGCTTCTTGCGGGTGCCCGGTTTGCCAGAGAGCGAATGCAGCTGCTTGATGATGGGTGCGAGTTTTTCCGCATGCGCTTTGCGCGGCGGCGGCACGTGCGGTGTGGCCGGCGCACGCTGCGGCTTCTGCGCCGGGCGGGCACGCACCGCGGTCTGCGCGAGTTTCACGACCTCGGCAATGGTCTTGGAGCGTTTGCACGCCACGCCGGCGGCGCGCAGGTATTCGAGCAGCGGATCGAAATCGGTGTCCTTCGAAATGATGTGGATCACCGCGTCACGCTCGCGTTCGAGGATCTTCCCGACGAAATACGCGATGTGCATGTCGACGGCGTTCGGCCCGCTGCGCGCGATCTTCACGTACTCGGCGTTCGCACCCAGCATCTGCATGGAATGCGACAACTCGAACGAGATACGTCCCTTCGCCTGCGCGGCGCCGACGAACACCTTTACCTTGAATTGCCCTTCGGCGAGTGATGCCAGCGTGTCGGGCTGGACGTTCTCGAAATCGACCAGCACGTAGTTAGTGGTCATCGGCGGCTCCTGGGGTCTCGGGGGGCATTCTGCGCCGTGTTCGCCTTTCGTGACCACGCAGCGGCGCGGCAGCGCCGGCCAGCAAATGTAAAAGATCGGCGGGCCTGGCGGGAAGAATGTGTGCCCGGTTCCACCCATTGCAGGCCGCGCGAACTAGTGCTTGCTTCGCCCCGGATTCCCACGCACCATGTCACCGGTGTCATTTTAAGCGTCTGGAAAGGCGCAGACGCATATTCGGCAATTTTCAGGGGGAAATTGATGTTTATTCCTGGCATGTCCCGGAGACCTGGGTTCTGTATGTCTACCGGTTTCCTGCTCGAGGCGGCCGCCGCTGCCGTCCCCGCCGCCGGCCCGTGGCGCTGAGATTCACCCCATGGCTCGTTATCGATACGTCATTCGACGAACCTACAACCGCTTCGCGGATGTGCACCTTCTCGACGACTCGCAGCCGGTGTCCTTCGGACCCGGCTACCAGGTGCACGACGGCCTGCTCGACATCATCCATGAGTCGGACTGCGTCACCGTGTCGTGGAATCAGTTTGTTTCCCACGACAAGGCGCTGCTGTTCGGCCATTCCGCTGAAGCGGCCGCGGACCGCGGCAGACTGCGCGTCGCGCTGCATCACAATCTGTTCGAGAATCTCCGCCAGAGCATGCCCTGCCTGCGTTATGGGCGCGTGCACGTCTACGACAATCTCTACCGGATCAGCGGCGATACCGACTACCAATCGAGCTGGGGTGTGGGTTTCGAGTCGCGCATCTACGCCGACAACGATTATTTCGACTTGAGCGCGCGGTTTTGCCCGATGGAAGTCCTCGACGGTAGGAAGGGCATGGGGCCGACGGCGATCGGCAATTGGTGGACTGAAAAGGCCGGTGACGAGCCAACGGAATTCGTCGCGGTGTGGAACGCCACGTTCGATGTCGCTGTGAATGCAGAAGCGGGCTGGTCGCCGGCGCTGCATGGCGCGGCGCCGGTGGAACTTGCGCGGAGGCGGATTCTGAGTGAGCACGCGCCTGCGTGGGCTAACAAGAAGGAGTGAAGGGAGCCTTTTGGCTCGGCGGCTTCGAAGAGGGGACAGTCCCCTGTGGGGACAGTCCCCCTCAGAACTCGGAGTACTTCTTCGCGCTGCCGCGCGCCTTGTCCACCGGATACTTCTGCGCGTTGAGTTTCATCTTCTCGCGCGCGGCTTCCAGCAGATTCACGTCGAGCTTGTCCGCCAGCCGCACCAGGTAATTCAGCACGTCCGCCATTTCGTCGCGCACGCGCGCGAGCTCGGCGGGCGGCAGCGAACGGCTCTCATCCTCGGTCAGCCACTGGAACCGCTCGAGCAACTCGGCGGCTTCGACGGATAACGCCGCAGCCAGATTTTTGGGGCTGTGGAACTTGTCCCAGTCCCGCTCGGCGGCAAATTCCCGCAGGGCATCCCGGAGCTGCGACAAACCGTGCGAATTCGGTGCGGTCATGGGCGCGGACAATAGCACCGGCCTACAAAAAGCCGTGACCTGATCGCGATCTGGCGGCCGCGCGCCGGGCTATTCTTCTGCCAAATCGGAGGACGCTCCACCTCATGCCCACGCCGCTTCGCCGCCTGGTTCCAGGCCTCGCCGCCCTGCTCCTGTGCACCGCCGCGCACGCCGCGGAGATCTGGGACGCTCCTTCGTTCACCACGCCCGCGCGCGAGTTG
The DNA here is from genome assembly GCA_037200975.1 of Pseudomonadota bacterium. Lineage (NCBI taxonomy): Bacteria > Pseudomonadati > Pseudomonadota > Pseudomonadota bacterium. Next base: position 2,643,191 of record JBBCGI010000001.1, on the reverse strand, counting down.
CAGCAGAGCGCCGCCAGCATCAAACGCGAACGCGCCGTCGACATCGTCGTGATGCTCGACGAGCGCATTTTCATCCTCGACGAGCAGCATCGCCTCACGCGCACCAACCGCATGATCTATCGCGTCGATTCGCCGGACGGCGTCGAGCGCTGGGCGGCGAGCAGCGCGCATTGGCAGCCCTGGCACCAGGCGCGCCCGACGATCCGCGCCCGCGTCATCACGCGCGACGGCGGCGAGCACCAGCTCGACCAGAAGCTGTTGCAGGACGCGGGCACGCGCGATCCGGCCGTCAACCAGGTGTACGACGACGATCACGTGCTCGAAGGGCCGTTGCCGGCGGTCGAGATCGGTTCGGTGGTCGAAGAGGAAATCACCGTACGCGACGAGCAGCCGTTCTTCGCGGCGGGCTCGGCGTATCGCGAATTCGTCGGCCGGCCCGTGCCGGTGATGCACACGCGCGTGATCATCGATGCCCCGGAGTCGCTGCCGCTCAAGCGCATGACCCGCCTCCTGCCCAATGCGCAGGTGAAGGAGACGCGCGCCGCCGGCCGCGTGCGCTGGGTGCTCGAGCAGGGTGCGCTCGACGAGATGAGCGAGGTGGCTTCGAACCTGCCCTCCGACACGCCTTCGTGGCCGAGCGTGGAGTTCTCGTCCGGCGCGTCGTGGCAGGCCGTGGCAGCTAACTACCGGCAGATGACGGAAGGCCGCATCCGCAGCGAGGACGCCAAGCCGTTGCTCGCGGGCCTGCGGGTGCCGCCGCGCCTGGGCGCCGCGAACGGCAGCGCCGGCGCCACCATCGGCTCGGGCTTCGCGGATTCGCTGCCGCACTCGCCGACGCGCGAATACATCGGCAAGGTGGTGGAGCGGCTGCATCGCGAAGTGCGCTACACGGGGGTGGAGTTCGGCGCGGCGCGGCTGATCCCGGAATACCCGTCCGAAACGCTGCGGCGCCGCTTCGGCGATTGCAAGGACAAATCCACCTTGTTGGTGGCGGCACTGCGCGCGTCGGGCATCGAGGCGTACCTGGCGCTGCTGGCCGCGGGCGACGATCAGGACATTTCGCCCGATCTGCCGGGCATGGGCATGTTCGATCACGCCATCGTCTACGTGCCGGGCGTGGAGGATCTGTGGATAGACGCCACGGCCGAATATTCACGCGTCGGCACGTTGCCGCCGCCCGACGCGGACCGTCTGGCGCTGGTCATCCGCGAGGGCACGACGGGGCTGATCCGCACGCCGGCGATGCGGTCGCTCGACAACCGCCAGATCGAAACGCGGGATTTTTTCCTCGCGGAATACGGCCCATCGCGCGTGATCGAGACCACGGAAACGCACGGCACGATCGAAGGCGAATATCGCGGCTGGTACGCGGGCCCGGACACGAAGGCGCGGCTCGACGATCTGAAGACCTACGCGCACGACGCGTATCGCGCCAAGGCGCTGCTCAACTACGAACACACGGCGAGCACGGACTTTTCGAAACCGTATTCCATGAGCATCGAGATGAAGGATGCGCCGATCGGCTTCACCGATCTGGAAACCGCGGCGGTGGGCATCAATGTGGCGAACATCGCCGCGCGGCTGCCGGAGTACTTCGACTCGCGTTTGGCGAAGGACGACGAGGAAGACCGCACGCGCACCGCGGATGTGGTGTTCGAGCCGTTCGTCACCGAATGGCGTTATCGCATCCAGCCGCCCGCGGGGTTCCAGGCGCGGCGCCTGCCGTCTAACAACATCGTGAAGCTGGGGCCCGCGGAGCTGATATCGGAGTTCAACGTGACGGCCGACGGCGCGGTGCACGCGTCCTGGCGCTTCGACACCATCAAGAGCCGCTACACGCTCGGTGAAACCGCGGCGCTGCTCAAGGCCTTGCGCGAGCTGACCGCGGCGGAAACGCTGCTGATCGCATTCGACCAGGTGGGCGTGGCCTTACGCGCCGACGGAGATTTCAAGGGCGCGTTGCAGGCGAACGACGCGCTGGTGGCGAAGTATCCGCGCAAGGCGGTGCATCACCTGCGCAGCGCGTCGGCCTTGCTGGACGCGGGCCTGGGTGCGCGTGCGCAGCGTGAAGCCTTGGCCGCCACGAAACTCGAGCCGAAGTCCGCGCTGGCGTGGAAACAGCTGGGCTGGGCGCTGCAACACGACGTGGTCGGCCGCCGTTTCGGTGCGGGTTACGACCGCGCGGGCGCGATCGCTGCGTATCGCAAGGCACGCGTGCTGGAGCCTTTGAACGCCGACATCGCCGCCGACCTCGCGGTGCTGCTCGAACACGATGCGGGCGGCGTGCGTTATTCGCCCTCGGCGAACATGAACGAAGCGATCGCGGAATACCAGGCGCGCCGCAAGATGCTGAGCGAGGACGACGCGAAGTCGGACGAGTTCGCCAACAACCTTTTTTATGCATTGCTGTACGCGAAGCGCTACGAGGAGCTGCGCGAGGCGTTGCGCAAGCAGCCTGCAAACGCGGCGCAGCGCGCGTTGTTGATCACGTCGGTGGCCGCGGAACAGGGCGGACCGGCGGCCATCGAGCTCGCGCGTGCGCTGGTCAGCGGCGAGACGGACCGGCGCAATGCACTGGCCAGCGCCGGAAGCATCCTCATGCGCCTGCGCGAATATTCGAGCGCCGCGGACCTCATCGAAGCGAGCACGCGCGGCCAGACGACCACGGCCGCCAACACGCAGCGCATCGCGATGCTGCGCAAGACGCAGCGGTTCGATGGTGCGTCGATTCAGCCGGTCGATCCGCGCGGCGTGGTGTTGCGTTCGTTCGTCGAGCTGTTGACGGCGGACGGAAGCGAGGCCGGGTTCCGCAAACTACTGAGCAAACGTGCGCAGGCGGCCAACGCGGAGGATTTCCGGCGTGCGCAACGCAGCCTCATCAACGCGCTGACACGGCAGGAGCTGCCGTTCGAAGTGGGCGCGGACCTGCTGTTCGGCAACGTGCGCGTGAACGTGGATGGCGATGACGCGCTGGGTTATCGCGTGCAGTTGCGCGCTGCCGGCGAGTCGCAGGGTTTCTACGTGGTTCAAGAGGGCGGGGCTTATCGCATTCTTACGGTGGCGCCGATGGCCGGGCCGCTCGGGGTGATGGCGCTGGAGCGCATCGACGCGAATGATTTCGGCGGCGCGCGCCGCTGGCTGGATTGGGCGCGTATGGAACTGCGCGCGGCGAATTCCGAGGATCCGCTGGAGGGGCCGGCGTTCGCCCGTGCCTGGACGGTGGGCGCGGAGGCGGACATTGCGGCGGCCCGCGCCGCGGCGGCGATGTTGTTAGCCGACTGCGCGATGGGTGAACGCGCGTTGCCGTTGCTGCTGGTGGCGCGGGCGGGCGCGGTCGAATCGACCGACAAGCTCAGCCTCGATCTCGCATTGGCGAAGGTGTACCTCGAGCTCGGCCAGTGGCCGCAGCTGCAGGAGGTCGCGACGCGGCTGGTGAAGGCCGTGCCGGCATCGGCGCTCGCGTTCCGGTATCAGCAATGGGCCGGCATCCAGTTGCGGCAGTGGGATGCGGTCGAAGTTGCATCGCGCGAACGGCTGGCGCGCCTGCCGGACGATTCCATCGCGCGCGAGATGCTGGTGCATCGAGCCGAGGCGCGCGGCGCGTTCGGTGAGATTCCCGCGATCATGCAGCCACTGCTGGATAGCGGGCGCGCGAGCGCGGCTGACTACAATCAATACGCGTGGTCGGCCTTACTGGCGCAGCCCGTGCCGGAGCAGGCGGTCGAGGCCGCGCGCATGGCGTACGACGAGTCACAGGGACGCAGCTTCGCGATCGCGCATACGCTGGCGTGCGTGTATGCTGCGAGCGGCAAACCCCGCGAGGCACGCGATCTGCTGCTGAAAGGGATGGAACAGCTCGGCATCGACAAGCCCGATGATTCGGCCTGGTATGGCTTCGGCCTGGTAGCCGAGGCGTATGGCGATGCGGGTTCCGCGCGCAGCTACTACGCGCACGTTCAGAAGCCGACGAAGGGCGTGATCCAGGCGAGCAGCGTGTATGCGCTGACGCAAGCGCGCCTAGCGGCCCTGCGGTGAGTGGTGCCGGGGTGCAATTGTCGTAATTAGCTCGGCCGCGCAATGCGCGGCCGAGCTAATTACGACAATTGCACCCCGGCACCACTCACGGTTCGCCCAGCGGTTTCCTGCGCTTCACGCGGATGCTCTCGGCCCATTCCTGCGCGAAGTCGCGCTGCAGGCGCCGGTTCACCAGCGCGGTGACGACCATCGCGATCAACGCGCCGAGCGACGCCAGCGCCATGTCCTTGTGTGCGTCCCACACATCGCCCTGCGTGCCGAGATAGGCCATGCCGAGCTCGCCACCGAAGTACTCCGCCGCGGCCCATTCGATCAGCTCGTACAACATCGACGTCGACATCGTGAGATCGAGCGGCAGGAAATAACCCCAGAAGCCGCGCACGTTGCCGATGCGCAGGAACATCTCGCGGATCGGGTATGCCAGCAGCAGTCCATAGGCGAAATGCACCAGCCGGTCGAAGTGGTTGCGCCCGCCCGCAAGGACCGGAAACCATTCCTGGTACGGCACCTTTGCATACGTGTAGTGCGCGCCGAGCGCGTGCAGCATCATGAAGACGAAGATGCAGGTGTACGACACGCGCGACAGCGGAAACGATTTGTACGACCACACCAGCAGCCCTATGCCGAGCACCACCAGAAAGTTCTCTAGCAGCCAGTCGCTGAAATCCAGCGGCTTGATCGCCATCAGGATCCACCAGACCAGGTAGACGCCACCTAACAACCACAGATAACTCTTGCGCGACATTCTAGGTTTTCCCCACGGAGCGCTTGAGCACGACGCGCTGCCAGTAGCTGGCCAGGTCCGCGCGCAGCTCCGGTATCAATAGATAGACCGCGATCAGGTTCGGGATCGCCATGCTGAAATTCAGCGAATCGACGATGTTGACGATCTGGCTGAGCTTGAGCGTACCCGCGACCGACAGCACCGAGCACAGGAACAGCCGGTATGCCACACGGCTGGAGTAGCGTTCGGAGAACAGCCACGTCCAGGCCTGTTCGCCGTAGTAGCCCCACGACAACACCGTGGACAGCGCAAACAGGATCGCGACCACCGCCAGCACGATCGGAAACCACGGGACCACGGTGGCGAAGGCATCCGACGTCAACGCGATGCCTTCACTCGAGCTGGTTTCGTTCACGCCGGTCACGACGACCACCAGCGCCGTCAGCAGGCAGATGATGACCGTGTCGAGGAACGGCTCCATCAACGCGGCGAAGCCCTGCGACATGGGCTCGTTGGTGCGCACCGTCGCGTGCGCCATCGGCGCGGAGCCGAGCCCCGCCTCGTTAGCGAAGAACGCGCGGCGAAATCCCTGGATCAACGCGCCGACGATACCGCCCGTCACCGCGTCCGCATCGAACGCGCCGCGCACGATGCTCACCAGCGCGTCGGGAACACGCGAGTAGTTCGCGCCTAACACCACCAGCGCCGCGACCACATAGAGCAGGCACATGAACGGCGATAGTTTGTCGGTCCATTTGACGATGCGCTGCACGCCGCCGAACAGGACGATGCCGATCCACACCGCGATGACCAGGCCGAACACGAAGCCGTGGTCGAAACCCGTGACCGCGTGAAACTGCGCGTACGCCTGGTTGACCTGGAAGATGGTGAGCGAACCGCCCACCGCCGCCACGCAGAAAAAGCCCGCGAGAAATTTGCCCAGCCGCGGCATGCCGCGGCGTTCGAGCGCCACGGGGACGTAGTACATCGCGCCGCCCGATACCGTGCCGTCGGGCCGCACCTTGCGGTATTTCACCGAGAGCGTGACCTCGGCGAACTTGGTGCTCATGCCGAGGAATCCCGCGACCACCATCCAGAATGCGGCGCCCGGGCCACCCAGCGTGACCGCGACTGCCACGCCGCCGATGGCGCCGAGTCCGACCGTTCCAGACACTGCCGTGCTCAAGGCCTGGAATGGCGTCGCCTCGCCCGGATGCGATTTATCCGAGTAGTCGCCGCGAATGACCTGCAACGAGTGTTTGAAGCCGCGCAGATTCACGAAGCGGAATGCCAGCGTGCAGACGATGCCGCCCATGATCAGCCAGACGAGAATCAACGGCAGCGGCGCGCCGTGCACGGGGATCGAGAAGAAGACCACTTTTCCGAACCAGTCGGCGACCGGCGCCAACCATGCGTTTATGGTTTCGTCGAGATTCATAAGTGGCGGATTATGGTTCATTGGAACCTGTCAAACCGCAAGAATCGCGACTTGTTTGGCGAAAGGGATGCGCGCCTCGACGCTTTCTCCCGATTTACGTTTCCACCTATTGCGAGCGCGCCGCGACGGCTTCTAACCTGCGCCATCGACATCCGCACGAGGTCGTTCGAGATGGTCCTCCGGGATCGCTTCTTCGGGTTCGCGCTTTGCCTGTTAGGGGCGGGCTCGCTCGCCTGTGCCGGCGACGATCGCAACGAACGCCCGGCCGCCACGCGGGCACCGATGCAGATTCCGCACGCGCAGGATATCGAGCTCGCGTACCAGGCGCGCCGCCGCGATCGCAAGCCGGATAACGTCGAATCCTTCCAGTTTCTCGACTTGACCCCGGGCCTCGCCCCGCTCACCTGGCCCAGGAACAGCGACATGCGCGCGCGCCTGCTCACGCCGGAATTGCGCCGCACACCGGTGGTCGGGTGGATCGCGGAGAACCTCTATCGCAGCAAACGCGACAACGGCTGGTGCCTCGAGGTCGATCCGGGCGAAGGCGAATACGTCGTCTTCTATCGCCTGCACCTGAATTAAAGGGGACATGCCTATTTATCGGTCCGCACCACCTGATCTCGGATGAGCGATTTCGATAAATAGGCATGTCCCCTTTAATTCAGATGCAGGCGCGATACACCTGCGCGACCGAATAACAACGCGCATCCATCGCACGCAGTACCTCCGCCGCTCGCGTCGCCTTCACCGCGTCATTTGCACAGATTTTCCCGGCCAGCCGCAGCGCTTCATCCGCGGCGAGGCTGCGCAGGTTCTGCACCGCGAAACAACGCCCCGGGCGAACCAGCGCGTCGTCGATGTCCGTGACGTTCGGCAGGTTCGTCGTGAAGATGATCTTGCGGCCCTGCGAACGCGCCACTCCATCGGCGATCGCGAGGAACCGGTGCATCTCCTCGTTGCCGCTGGTGCGCGCCTTGAGCAGATGATCGGTGTCTTCGATCACGAACGCGTCGTGCGATCCGGTGATGAATTCGACGAAGATCTCGTCGCTCTGCAACGCGCGCTTGTCCGCGGTGTACATGACTTCGGCGTTCTCGCCCTTGCGGCGCGAGACTTCCGAAAGGATTGCGCGCACCAGGCGTGTCTTTCCCGTGCCCGGCGGGCCTAACAGGATCAACACACACTCCGACGCATCGAGGTATCTGGCGATGAACTGCTGCGCCGGCATTCCGAGCGATGGATAGGCTTCGTCGAGCAGCAGCGGATCGGCCAGCTCCTGGAACGACGCGCTGCGCAGTTCGCCGCCGCTGTTGGTGAATTGCCAGTCGAGCGTGAAGGTCTCGTCGTGCATGCGGGTTTCCGCGGCGATCGTCTCGAGCTGCGCGATCACCTCCTCGGCTCGCACACGGCTTTCGGCCCACAGCGAGAACCAGCACGAGCTGTAGCTGCCCTTGCTGTGTCCCTGCGCGTGGACGAACACGCCGGGCGCGGCGAGCAGCACGACACCTTCGCGCGCGCGATGCGCAACGAACGCGGCATCGAGCGCGAGATCGTCGAAGAAATCCGTGAGTTTCCGGCGCACGGACCAGCGCAGCCGACGATGCACCGGCAGTTGCCGCAAGTCGAACTCGCAGCCCTGCGCGGCGCGCGCCCGCACGATGGCGTCGCCCAGGTTGTACATGTCTTCCTGCAGCGTGACGCTGAGGCTCGCAGTGGCCGCGGCGCGGCTTTCGCGCTCCGCCGGCAGTTTGTAGATCGACATTTCTCTGTTCTCTCTGGCGCGGGGGCGTCGCTCCAAATGACGAGGCCCCGGGGGCGACTGCCGACCGGGGCCTCGTTGAGAGACTTTCCGGAGGGCGGCCTTTGGCAGGCCCTCCGTTCGCGAAGAGCTAGCCGTGTTCCATATCGTCCGCATACGAACGCTTCGCCGGCGGTGCCGCCAGCGCATGCGAAAAGTGCGAATTGGAGTAGTTAGGATTCACAGGGGCGCGCATTGTAGGCGCGTTTGTGTGGCTGTCAAGCGGCGACGCCGATTATTTCGGGAAACTCCTACGGCCCGATCCAATTGCGCGGCGGGCGCTCCCGCACGCCATGGCCCTTGAGCCACTCGTACACCGCCTGCGTCCGCTCCGGATCGATCCAGCGCGTGCCGTGGATGTAGAACGCCGCGACCCGGTTGCCGCTGAAGATCTGCACCTGGTTGTATTTGCCCATGTGCTGCAGGGCAACGCCGTCCATGTTGGTGAGCGTCAGCTGCAGCTCGGAGATGAGATAGCCGTCTTCGAGGGCGAACAGATTGAGGTCCTTCTCCGTCTGCACGTACACGCAGTTGAAGAACTCCGGCGGATCGTCGGTCTCGACCACCGCCGCGGAGCATTGCTCGCGCAGCTTCGCTTCCGTCGGCGTGACACCGGCGGATTGCAGCAGCGTGTCGTCGGTGACCGCCTTCTGCACATCGCGATAGTTGGATGCCGCGGCGACGCCCACGACGAGCGACAAGAGGCTGACGATCAGGGTACGCATCGCCCGACTCTAGGCAGCGTGCCCGCCGCGCGCGGTCAGACGGCATTACCTCGCCGCGCGGAAAAGGGGACATGCCTATTTATGAAGAAGGGTCCCCTTTTTCATAAATAGGCATGTCCCCTTTTCCGCAGGCAAAAAAAAACGCGTACAGGCCCTTCCGTTCCTGTACGCGTCTGTCCAGCAAAAAGTCTCACGAGGGGGGAGGAGAACATTCCGCAGACGATCTAGATAAAGCAATCGCCGTGCCAACTCCAAAAATCCCAAATCCGGCGGGCAAAGGCGCAAATCGGCCGTTTGACAGCCTGTCTGGAGAATGACGTCCCAGGATGAGTGCACTCGGGCCGAAATCGCTTCGATCCGGTGCAATGTGCGGTGCGCAAACCCGGCGAAATGGCCTAGTTGACCCGCACGCGGAATTGCACGGTAAACGTCGGGTTTCCGGTGCCCGCGGCGCTCATGATCCCGCCCGGCGCGACGCGCACGGCCTTCACATTCGCGTCGTAGCCGTTCACATCGGGCACCGGTGTGTACGTCCACGGTCCGCTCGCGCCTACCGACGAATACGACACGTTGCCCGCATAAACGAACGTGAGCCCGCTGGCGTTCGCGCCCACCCCATTCGTGAACACCACCGGGTTCGCCGGCGTCGTCGACACGTACATCGTGGCGCCCGCCGGTACCGCATCGGTGATGACCAGCGTATTCGCGTCCACGGTGCCGGGCCCGCTGTTGGTCACGCTGATGTCGTACTGGATCACCGACAAGGGAATACGCTTCGGCACCGCGCTGCCCGTGGGATCCGAAAGCACCGACGAGGTCTTCACCATCGTGATCGACGGCTGCGGCATCGCCACGATGAAGCTGCCGACACCGAGATCCGTCACGGTGCCCTCGACACCCTCGTTCGCCGTCACGCGCACGGTCCAGCCGCCGAGCGCCGGCGACGCCGGCACGGTGTATTGATACTGCAGCACGCAGGTCGGCGACGTCGTGAGTCCGCAACCGGCCGCCGCTCCCTGCGCCGTCATCGCCACGTTGTTGACCTGTGCGACGTTGGCCGGGTCGACGATCGAGACCGCGGCCCCCGCGATGTCGAAGCTGCCGAACGGATCGCCGACCGTCGCGCGCACGAACACGCTGGTACCGGGATAAAAGGTCGTCTGCACCGCGCCGCCGTTCCAGGCGGCGCTGAACATCTGCACGCTGTCGACATTGATGACGGTGGTCGTGTTCAGCTCGACGCGCGAGTTGTTGGGCACACCGCCCGTGGCGCCGCCGTTGCCGTTGGGCCAGACGTTGAAAGCATTGTTGCCGGCATTGGCCACGGTCAGCGTCAAGGTCGCGCCCGCGGGTACGGTGCGCAACACCGTATTGTTGAGCGTGAAGCTCGCGAGCGCCGGCGCGGTGGTGCTGTTGTTGGGATTGATCGACAACGTCTGCGAGACGCTGAGGCCACCCGCGCTCGAGGCCAGCGTCACGGTGATGTTGCGCGCGCCGGTACCGCCATTACGCGACAACCACAGGCGCACGGGAATGTTGCCCGCCGGCACGACCAGGTTTTTCTGCAGCGCCGGCGCGATGACCCAGGTGTCGTTGCCGTTGGCGGCCACGGACTCCGTGGTATCGGCGGTAGTTGGGCGCACGCGCGACAGCGAACGCACGCCGCCGGCCGTGCGGCGCAGGTACAGGAATTTCACGCCCGCGGCTGGAATCAGCGAGGGATTCACGACCAGCTGTGGCGCCGCCGGACTGTTCTCGGGACCGAATGGATTGTTGACGACGGCCGTGTTGTCGATCGTCTCGCCGGGCGCGGTGCCGGCCACGACGGTCACGTCGAACACCACGGCCGCCTGGCCGCTCGCCGGTACGGTAATGCCCGACACCGTGATCTGGCCATTGTTGTTGGCGCCGGCCGGGGCCGGTGCGAACGCGGTGGTCGCGCCAACGGGCACCGAGACAAAGCCGGCAAACGTCGTGTTGTCCGGAATGCTGTCGACCACCGAGACGTTGATCGCCTGGCCGCCAGCGGACTCCTTGAGCGTCACGGTGTAACGCAGGATGTCGCCCGGAGAGGCTTCGCCACCGTTGATGTCCACCACCGTCTTGGTCGAGGTAGACACGTTCGGGTCGATCGTCGCGGTCACGTCGGTGGCCGTGTCGTTCGCGGCGTTCGAGTCGTAGCTCGCAGAGCTCACGGTGACGGTGTTCGTCACGGACGCGGCCGCGGCTTCCAGCACGTTCACGGTCAGCGTGATCGGCGGCAACGACGCGCCTTCGTTGAGAATCGGCGCGTGGGTGCAGGTGATCACCTGCGCGACGGCGGCGCAGGTCCAGCCCGTGCCGGTCGCGGAATTGAACGTGAGCCCGGCGGGCAAGGTGTCCTTGACCGTGACGATGTTGTCTTCGCGCTCGATGTTCGGGCCGGAGCCGTTCGACACGGTGATCGTGTACTGCCCGGTGGCGCCGGATATGAACGTGCCCGTATGCGACGCCGTGACGCCCAGGTCCACCGCCGGATCGGAGGTCGCACTGACCACCTGCGCCATCAGCAGCACGAGGTCCGCGCCCGCGGAGTAGACCGTGGTGGCGCTGGTCTGCCCGGGCGCAAGCAGCGCGCTCACGTCGTACTGGTCGACGTCGATGCCGTAACTCGTGACGCTGCCGGCGCTGCTGATGGTGCCGTCGAACTGCTGCACGACCGGGTCGCTGCCGGCCGGTACGAGGCCGTCGTCGAGCAGCGTGCCGTTGAATCGCAGCGCTTCGCTGACGCCGCCCGAGGCGGTGGAATTCTGCGGATCGCCCTCGAGCGTGAAGACCGCGATGCGGCCGTCGATGTTCGTCGCGGGTACACGGAAGCCGCTCGGCGTCTGCGTCATCTGGCTGCCGTAGAAATAGTCGAGGCCGTCGTAGATGTTGATGGCGCGCAGGCGCTCGGCCGCGCCTTCGTACACCACGACCAGCGACCAGCCGCCGACCACGGCCTCGGATCCGCACCATGGCGTGCCGGTGCTGACGGTGAGCCCGCCGAACGTATAACTGCCGTTGCCGGGGACGAGGCTGGTGACATCGGCAAAGGCGCCGAAGAAATTGAACGCGGTGCCGTTGTTGAACGTACGGGCGAAAGTGCGCGTCGCGGTGACGGTGGTGCCATTCAGCGTGACGCTGGTGTCGGCCGAGTTCCCCGAGCCGCCCCAATACAGGTACGCGTTGCGCACCGTACGCAGGGCGGGGATGCCGGAGAGATTCTGCGTGCTCGTCGTGTTGATGGAGCAGGCGTTGGTCGTGTTCGGTGCGCTGCGCAGCGAACCGCCGGTGGTGACGAAATTGATGTTGCCGGTGTCGCGCTTGTAGAGCGATATGGTCTGCGCGAACGCGGTGTTCGCGCCGCACAGCGCGAGCAACAGCAACGCAAAAAGACATCCACGGCTCTGGCGGCCGCGGATGCCGCTGACCGACGGCTCTCTCATGGGTTTTACTTTAAGCACTCACGCTGCAGCGCGACTGTGCACGGCTCTCAGAATGCGGGCACCCGTAAGTGCCGGATTGCGAACGAGTTCACACCGCCTGGAGCGGCGCGACGTGCAGCACGGGACCGGTCGGCAAGCCCGTTGGAGAGCCCCCGGCAGGCTCCAGGGTGACGGCCAACTGCTTGGCGCCATGCAGTGCGGACCGCTGCGCGGGGTTCAGGGCCCGGTGGTGGTCGCCGGTGACCGGCAGCAGACCCAGGGACACCGGCGTGCCACTCGCAGTCAACGCCCACAACTCGAGCGCTTTGCCCGGCGGCAGATCGTGCACCACGTGCACGTGCATGCTGAGCTCCTGGTTGTCGCCGAGCAGCTCGACGCGCCAGTAGATAGTCTGCGGGTCCGCCTGGATGAACGCCTTCTGAGTCGCCGCGAGCTGCGGCGCCTTGATGACGGTGCCGCCGAACCGCTGTACGGCGAACACGCCGAGCAGCGCGACGAACAGCAGCGACGCGGCAAGGGCGAGGTAACGCGCCACCGGCGCGCGGCCGAGCTTGCGCAGTTCGAGGCGTGACTCGATGCCCTGCCACACGGTGGCCGGCGGCGCGATCGCCGTGAGCGGCGGCTCGAGACCCGAGAGTCTTTCTTCCCACGCCTTCACCAGAGCCTCCACCTGCGGCGACAGCAGCCAGCGCTCGAAACGCCGGCGCGCGCGAAATCGCAGCGTGCCCAGTACGTATTCCGCCGCGAGCCGGTCCAGCAGTTCACGGTTGGCAGTCTTCACGTGGGCTGCCCCTCGGAAGAGAGACATTCCTTGAGGCTCAGCAGGCCACGGCGGATCCAGCTCTTGACGCTGCCGAGCGGGCTCGCCGTGGCGCGCGCGATCTCATCGTGCGAACGGCCTTCGACGAAGGCGAGCGTGAGGCAGGTACGCGTGTTGTCGTTGAGCTGGCCGATGCAGAAATCGAAGTTGTTAGGCTTTTCGATCGCGTCGGGTACGGATTCATCTGCAATGTCGTTCAAGGCGTCGTCGCCAACCAGTGTCATGCGCTCGCGGCGCATGAGGTCGATGGCGCAATAACGCGCGATGGTCACCATCCAGGCGAGTGCGCGGCCGCGGTGCGCCTCGAACTGCGCGGCCCTCTCCCAGATGCGCACGTAGACGTCCTGCAAGGCTTCTTCCGCCACGCTGCGCCGGCGCAACATGCGCAGCAGACGGGCGAACAGGATCGGCGAGGTCTTGTCGTACAGCGAGCGGAAGGCGGCCGGATCGCGGGCGGCACAGCGCTGCAGGAGCTGGGCGAGCTCGATCTCCGGCGGCAGGCTGTCTATCCGGTGCATGTGCTGATCTACGAAGGCGTTCCTTTGCCGGATGCAAGGCTAGCACGGCGGGTTACATATGCCGGAGAATGCGCGGCCCCATGACTTCATCACGCGCCGCACTCACCTTCGTCCTGCTGTCGGTATTCATCGACAGCCTGGGGTTCGGCATCATCATCCCGTCGCTGCCGACGGTGATCATGCAATTGACCGGTGAGCCGGTGAGCACCGCCGCCGACTGGAGCGGCTACCTGATGGCGGTGTACGCGCTGCTGCAGTTCTTCATGGCGCCGGTGTTCGGAAACTTGAGCGACCGGTTCGGGCGGCGGCCGTTGCTGCTGGCGTCGTTGTTCGCGTTCGGCGTGGATTTCCTGCTGACCGGCATGGCGACTTCCATGTTGTGGCTGTTCATCGGGCGCGCGTTCGCTGGCGTGTTCGGCGCGTCGTTCTCGGCGGCGGGCGCGTACATCGGTGACATCAGCGACGACAGCAATCGTGCCAAGAACTTCGGCTTCATCGGCGCGGCCTGGGGCTGCGGGTTCACGCTCGGGCCGGTGATCGGCGGATTCGTGGCGGAGCACATCGATCCGCGCGCGCCGTTTTTCGTGGCGGCGGGGCTGGCGTTTGCGAACGTGGCGTTTGGACTGTTCGCGTTGCCGGAGTCGCTGCCGGTCGCGTTGCGCCGCCCTTTCGATTGGAAACGTGCGAATCCATTTGGGGCGTTCAAGAGCCTGGCCCATCTACCGATGGTGGCGGGATTGTTGTTCGCGATGTTCCTGTACCAGATCGCGCACGACTCGCTGCCGGCGGTGTGGATGTTCTACACGCAGTACAAGTTCGGCTGGACACCGGCGCAGATGGGGTTGTCGCTCACGTTCGTGGGGATCATGACGGTGATCGTCATGGGGGGATTGACCGGCGTGGTGGTGCCGCGGCTCGGCGAGCGGCGGGCCATCCTGCTGGGGTTCGGATTGATGACGGTGGGTTTTCTCGGCTACGCGTTCGCGTCGCAGGGCTGGATGATTTACGCGGCGCTGGCGATCGGGTCGCTGGGCGGCATCGCGAACCCCGCTGTGCAGAGCGTGATGTCGAAGCAGGCCGGGCCGAGCGCGCAGGGAGAGCTGCAGGGCGCGAATGCGAGCATCACGAGCGTCGCGGCGGTGTTGTCGCCGCTCTTCATGACGCAGACGTTCAGCTATTTTTCCGCGGCGGATGCGCCGGTACATTTCCCCGGCGCGCCGTACCTCGTCTCCGGCGTGCTGGTGTTCTGCTGCGTGCTGATCTGCGCGCGGGCGGTGAGGTTGGGGGCGTAAGTCGGTGCCGGGTGAGACTTGTGAAAAAGGGGACAGATCTATTTTTCACGTGAGTGCTTGGAGTACGGCACGGCGCCCGAGAAAAATAGATCTGTCCCCTTTTTCACAAGTCTCACCCGGCACCGACTTACTCCCGCTACATCGCCACCTTCGGCCACAGCCAGCCGAACACGCCGGCCATGACGAGGCTGTAGATCAGGCCGTCGAACATCAGCTTGAACGTCGTGCTCCACTTGCGCGAATACCAGATCGAATTCACCGGCAGACCTAGCACCAGCGCCATGAACGCGGCGCTGCCGACGTAGCGGAATACGTCTAGATAGTGGGCGCCGGGCGCGAGCGCATGCGAGGCGATGTACCCCGCGAACAACGCGATCAGCAGCAGGTGCAGGAACCACAGCGCCATCATCGGCCCCATCCCGGGCATGCCGTTCGGGCGCACCGTGAGCATCAACACCGGGCCCTCGTTCATTTTCTGCAGGAATTCCGGCGAACGCATCTCGGCGTGTGTGTCACAACGCGGCAGCATGTACTCGCCGGGCGGAATCCCGAGCGGCCCGAGCGCGGCGCGCGTCCGGTCTTCTTCGGGGACCTTGGGAAAATCGTTGCGATGCCAGAACGGCCCCACGTGGAAAACCGCACTCAGCAGGTGGACGAAAACGGCGGCTAACAGGATCGGCAGCCACAACGCGGCTAGTTCGGTCATCTCGCTCTCCCCGGTTCTTGTTGTCGTAGGCCGCGTGCATTCTGCAGCGGAACTCCTTGGCAAACAACCGCTTGCGCCGAAGCGAGTGGATCGCGATGCCGCACGGGCGCGGGGCAGCCGATGGCGGCCGGTCACACCATGTCAGCCGCCTCCCACACCCACCCTGCCTGCGCCGCCGAGTGCGCGTGACCCGCGAATGGCTTTTGCTAGGCATGTTCTTGTTTGGCCGACGAGCCGGCGGTGCGCCCCGGGGCGCAAGCGTCGAACGTAGTTAGGCAACAGGGAAATCGCCAGGGAATCCGCGGACGGCATGTGCGGCGCCCGTTCGCCTCGCGACCCGCCATCGTCCGGCTCGTCGGCCGGAACATCCGCACCCCTCGTCCGGCGGGCGCGGCCCGCATTTCTGCCACACTAGCGTCCCGATTCGCGCGGACGCCCATGGAAAACATCTCGGTCTCGACGGTTCTCACGATGGACGACTGGCGCGCGCTGAGCGCCGCCGCGCGGCAGCGCCTGTGGACACCGGCAAGCCGTTGGCGCCGATGGCTGCTGCGGGCGCCGTTCATCCTGCTCGTGCTGATGCTGCTGGGCGGAATGCTGCTCATGCCGACCGACCCGGAAATCCGCGCCTTCGTGATCGGCATCTTCGGCACCTTCCTGCTAGGCGCCATACAGGCACAGATTGCCGGGCGCGGCGCGGACCCCATGGCCGACGGGATGTTCCTCGGCCCCACGCGTTTCGTGTTCGGTGCCGATGGCATCCAATGGGAACACGTCGACTCGTCCGCGCACGTGGCATGGGCCAAGGTGCTGGAGATTGAAGCGACTTCGACTCACGTCTTCCTCTGGGTCGCCGTGAATTCCGGCTACGCGGTGCCCGCGCGGGATCTGTCCGGGGGACTGAACGCGACGATCCTCGCGCAACGGCTGCGTGCATTCATCGCCGACGCAAAAGCCGGCGGCGCCCTGGTGGCGGCGTCCAACTTCTCCGTCCCGCCTCCGGCGCCGGACACGCTGCCCTCACCGCTGCATTTCAGCATCGCGCAGCAGCTCGCCGCTGCGGGCAAACTACTGCTCCTGCTGCGCGCCGACGCCGCCCGGCTCGCCGGCAGCGACGGCGCCATCGCGCTGCTTGGGGCGATGGCGTTGGCGCTCTGGCTGCCGCTCGACCGGCTCATTTTCCCGGGCCCGATGGATTTCGTGCTCGAACAGATCGGCGGCCTGAGCTTCGTGATCGCGGGCGCACTGGCATTGGCCTGGATCGCGGGGCGGCTCAGCGTGCCGCGCATCGAGTACCGGCGCGCCCTGCTGGTCGTGACTGCCTCGATGTTCATTGCGATCGCGGGCTCGGCGTCGTTCAACCTGTTCGCGGAGCGCTGGTTCCCGGGCACGCTGGTGGCGCTCGCCGCCGCCGCGTATGCGACGTTGTTTTTCAAGCGGGCGCTGCGCACGCTGACCGGCTTCGTCCAGACCCGTGCGCTGCTGGTGGGTGCCGTCGCGACTTTCGTGTTCGTTCTGACGATGGACCGCCTCTATATCACACCCAGCCTGTGGGCCTACCCGGATGAGGACGGCGCCGGGCTCGACGGCGGCGCTAACTACCAGGATGCGTGGCGGCGCATCGAAGACCTGCAGTTCGATCAGCGCGCCCGCATCGATGCGCAGGTGGCCGGCATCGCGGCGCAATCGGCCGCGGATGCACAGGTTTATTTCGTCGGGTTCGCAGGTTACGGCGAGCAGCGCGTGTTCGCGCAGGAGATCGGGCTCGCGGCAAAACAGGTGGCGCAACGCTACGACGCTGGCGAGCGCGAAATCCTGCTCGTCAACGACCGGCGCGATCTCGAGAAGTATCCTTTGGCGACGGCGCGCGCGCTGCGCCACACCCTGGTGTCGCTCGGCAAGGTGATGGACGCGGACGATGTGTTGTTCCTCGCGTTGTCGTCACACGGCGATGAGGATGCGACTTTGTCGGTTTCCAACGCCGGGATGATGCCGGGCGAGCTCGATTCCGGGCAGGTCGCCGATGCCCTGCGCGAATCCGGCATCCGCTGGAAGGTGATCGTCATTTCCGCCTGCCATGCGGGCAGCTTCATCGAGGCGCTCGCGGATGATCACACGATCGTGTTGACCGCGGCCGCGGCAGACAGGACTTCGTTCGGCTGCGCGGACGACCGCGATCTCACCTACTTCGGCGAGGCGTTCTATCGGGATGCGTTGCCGAAGGCGGCTTCGTTGCGCGCCGCGTTCGAGGCGGCCAAGGCGAGCATCGCGCAACGCGAGAAGGCGGAGGGGATCGACGCGTCGAATCCGCAGGCTTCTTACGGCGCGGCGATTGAGGCGAAACTCGCCGGCATCGAAACGGCCGCGGGCGCGCGGTAAGGCGGTGCCGGGTGAGACTTAGAATTTGAAAAAGGGGACAGATCTATTTTTCGTGAAACTTCATCAAGGTAGCACGGCAGTCGGCGAAAAATAGATCTGTCCCCTTTTTCAAATTCTAAGTCCCACCTGGCACCGACTTACGGTAGTTCGGTCGCGCCCATCAGCCAGCGGTCGCACTCGCGCGCGGCTCCGCGGCCTTCGTTGATGGCCCACACGACTAGGCTCTGGCCGCGGCGCGCATCGCCGGCGGCGAAGACGCCCGGCACGCTGGTGCCGTACTTGCCGTACTCCGCCTTCACGTTCGAACGCGGGTCGGTCTCGACCTTGAGATCCTTGAGCAGCGCCTGCTCGGGTCCGAGGAACCCCATGGCCAGCAGCACCAGCTGCGCAGGATGTTCTTTTTCGCTGCCAGGCTCTTCCACCGGGACGAACTGACCCTTGTCGTTCTTCTCCCAGCGGATATTCACGGTGACGACCGCGGCGAGGTTGCCCGCGCCGTCGTCCTTGAGCTTCTTCACGGTAGTCAGATAGACGCGCGGGTCAGCCCCGAATTTCGCGGCGGCTTCTTCCTGCCCGTAGTCCATCTTGTAGACCTTGGGCCACTCCGGCCACGGATTGTCCGCGGCGCGATCCATCGGCGGCATCGCCATGATCTCGATCTGCGTGATGCTCTTGCAGCCATGGCGCAGCGAGGTACCGACGCAATCGGTGCCGGTATCGCCGCCTCCCAGTACCACGACATCCTTGCCGTCCGCGTAGATCGGCGTGGAACTCGGCTTGTCCCTGAGCACCGCCTGCGTGCTGGCGGTCAGGAAATCCATCGCGAAGTGCACGCCCTTGAGCTGGCGGCCCTCGACGGGCAAATCGCGCGGCACGGTGGCGCCGGTGCAGATCACCGTCGCATCGAAATCCTTCATCAGCAGTTCCGCCTCGACGTTCTCGCCGACGGTCGCATTGCACAGGAACTTGACGCCTTCTTTCTCGAGCAATGACACGCGCCGGGCGACCACCTCGCGCTTGTCGAGCTTCATGTTGGGGATGCCGTAGGTCAGCAAACCACCCGGACGATCCGCGCGCTCGAGCACGGTCACGTTGTGCCCCGCCTTGTTCAGCTGCGCCGCGGCCGCCAGGCCCGCTGGGCCCGACCCGATCACCGCGACTTTCTTGCCGGTGCGCGTGGTGGGTGGCTCCGCGACGATCCAGCCTTCGTCGAAGCCCTTGTCGACGATGGCGTTCTCGATGTTCTTGATGGTGACCGGCGGCTCGTTGATGCCGAGCACGCAGGACCCTTCGCAGGGCGCCGGACACACGCGCCCGGTGAACTCGGGAAAGTTGTTGGTGCGATGCAGCCGGTCGAGCGCCTCGCGCCACAACCCGCGGAACACCAGATCGTTCCACTCGGGAATGAGATTGTTCACCGGGCACCCCGACGCCATGCCGGAGATCAGTTTCCCCGTGTGGCAGAACGGCACGCCGCAGTCCATGCAGCGCGCGCCCTGCTGGCGCAGGCGCTTCTCGTCCATGTGGTGGTGGAACTCGTTCCAGTCGCGCACACGCTCGACCGGCGTGCGATCCACCGGCAGTTCGCGCAGGTACTCTATGAATCCGGTTGGCTTTCCCATCTAACTTCTTCTTAGTTTCCGCCGACGCGCGACAGGTCGCGCGCGTTTTCTTCGAACGCCGCCATGATGGCTTCGTCGCCCGACAATCCCTGGTCGTGGGCCCGCTTGAGGCAGGCCAACGCGCGTTTGTAATCCTTCGGGATCACGCGCACGAACTTCGGCAGCTTGGTGGCCCAGGCCGCGAGAATACGCTGCGCGTGCTCGCTGCCCGTGTACAACACGTGTTTCTCGATCAACGCCCGCAGCGCCTCGGCTTCCGCCGGATCCTCGACGCGTTCGATGTCGACCATCTGCGCGTTGATGCGCGTGCCGGATTCGTTGTGCTCGTCCAGTAGATAGGCAATGCCGCCCGACATGCCGGCCGCGAAGTTGCGGCCGGTGGGGCCCAGCACCACCACGCGCCCGCCGGTCATGTATTCGCAGCCGTGGTCGCCCACCGCCTCGACCACCGTGTCGACGCCCGAGTTGCGCACCGCGAACCGTTCGCCCGCCATGCCGCGCACGAACACTTCGCCGCGCGTCGCGCCGTACAACGCGACGTTGCCGATGATCATGTTGGTCTCGGACGGGAACGACGACAGCGGCGACGGGAACACCGCGAGCTTGCCGCCTGACAGCCCCTTGCCGAAGTAGTCGTTGGCGTCGCCCTCGAGCGTGAAGCTCATGCCGTTCGGCACGAACGCGCCGAAACTCTGCCCGGCCGAACCCTTGAACTTGATCTTGATGGTGTCCTCGGGCAGGCCCCCGACGCCCCACTTCTTCGTGACCTCGCTACCGGTGATGGTGCCCACCACGCGGTTGACGTTGCGCACCGGCACTTCGGCCGTCACCTTCTCGCCACGCGCGATCGCCGGTTCGCAGATCTTGAGCAGCGTCGTGACGTCGAGCGACCGGTCGATGCCGTGATCCTGGCCGATCTGCCGGAAACGGCCGATCTCCGGTCCCGCGTCCGGCGCGTACAGGATGTTGCTGAAGTCGAAGCCCTTGGCCTTCCAGTGATCGATGGCGGCACGCGGCTCGAGCATGTCGACCCGGCCCACCATGTCCTCGAGTTTGCGGAAGCCGAGCTGCGCCATGATCTCGCGCAGGTGCTGCGCGATGAAGCGCATGAAATTCACCGCATGCTCGGGCTTGCCGGCGAACTTCTCGCGCAGGCGCGGATCCTGCGTCGCCACGCCAGCGGGGCAGGTGTTGAGATGGCAGACGCGCATCATGATGCAGCCCACGGCGACCAGCGGTGCCGTCGCAAAGCCGAATTCCTCAGCGCCTAACAACGCGGCGATGGCCACGTCGCGGCCGGTCTTCAGCTGCCCGTCCGTCTCGACCACGATGCGCGAACGCAGATTGTTGATGACCAGCGTCTGGTGCGTCTCGGCGAGGCCCAGTTCCCAGGGCAGACCGGCGTGCACCAGCGACGTCAGCGGCGATGCGCCGGTGCCGCCGTCAGCGCCGGAGATCAGCACCACATCGGCGTGCGCCTTGGCGACACCCGCGGCGATCGTGCCCACGCCCACTTCCGCCACCAGCTTCACGCTGATACGCGCGTCGCGGTTCGCGTTCTTGAGATCGTGAATGAGCTCGGCCAGATCCTCGATGGAATAGATGTCGTGATGCGGCGGCGGCGAGATGAGGCCGACGCCGGCCGTCGTGCCGCGCGTCTTCGCGATCCACGGATACACCTTGGTGCCGGGCAGCTGTCCGCCCTCGCCGGGCTTGGCGCCCTGCGCCATCTTGATCTGCAGCTCTTTCGCGTTGACGAGGTAGTGGCTGGTGACGCCGAAGCGGCCCGACGCCACCTGCTTGATGGCGGAGTTCTTCGAATCGCCGTTTTCCATCGGTATGTAGCGGTCCGGATCTTCGCCGCCCTCGCCCGTGTTGCTCTTGCCGCCCACGCGGTTCATGGCGATGGCCAGCGTCTCGTGCGCTTCCTTCGAAATGGAGCCGTAGCTCATCGCGCCCGTCTTGAAGCGCTTCATGAGGCTCTCGACCGACTCCACCTCATCGATTGAAATCGCTTCGCCCTGTTTGAAATCGAGCAGGCCGCGCAAGGTAGATAGATTCTTGGCGCGATCATCGATGAGCTCGGCATAGCTCTTGTACGTCGCGTACGAACCCGTGCGCACCGACTTCTGCAGCCGGTGGATGGATTCCGGGTTGAACAAATGGAACTCGCCATCCGAACGCCACTGGTACTGGCCACCCGAGGGTAGTTCGGTCTGGCTCTGCGGCTTGCGCTCGGCGAACGCGGCCGTGTGGCGCATCAGCACTTCACGCGCGATCACGTCGAGACCGACGCCGCCCACGCGCGAAGCCGTGCCCGAAAAATACTCGTCGATCACGTCCTGGCGCAGCCCGACCGCTTCGAACACCTGCGCGCCGTGATAACTCTGCACGGCCGAAATGCCCATCTTCGACATGACCTTGACCACGCCCTTGACCGCGGCCTTGGCGAAATTCGCGCAGGCCAGCTTGTGTTCGATGTTCGGCAGCAGGTCTTCGCGGATCATGCCGTCGATGGTTTCGAACGCCATGTACGGGTTGATGACGCTGCAGCCGTAGCCGATCAGCAGCGCGAAGTGATGCACCTCGCGCGCGTCGCCGGTCTCGAGCGCCAGCGACACCTTCATGCGCAGGCCCTGGCGAATCAGGTAGTGATGCAGGCCGGACACCGCCAGCAGCGACGGGATCGCCGCGTATTCCTTGTTCACGCCGCGATCGGAAAGGATGAGGATGTTGACCTCGTCCTCGTCGATGAGGCGCATGGCTTCCGCGCGCATCTCCTCGATGGCCTGCACGAGTCCGTCTTCACCGCGCTCGGCACGGAACAGTATCCGCAGCGTGCCCACCTTGAGGCCCGGCAGAGACAGGCGCCGCACTTTGGCGAACTCTTCGTTGGTGAGCACCGGGCCCTTCAACTCGAGCCGCCGGCAGTCGCCCGGGCGCGGGTCGAGCAGATTGCCCTCGGAGCCTAACCACACATCCGACGAGGTGATGATCTCTTCGCGGATGCAGTCGATCGGCGGATTGGTGACCTGCGCGAACAGCTGCTTGAAGTAGTCGTACAACATGCGCGACTTCTGCGAGAGCGCGGCCAGCGGCGTGTCGTTGCCCATGGAGCCGACGCCTTCATTGCCATCGCGCGCCATCGGCGCCATCAGGATGCGCTGGTCTTCGAAGGTGTAGCCGAACGACACCTGGCGCTTCGCGAGCGTCACCGGTTCCGGCAGCGGCATTTCCGGCGCGGCCGGCAGATCTTTCAGATGCACGAGATGCTGCTTGAGCCATTCCGCGTACGGACGCTCGTTGATGATCTGCGACTTGATCTCCTCGTCTTCGATGATGCGGCCCTGTTCGGTGTCGACCAGGAACATGCGGCCCGGCTGCAGCCGGCCCTTGCGCAGGATCTGCTCGGGCGGGAATTCGAGCACGCCCGCTTCGGACGCCATGACGACGAGATCGTCTTTCGTGACGTAGTAGCGGCCCGGGCGCAGACCGTTGCGGTCGAGCACCGCGCCGATACGTTTGCCGTCGGTGAACGCGATGTCCGCCGGACCGTCCCACGGCTCCATCAAACTACTGTGGTACTGGTAGAACGCGCGGCGCGCCGGATCCATCGAGGTATGTTTCGACCACGGCTCGGGGATCATCATCATCACGGCGTGCGGCATCGAGCGGCCCGAGAGCACCATGAGTTCGAGCACGTTGTCGAACATCGAGGAATCCGAGCCGTTGGGATTCACGATCGGCGGGATCTTGCGAATGTCATCGCCGAACACCGGCGACTGGAACAGCGCCTCGCGCGCGCGCATCCAGTTGATGTTGCCGCGCAGCGTATTGATCTCGCCGTTGTGCGCGATGCAGCGGTACGGATGCGCGCGGTCCCAGCTCGGGAACGTGTTCGTGCTGAAGCGCGAATGCACCAGCGCGATGGCGGTTTCCATCGCCGGGTTCTGCAGGTCGAGGAAATACTGGTCGAGCTGCATCGTGGTGAGCATGCCCTTGTAGACCAGCGTCTTGTGCGAAAGACTAACTACGTACCAGAACTCCGCGCCGCCGATCGTCGAGACGCGGATCTCGTTGTACGCGCGCTTGCGGATGACGTAGAGCTTGCGTTCGAACTCCGCCTCGTCGGGGGTATCCGGCCCGCGGCCGATGAACACCTGGCGCGTGAACGGCTCGGAGGCCTTCGCGGTTTCGCCGAGCATGGTGTTGTTGGTCGGTACGCTGCGCGCGCCGAGATACACCTGGCCTTCCGCCTGCACGACCCGCGCGAACACTTCTTCGATCTTGCGGCGCTGCGTCGCGTTGCGCGGCATGAAGATGTTGCCGGCCGCGTAGTGGCCCGGCTCGGGTAGATCGATGCGCGAATCTTTCTTGGCGACCTTCTTGAGGAAGGCGTGCGGCATCTGCATGAGCAGGCCCGCGCCATCGCCGGTGTTCACCTCGGAACCGCTCGCGCCGCGGTGATCGAGATTCTTGAGGATCTGAATGCCTTGCTTGAGGACGGCGTTCGATTTGCGACCCTTGATGTCCACGACGAAGCCGACGCCGCAGGCGTCATGCTCGAACTGAGGGTCGTAAAGGCCCTGCTTGGCAGGCGGTCCCAATCGAATCGCGGTCATTTTCGAATCCTCCAAACACGAACGCGCGGGGCGCAACTTCCCCGCGCTATGGACCGGCGGCCCATAACTTCCTCGTTTTCAATTGGTTACATCTGGAGGCACGGCCGCGAGGGCGCGCTAAGTCAGTCAGATATATATGAGTCAGATCATACAGACCGACACTCATCGGTCAATCACTGATGTGGGCTCCGTAACCCGATTCTTTCGGGACTGCAGCCAGCCGTGGCCGAACACCGCGGCGAGCACGATGACGACTCCCACATAGAAGAGTGAGTCGAGCTCGCGCGCCTCGCCCAGGAACAACACCGCGAGCGTGATCGCGTACAGCGGCTCCAGGTTGATCGCGAGCTGCGCGGTGAAAGCGGACAGATGCCGCAGCGTGGCAAGCGACATCGCGAAGGGAATGAGGGTGCAGAGGATGGCGAGAATGACGAGCAGCGCCCCATCGCGGACATCGGGCAGGACAACGGATCCGCCCGCCGGGCTGGCGAATGGAACGATCGCGGCGACCAGCAGAAAACCCGCACCAAGCTCGAGCGAGGTCACCGCCATCGCATCGTGATGGCCCAGGAAACGCTTGTTCAGCGCGATGAACACCGCGGCCAGCGCCGCCGACAGGACGCCCACCCAGAAGCCGAGGTGCATGTCGCCCGGAATGCCGCCCATGACCAGCGCGACGCCGGGAATCACCAGGATTCCAAGCAGGAGATTATGTCGCTCGAAGCGCGCACCCGTGATCCACGGCTCGATCAAGGCAGTGACGGCCGGCGCCAGCGCCATCGTCGTGGCGGCGACGGATGCGTTCGCGAGCTTCACGGAGCCGTAGAACGCCAGCCAGTGCACGGCCACCACGCCGCCGATGCCGCAGTAGATGAGGATGAGCCGCGGCGGAATGGTCTTGAGCGCCCGCCAGACGCGCGGAAAACACGCCAGCGCAATGCTGACTAACAACAGGCGCCACCACACCAGCTGCAGCGCCGGCAGCGTGATGAGTTTGCCGAGGATGGCGGTGAAGCCCCAGAGCACGACGCAGATATGCATCTCGAACAGCGCTCGGGCGTGGGCGGTCATGGCGCTAGATAGACGCAGGTCGGGCGGGCGAATAGTCTACCGTCATGAACGCGAAGCGTGTGGCCTTGACCGCCTTCTCCGGCCTGTTTGCGTTCTGCGCGGGTGCGCGCGAGCCGGATGTGTCGGGTTTGCGGGCGTGGTCGCTGCCGGAGTACACAGTCGTCACCCACGATCCGAAAGCCGTCGGCTGGGTCGCGCAACGCACGCCCATCGTGGACCAGCTGCTCGTCCGGTTGCTGGAGACCGACAAGCGCCGCAGGGCCACGCCGACGTACATCTTCGTCGTGCGCAAGAGCCTGTGGCAGGACTGCTTCCAGGTCAGCGACGCCATGGTTTCCGAGTTCGCGCCGGCCCGTTTCGCGAACTACCTGCTCATCGGCGCGCCGCCCGACGAGTATTCGGTGACCGGCGCGGTCGCGCACGAGTACAGCCACTATTTCCTGCACACGCAGTTTCACGGCGGATTCCCGCTGTGGTTCGACGAAGGGCTGGCGACGCTCGTGACCTTTACACAGGTGTGGCGCGGCATCGTGACCGTCCGCAATCCGTATTTCGGCGAGCACCTGTCGCGCCGGATTCCCATGGAGCGGCTGCTGCGGATCGACAAGTCGTCGCCCGAATATCTGAACATGCCCACCGCGAGCGGGGTTCACGAACAATCCTGGGGGATCGTGCACAAGGGCCTCATCGACGATCTCAAGTTCGGTTCGCGCATGTTCGCCTACCTCAAGGCCGTCGACGACCTTCAGCCCATCGACGCGGCCGTCCCCGAATATTTCAAGATGAGCGTGTCCGAGCTCGACGCCGAGATCACGCGTTACCTGCACCAGTGGTCGTTCGCGCGCGCCGAGTTTTCGTACCGGGCGCCGCGTTCTGTCGCGGCCGGCGCCGGCCGTGCGCTTGGTGAACGCGAAGCACTGGAAATGATCGCGGGCGTCATGCTCGATACCGCGCTCGATGCAGGCTGTCTTGCCGCGAGCATCGATGCCGCGCAGAAACGTGCGCCGAATGCCGCGAGTGTGCAGGTGCTGCGGATGCGAATGGCCGCGCGCGCGCGTGACGATGCCACGTTGAGTACTCTGCTGCTCACCCTCGGGAACGAGACGCAGGATGCCGCCGTCGCGCGCGGCGCCGGTCTCGCGTTGTTCGAGCGGGTGCGTGAAGAACGCGACGGCGGATCGCTGACTGCCGCCCAACGCCAGGCGTGGAGCGCAGCGGCGCTGGAAATGCTGGATCGTTCGCTCGCGGCGAATCCGGATGACGTCGAGGCCGCGTGGAGCTTCGGGGTTCTGTCGGCGCGACTGGAGCGCGACCGCGAGCTCGCCTTGCGGCGCCTGCAACGCGCCAGCGAACTCATGCCGGGAAACGCGGATCTGGCGAAGGCCAGGCTCGAGTTGTACGAAGGAAGCGGTCAGTCCGAACAGACGATCGCGCTGCTGAACGAGATCGCGGCGTTCACGGATTCCGCCGAGGTGCGGCAGTGGGCGAAGAAGCGCATCGCCGCGGCAAAGGTGGGGCAGTAGATCGCGCTCGAGGCCGCCGCGAGCGGCTACTTCTTCTTGCCGAGCAGCTGATCGAGCACGGCGCCGCGGTCGGCGGAACCGGTGACACCCTGGCGCTTGGCGGCTTCACCCGGACGCTGGCCGCTGCCGCGCTGGTTGTACGGATCGCCGCCGCCGCCGACATCGCGGCCCTGCGGCGCGATGGTCAATTTCGTCGGAGCCGTCTCTTCGATCTTGAGCTCGTCGATGGAAAGTTTCTGCATCGCGCGCGTGGTGGACAAGGTGGCGAACTCGCCGGTGGCCACGGCCCAGTCCCAGACGGCCATGCCGCGCTCGTCGTGACGCACGCGTCCGGACGGACGATCGCCGGACAACATGTCGGCTGCTTGGGCGCGTGCGGATTTCTGTTCGCTTTCCGCCTTGCCGGTCTCGGAGCGGCGCAGGGTCAGCGACTTGAGACGCATCGTGGTCGTCTCGATGCTGAAGCCGACCGAATCCGACGGCAGCAGAGCGCCATCGGGGCGGCTGCTTGTCTCGACGGGCGGTTTGCGGCGGTCAGGCATCGTGGGGCTTTGAAGAAGGGTTTACTGCTCTCTCACAGACAGTTGTCGGCGCCGTTTGATCCGGATTAAACCGCAGAAAGGTGACTGCGGTCACATATTGCCGTTGATGGCGATGCCTGTGCCGAAGCGAAGCCCCGCTCAGCGCACCACCCGGTCCGCGCGGGTGACTAGCCACTCTGCCGCCGGCCGGCGCAGCTCTACATCGAGCGTCACCGAATCCCCGCCGAGCTGGTCGAGGGCGACCGACACCACGCCGACGCGCGCACGCGCCAGGCCGTCGGCAGGGAATTCGAGCGACTCGACGTTCACGAGCAGTTCGATTTTGGGATGCGACAGGAAAAATCCGCGCAGGAAATTCTGCAGCTGGGGTTTGTCCAGACCTTGCCTGTCGGAGTAGTCCGGCGCGACGTGCGCGAGAACGTCGCTGGTGTCGCGCGCTTCCGCGGCCTCTTCCACGCTCGCGATGAGCGCGCGAATCTGCTGCTCGTCGCTCGACTTCGCCGTGCACGCGGCGAGCAGACTTGCGGTGATGAGAAGGGTGAGAAATTTCATGGTGCGTCCTATTGCAGTTGAGTTCGCTTAGCCCTAATGTTCGCGCGCGTTGCGGGGTTGGGAACCGGTCGTGACGTCCAGAAATGGTGCCCCGGACCCAAGTGGAGGTGGATGACTGAAATGAAGAAACTCGTTGCGTCGAATGACAGCGACTCTGGCCCTCGTCTTCATACCGTCAATCAGTATCTCGAGAAGAATTTCCCCGACTTCTTTGCCGAAGCCCGTTTCCACGTTGGGAACGACGATTACTTCCTGTACGCCCGCTTCGGCAAGTACCTCGCCAGCTCGATCGAGCACCGGCGTTTCAAGAGCGACAAGATTTCCCGCGGCTTCACCGTGCTGAACAAGCTGGCGCGCAAGGCCGCGAACGATCCCAAAGTGCGCCACATCCTCGTGAGCGGCCCGCTGGAGCAGATCGTCGACGAACCCAAGGCCCGCGAGATGGCATTGAAACGCCTGTCGCCCGCCGCGCAGGGCTATCTCGAAGGCCTCTGCGAGTAAGTCGGTGCCGGTAGTGGTGCCGGGGTGCAATTCTCGTAATTAAGTCAGCGTCGGCGCGAACGCGGACGCTTGCTTAATTACGAGAATTGCACCCCGGCACCACTACCTCCACAACCCGCCGGTCTTCCAGGCGTTGAACGCCCAGCGCAGCCAGCCGACCAGCGCGAACGCCATCCAGCCGGCCCAGACGAAGAACAGCAGCCGGTAGCTCCACATCGGCACCGAGTAGATGGTCGGCGACTCGAGCGCGCCCGCGGTCTGATCCTGAAACCAGGCGAACCGCCCGAAGCCGGAGCCGGGCCCGGTCACTCCCATGTCGGGCGCGGACAGAAGCCCGTTGCGGATTCCCGAGAACACCAGCGTCGACACCGCGATCACGGTGAACGCCGCCAGCAAAACCTGCACGCCGTTGAACCGCCAGCGCGCGAGCGCCTCGCCCGGCTGCCACTGCTCGCGCCAGCGCATCACGATCAACCACGCGGCCGTGAACGAAAACACCCACCAGGATTGCGTCGACAATCCGAGGCCGAGCAGCAGCCACTCGTGGAACTTCAACGGCGAATGTTTCCAGCGCCCCAGCAGCCAGGCGAGCGCGATGAACACCGCCAGCTCGCCCCAGTACAGCACCGCCGGCCCCACGCCGCGGCCGGTGGCGAACAGCGGCCAGCGCGACTGCGGGATCTCGACGGTCCGCGTGATGTTGCTGGCCGGTGAACCCAGATCCACACCCGACGGCCGCGTGCGGAACGACACGTCGTCCGACTCTTCCCAATCCACCCGCACGGCGTGTTTGCCCGGCGCCAGCGCCAGCGCCAGCTCGCCCTTCGCCGGCCGCACCTGCACCGGCTGGCCGTCGAAGCTCACCTGCGTCACGCGCGCCACCGCCGGCAGCTTGACGATGTGACGGCCCCCCTGCGTGCTGCGGTACTCGAACTGCAGCGTCGAATTGGCGGAGCGATTGCCGACCGTCGTCGACAGACGCACGGAATCGATGGCGAGCGTCGCGCCTTCCACGCCCTTCGGCCGTGTCACATGCACGACGAGTTTTTCCCCCGGCCGCGGGATGAAACGAAACACCCAGCTGGGCGCGTTCTCCTCGTCGGGCAGGACGGGCGGAAAGCCCTCGAAGTCCACGTGCCATTGCGGATTCACGAGGAAGCTCCACACCTCGGTGCGCGCGGAGCCCTCGGGCAGCGAAACCTCCAGCGTGTCGGCACGCGCCAGGCCCGACTGCCACTGCGTGTTCGATTCACCCGTGCCGAGGCCGACCAGCGCGTACGCGCCGTCGCGCACCTCGACGCCGGGAGTCAGCACCGACTCCCCCTTCACCAGCGGAATCTCCACCGACACCGCGGAGCGCAGCGGCGCGATGCGCGTCACCACGGTCGTCACCGACCAGTCGAGATCGAGATTGAAGACGCGATCGACGCGCACGAAGGCCGCGAACTCGCTGCCCGTCTCGAGCTGCTCGCCAGCATCCGAACGTTGCGCGCCGCGCTCGCGTGCCAGCTCCAGCGTGCCGGACACCAGCCGTCCTTCGTTCGTGCCGGTGACGCTCCAGCCCGACGCGCTGACGTCCACGGCGCGCGGCGGCTGCGGGAAGGCGACCTGGATCGACTCGGCGGGCGCGAGCCGCCCGGCGAGCCGCACGGTATGCGCGCCCGGAGCGAGGGGCACCCACAACGTGGAATCGCCTTCGCGCGCCATGGCCAGCGACGCGCGAGCGTCGACCGCGACGTCGTCGAGCTGCCAGCGATCGCTGGCGTGCGGCATGGCCACCGCCACGTTCGCCAGTGCGCTCACGCGCAGCGTGATCTCGAGCCGCTGTCCGTCGACCACGACGCGCGCCTCGGTGATCTCCGCGCAGTGCGGCGCGCAGGGCGGCGCTTCGATCAAGCGCTGTTTCAGTTGCGTGAGCAGTTCGGCATCCGGCGCGGTTTGCGCGGCGGCCGGTGCGGATATTCCGAGCACGAGCGCGGTCAGCAGCAGCAACGGAGTGCACGTGGCGGCCACAACGCCAGCCGACGCGGCCCTGCGCGGCAGACCCGGCAGCCGCCAATTGCCACCGTAGCTGACGGATGCGAGCCACAGGAACAGCACTCCCAGTGCGGCCACTCCGAACAGGCGCCAGAAGAACAAGGTCGCGGGGCCGAGGTATACGAAACGCACGGTGTCGCCGGCTTCGACCGGGCCGGACCAGTGGTAGTCATACGAGTTGTAGCGCCACGCGGGGATGCCTGGACCGGTCTGCAGGCGCGTACCGCTCGCATAACGCTGCACGACATTCATCGAATTGAGGCCGGACACCTTGTTGCGCAGCGAATACGAATTCGCGAGATAACCATCGGCGGATGCGTCGGCGCGCTGCATCGCTTCGGGTGCGGGTGGAGGTGCTGGAGCTGCCGCGGCATCTGCCGCCACCCCGATGTCCTCGGCGACGATGTTGGCCACGATCGGCGGGGCCATCTGCTGCATGGGCGCGGCCTGGCCGACGGCGGCGTAATAACCCTGGTTCTCGAGCTGCGGATACAGCGCGACCCGCACCTGCATCCACATGAACGGCAGCAACGCCAGCGCGAGCACGACGAAACTCGTGGTGCGGTAGCCGTTCGCGAGGCGCCGGAAGCGGCCTTCGGGCGCGGCGCGTGCCACGGCCAGCGCTGCGAGCAGGTTGCCCCACAACCAGATGTACGCCGGCTCCTCCTGGTACGTCAGCACGAATGCGAACGCGGCGATGGCGGCGGGCACCAGGCCCGCGGTCCAGTACACGAATGCCACGACGATCAAAACGCCGAACACGCTCCACAAACCCCAGCGTTCGAACCACGAACCCGGCGCCGAGTCGGCGCCCAGAGCCGCGATCAGCCGATGGCCGGGCGGCAGGTGCAACGTGCCGTCGACGCCATCGAAGCGGCCGGTCCAGCCGGTGGCGGGCAACGCGCCGCCGGCGTGCACGCGCGCCACGGTAGTTAGAGAGAGCTGCGGGGTGCGCACTTCGAGCCCGGTGTGCCCGTCGGCGCCGGCGGTGACCAGCAGCGGCTCGCCGCCGGACGAGGCGCTCTTGAGCTCGAAGGGCGCTGCCATGTCGAGCCGCCACTCTCGGCGCATCGTGCCGGTGATGTTGTCCATGGCCGTGAAGCCGCCGTGGTCGAAATCCAGCCAGAGACTGCGATCGAGCTGCAAGCGGTTGTCGTCGGCATTCGCCAGGCCGCGACTGCGCTCGACGACAGTCAGCTTCGAATCGCCCGCCATGCGGAACGCCGGGTATCGCTGCCACTCGCGCGGCACGTTGGCCTGGATGGGATCGATGCCCTCGGCGCCTTCGGCCGCCGCGACACGCAGCGCGTCGTCGGCCGCGAAACTCCACACCTCTTCGCGCGCCCATTTGCCGCCGCCGGGGTCCGGGCGTGTGAGTGTGGCGGCTACATTCATGGCGCGCGCGGTCAGGGTGATCTCGTGCGAGCCGGCGCGGGCCTGCACGCGTAGTTTGCCGTCGCGCTCGAGGCGCGCCGGCAGACCACCGGTGAGCGTCAGCGGCGTGAAGCCGTTGGGCAGCGCGGTGCCCAGCAATTCCTCGCGCGCATCGCCCGACACGTTCAGCCGGATGCGGGTGATTAGATAGGCCGGCACCTGGTCGCGGACCAGGCGGTACACCTGGACTTCGAGCGCCGCGGGTTGCTCGGCGCTGCGGCGTTTGCCCAGCCACACCGCGCCTCCCAGGCGCTCGGGCTGCGTCACGCGCTGATTGTCGACGCTGAGATCCACCAGCGCGGTGAGATCGGCCAGCGGCAAGGACTCCGGCCGCGTGCTCCAGGAGAAGCGGCCGCTGACCGCATGGGCGCCGGGTTGAAGCCGCAGCGTCGGCGCGCCGTCCACGGCAACCACGGCCGCGGGCGCGCCGTTCAGGCGCACGTCGAGCGGCCAGTGCTCGAGATTGCCGGGCAGCGTCACCCAGCTTTCGGAGAACACCTGCCAACGTTGCGCGAACGTGCCGCCGCGCGCGTCGACGTTCAACGTGAGCCGCTCCGGCCACACGCAGCGGAACGCGCTGGCGTCGATGGGCTGGGCTGGCTGCGGATTTGCCGAGGCGAGAAACGGGCAGCGGCGGAATTCCTCGCCGCGCAGTACCCAGCCCTGCCAGTCGCGCAATGGCGGCGGGAGTGTTTGCTGCGCCTGTGCCACGCTGGATCCCAGCAACGCCAACGCGACGAGCCCCAAGCGGATCAGCGTAAACATGACTGGCACCCTCTACCCCGTAACAGGCGCGAGTGTACCAACGCGCGCGGCGCCGCAATTGGTCTAACATGCCGCGCTGCATGCACAGCGCGCGCGAGGTACTCGAATTCTGGTTTGGCGCGCCGCCTTTCGATACCGCACGTCTCGAGGAACGCAACCGCTTCTGGTTTGGCGGCGACGGCGAAGCCGCTCAGGCAGCGCGCGATGTATTGATCCGCTCGACGCTCGAGCCGATGCTCGAGCGCGCGGCGCGCGGGGAGTTCGCCGCCTGGGCTGCGAGCCCCAAGCGGCGGCTGGCGCTGATCATCCTGTTCGACCAGGTGCCGAGGAATGCGTATCGCGGTACCGCCGCGGCGTATGCATTCGATCGCGAGGCGCTGGCGCTGGCCTTGGAAGGGCTGCAGCTCGCCGCCGACGCCGCGCTCGATCCGGTCGAGCGCCTGTTCTTCTATCTACCGCTGGAACACGCGGAGTCGCTCGACGTGCAGAACGCATCGATCGTGGCTTTCGATCGCTTGGCAGCCGAAGCGCCGCCAGAGCTGCGCGAGTTCGCCGAATCCCTGCGCGGCTATGCGCGCAAGCACCGCGACGTCATCGAGAAGTTCGGCCGCTTCCCCATGAGGAACGCGCCTCTGGGCCGCGAGAGCACACAAGAGGAGCTCGAGTGGCTCGCGTCCGGCGCGGCGTGGGGCTAAAAGGGGACATGCCTATTTTTCGGGCCTGCCCTTTTTTCCGCGCAGGTTTTGACCCTTCGCTCGCGCGAATGGAGCGCGCGGAAAACGAGGCGTGAAGCGAAAAGCCCCTGATACCCGTCAGCGCAGCCATTTCTGAAAATGTAGCTTTTCGTAGCCTCGTTTTCCGAAACCCGAAGGGCGCGCTCCCTTGAGTGCGAGCGAAGGGTCAAAACCTGCGCGGAAAAAAGGGCAGGCCCGAAAAATAGGCATGTCCCCTTTTAGTCCGCGACGTCGGGTTCTACGAAACACCACACGACTTCCGGGAATTTTCCTTTGATGCGCTGTTCCAGCGCGTTGATATGCGAAACCGCCGTCTCGATGGCGATTCCCGGTTTCATGCGCACCTTGAGCGCCAGCATCACATCCGGCCCGAGTTGCATCGTGATCGCGTTCAGCAACGCGGCGATGTTGGGATCCGCGGCGATGTCCGCGCGGATCGCTTCCTGCAGGTCATCCTCCGCCGAGCGCCCGACGATCAGCGACTTGATACGCACCGCGACGAAGATTGACACGCACACCAGCACCACGCCGATCACGATGGAGCCGATGGCATCGAACACGGGATTGCCCGTCGCGGCCGCGAGCGTCACGAACACGAATGCCAGCACCAGCCCGACCAGCGCCGCGACGTCCTCGCCCAGCACGACGACCAGTTCCGCGTTGCGCGTGTTCTTGAGCCAGTACCCCAGCGACCGTTCCTTGCGCAGCTTCCGGATCTCGCGCAGGCAGCCCATCAACGAGCCGAACTCGAGGCCGACCGACACGGCCAGCACGAGCAATGCCACCCACACCTTGTGCAGCGGTTCCGTCGAATGCAGCTTGTGCCAACCCTCGTTGATCGAGAACAGCCCGCCCATCGAGAACAGCAGCAACGCGACGACGAAGCTCCAGAAGTACGTGACCTTGCC
Source organism: Pseudomonadota bacterium (assembly GCA_037200975.1). Taxonomy (NCBI): domain Bacteria; kingdom Pseudomonadati; phylum Pseudomonadota; species Pseudomonadota bacterium. The sequence goes on along the minus strand of JBBCGI010000001.1, from coordinate 2,608,978 downwards.
GTAGCCCAGCGGGTGCTTCGCATCTGGCGGCTTCTGCGCCTGCTTCAACCCGATGAACAACAACACCTGGTTGCCGCAATCCGCGAACGAGTGGATGGCTTCCGCCAGCATGCTGCCAGAGTGCGTGTAGATAGCCGCCGCCAGTTTGGCGAGCGCAATCCCCAGGTTCGCGACGAACGCGTAGAGAATCGCCTTGGCGGACGAGCCGTGATCTGACATCGCCAGCTTCCTTAAGACACGGGCGCGAAATCGGGCTGCGAGAGCTTCATCTCCGTGACCGCGCCGTACTTCGCCGCCGCCGCGCGGATCTTCGCCGCATCGCCGATCAGCACCAGCACGAGATCCGCCGGCCGCGGGAACGCGTCCGCCGTCACCGCGGCAGTCTCCGCCAGGTCCACCTTCGCCAACGCCGGCCCGTACCCTTCGATGTAGTCCTTGCCGAGGCCGTAGAACTCGAGGTCGGCCAGCGTTGCGGCCCAGTTCGCCGCGGTTTCGAGCCGCAGCGGGTACTGGCCGAGCACGTAGGCGCGCGAGGACTCGAGCATCTCGGGCGCGAGCGCGTCGTGTTTGAGCGTATCGAGCGTCTGCAGCGTGAGATCGAGCGCCTGGCCGGTGGTATCCGTCTGCGTGAACGAGCGGATCGAGAATTCGCCCGGCACGCTGCCGCGCACGAATGACGAATTCGCCCCGTACGACAGGCCCGACTTGATGCGCAGCTCGGTGTTGAGAATGCTGGTGAAACGTCCGCCGTACAGCGTGTTCACCAGATCGAGCGCCGGGCGGCCACTGTAACGCCTGTCTACTCCGACGTTGCCGAGCCAGAAATAGGTCTGCACCGCGCCGGGCGAGTCGATCAGCAACACGCGGCGGCCGGTGATGCGCGGCGCCGGCTTGAGCTGCGGCGGCGCGGCTTTCGCCTTCGCCCAGCCGCTGAACGCCGTGGTCAACGCCTGCTTCATCCACTTCGCGTCGAGATCGCCGGCGAACACCAGCGTGGTGCGATCCGCGCCAAAGTTCGTGGCGTGATAACTCACCACATCACCCTGCGTGATGGCGGCGAGCGAGCGCTCGCTGCCGCCCTGCGGACGCCCGTACGGGTGCGCGCCGAACAAGGCCGCGCGGCCGTAGATGCCGACCAGCTGCGACGGATCGGAATCCTTCGCCGACTTGATGAATTCGATCTCGCGGTCGCGGTAGCTCGAAAACTCGTCCGCTGCGAAATGCGGCCGCATCAGGGCATCCGACAGCAGCTCGACGAGCAGCGCGCGGTCGCGCGCCAGGAACTGGCCGGACACCGTGATCGCCTCGGCCGTGGCACCCGCGCTGAAAGTGCCACCGACGCCTTCGACGGCATCCGCGAATTCATACGCGCTGCGTTTGCCCGCGCCGCGATCGAGCAACCCCGCCACCAGCGAGGCGACACCCGGCTTGCCGTCCGGGTCGACCAGCGCGCCGCCGCGGACGAAGCCGCTGAACGCGATCAACGGCACGTCTTTCTTCGGCACGAGGATGACGGTGAGGCCGTTCGGCAATACGAAGCGCGTGTGGTCCGGCACCTTGACGCCGGGTGTGGCCACCTCGGCAGCCGCCGCACCGATGGACACGCAGCCCAGGACCAGCGCAACGAAGGCAGTAGTGAGGCGGGTTTTCATGAGGCGCTTCATGGCTTCGCCTCCCGGGTTGCGGCAGCCGGGGTAGCGGGCGCCTCCGGCGGTGACTGCAACAAGCCGACCGTGCGATGGTTTTTCTGGAACACCAGCGCCGCCGCCTTCTGCACGTCTTCACGCGTCACTTTCTCGTACACGGCCGGCGAGTCGAACAACTTCCGGTAGTCGCCTTCGTAGACCTCGAAGCTGCCTAACAACTCCGCCTTGCCGTCGATGGTGGCGAGCTGTTTCCAGAACGACGACGCGTACTGGTTCTTCGCGCGCGTCAGCTCGGCCTCGGTGACGCCCTGAGCGACGACCAGGTCGAGCGCGCCGTCGAGCGTCTTCTCGGCTTCGGCCGGATTCGCGCCTTCGGGCAACGTGAGCAGCAGCCAGGACAGGCCGGGGTCGAATCCTTCCTGGAAGCTCGCGCCGACATCGATCGCAATTTTCTTTTCTTCGACCAGCAGCCGGTGCAGGCGCGACGAATCGCCGCCGGCGAGGATCGACATCAGCAGATTGATGGCGGGACCCTCCGGGTCATTGGCCGCGGGCGATTTGTACGCGATGTACAGCAGCGGTGTCTGCGCATTACGTTCCACCAGCACGCGTTTCTCGCCGAGCTGCTCAGGCTCGGTGGTGCGCACCTTGGGCGGCGGGGCCTGCCTGGGTATCGGTTCGAGATATTTCTTCGCGAGTGCGAAAGCCTCCTCGGCGCTCACGTCGCCGACCAGCACCAGCGTGCAGTTGTTAGGCGCGTAGTTGGTCTTGAAGAAGGTCTGCAGGTCCTCGATCGTCCAGCCCTGGATGTCGGCGGGCCAGCCGACGGTCGGAATCTGGTACGGGTGCGCGACGAACGCGGTGGCCTGCACCTGTTCGGCGAGAAAACCTTCGTTGCTGTCCTCGGTGCGCAGCCGGCGTTCGGAATAGACCACGCCGCGTTCGCTCTCGACCACTTTCGGGTCGAAGGAAAGATTCGCGAGACGATCCGACTCGAGGTCGAAGACCAGATCGAGCGCGGTGCGCGGGATCCAGTCCTGGTAGATGGTCACGTTGTCGCTGGTGGAGGCGTTGTTGGATCCACCCTGCGCTTCCATCTGGCGATCGAACTCGCCCGGCGGGCGTTTGCTCGTGCCGTTGAACATCATGTGTTCGAAGAAATGCGCGAGGCCGGTGATGCCGGGCACTTCGTTGCGGCTGCCGACGTGCACCCAGTTGTACAGCGCGATGTTCGGGATGTCGCGGTCGGGCCAGACGATGACCTTCATGCCGTTCGCGAGCGTGATGGATTGCACCTGCTCGAGGCCGGGCACGCGTGTCGCGGCGGGCTTGGCGGGTTTGCCGGCGGCGCCGGCGGAAACGTTCAGGCCAAGCAGAACGCAGCTGGCCCAAGCCCAGCCGAGTGAATACTTCGACATGCGCACACCTCGAATTTTGCGATGCGCAACTCTACTCGCTCGGCTTGCAGAAAAGAAAAAGCGCCGCGTACGGGGGAAGTCGTGCGCGGCGCCAAGAAGCGAACACCGGGGAAGAGTTGTTCGCAGACCTTTTTGAGGACCTACCTCTGTGAGGTATTACCTCGAAACCTTGACCGCCTGGATCGCGCTGATCTGCGCGCGCGCGAGCCGCGCGTCGACCGGAGCGAACATCACGCTGCCCGCGCGACGCCGCTTGATCATCATTCCCGCCAGCGCCGGCCGCGTGCTCGCGACGCCCTGCGCGTGGGGAAGAATCAGCGTTACTGTGGATCTGGCAATCACGGTGTAGGACAAAGCAATGCGCGTGCCAGCACGCGACATTCATACAAATCAGTGAGTTAGGAGACCAGCGCGGCGGCCCGCCGTGGGCCGGGTGACGTGCAGCGTCACGATGTGACGCGCGGTATGCCGGCCGCGCTGATTATTGCCGTCGTTCTGTCAACGAGCGGCGCGACCTCATGGCCCGTGGTGCGGAATCACCGGCACGCAGGGTTTGTTCGCGAGCTTGAGCCCGCCGCAGATCGCACGGGCCTGCGCTTCGTCGCGCACTTCGGCCTGCAGCCGATAGATAGTCTTGCCGCCGGCGTCGCCGACGACCACGCGGGGGCTCAGCCCGTCGAGCGAACCGGAGGCTTCTTTCTGAAGCTTTTTCCATTCCTCGTTGGCGCGCTCAGCCGAGGAAAATGCGCCGAGCTGAACGCCGAAACCGCTGCCCGCGCCGTCGGCTGGCGGCGGCGCCGTGGCCGGCAACGAGGCACCCTCGCCTGCCGCCGATGGCGCTGGCGCCGCGGCCGCGCCCGCGGCGGCTCCCGCGCCGGCGGGCGCGACATTGCCAGCGAAGCTGTCGATGCGCACCTGGGCTTCGTGCGCCCACTTTCCGGCCGGGTATTGCGTGAGGAATTGCTGGTAGGCCTCGAGCGAATCCGTACCCGCCGCGCTGCGCCAATCCTTTTCTTCCGCGAGTTGCCCGAGCCGCTCGCGCGCGGTGACGGTCAGCGTGCTGTCCGGATGCGCCGCGAGGAACTGCTGGTACGACTCGGTGGTGTCGGCGGCCTGGGCCGAACGCCAATCGCTCTTTTCGCGGCTGCAGGCGCTCAACGCGAGCAGCGGGACTGCGAACAGCATCACGAGAGTTCGGGTGGACATGGTTATGATCCGGCGGCAACGACCGATTTATTGTAAACGCTGCAGCTTGCCGGAGTGACCGCCATGAGCGATGAACCCAAACGCAGACTCGCCGACCGACTCGGCCTGTCGCCCACCGTCATCGCCGAAAGCACCACCGTGGTCGGCAACGTGGAGACCCGCGGACCGCTCATGGTGTCCGGTCACGTGCAGGGCAATGGCCGCATTGGTGGCACGCTGAGCGTGGGCAAAAGCGCGCACTGGGAAGGCGACATCACGGCCAGGCAGGCCGTGCTCGCGGGCAAGGTCACCGGAAAAATTGTCGTCGAAGACAAGCTCGAGATCAGCTCGAGCGCCGTGATCCACGGCGAGATCGTGGCGAAGATCCTGGCGATCGCGAACGGCGCGCGTATCGAGGGGGAAGTCACCGTGACTTCCGGAAAGCCGATCCTCAAGTTCGAAGAGAAACGCACGACCACCGTCGCCTAAAAGGGGACATGCCTATTTTCGGGCGTGGCTTCTTTCAAGCCGGCTTTGGCCCTTCGCCCGCGCTCAAGGGAGCGCGCCCTTCGGGTTCCGGAAAACGAGGCTACGAAAAGCTACGTCTTCAGAATTTGATGCGCTGAAGTGCATTGGGGGCTTTTCGCTTCACGCCTCGTTTTCCGCGCGCTCCATTCGCGCGATCGAAGGGCCAAAGCCGGCTTGAAAGAAGCCACGCCCGAAAATAGGCATGTCCCCTTTTAGTTGCAGGTGGTCAGGCCGTTCACCCAGTTGGTGAGCAGCTGTACTCCCGCCGTGTCGATCTTGTGGCGCATGAGCGGCGGCATGGCGTCTGCGTCGGTGCGATTCACTCGCGCCACCACGACGGAGCGCGCGGCGGAACCGGGGGCGATGCGGCGCGGGTCGGTGATTCCCAGGTCGCCGCGGTCCGGCGTGATGTCGCAGGTATTCGTCGCCGACAACGCTGTGGTGTATCGGAAGTCCATGTCGGTCGGGGCGGGGCCGCCGGGCTGATGGCAATACGCACAGTTCGAATGCAGGTAGGCCCGCGCGCGCTGGCCGAGCGCAGCACTGCCGAACGGGTTGGGAATCACCGGCAGCTGGGCCGGTGCCTGCGCCAGCGCCGGCGTCAGCGTATCGATGGCGTTCAAGGTAGTTAGCTGATTGGCGGTGCGCCCGGTCGGATAACCGAAGTCGCCGTTCAACTGGCCGATTTCGAGGCCGAGCGTGCGCCCGGCTGCCACGGAGTGGCATTGCAGACATTGCGCCTCGCTCGGGAACTGCCAGGTCTGCCCACCCACGGTCACGGTCTTGCCGCCGACGACGCGCGTGGCCTCGGTGCCACCCGCGTTCCACTCATAGGTATATCCGGCCCAGACGCCATCGCTGTGACGCATGAACAGCCGCGTCTCGACCAGCTGCGCACCCAGCGAGAAGTTCTTCACCAGCACGCTGCCGTTCGGGAAATCGAAATCATTGCTGGCGGTGACAGTGATGCGCTCCGCGCCCGGCAACGCCAGCCAGCGCCCCTTGATCGCGTCGTCCGAGTAGAACGGCGCGTTGGGCGCGTACGGAATCAACCCCGCCGCCGGTAGTTTGGGATCGGCCGGATTGACACAGCCGGTCTGCGACAGCTGGTTGGGAATCGCGCGGCCACCGCCGCTGCCCGGCACGATCTTGTGCAGCGTGCCGCCGAGGTGAACGATATAAACCTCGCCGTCGGTGTCCTGGCCGAAGGAGGATATCTGCAGCCCGGTAGACAGGCCGGCACCCAGCGTCTGGGTCGGTGTCGTGGCGCGCGAGATGTTCCACAGGCCGCCGCCGAAATCGCCGAACACGTAGCGGCCGTGCAGGTTCGGGATCGTGCTGCCGCGATAGACGAAACCGCCGGTGGTCGAAAAGCCGAACGAGTGCGTGTATTGCGCGACCGGCGGGATCGGATTCGGGTTCGAACCGCAGGTGCTGTTGAACGCGTTGGTGCCCTCGAAACAGCGCCAGCCGTAGTTTCCGCCCAGCGTCACCTTGTCGACTTCCTCGATGGCGCCCTGGCCGACGTCGTTGAGCCACAACTCGCCGCTGCCGCGGTCGAAACTCCAGCGCCATGGATTGCGGAAGCCGAAGGCGAAGATCTCCGGGCAGTTGGCCGAACCGGTGCCGTTGGTATTGCAACGCGTGTTGGCCGCGTACGGGTTGGTCGGCGGGATCGTGTAGGTGTTGGCCAGCGTCGTGGCCGACACATCGATGCGCAGCATCTTGCCGAGCAAGGTAGTCAACAACTGGCCATTACCGATGCTGCCGTGCCCATCGTTGGCGCCCCCACCGTCACCGATTCCGATGTACAGGAAGCCATCCGGCCCGAACGCGATGTTGCCGCCGTTATGGTTGGATTCCGGATCGGCGACGTTGAACAACACGATTTCGCTGGCCGGATCGAGTGTCGCGCCGCCCGCGGCCAGCCGGAACTGCGACACGCGATCCACCAGGCCCGGATTGCTGCCCGTGTAATAGAAGAACACGCGCGGATCGGCCGGGTAGTCAGGATGAAACGCCATTCCCAGCAGACCGCGTTCGTCCTGGTCGCTGCCCGGGGCGGAATTGAGTCTCGAGGCGAGGTTGATGAACTCGCTGGTGGTCGAAACTCCCGGCGCGTTGTCGAACACGCGCACCGACCCGGTTTTCTGCACGACGTACCAGCGGGCGGAGTTGCCCGGCGCCTGCAGCATGGCGACCGGCTGGGTGAAATTCGGCAGGTTCGGGAAAACGCGCTGCACGGCGATCGAAATGTTCGTGCTCGGCGGATCGCCCGCGAGGCAGGTGGCATTCGCGGGCCGGCCATCGAGACCGCCGGCGGACGGCGCGGCCGTGGTCGCGCTGACCGGTCCCGACAGCGCCGATTCGTTCACCGGCGTCGCGGTATCGAAGGCGCTGACGGTGTACGTGTAGGCCGTCGAGGCGGTGAGGCCGCCGTCCGTGTAGTTAGTCGCGGTCACGGTCGCGATGGCGGTTGCGCCGCCATTGCGGAACACGTGATATCCGCCGATGCCGCTGGCATCGGTCGACGCGCTCCAGCTCACCCGCACCTGCGTCGAGGACTGCGCCACGGCGGTGACGCCCGCCGGCACGCTGGGCGGAGTCGTATCGGCCACGGGCGCGGCGGGCGTGGTCGCATTGGCCGCGGCGGATGGCGCGGATTCATTGCGCGGCGTGGCGCGATCGAAAGAACGCACCGTGTAGCTGTAGCTGGTGGCGGCGGCGAGCGCGGTGTCGGTGTAACTCGTCCCCGTCACGGTCGCGATCGCCGTGGCGCTCGCGCCGCGGTACACGAGATATCCGGCGACACCGGTGCCGGCATCGGTGGATGCGGTCCAGGTCACGAGGATGCTGGTGGGGCTCTGTGCGACGGAAGTCACGCCCGCCGGTACCGTGGGCGGCGTGATGTCTGCCGCCGGTGGCGGCGGTTCGCTTTCGGACGTGCCGCCGGTACCGCCACATGCCACGAGCAGCAGCGCCACCGCCTGAATGAACAGACACGCAGCGTTTCGCGCCGATTTACGCATGATCGAGACCTCACCTTTCCGGGCCCTCGTCCCGGGTTGTTAGCAGCTCACCACACTCGCGTGGGGCCGCCTAGCTGTCCCGGTTCCGCGACAGCAATTCGACCATCTGCCGGTCGATCCAGTTGCCGTCGCGCAGGCCTTCGATGAAGCCGCAGTGGCCACCGTGGGCGGTCGTGACGATTTCCAGACGGGGCGCGCGCGCCAGCCGGTTCAGATCATTCGCCGCGATGATCGGGTCGTCGAGCGACGTGAACACAGTGGCTGGAGCCGTGAGAGTTGTCAGACGATCGCCCGTGATGGCGTAGCCCGCGAGATACTCCTCGAGGGACGGATACTCGGTGTGACGCAGAACCATCTGCCGCGTCATCTCGCGCAGGCTCTTGAGTCGCAACATCTCTTCGAAATCATAGAGGTCGGGCCAGGCCAGTTGTTTGCGACCGAGCGAGCGGCCCCACTTGAGGATGAAGTAACGCTCGTAGATGGAGAGGCCCTGCTCGAGCGTGTCGATGGTGATGGCCGGATCGAGCACGGGCGAGATGGCGATGACGCGCTCGATCGGCAGTTGCCGCCCCTCGCGATGCGCGGCCACCCGCAGCATGAAATTGCCGCCGAGCGAGAAACCCGCCAGCACCATCGGCATGGGGAAACGCCGCGCCAGCGCCTGCACCGCCCCGACGACTTCAGGCAGGCGGCAGGAATGAAACAGTTCGCGATTGAGGTGATGCGTGGCGCCGTGATCGCGCAGGTTGAGGCGCACGACTTCGAGTCCCTGCTCGAACAGCGTCTGCGCCAGCGACAGCTGGTACTGCGATTCGGCGCTGCCCTCCCAGCCGTGCAACAGCACCGCCACTTTTTTCCCGGGCTCGCGGCCGCGTCTGGCGGGGCTCGAATGAAAGGCCTGGAGCGTGACGCCATCGCCGCAGTCGAGCAGCAGCTCTTCGCTCGCGGCGCGCACCGGGATCGCGCGCCGCTCGACGCGTGCGCGGCGCGCCGGCCAGTTCGGCAGGATGGTCTGGAAATGCCGGCCGCGCAGCCAGCGCGGTGGGGAAAACGTGTCGCCGGGCGCGTCCGTCACTTCGCCTGGATGGGCTGCGGTTCGGCGGTGGCCGCGGGCGCGCTCGAAGCCGCGGGCGCCGGCTGTGTCTCTGCCGCGGGCGCGACCACGGCCGGTGCCGGCGTATGGACGGCAACCGCCGCGGGCGGGGCCGCCACCACGCTGCCGTTCGCGGGGACCAGCTCGACGGCAGCAGAGCTCGCGCTGGCGGCATCGGGCGCATCGGCGGCGGGCACGACGGCATTCTCGTCGACCGGCTCCGCGGCCGGCGGCGGACTAACTACTACCGGGCGGGCGCGCAGCGTTTCGACTTCCGCATACGCGGCATCGAGATCGGTATGCAGCGCGGCGATCTCGGCACCCTGGTTCCACCACAGGTACGACATCACCGCGGCACCCGCGAGCGCGAGCACCGCGAACGACCAGCCGAAAACCGCGGCGGTGCGCCGCTCGGGCACGAGCGTCGGCATGTCGAGATCGGGCGAGCGCGTGGCGGGCAGCAACGCGGACAGGTCGCCCTGCAACCGCTCCGAATGGGAGTCGAACGTCGCGCCGATATAGCTGCGCAGCGCGGCAATTTCCTTCTGCAGCGAGTTGTCGAGCGCCGCACGGATCTCGAGCGTCATCCGCGGCAACAGCTGCGAGAACTGCGAGGAGTCGTCGGGGCCGGCGGCGGCGGTGTCGCTGGGCGCCGGCGTAGGCTCGGCCGGCGGTTTGTCGTGCACGAGGATCGTCGATTCGTTGGCGGGCGTCAGATCCCCGGCGCGGGACAACGCGCGGAATGTAGTTTGCTCGCCGCCGCGGCGGTCGGCGACCAGGCGCAGCTGATAGAGCATCTTGGTGACGTCGGCCTGCTTGATCTGCTTGGGCAACACGCCTTCGGCACCGAGCGCGCGCGCCTGGCCGAGATACAGGTCCCCTTCCTGCGAGGTGTACATGAGGATGGGAATGGTCGAGGTGCGCGGATTGTTCTTGATCGATTGCACGGCCTGGAAGCCGTCCATGCCCGGCATCATGTGATCCATGAAGATCACGTCGGGTTTGTTGCGCGTGAGGTAGTCGATGGCGGCCTCCGCGGACTCCGCGGCGTCGACGGCGATCTCGTGACGCTCGAGAATTCGCGACAGGAACGCGCGCGCGGACTTCGAATCGTCCACGACCAAGGCTCGCTTGGCAGACATCAGTACTCCTCCCCAATTCAACGGATCGGCGGAACACATCAGCGGATTTATGGAAAGTTTAGCGTCATCGCGCGCGGGATGCGCGCGTTCCACCCGGCGACACCCCACTTTTTTTCAGTTGGGATTCGTGACTCGCAGGAAAACCGTAAACTTTTTCGGCACTGTCGCATCGGCGTTTGTCGCAGATATCGCGGTCGCGCGCCGCGGACACGGTTCGCGCATGGTACGCACCCGACGCGAAACGCGACCGCGCTTTCGAACCTGCCAGCATCAGCGCACCGAAAACGGGCGCACGGGCACGCAGGGGAATGGCGCGAGTTGAAGTGCGAAATGTCAGGGGCGCGTGACAAGGAATCCGACACCGCCAACCGCGCGGCGAACTACCGGATATCAGATGTCCTCGAGCACTCCACGACCTGTGTGATCCAGCGCACGAATGACGAATTTTCCGGCGCCACCGCGCGCAATCCTGCAAATCGCGAGTCGCATACTCGCGCTGTCGAAGTTTCCTGCGATGGCGAAGGTAAGTGCGTCGAGCAGGTGACAGTGGATCGACGGCCCTGAAATTTTTGGGCAAAGTCGATCGGGGTCTTGGTGCGAGCCACCCCAACCGCTGCGAGATGTGCTTCATCCCGCAGCATTCTTCGGAGCTACGGCTCCACGCGCGACGGGGTCCGGAACGGGCCCCGTCCGTTCACTCGAACCGATTCCTGCGCCTCCGCGATGACCCGTTCGTAGAACGAGATCAACCGCCGCGCCATCGCGTGCGAGGCCCAGGATTCGGCGTGAGCGCGCAATTGCGCGCGGCGCGGATCATCCTGCTTCAGCGCCAGCGCGTTCACTACTTGCTGCGCGAACACCTGTTCCTCTTCGGGAACGACGAAGGCGCCGCACCCGGGCGTGAGTATCGAGCGCGTGCCGAGTTCCGCGGTCGAGACGACCGGCGTGCCCTGCGCCATCGCCTCGAGCAGCACCAATCCTTGTGTCTCGGTGCGCGAAGCAAACACGAACGCATCGCCCGCCGCATAACAATTCGGCAGGTCGGTGCGGCGATCGAGATAACCGATGAAACGCGTCGACTCGGCGACCCCGAGCTCGCGCGCGAGTTTCACCAGGTGTTCACGCGCCGGGCCTTCTCCCGCGATGACGAACAATGCGTCGGGGCGTTGCGCGCGCAGTTTCACGAACATGCGCAGCAGGAAATCGATGTTCTTCTCGAATGCCACGCGGCCGACGTACAGCAGCAGCGGCTGAGCGGCCGGCAGATCGAACTGCTGGCGAAACTTCGCGCCGTCGCCGCGTAGCAGCGTTTCCGCCGGCAAGCCGGTCGGCAACACTTCGATCGGGGTGTTCACGCCGTAGGCGAGCAATGCATCGCGCATCGGGGCGCTCGGCGAGATCAATGCGGCGACGTCATCGCACTGGGACAACGTGAAGCGGCGCGCGAGGAAGCGGCCGATGCGACGCGGCAGCACGGGCACGTAGTGGTGCAGGTAGTCTTCGAAGAAGGTGTGATACGTCGCGACCACCGGCAAGCCGTACTGGCGCGCGAACCGCACACCGGCGTAGTGGGCGATGAACGGTGTATGGATGTGCACCAGATCCGTCTGCGCCGCGAGATCTGCATTCAGCGCGCGTTTGAGCGGGCCGCCGAGAAAACGCCGGTCTTCGGGATCGCGCGGCACGCCGCCCGAAGGGACGCGAATGATGCCGGGCTCGGTATCCGCGGGCGCACCCGGATATTCAGGGATGACCAGTCTGGTTTCGACACCCGCCTGCGCGAGATCGCCGCGAAACGTGCGGATCGAAGTGGAGACGCCGTTGACTCGCGGAAAATAGACGTCCGAGACGAACGTGACCCGCATCGTCAGGTGAACGACGCGCCGATCGCGCCGCTCGCCACGCCTAACAAGGCGCCGACCAGCACGTCGGTGGGATAGTGCAGTCCCAGCACGACACGCGACGCGGCGATCGCCAGTGCCAGCGGTATCAATGCCGGCGCGAGTTCCGGAAACGCGGCGCAGGCCTGCCAGGTAAAAGCGGCGGCGTGCAACGTGTGGCCAGACGGGAAGCTGTAACGATCGAGCGGCGCGCCGGCGAGCGAAATGCCCGCGTGACGGATGAACGGCCGTTCGCGCACGAAGGTGCGTTTGAGGAGTTTGTACACCGCAAGACCGACCGCGCTGGTCGCCAGCATGATCAAGGCGACCTTGAAGCCGCGCTCGCCGTACATGAGGGGCAGCACCGCCATCAGGATGTACCAGATGACGCCGTCGCCGAGCCGGCTGGCGGCCATGAAGAACACTCGCACCGAGCGGTGTTGCACTCCGCGGTTGAGACGGCGGCAGAACCGGTATTCGGCGGCGTCGAATCGTTCGAGCAGCGAGATAGGGGTAGCCATGGGACAGGCAGTCTCGGCCGGGCACAAGGCAGCGCAATGACGGGAGTGTTAAGGAATTGTTGCCAAGTACCTGAAATCGTTAAATGGGAAGCCCTTCGGGGCATTCGGCCTTCCGGCAGGGGCACGGGCGGGGCCGGCGCTACAATCGCGCCCCATGTCGCGGCACGCCCACTACCGGTACCTGGCTCTGACCGGCGCCTTGTCATTGATGAGTCTCGCGCCGGTGGCGCGGGCGGTAGACGCCATCGTGCTCGAAGTTCGTGAACTCACCGTGGCGGGTATTCCGGTGGCCGGCGCGAGCGTGCGCCTCGACCTGCTCGCCGACCAACAAACCAGCCTGACTGTGAAAGCCCAGGCGGCGACGCTGCCCGATCCGGTGGGCAGGCTCACCAATCTTTCGCTGACCTGTGCGCGGCCCGTGATCGCGGATCCGAGATTCGGCTGCGCCGCGGGCCGGTTCACCGGCCGGGGTGGCCCGACCGGCGTGCTCGACATGAATATCTCGGCCGAGCTGCGCGCCGACACCGGCGTCACCACCTTCAGCGGCCGCGATTTCAAGGTGGCCGGAACTGCCGCGGCCTTCGAAGGGCAGATGGACGACAAGGGCTGGCAGGTGAAGGGGCGAACGGGCACGACGACCCTGCCGGCGCTGCGCAAGTTCGCGAAGCCGTGGATCGAGATTCCGGCCGACCTCACGATCGACGGGAAGGTCAGTCTCGAAATGGCGGCCGCGGATTCGGGCTCGGGCGTGGTGGCGGATATCGACGCGAAACTCGAAGGCGTGGACCTCACCAACGAGGCCAGCACCATCGTCGGCGAGAAGGTCAACGCCACCGCCCGCCTGCGCGCGACGTTGCACGACGCATCGACCGGTCTCGACGTGTACCTCACGGGCACGCAGGGGCAGACTTTGTTAGGGCCGGTGCTGCTCGATCTTTCGAAGAACCCGCTGGTGCTCGAGCTGCGCGGCACGCTCGCCGGCGACGTGCTCGCCATCGACGCGTTGCACTACACGCAGACGGAGCTCATCGACGTGAGCGGCGCCGGCCGGGTGAATCTCGCTGGTGAAACGCCTTCGTTCAGCGGGGATTTCAAGCTCGCGAAACTGCAGTTTCCGGCCGCGTACACCAGCTTCATGCAGATCACCCTGGCGTCGAGCCTGCTCGGCGATCTCGCGAGCGAGGGCGGCTTGAGCGGCGAAGTCAGCGTCGCCGACAACGCGGTCACGTCGTTGCACGTGTTGCCGCGAGACCTGGAGTTACACGACAAAAAGGGCCGGCTCGATCTGTCGAAGGTCAACGGAGACGTGTACTGGGCGCCGGCCGGCGGTGTCGAGGCGCGCGCCTCGAAACTCTCGTGGGCGTCGGGTGGCGCCTATGGCCTGTCGGGCGCCGGCGCCGAACTCGAGTTCATCGCCTACGGCATGAACTTCGCGCTGACCCGTCCCACCAAACTACCCATTTTCGACGGGGCGCTCGCGATCGACCATTTCGTCATGGGCAATCTCGGCGCAGACAACATGGAGGTCGCGTTCAAGGGTGCGGTCGAGCCGATCAGCATGCAGAAGCTTGCCAAGGCGTTCGGCTGGCCGGAATTTTCCGGCACCCTGGCTGCCGCCATTCCTGGCGTAACGCTGAAGAACAACATGCTGACGTTCGACGGCAACGTCGAATCGCAGGTGTTCGGCGGCAGCATCGTCGGCAGCAACATCCGGCTGCAGGATCCGCTCGGCAACTTTCCGCAATTTTTCGCCGACGTGCGCGCGCGCGATCTGGACCTGGGCCTCGTGACGCAGACCTTCGAGGTGGGCAGCATCACCGGCAAACTCGAGGCCGACGTACTGGGGCTCGAGTTGTTTGCCTGGACGCCGCAGAAATTCGACGCGCGGCTCGCGACTCCCAAGGGCGACAAATCGCGGCATCGCATCAGCGCGAAGGCCGTGAGCAGTTTGTCGAACGTGGGCGGCGGCGGTGGCGGCGTGGTGCAGGCGCTGCAATCGGGCGTGCTCAAGTTCTTCGATGAATACACCTACGACAAACTCGGCATCACCTGCAAACTGCGCGGCGATGTGTGCGAGATGTCCGGCATCGAGCCGGCGGGAGCGGGGTACTACATCGTCAAGGGCGCGGGGATTCCGCGCATCGACATCGTCGGCAACGCCGGGCGGGTCAACTGGAACCAGCTCATGTCGTCGATCAGCACGACGGAATTCGGCGATGCGAGCGTGCAATGACCCGGATGGACTCGGCGCGCGTTCGGGCCAATAATCGCGCGCACATTTGACGTATGACGCGTTCAGGGCGCATTCATCGATCCGCCCCGATCATGTCCGCCAGGGAAAATAAGGAGATCTCAATGCGACGTGTATTGCCCTTGAAAATTGCGCTGGCGACGATGCTGATCGCCGCGTGTGTCACCATCAACGTCTACTTCCCGGCCGCCGCCGCCGACAAGGCCGCGGACCAGGTGATCAAGGACATCACCGGCGCCAGCACCACGCCGCCCACCGGTTTCTACGTGCCCGCGCACGCCGAGCCTAACTTCCTCGTGGCGGCGCTCGGCTCCGCGCTCGACACGCTGGTGCCTGCCGCGCAGGCGCAGGGTGCCGAAGCGCTCAACGTGAGCTCGCCGGCCATCACGCGGATCACTGCGTCCATGGGGCAGCGTTTCGGCGAACTGCGCAAGTTCTTCGAGAGCGGCGCCATCGGCCTCACGAAGGACGGCAACGTCGACGTGCGCGACCTGAACGCGGTCGGCCTCGCGGACCGTGCCACGGCCAAGCGGCTGGTTTCCGAAGACAACGCCGACCGCGCGCAGCTGTACGCGGAGATCGCCAAGGCCAACAACCACCCCGAGTGGGAAGCCGACATCCGCAAGAGCTTCGCCAAGCGCTGGGTGGCGACCGGCGCGCAGCCGGGCTGGTATTACCAGGACGACAGCGGCGCCTGGAAGCAGAAGTAACTAGTTAGATGATGGAGACCGGGCCCGAACCGCGACGCGGCTCGGGCCCTGTTTTTTTCCGGCGACGCAGCGTCATCGTCGCCGCGGTCGTGCTGGCGCTGTTCGTCATCGGGCCGTTGATCGCGACCTGGGCCATCCAGCGCTACGTCACCTTTCCCCGCCCGCCCGGCAGCGCGTGGAATCCGCAGGCCCGGGCCGAGAACGGCGGCGAGTTGCTGTGGCTGGATGCGGACGGTGCGCGGGTCGAGGCCTGGTATCTGCCACCCACCGCAGGTCCGGCCGCGACGCCGCTCATCATCTATGCACACGGCAATGCGGAACTCATCGACATGCGCGCCGGCGATTTCGCGACGCTGCGCGCGGCCGGCATCGGAGTCCTGCAGGTCGAATATCCAGGATACGGCAGATCTGCCGGATCGCCCTCCGAGGAAAGTCTGATCGCGGCGCTGGTCGCGGCCTACGACTGGGCCGCGCATGATGCCCGCGTCGATGCGCGGCGCATCGTGGGATATGGCCGTTCGCTGGGCGGCGGCGCGATCGCGCAACTCGCCGCGCGGCGCCCGCTCGCGGCTTTGGTGTTCGAATCCACGTTCTACAACTTCGACGATGTGGTGATGGCGTACGGCGTGCCGCGCTGGTTGCTCATCAATCACTTCGATACCGGCGCGGTGGTGCGGCAATATCCGGGGCCCGTACTGCTCCTGCACGGCACACGCGATCGGGTATTTCCGAGCGAGGATGCGGAGAAGCTGGCGGAGGCCTCGGGACACGCGACCCTTCACCTGGACGCCTGCGGTCACAACGATTGCCCGCGGCACTGGGAACTGGTCCGCAGATTCCTCGCGCAGAACGGGGTATGTAGGAAACCTGATCCGGAGATTCCCCATGAAGACATCAGCGTTTGTTAGCGGATTCGTATTCCTCGCCTCGTCGGCGTTGCTGGGCGGTTGCGGACTCGCGGAGACCAGCGCCGTGGCGGTGAGCCAGGCCGAGTCGGCCGCCGAGCAGGCGAAGCAGGGCAAGGAAATGGAAGCCAAGGTGCAGCGCGACATCGAGGCAGCGCAGAAAGCTGCCGCGGATCAACGTGCTGCGGCCGAAGAACAGAGCCAGTAGCGGGAGACAGCAAAAAGGGGACAGATCTATTTATTGACCACTGCCAGCGACGCGGCGCAGTCCTGGGCAATAAATAGATCTGTCCCCTTTTTGCTGTCTCCCTTTTTCGCTACTCGCGCATGCCGGTGCCGCGGTTCATGAAGAACACCGCGGTGGCAAACAACACGACGGCCGACGCCAGCATGATCGCGAACGCGGCGTAGACATTCACGTCGCTGGTACCGAGGAAGCCGTAGCGGAATGCGTTCACCATGTGCAGGATGGGGTTCGCGTACGACACGTGCTGCGCCCACTCCGGCAACAGCGTGATGGAATAAAACACGCCGCCGAAATACGTGAGCGGAGTCAGCACGAACGTGGGGATCCAGTTCACCTGGTCGAAATTCTTGGCGAACATCGCGTTGAGGAAGCCGCCCAGCGAGAAGACGACGGACGTCAGCACGACGGCGCCCACGATCACCAGCGCATGATGCACGTGCAGGTTGGTGAAGATCAGCGACACGATCGTGACGGCGGCGCCCACCAGCAGGCCTCTGACCAGCCCGCCGCCGACATACCCCAGCACGATGATCCAGTTGGGCAGCGGCGCCACCAACATCTCTTCGACGTGTTTGCCGAACTTCGCGCCGAAGAACGACGACACGACGTTGCCGTACGAATTGGTGATGACGGCCATCATGATGAGCCCGGGCGCGATGTACTGCATGTACGGCACGCCATCCATGAGCCCGACGCGTTTGCCGATCAAACTACCGAAGATCACGAAGTACAGCGCCGAGGTGACCGCGGACGGCACGATGGTCTGGGCCCAGATGCGGATGATGCGGCCGTACTCACGGATGACGATGGTCTTGAGGCCGGTCCACTGCGCGGCGCCCAGGGCCCTGGGAGAATCGGCCTTGGGTGAATCCGCCGGCGGCACCGCTTCGGCAGCGTCGGTACTCATGGGGCTGCCACGCCGCCGGGCTTGCGCTCGACCAGTTTCATGAACAGCTCCTCGAGCCGGTTGACCTTGTTGCGCATCGAAAGCACGCCGATGCCCTGCGCAGTCAGGCTCGCGAACACTTCGTTGAGGCTCTGTTCCTTGGAAACCTCCACCTCGAGCGTGTGCTCGTCGATGAGATCGAATTCATAACCGGCGAGCAGCGGCACGCTGCTCACGGCTTCACGCAGGTTGAGCACGAACGTCTCCGCCTGCAATTTGCGCAGCAGGCTCGACATGCGATCGCGCTCCGCGATCAATCCGCCATTGATGATGGCGATGTTCCGGCAAAGGGTTTCGGCTTCTTCCAGATAGTGGGTAGTCAGGATGATCGTAGTGCCGCGGGCATTGATCTCGCGCAGAAAGTCCCACATCGAGCGCCGGATTTCGATGTCCACGCCGGCGGTGGGTTCGTCGAGGATCAACAGGCGCGGCTCGTGCACCAGCGCCCGCGCGATCATCAGGCGGCGCTTCATGCCACCCGACAAGCCGCGCGCCATCTTGTTGCGCTTGTCGTCGAGCTGCAGAAGCGCCAGATATTTTTCCGCCCGCTCGCGCGCCAGCCGGCGTTCGATGCCATAGAAGCCGGCCTGGTTCGTCAGGATGGTCAGCGGGGTTTCGAACTGGTTGAAATTCAGTTCCTGCGGAACGATGCCGATGCAGGCCTTCGCCGCCTCGAGCTCGCGATCGAGATCGTGACCGAACACGCTGACACTGCCCGCGGACTTGTTGACGAGCGAGGTGAGGATGCCGATCAGCGTGGTCTTGCCCGCGCCGTTGGGCCCCAACAGCGCGAAGAAATCGCCCTGCTCGACATCGAGGTCTATGCCCTTGAGCGCGTGGACGCCGTTCTTGTAGGTCTTGGTCAGGCCGCGAATCGACAATGCATACATGGTGCCGGGAGCTTGAGCGTTCACGGCACGAATTCTATCGTCCAAAGGAGAGAGGTCCATCGGAGAGATTCCCATACGGGACTAGCCCCGGGCGAAAGACCTTCACTTCGGAACGGCTTCGTCCATGACGGGCTTGAAGACGCCCTCCCAGAACGGCGCCTGCGGATTCTCGCCGCAGCGCTCCGCGGATTCCTTCAGCGCCTTGAGCGCCACCTTCCAGACTTTCACATCGACGTAGTCGCCCGCTTCGGTACGTGCGGCGGCGTACATCGTCGTGGCGATGCGCGGCATGAATTCGGAGGCGGCCGCGGAGGCGGCTTCCTCGCGGATCAGATCCCACTCCCAGACGAAATCGGCGCAGCGCATTTTCCCGATGCGCGCCTTCTCCTTGTCGGTGAGCTGGGGATCCGGCTTCGCGGCCACCGGTTTGGGCTCGTCGCCGGTGGAGGACCGCAACTCGACTTTCATGGCGATACTGGCTTCGACAGGTTTGCCGGCGGCGTCGATCGCGGGCCTGAAACGCGCGCTCTGCAGAACCTTCGTGAGCTGCGGTTCGAGCCCGGCATCGGCGGTGTTCTCCGTGACTTCCACCGCACGCACCCGGCCGTCTTCACCGACGCGCACATTGGCCAGCATCTGGCCGGCGAGTTTCCGGCTGCCTACATTGACCTTCGCGGTGGAAGCCGCGGCAATGACCTGCGGATCGGCGGGACCGGTCTGGCCCAGGGCCGCGAGGGGAACCAGAAGCGAGACGAGAGATACCACTGCACGGACAGTCGAAAACATGTGTGAGCTGACTCCGTTACGTCGGTAGTTGGTTCGCCAACAACGGCCGGCACCCGCCTTTTGGCGGATGCCGGCCCTGATATGTTGTTAGAAGCCGCGGGTGGCGCGCAGCGCCCGCTGCGCGTCCACGAATCCGAATCCGGTATCGAAATCGAATCCGCCGGCATTATCGACCCGTTGCGGCCCGATGTCGCCCCCGAAATTACGCAACTTCAAATCATCCGCCGTCAGGCGAATGGCCCAGTAGATGGCGTCCGGATCGAGATTTCGGGGCCCAATGAAGCGCTTGCGATCGGCGATGTCGCGCGCCCGCTGATCCAGAATGAGCGCGGCGACTGCCGCGACGTGTGGCGCGGCGGCCGAAGTTCCGAAGAAGTTCGGATAACCATCGGGCTCCGTCGAACCAGGCACTTCGAAATCCATGTCGAAATAGAAAAAAGAAGTGTTACCGCCATCCGGCCCGGTGACTCCGGGTTTTATGCGCACCTCGGGCACGCCCAGGCGGCGGCCGTTCTTGCCGAAGAACACCGGCGTGCCGCCAGCTGATGAGAATGAGTTGAGGCAGGCCGGCAAACACTGCGGGCGTAACGGGCTGCCCCACTCCTGTGTCTGGTACCAGGCGGCCGCACCGACCGCTTCGGCACCCGCGGCGTTGGCGTGGCCATATACGGTGCCGCTGGCGGTGTCGTATTCGTCGACCGTGAACACGCCGGCGTCGAGATCGAACCACACGTACTTGATGTAGTTAGGCACCGGACCCTCGTACAGCTCCACGCCGATCTGCACGGTGATGTCCAGTTCCGAGAAGTTCACCATGATCGGTGTCTCGACCGCGTCCACGCCGACGTTGGCATCGAAGCCCGGGATCTGGCAGACGAGCTGCTCCGGGTCGTCCGTGCAGATCTCGAACGGCTCGCCGTTGGCATCGTAGAACCACACATCGATGTCGCTCTGCGCGCCGCGTTTGCCGTTGGCGGAAAGCGATGGCTGGTCCCACTGCAACGAGAGCAACGTGGCGCTGAAAGCGGAAGCGGTGGCGCTCTGCAGGCCGTCAACCTTGCGGCGTCCGGTGGCGAAATCGTGACGCCGGCCCGACAAGCCCTCTTCCGCGGACAGGCGGAAGGGTGACTCGTACGAGAGGCGCGCGTCGTTGCCGGCGGCGGAGAAATACGCGACGCCTTTCTTGTAAACGTCGTCCACCGCCTGCGCGATGATGCCGTCCTCGAACATGGGCTCGGCGTAGTAAATGATGTC
Organism: Pseudomonadota bacterium; assembly: GCA_037200975.1. Lineage (NCBI taxonomy): Bacteria > Pseudomonadati > Pseudomonadota > Pseudomonadota bacterium. The sequence continues at coordinate 2,588,547 of JBBCGI010000001.1, read as the reverse complement.
GTCGACGATCACCTTCGAGCCCGCCTTCGCCAGCGCGCGAATGCCCGCGGCGAAATCTTCCTGGCTGACGAACGCCGTGTAAAATGCGAGCGGCGCGCCCGGCGCCACGTCGTGGATGATCTGCATCATCGCGCGGCCTTCGTCGGAACAGTCGCTGCTCGGTGCGGTTTCGAGATCCTTGAGCAGCAGCACGTCGCGCGGCAGATCGCCGCGGGCGATGTCCTGCGCGGCGCGCGTAAACGGCGCGCCTTCGTCGAAAGCGCCCGGTGCGCAGTCGTAGCTGTCGGACAACACACCGACCCGCACACCCTTCCCGGTGACACCGGAATCGCGCCGCGCGCGGTCGGCGCGCAGCGAACGGTCGCCCTGCGAAACGACACCGGTGTAGGTGCGGGCCATCGCCAGGGTGGGCCGCAGCGATTTGAGGCCGGCGGTTGCAGCCATGTCGCCCAGCGCCGCGATGGGGGCCCTGCCCGACACGGCCGTTTCATGCCGCGTCGCGTCCTTCAGGCCCTTGGCCACGAGTTGCACCTCGAGCGCGGCGAGGTCGTCGCCGTAAGCACTGACGGATACGTAGCCCTGGCTCGCACGCAGCGCGGGTAGTTTGCGAGTGAGGTTGCGGGTGACGTCCGAGACCGGAACGCGGCGCGCAGCCGCCCTTTGCAGGATCGCCAGGCTCGCGCCGAGGCGCGCTCCGTCGCCCGACTTTGCGGCGTTCTTCGCGGCAATGACCTGTTCACGGGTGGCGCCGACGGCGCCCATTGAAAACAACACGGCCACTGCGGCCAACGCCGCGATGGCTGACTTCTTGCTGATCATTTTGCTCCCCCGATATTTGAGTGGCAGGCTCCGCCCGCATCGTCCGAGACCGCTGATTCGCGAGATTTTCGTCCATGAATCCCGCATGAATTTTCAAGGAGCATGCGCCGCGAGGGATTCGGCCGCAAGGCGCTGGATCCCTCCGAGCAGCAGCTCGTGCAACCGTGTGTCGGCACCGATCGACGATGCGGACAGCAACGCGTTCCAGAACGCAATCTGGTTGGGCCAGCGCGGCCGCAATGCATCGGCGTTGCGTTCGGCGGCCGCTTCGAGGGCCGTGAGTGAACAGGCTGCCAGCGACTCGATGGCGGAAATGGTGGAGCCGAACACCAGGCAGGCCGCGCGCGGCCGGCTGCGCGCGAGGTGCCAGCCGTAGACCAGCATGCGCCGCGTGATGGAACGCGCCGCAGCGAGCTCGAAATAGGCCGGCTCGACGCGTTGCGCCTGGTCGTGCACCCCGCGGGTGCGTAGCTCGAGCCAGCGCGGCGCCGATGCGAAGCCGGCATCGAAAAGGCTGAATGGCGCGGCAGACAGGCGCCGCACGGCCTGTGCCGACAACGCAGCCCATGAGCCGCGCAGCGCCACCAGCAATGGTGGCGCCACCTCCGCTACGCCCAGGTCGGCGGCGCGCATCACCAACAGCCCGAGGCATTCGGCGTTCAGTTCCGCCAATGGCGCCGGATCGACTCCCTGTGAAGGCAACCAATGCCGCCCATCGTCGCGGCCCGGTTGACCTGACCGACTAACCATTGTCATTCCTCCCTGTTCGCGCGAGATATCTTGCGCCCGACCCCCTTGAAAGTCATTTCGAAATTTGGGAAATTTTTCCCAAAATTGCGACTGATGAAAATTGCACTCAAACAGGGAAAAACACACATGAGAATCTCCGACGACCGCTACAGCCGCGACCGCCTGCGACTCGACCTCGCACTGCGCTTCATCCATCACGAGGCACGGACGCACACCATTCGGATATGGACCGGCCTGACCGACGATCGCATCCGCAAGCTCTATCGCACCTATCTGCACGAGGCCGATGGCTCGGGGGTTCCGCGTCACCGCGGCAAGTCGCCGCGGCAGGCGGCTTTCTTCACGCGCAGCCTGCGCATGCGGCGCGAGGCGGCGGTGTTCGCAAGCGTGAGCAGCCTGTTCGGATTGATCACCGCCCAGGCCATCCTGCTCGAGCGCGGAGCGCAGCCCGCACCCAACGTCGCGCGCGGCGCGTTGCTGTGTGAGGCATTCGAAACCTACAGCGCGCTGGTCAACGAGCCGCAGATCTCCTTCGAACACGCCGTGTACCTGCTCGGCGCGCTGCTCACCGGGGACGAGTTACGTGTCTCTCACTGTCGCGACTGCGCGGGCGTGCTGGTAACCGACCGGCTCGCGCTGCGTACGCCGATATGCAACGACTGCGCGACGGTCAGGTTCCCGGCGGCCGCACCCGATCCGGACACCGGTCCGTCCGCCTAGGCGCCAAGCTCACCGCGCGGATGGTAGATTCGCGCGGTGAGCATTCGCCCGACCCTTTTTTCCGTCCCGTTCCTCGAGCGCCGCGCCGAGCTGCGCGACGATCCGGCGTGGCTCGCCGCGGCGCGCGGCGATCCGGCCACGCGTTACCTGATCGCCGCGGGTTCGACGCAGCTGGTCGCGCCGGGCGAACCGGTCGAGATTGCTTTCCTGCCCGGCGATCATCCGCTGGTGCTCGCGGCGCGCGCGGAAGACCTGACCTTGTTGGGTTGGTTCCGTGGTGAGCGTACCGTGTTGATCGAACTACCCGCCGCGGTGGCCGACGCGCAGCTGCCGCCCCACACCGAGTTGCGCGAGTTGCGACCGCTCACGCCGGTGCTGCTGCCCGAATCGGCCTCGCTGCTGGCGTACGCGCGTGCCCTGTCGCTGTGGAAGGCACGCCACCGCTTCTGCGGCGTGTGCGGCGCGCCGAACGTCCCGGCGCGCGCCGGTCACGTGATGCGTTGCAGCCGCGAGGGCTGCGCCAGCGAGACCTTTCCACGGCTCGATCCGGCCATCATCGTGCTGGTCAGCGATGCAGGCGGCGAACGCGCCTTGTTAGGTCGGCAGGCTTCGTGGCCGGCGGGCCGTTATTCCACCATCGCCGGTTTCGTGGAGCCCGGTGAAAGCCTCGAGGACGCCGTGGTGCGCGAGGTCGAAGAGGAAACCGGCGTCCACGTGACGGACGTGCGTTACGAGTCCTCACAACCTTGGCCGTTCCCCTCTTCGCTGATGCTGGGATTTCGCGCCGTTGCGCGCACGCACGAGATCACGCTGCGCGACGGCGAACTCGAGGATGCGCGCTGGTTCACACGCGCCGACCTGGCCGCAGGTCATCCGGCTTTGCCGCCGGCGGGCTCGATCTCGGCGCGGCTCATAGACGGCTGGTACAACGCGGCCGCCGGCCCGACGCTCGACGGTTAGGCCACCATGTGTTTGTTAGTCCTCGCGTGGCGAACACACCCGCGCCATCGGCTCGTGGTTGCGGCGAACCGCGACGAGTTCCACGAGCGGCCGGCCGCGCCGCTCGCCGCCTGGGAGGAGCCCGCGGGCGTCGTGGGTGGGCGCGACCTGCAGGCGAATGGCGCATGGTTCGCCGTGGATACGCGCCGCCGCTGCGGAATCGTCACGAACTTCCGCGAGTTCGGCCGCCGCCGCCGCAGCGCCCCGTCGCGCGGCGGGCTCATTCCCGCCTTCCTCGCGCGGGACGAGGCGCCGGGCGCGTACCTCCAGTCGCTCGAAACCGATGCGCCGGGATATGCGGGGTTCAACCTGCTGCTCGCGGACCGGGAATCGCTCTGGTACGCCTCCAACCGCGCCGACCAGTTCGCGCGCGAGCTGCCGCCCGGCGTTTACGGCTTGTCCAACGAATTTCTCGACACCCCGTGGCCCAAGCTGGTTCGCGTGCGCGCACGGTTCACGGCGCTGCTCGAGGCCGATGCCACGGCGGCCCACCCCGCCTTGGCCGACAGCTTGTTTGCCCTGCTCGCGGACCGCGAGACAGCGCCTCCCGACGCATTGCCGGCCGGCGATTTGTCCCCCGAATGGGCCCGGAAACTCTCCGCGCCTTTCGTGCTGGACGAGACTTATGGCACGCGTTGTTCGACGGTGCTGACGATCTCGACGGACGATACGCTGCGAATCGCCGAGCGCCGGTTCGACGCGCGCGGCATGTCGAGCGGTGAAACTGAACACGTCCTGAACGCCACGTCGCGGGGTTGATCGGCTTCTCATCCGGGCGCGGAACCCGCGCGTAACTGCGCGACTCTCATTAGAATCTCCGCCATTCCCGCCCCAAAGCGGTGTCATGCCGACGTTGCAGAACAACTATTGCGCGCGCCTTTCCGCACTCACGCTGCTCGCGTTGGGTATGGCGCAGTTTGCGGCGCCCGCCTGGTCCGGCATCGAAGTCGAATTGCACGGCATCGACGACGAACAGGGCATGCGCTCGAACGTGCTCGCCTATCTATCGTTCGAACGTTACAAGAACTCCGACGACCTGTCGCCCGAGTTCGTCGAACGCCTGCAGGAACGCAGCGAACGCGAAGTGCGCGCGGCGCTGCGCCCCTTCGGCTTCTACGAGCCGACCGTCAAGTCGGAAGTGAAGCGTGAGGGTAACGGCAGCGAGCAGAACTATCGCGTCACGTTGACCATCACTCGCGGCGTGCCGGTGGTGGTCGAAAAAGTCGATGTCAGCGTGGCCGGCCCGGGCGCGAACGACGAACGTTTCACCAGGATCACCAACGACCTGCCTATCCACCCGGGCGACCGCCTCAATCACGCCGACTACGAGAAGATCAAGGGCGACCTGCTGCGCACCGCGCTCAACTTCGGATACCTCGATGCGCGCATGGTGCGTAACGAGATGCGTGTCGATCCGCAGGCGCGTATCGCGGACATCGACATCGCCTTCGAAACGGGCGAACCGTACCGCTTCGGCGCGACCACGATCAGCCAGGACGTGATCGACGACGCGCTGGTGCGGCGCTTCCTGCGTTATCACGAGAACGAGCCGTTCAACGCTGGCGAACTGCTGCGCACCCAGTTCGCGCTCGACGACAGCCAGTATTTTTCCACGGTCGAAGTGTTGCCCGAAGATCGCGACTCCGTGACACACATCGTCCCCATCAGCATCAATGCGGAACCCAATCGCCGCAGCCGTTACTCGTTCGGCGTGGGTTATGGCACCGACACCGAAGCGCGCGGCACCGCCGCCTGGGAGAACCGGCGCGTCAATCACAATGGCCATCGTTTTCGCACGGAGATCAAGGCGGCGGCGCTCGAGCAATCGATCGATGCGCGGTATCTCGTGCCGATCGGCGATCCGGCCACCGAACGTTTCACCATGCAGCTCACGGGCGGGCACGAACGTATCGCCGACTTCGATACGCAGTCCGTCAATTTCACGCCGAGCTTCACACACCTGCGCGGCTCCTGGTTCGGCAATCAGAGCTGGCAGCGCGTGACCTATGTCGAGCTGCTCGATACACAATCCGAGGACATCACGTCGGGTGACCGGGACGACCAGAAACTGCTGATTCCCGGCATCAGCTTCGCACTCGTTCCCAAGAATTATCTCGGCGAGGCGTTGTTCAGCCGCGCGATCTTCGCCGAGCTGCGCGGTTCGCACACGTCGCTGGGATCGGACTCCGACTTCCTGCAGATCCGCCTGCAGGCGGAGCGCGTGTTCGACATCGACCGGGTCGAGAAGAAGTGGCACCTGCTGCTGCGCGGCGATCTCGGCGCAACCGCCTTGTCGAAAACCAGCGCGCTCGCGCCGACCCAACGCTTCTTCGCGGGCGGGGACCGCAGCGTGCGCGGCTTTGGCATCAACGATCTGTCGCCGGTGGAACAGGCCAGGGACCGGGACGGCACACTGCTGTTCAACGAGGACGGCACGCCGAAATATACGAAGGTCGGCGGCAAACACCTGTTCGCCGGTTCGGTGGAGCTGGTGCGCGATCTGCCGCGAAACCTCGCCGTCGCGGTATTCGCCGACGCCGGCAACGCGTTCGACAACTTCGGCGATCCGCTCATGTATTCGGTCGGCATCGGCATACGACTGCGCCTGCCGGTGGTTTCAGTGGGCATCGACATCGCGCAGGCGCTGACCACCCCGGCCGGCAGCACCGAACGGCCGGGGCCGCGCCTGCACCTGAACTTCTCGCCCAAGCTGTGATGAAGCGCCGGCTCAAGATCGCAGCCCTGCTCCTCGGGTTGTTAGTCCTGGTTCTGCTCTCATGCGTCGCCTGGGTGGTGTACACCGAGGCGGGCCTGCGCTTCGCGGTGGCACGGTTGCCGGAGAAGCTGGGCAAGGTCACGCTCACGATCCACAACGTGCATGGCACGATCGCGGGCGGCTTCGGCGCCGACTGGGTCGACGTCGATCACGAGCGCACCCACGTGCGCGTGGAACGCGGCCAGGCGCACGTGAGGATCTGGCCGCTGCTGGCCGGACGTATCGCGGTGCGCGAGGCGCGCGCCGAGCTCGTGTTGATCGAGGTGAAACGCCGGCTGACCCCGCCGCCCGACACCGAGCAGAAATTCCTGCCGCGGCTGCTCAGCATCAGCGCCGAGCAGGCCTACGCGAAGAGCCTGGTGATCGTCGCGCCGAACGGCCGCCGCGTGGAGTTCAACGAGGCCAGCGGCGCCGGGATCGTCGCCAGCAAGACGATCCGGGTGTTCGAGGGGAACATCATCTACGGCATCCTGCAGGCACGCGCGATCGGCGAGCTGCGCGCGGCCGATCCGATGCTGCTGCGTGGCGAGGCAACCACCCGCATGATCATCGAAGGCCAGCCCGAGTGGCGCGCCGACGCGAACTTCGACGGCTCGCTCGACAAACTACCGCTCACCGCGAAGTTGCAGGAACCATTCCGCGCCGACCTGCGCGGCGAATTACTGGAGCTCGCAAGCAATTTCCACTGGACCGGCAAGGCGGACGTCCACAATTTCGACCTGCGCGCCTTCGGGGCGGGCGGCGCGCTCGGCATCATCGAAGGCCCGCTCGAGGTGGGCGGCGCGATGAACGAATTCCATGCGCGCGGCCCCTTGATGGTGCCGGGTCTCGGCGCGGGGCCGTTCGACCTGGTATTCGAAGGGAACTATGCCGACCGCGTGGTCAACGCCACGCACTATGAAGTCACGCACCGCGCCACCGGCAGCCACGCGGAAGGCCAGGGTACGATCGAGACCGCCGAGAACGGCCCCAAACTACTGCTGCACGGCGACTGGCGCGGGTTGCGCTGGCCGCTGGCGGCGCGTTTCACCGCGGAATCTCCGCAGATCTTCTCGAGCCCGCAGGGCAAGTACCGCCTCGAGGGGTTGTGGCCCTACGCCATCACGGCAGCCGGCGATCTGCACATCCCGCAACTCGACCCGATGGCCGTGGAGCTGCGGGGCGCCCTGCACAAGGATCACCTGCAGATCGATCAGCTCGACCTCGGCGCCTTCGGCGGCCACGCACAACTTGCCGGCGAAGCGCGCTGGACTCCAGGCGAGAGCTGGTCGCTGGCCGGCAGCGTGAAGGGTTTCAATCCCGCCGAATTGCGGCCGGGTTTCAGCGGTGCGCTCGACTTCGATCTCAAGGCGAGCGGCGCACCCTTCGGCGCCGGTGCCGCGCTCGACATTGCGTTCAGCGATCTCACCGGCCGGCTGCGCGGCAACGCCGCGAGCGGCAGCGGTCGCGTGCGCAATCAGGGCGACGACTGGAGCTTCGAAAAGCTGCGCTTCCGCGCCGGCAACACCAGCATGGCGATCGACGGCTCGCTGAGCGCAAAACGCGACATCGATCTCGATTTCAGTCTCGACGCGGACAACCTCGCGTTGCTGGCCGAAGGCGCGCGCGGCGAACTACACGCCAGGGGAAAGATCGGCGGCACCGCCGCAGCGCCGGTTATCAAGTTGACGGCGCAGGGCAGCGGCATCCAGCACGAAGACGTGAGCGTCGACAAACTATCCGCGAACATCGATCTCGACTGGCGCGGTCAACGCGCCTCACACGCCGACATCGCGATCTCGCGGCTCGAAGTCGATCGGCGCGTGCTCAACCAGTTCAATGCCGCGCTCGATGGATCGACTTCCGATCACAAGCTCAAGATGGACGCACTTGCCGGCAAGACCGCGCTGCACCTGTCGGGCAAGGGTGGCTTTGCGAACGGGACCTGGAGCGGCACGATCACCGACCTGTTCATCGACGACACCGAGAATCTCAATCTGCAGCTCGATGAACCGGTGGCGCTGACGGTGAGTGCCGCGGCGGGAAAACTGAATTCGCTGTGCCTGCACGGCAAGATCGCGCGGCTGTGCGGCGGCGGCGAATGGACGCAAGCCGGATGGAGCGCGCGCGCCGACGCGCGCGATCTGCCCATCAGCACGCTGACCGCCGGCCTGACTCCGAAGGTCGAATACCAGGGCACGCTGAATGCAACGGCCAGCGTGAGCTCGACCGGCGGCGCGCCTTTCCTCGGCGACGCGCGCGTCGACCTGACAGACGCGGCGATCCGTCACAAGCTGGCGAGCGGCCGCACCGACGTCATCACGTTCGGCTCCGGCTTCGTCACGCTCAAGGCGGAGCCCGATCACATGAACGCGGAGCTGCGGCTCGATGCCGCGGAGCGCGGCCTCATCTCCGGCCGCATGCGCGCCGACCGCAACGGCGACGACATGCTGAATTGGCCCATGCACGGGCAGCTGCAGATGGCGACCGGCGAGCTCGGCTTCATCACGCTCTACGTACCCGACATCGACCGTGCCAGCGGCCACTTCGACGCCAATCTGAGCTTCGACGGCACGGTCGGCGCGCCCAATGCCAGTGGCGTGCTCAAACTATCGCGCGCCGAGCTCGATCTCTATCAACTCAATCTCTCGTTGCGCGAGCTCGAGATGGAGGCGCGCATCGTGCGCAACAATCTCGAGTTCACGTCCGCCGCCAAGGCGGGCGCCGGCAGTCTCGCAAGCTCGGGCAAGATCGAGTGGCGTGAGAATCTGCCGTACGGCGACCTCAGACTCTCGGGCGAGAACCTGCGGGTCGTGGACGTGCCTGAAGCGCGCATCGACGCGTCTCCCGATCTCGATTTCCATATCGCGGGGCGCGAGATTCTCGTGAAGGGTGAAGTCAAGGTGCCGCTGGCGCGTATTCAGCCGGCCGATCTCACCAACGCCGTATTGCCGTCGGCCGATGAAAGGCTGGTCGGCCCTACCGAGGAAGTCGAGAAGGATCCTTTCCTCGTCACCAGCGAGATCACGGTGACGCTGGGCGATAAAGTGACGATCGAAACTTACGGTCTTTCGGGCCACGTCACCGGCAGCATCACCGAACGCACCTTGCCGGATCAGCCGAGCCGCGCCACCGGCGAACTGCAGGTCAAGGACGGACAGTACACCGCGCTGGCGCGCAAGCTCGATATCGAACGCGGCCGGCTCATCTTCAACGGCGGTTTGCTGGCCGATCCCGCGGTCGACATCCGCGCGGTGAAAGTGCTGCCCGACGTGAAGGCCGGCGTGAACGTGCGCGGCACCTTGCGCGAGCCGCGGCTCACGTTCTTCTCCGAGCCGTCGATCCCGCAATCGCAGATCGTCTCGCTGATCCTCGCCGGCAGCTCGCTCGAATCTGCGCAGCGTTCGGATCGCGTCGGCACCGGAGCGGCAGGCCAGGAAGTCGCGGGGCAGGCGGCCGCGCTGCTGGCGGCGCAATTCGGCAGCAAACTTGGCATCCCCGACATCAGCGTCGAATCCGATACGTCGAACGATACTTCGCTGGTGCTCGGCAAATACCTGTCGCCGCGGTTGTTCGTGAGTTACGGCGTGTCGCTGACCGAATCCATCAACACCATCAAGATGCGGTACACCATCGACGACAAGTGGACGATCAAGACCGAGGCCGGCCAGGAGCGTTCGGCCGACCTGGTCTTCACCATCGAGAAGTGAACACGCTCGAGCTCTTCGCGAACCCGGGCGCTGGCGAGGCGCTGGTCCTCGAGCCCGGGATCACACTGCTGCGCGGCTTCGCGCGTTCCGCGGAGCTGATGCCGCTGATCGAAGCCGTGTCGGCAGCCGCGCCGTTCCGCCATCTCGTCACCCCGGGCGGACAGACGATGTCCGTCGCGATGACCAACTGCGGGCCCGTCGGGTGGGTCAGCGATCGCAGCGGATACCGCTATAGTTCGCGCGATCCGCTCACCGGCAGGGACTGGCCCGCGATGCCCGGCGGATTCGTCGCGCTCGCGCTCGAGGCGGCCCGGCGCGGCGGCTTCCCCGATTTCGTGCCCGACGCCTGCCTGGTCAATCGTTACTCGGCCGGCAGCCGCCTCACCCCGCACCGCGACGCCGACGAACAGAACTACGCGCAACCGATCGTCTCCGTGTCGCTGGGATTGCCCGCGAGTTTCGCCTTCTATGGGCTGGCGCGCGGCGGCAAGGGCCGGAGCGTCGCATTGAACGACGGCGACGTGCTCGTCTGGGGCGGGCCGGCGCGGCTGGTGTATCACGCGGTGCGGCCGGTCAAACCGGGCAATCACGCTCTCACGGGCGAGTTCCGCTACAACCTGACCTTTCGCCATGCCCGCTGAGGGTAGTTAGCCCCGGGTCCGCGGCAACCGGCCATGGCGGGGACAGGCCACATAGGGGTCTCGCCGCTGAAGAATTCGCGCTGCGCGCGGCAGCGCACTGAAATATCATGCAGGCGCCACCCCTGCCCCGAGACCGCCATGCACTTCCTGCTCTTCTATACCTACGTTCCCGACATCCTCGAGCGCCGCGCGCAGTTTCGCGGCGCGCACATCAAGCTCGCCTGGTCGGCGCAGCAGCGCGGAGAACTGGTGCTCGGCGGCGCCCTGACGGACCCGGTGGACATGGGCGTATTGCTGTTCTCAGTGCCGTCGAAGGAAGTCGTCGAGAAGTTCGTGGCCGAGGATCCGTACGTCCAGGGCGGGTTGGTCACGAAGTGGTCGATCCGCAGCTGGATGACGGTAGTGGGTGATGCCGCCACGAACCCGATCCGGCCCGATGCGTAATTCCACCGCAACGCCGCACATATAGAAGAGTGGCCGGTGTCCAGAATGCCGCAATCGGGCATTGACGCCTCCTGCATTTTTATGCACCATGCGCGCTCTTTATTCACGGGTGGATTCATTTCCATGCTGACCGACCATCACCGCGAGGCGCGTCGTACCGCCATCGTCCGCCTGCTGCGCAGCTCCCCGGTGCGCCGCCAGCAGGAACTCGTGCGCCTGTTGAAGCGCGAAGGTCATGCGGTCACGCAGTCGTCCATCAGCCGCGACCTGCGCGAACTCGGTGTCATGAAAGCCAGCGATGGCTACGTCCTGCCCGACACCGCGGAGCTGTCTTCCCGCACTCAGGACAAGTTTTCCGCGGTGGCATCGTTCGTGCGCGAAGTGCGCACCGCCGGCCCGTCGATCACCGTCGTCAAGACCACGATCGGCTCCGCCGGCAGCGTGGCCGCCGCCATCGACAAGGCCGGCTGGAACGAAGTGGCCGGCACGGTGTCCGGAGACGACACGATTTTCATCGCAACCGCCGACGCGCGCGCCCAGGGCGCGGTGTTGGCGCAGTTGCGCAGCGCCTTTGGAGTCTGAATAAAAATGCCTGCTGAGAAGAATTCATCGCCCATCGTGCTGGCCTATTCCGGCGGCCTCGACACCTCGTTCCTGGTGCCGTGGCTGACGGAGAACTATGGCCGTCCGATCATCACGGTCACCGTCGACACGGGTGGCATCGACGCGGCTGGTGCAAAAACGCTGGCGGAGCGTTCGAAGGCCTACGGCGCCATCGCGCACCACCAGATCGACGCGCGCGCGGACTACTTCGAGCAGGTGCTGCGTTTTCTCGTCATGGGCAACGTGCGCCGCGGCCAGCTCTATCCGCTGTGTGTGGGCGCGGAGCGCGTCATGCAGGCGCAGCAGATCGCGCTCATGGCGCGCAAGCTCGGCACGAATTCCATCGCGCACGGCTGCACCGCGGCCGGCAACGACCAGGTGCGCTTCGAAGTGGCGATGCGCACGCTCGCGCCGGAGCTCGAGGTGATCGCACCGGTGCGCGACAAAGCCTTCAAACGCCAGGAAGAGCTGGACTACCTGACGGCGCGCAACCTGCCGTTGCCGCCGTACGGCGCCGCGTATTCCATCAATCGCGGCCTGTGGGGCGCCACCATCGGCGGCAAGGAAACGCTGACCTCCGAAGGCAGCATTCCCGATTCGGCCTGGGTGTTGTCGAAGGATGCGTTCACGAATCCGCGCCCGCCCGCGAAACATACGATTCATTTCGAAAAGGGCCGTCCGACCGGCATCGACGGCAAGACGATGTCCGCCGTCGAAGTGGTCGAAGCGCTGGAAACGCTGGGTGCGCCCTACGGCATCGGCCGCGGCATCCATCTCGGCGACACCATCATCGGCACCAAGGGCCGCGTGGCGTTCGAAGCGCCGGCCGCGGAAACGTTGCTCACGGCGCATCGCGAACTCGAGAAGCTCGTGCTCACGCCGCGCCAGCAGCGCATCAAGGAATCGCTCGCCGGTCCCTACGGCGACTGGGTGCACGAAGGCCAGTTGCTCGACCCCGTGTGCCGCGACATCGAGGCGTTGTTCCTGTCGTCGCAGGAACGTGTCACCGGCAAGGTGCACGTGTTGTTCCGCGCCGGTAGTTTGTTCATCGAAGGCGTCGAGTCGCCGCATTCGCTCATGGCCGTGTCCAAGGGCGTGTATGGCGAGTCGCATGGCGAGTGGTCGCCGCAGGATGCCCTGGGCTTTTCCAAGATTGTTTCGCTCACGGGCATGTTCCATGCACGTGCGGGAGGAAAGTGATGCGTACGGTAGTCGTGGACAAGATCGCTTCGGTGACGCAGGCCTGCGGCCTCGGTAACGAGGTGCGCGTCGCCACCGACAACATTCCCGCCGAGGAAGGCGTGGTCGTGGTCGTGGAGATCCTGACCAACAAGTCGACCTACAACACGCTCGAGCTCACCAGCGGACGCATGGCGAAGGTCGGCAAAGGCGATATCGTGGTCGGCGCCCTGGGGCATCGCAAGGCGCTGTTCGGTTATTCGGGCCACGTGCCCGAAAGCGTCAAACCCGGCGACGTCATCCAGATGCTCAACATCGGTGGCGTGCTGGGTCTCGTCGACTCGGTGAACCCGGACAAGGGCAAACCCTTCGACTGCCGCGTGATCGGTGGCGTGCTGCATTTTCCGTATCTCGGCGAGCGCATCGGCATTCCGGCGCGCGTCGGATACCGCAAGTTCGATCCGGACGCGAAGCTCGTCATCGACAACGTGCCGGTGGTGGCGCTGGCCGGCACCTGCATGGAGGCCGGCAAGACCGCCGCGGCTGCCGCCATCATCTCGCGCATGCGCCATCGCGGCCTCACGGTCGACGCATTCAAGGCGACGGGCGTTTCCCTGCGCCGCGACATCATGGCGTTCGAAGACGCCGGCGCGCGCAACACGCTCATCTTCACGGATTTCGGCATCGTCTCGACCACTCGCAAGGTGGGCCCGGCCTTGACGCGCACCATGTTGACGGAGCTCGCCGAGAAGAAACCCGACGTCATCGTGTTCGAACTCGGCGACGGGTTGTTGGGCACGTACGGAGTCGATTCCATCCTTGAATGCGAGGACATCCGCAAGGCGCTGACCGGCGTGGTGCTCTCGGCCAACGACCCGGTGGCGGCCTACGGCGGCGTCGACATCCTGCGCAAGCGCTTCAGCATCGAACCGATCGCCGTCACCGGGCCGGCGACTGACAACGACGTGGGTGTGGCCATCATCCGCGATCAATTGAAGGTGCCCGCGTTCAATGCGTTGGCGGCCGGCGCGGCGCTGGGCGACTCCATCATCGAATCGGTCGGGCTCACGCAAGCGCGGCCGCTCGATCGCGTCGCCAACGAGTAGCTCGGCCATGACTACCATGCGCATCCCGGCCATCGTGCTCGGTGGCACCGGCTACGTTTCGGGCGAACTGCTGCGGCTGATCCTCGGACATCCGGATTTCGCGCTTGCCGGCGTGTTGTCGGACAGCCAGCCCGGCGAACTGGCGGGCAAATCGTTTCCGCATCTGGCCGGCAGTCTCGGCGATACCGCATTTAAATCGTTGGCGGACATCACGGCGCTGATCGCTCACGAGCCCAAGTCCGCGGTCTTCTGCGCGGCACCGCATGGCACCGCCGCGGCACTGATCGATTCGCTGCTGAAAGCCGCCGAAGCCGCGGGCACGAAACCCCGCGTCGTCGACATCTCGGCGGATTTCCGCTTCACCACCGCGGCCGCCTACGAGGCTGTCTACAAACATCCGCACGGCGCTCCGCAGCGCCTGGCGCAATTCACCTGCGCCGTGCCGGAACACCTCGCGGCCGTGAAGACGCCGCACGTCGGTCACCCCGGCTGCTTCTCTACTTCCATCCTGCTGGCCAGCGTGCCGCTGCTGAAGTCCGGCTGGGTCGAGCCCACGTTGTTTGTCAGTGGCGTCACCGGCAGCACGGGCTCCGGGCGCAAGCCGGTCGAAGGCACGCATCACCCGACGCGTCACAGCGATCTGTATTCGTACGGCGCGCTCGGCCACCGCCACACGCCGGAAATCGTGGCGCTCGCAAAAGCGGCCACGGGCATCGAGGCTGACTACTCGTTCGTGCCGCATTCGGGTCCGTTCGCGCGCGGCATCCACGCCACCGTGCAGGCGCGGCTCAAATCGCCGCGCGATGCCGCCGCCGTGATCGGCCTGCTGCGCGACTTCTATGCCGGCTGCCCGTTCGTGCGCGTGCTGGATACGCCACCGCGCGTGAAGGACATCGTCGCCAGCAACTTCGCGCATCTTTCCGCCGCGGCCAACGGCCGCACCGTCGCGGTGATGAGCGTGGTCGACAACCTCAACAAGGGCGCTGCCGGCGGCGCCGTGCAGTGGATGAACCGGCTGTTCGACCTGCCGGAGACCGCCGGTCTCACGGCGCCCGCGCCCGGCTGGACCTGAAGCCGTGAACGCAGAGATCAAACAGACAACCTCGCCGGCCGACGGTCTCGCGCCGGTTTACGCGCAGTACCCGATCGAAGTGGTCGGCGCCGACGGCGTGTGGCTGCACACGCGCGATGGCCGCAAGGTGCTCGATCTGTACGGCGGCCACGCCGTGGCATCGCTGGGTTACGGCCACAAGGGCTGGACGAAAGCGCTGAGCCAGCAGGCCGCGCAGATGAACTTCCAGACCAACGCCGTGCCGATGGAAATCCGCGCGCGCGCCGCGCAGCGCCTGCTGAAATTCTCGAAGCTGCCGTTCGACAGCGTGTTCTGGATCAACTCCGGCGCCGAGGCCAACGAAAACGCCTTCAAGCTGGCGTTCAAGACGCGCCCCGGCCGCACACACGTGGCAGCGGTGGAACAGAGCTTCCACGGCCGCACCGCGGCCTGCGCGTCCACCACGTGGAACGCGCCGCAGAAGTGGTTCTTCCTGCCGCGCGCGCCGTTCGACGTGAGCTGGATCAAGCGCCGCGATGTGGCGGACATTGCGAACCACGTCACCGAGAACACCGCCGCCGTCATCGTTGAACCCGTGCAGGGCGTGGGCGGCGCATTCGACATGGGCCAGGAATTCCTCGCCGCGCTGCGCAAACGCTGCGACGAGACCGGCGCGCTGCTCATATTCGACGAAGTGCAATGCGGAGTGGGCCGTTCGGGCACGCCGTTCGCCGCTAACTACTACGGCGTGATGCCGGACATGATCACCACCGCCAAGGCGCTGGGCAACGGCTTCCCGGTGTCGGCGTTGCTGCTGACGCCGCCGATCACGGCCTCGCTCAAGCTCGAGAATCTCGGCACCACGTTCGGCGGCGGCCCCATGGCCTGCGCCGTCGCGGAGGCGACTCTCGATGCGATCGAGCAGGAAGGCCTGCTCGAGAACGTCACGCGCGTCAGTGCCTACCTGCGCAAGACCTGCAGGGTCGGCCCGGTGATGGATTTCCAGGGCCTGGGTTTCCTGCACGGACTGCGCATGAACAAACCCGCGAAAGACATCCAGCAGGCGCTGCTCGCGCGCGACATCCTGGCGGGCACGGCGGGCGATCCTTCGATCCTGCGTCTGCTGCCGGCCTTCATTCTCAAAGAGGAACACATCGACCTGCTGCGCGCCGCGCTGATCGATCTCTAACCCATGAACCATTTTCTCGATCTGGCGGATATGCAGCGCGAGCAGGTCGTCGAGCTGCTCACGCTCGCCGACCGTCTCGCCGCCAAGCCGGAACCACACGCGCTGGCTGGCAAGATTCTCGGCCTGCTGTTCTTCAACCCGAGCTTGCGCACGCTGGCGTCCTTCCAGGCGGCGATGGCGCGGCTCGGCGGCAACTCCTTCGTGATCTCCGCGGGCCAGGGCACGTGGCAGCTCGAGACGCGCCGCGGCGCCGTGATGAATGGCGCGCCAGCGGAGCATGTGCGCGAAGGAGTGCCCGTATTGGCCCACTATTGTGACGCTCTGGGCATTCGTGCCTTCGCCGGCGGCACGGATCTCGCGGCCGATCTGGCCGAGACGTCCTTTAAAGAGATGGTCGGCCTGGCCAACAAGCCGGTCATCAACATGGAGTCGGCGGTTAATCATCCCTGCCAGGCGCTGGCTGACTGGAAGACGCTCGACGATCTCGCGGTGCCGAAGCGCGCCAAGTTCGTGTTGTCGTGGGTGAACCATCCGCGCGCGTTGCCGCTGGCGGTGCCCGCCGCCACCGTGCACATGGCCGCGATGCGCGGCATGGAAGTCGTGGTCCTGCGGCCCGAAGGTTTCGCGCTGCCCGCGCCGATCATGCAGAAGGCCGCCGCCGCCGCGGCCGCCGCCGGCGGCACGCTGCGCGAGACCGCCGACCGCGACGACGCGCTGAACGGCGCGCACGTGGTCTATGCCAAGGAGTGGGGCGCGACGAAAAGCTACGGCGACGCCGAAGCCGATGCGCGCCTGCGTTCATCGCTGGCCGACTGGTGCGTGCGCGACACCTGGTTCTCGCGCGCCGCGGTCGACTGCAAACTCATGCACTGCCTGCCGGTGCGGCGTAATGTCGCCGTCGCCGACGAGGTGCTCGATGGCCGCCGCAGCGTCGTGCAGCGCGAGGCCTACAACCGGATGGTGGTGCAGACCGCGGTGCTTCACCGCCTGCTCGCCACGCCGCAACACTAACAACCTGCCGAACGGAATCTCAGCATGATCATGCATCGCCCCGACCCCGCCGCCGCCATCCGCAGCCTGCGCAGCGCGGCTCCCT
Organism: Pseudomonadota bacterium; assembly: GCA_037200975.1. Taxonomy (NCBI): domain Bacteria; kingdom Pseudomonadati; phylum Pseudomonadota; species Pseudomonadota bacterium. The sequence goes on along the minus strand of JBBCGI010000001.1, from coordinate 2,571,485 downwards.
ACATCCGCATGTACAAGGGCAAGACCTTCGTCGTGAAGGCGGGCGGCGGCGTGTTCGCCGACGCGGCCGCGGTGCGCGGCCTCATCGAACAGATTGCCATCCTGCACTACTTCGGCGTACGCGTCGTGTTCGTGCACGGTGGCGGGCCGCAGCTCACCGAGATCACCGAGCAGCTCGGCGTGCCCACGCGCATGGTGCAGGGCCGCCGGGTCACGGACCAGAAATCGATCGACGCCACCTCGATGGTGCTCAACGGCCTCATCAATACGAAGCTGCTGTCGCTGTGCCGCGAAATGAACATCGACGCGGTGGGCATCAGCGGCGTGGATGCCGGCCTGATCCGTGCTCACAAACGCCCGCCGGTCAAGCTGGCCGACAGCGGCGAGACGGTCGACTACGGTTTCGTCGGCGACATCGATGCCGTCGACACGAACGTGATCATGAAGTTGCTCGACAACGGCCTGATGCCGGTCGTGAGCCCGCTCTCCGCGGACGAAAACGGCGTGCTGCTCAACATCAACGCGGACACGGTCGCCGCGGCGCTGGGCGCGGCGTTGTCCGCCGAGAAGCTGATGTTGTGCACCGGCGCGCCGGGCATCCTCGAACGCGTCGACGACCCGAGCTCCATCATTTCGTACACGGACCTCAACGGCCTCAAGCGCCTGCGCGAAGAGAAACGCATCGTCGATGGCATGTTGCCGAAGGCGAAGGCGATCGAAGAGGCGCTGCGCGGCGGCGTGCGCCGCGTGCACGTGATGTCGTACAAATCGCCGGAAGGCATCCTCGCGGAAGTGTTCACCAACGAAGGCGCGGGCACGTTGATCGTGGCCGATGTCAACGCGTTGTCGCCGGCCGAACAGCTGGTGGGCAAGTAACGGCCATGAGCCGGCTCTGGGACAAGGGCGTCGAACTCGATCAACGCGTGCTGGCGTACACGGCCGGAGACGATTTCGCGCTGGACGAGCGGCTCGTCGAGTACGACGCGCGCGCTTCGATCGCCCATGCCGAGATGCTGCATGCGGCGAAGCTGCTCGGCGACGCCGATCTCGCCGCGATTCGCGCGGGGCTCAGTGCGCTGGCGGAAGAACATGCGCGCGGCGAATGGAAAATCGAGCTGGCGGACGAGGACGGCCAGACCGCGCTCGAGAAACGCCTGACGGCGCGCATCGGCACGGCGGGCGGCCGCGTGCACCTCGGACGGTCGCGCAACGACCAGGTACTGACCGCGCTGCGCCTCTATCTACTTGATGCCGGCAAGGACTTGGCCGCGGCCGCCAGCGCCGTTGCCACGGCCCTCGACGCCCTGGCGCAACGCGAGGGCGGAACTCCCCTGCCCGGCTACACACACATGCAACAGGCCATGCCGAGCAGCGTGGCTTTGTGGGCGGCAGGCTTTGCTGCCGAGTTGCGCGACGATGCGGCGGGGCTCGCGGCCACCGCGCGCCGCGCGTCGAAGAGTCCGCTGGGTTCGGCGGCGGGCTACGGCACGCCGGGCCTGCCGCTCGATCGCGAAGCGACGCGTGCCAGGCTCGGCTTCGCGGAAGTACACGCGCCCGTGACCGCGGTGCAGCTCGCACGCGGCAAGGCCGAGGCGCAGATCCTGTTCGAATGCGCCTTGCTCATGCAGGACCTGGGACGGCTGGCCGCCGACCTGCTGCTGTTCTACACGCAGGAATTCGCGTTCGTGACGCTGCCGGATTCGTTCACCACCGGCTCGTCGATCATGCCGCAGAAGCGTAACCCCGACGTATTCGAGCTGGTGCGCGGCCGTTCCGCGGTGGCGCAGAGCTGCCTCGCGGAAGTGCTCGGTATTTTCGCGAAGCTGCCGTCCGGTTATCAGCGCGACCTGCAGTTGATCAAGCCGCCGCTGTTTCGCGGCATCGACCTGGCGCTCGCCACGGCCGCCATCATGGCCGTAGCCATCGACGGCGTGCGTTTCCGGCCCGAGCGGATCAAACTCGACCCCGCGATCCACGCCGCCGAAGAAGCGAATGCGCTGGTGGTACGCGAAGGCATCCCGTTCCGCGAGGCATATCGCCGCATCGGCGAGAAATACCGCAAGTAACGCGCGGATACGCGCGCCTTCTAGTTAGCAGCGCGAGAGGTCAAGATGGCAATCTGGTTCGCCCATCCGAGCATCGAGGACGCGAAAGCGAGCCAGGTGGGCCTGCTCGCACCCCACCTCGGCATCGAGATGACGGAGTTCGGCGCGGACTTCCTGCGCGGCACCATGCCGGTGGAACCGCGTACCCGGCAGCCGATGGGTTACCTGCACGGCGGCGCGTCGCTGGTGCTGGCGGAAACCCTCGGCAGCGTCGCGGCCAATTTCGTCGTCGATCGCGCAAAATTCCGTTGCCTCGGCCAGGAAATCAACGCCAATCACCTGCGGCCCGTGTCGGACGGCATCGTCACCGGCACCGCGCGGCCGTTTCACATCGGCGCACGCAGCCAGGTGTGGAGCATCGAAATCCGCGACCCGAAGGAACGACTGGTGTGTATCTCGCGTCTGACCGTGGCGGTGGTTGAATGGCGGCCCAGGTCCGAGGATCCGAATTCGTGGAAGTGATGCGAGCCTGCAAAACGATGGCAATCCGCGCCGCTTGCGCGCTGCTCGCGGGCACACTGGCCGGTTGCGGTCTCAAGGGCCCGCTCTATCTACCCGAACAATCCAGCGGGATCGTGACGCGGCCCACACAGACGCCGCCCGAGGCCGCGAGCGCGCCGAACTCGCCCCAGACGGTCGATTCGCCGCAGGACGGCGCTGCCCCCGCGCCTGAAGTCACGCCGCCGCAGTCCGTCGAAGACGAGGCCAAGAAGAACAAAGACCCGGACAAGAACGGAACGGGCGCGATCGCGCCGCCGCGTTGAACTCCATGAAACGGCCCGATCTCGTCCTCGTCGACGGCTCTTCGTATCTGTATCGCGCGTTCCACGCGTTGCCGCCTTTCTCGAATTCGCGCGGCGAACCGACCGGCGCGGTGTTCGGCGTGCTGAACATGTTGTCGAAGTTCCTCAAGGACTACGACCCCGATCGCATCGCCGTGGTGTTCGACGCACCCGGCAAGACCTTCCGCGACGAACTGTTCGCCGAGTACAAGGCGCACCGCCCGCCGATGCCGGACGACTTGAGATCCCAGATCGAGCCCTTGTTCGAGGCGGTCCGTGGCATGGGTCTGCCCATCCTGCGCGAAAGTGGTGTCGAGGCAGACGACGTGATCGGCACGCTGGCGTGCGCGGCGGCGAAGGCGAACCTGAGCGTGCTCATCTCCACCGGCGACAAGGACATGGCGCAGCTGGTCTCGCCGCACATCACGCTGATCAACACCATGAGCAACACGGTGCTCGATCGCGAGGGTGTCAAGGCTAAATTCGACGTGTTCCCCGAGCAGATCATCGATTACCTCGCGCTGGTGGGCGACAGCTCGGACAACATCCCCGGCATCGACAAGGTCGGACCGAAAACCGCCGCCAAGTGGTTGGGCAAGTATTCGACACTCGATGCGTTGATCGCGGACGCGGCCAGCGTCGAGGGCAAGGTGGGCGAAAACCTGCGCGCGGGTCTGGCCACGCTCGAGCTGGCGCGCAAACTTGCGACCATCCGCACCGACGTCGCGCTGCCCGTGTCGCTCGATCAGCTCAAGCGGCAGCCGCCCGACACCGAGGCGTTGCGCGGCTTGTACGGCAGGCTCGAGCTGCGTTCGTTGCTCAAGCAACTCGACGGCGCGGCCGCACCGGCCGACTCCGGCGGCACGCCCGCCGCAGCCGCCACCGGCCACGCCGTCGTCGTCGGCGCACCCGCGGCGGCTGGAATCAGCCAGGGATTAAGCGACAGCGCCCAGATCATCGCCGCGGCGCCGCGCAACTACGAAACCATCACCACCGAGGCGCAGCTTGAGAGCTGGATCGCCAAACTCAGCGCGGCGGAATTGTTCGCGTTCGACACCGAGACCACCAGCCTCGAATACATGCACGCGGAAATCGTCGGCGTGTCGTTCGCGGTGGCGCCGGGTATCGCGGCCTACCTGCCGCTGCGGCACGACTACGCCGGCGCGCCCGACCAGCTCGATCGCGATGCAAGCCTGGCGAAGCTCAAGCCGCTGCTGGAGTCGGAAACGCACGCGAAGGTGGGCCATCACCTCAAGTACGACGCCCACGTGCTGGCCAATCACGGCATCAGCCTGCGCGGCATGCGCTTCGACTCGATGCTCGAGTCGTACATCTGGAACAGCACCGCCACGCGCCACGACATGGACTCGGTTGCGGAACGTTATCTAGGCCTGCGCACGATCCATTACGAGGATGTCGCGGGCAAAGGCGCGAAACAGATTCCCTTCAGCCAGGTGCCGGTCGACAAGGCGGCGGAGTATTCCTCCGAGGATTCCGACGTCACGCTGCGCCTGCATGAGGTGTTGTGGCCGCAGATCTCGACCGTCCCCGCGCTCAAGACCTTGTACGAGGAATGCGAGCAGCCGCTGGTGCCGGTGCTGCTGCGCATGGAAGACCGCGGCGTATTGATCGACCGGCAGATGTTGCGCACGCAAGGCAACCAGCTCGCCAAGCGGCTCATGGAGCTGCTGGCCGAAGCGCACAAGGAAGCAGGCGCGCCGTTCAACCTCGATTCGCCGAAACAGCTCGGCGCCATCCTGTTCGAGAAGATGCAGCTGCCGGTGGTGCGCAAGACCCCGACCGGGCAGCCGTCGACCGCCGAGGACGTGCTCGAAGAGCTCGCCGAGACGTACGCGCTGCCGAAGCTCATCCTCGAGCACCGCAATCTCTCCAAGCTCAAGTCCACCTACACGGACAAACTACCCGAGCAGATCAACGCGAAGACGGGGCGCGTGCACACCAGTTACCACCAGGCGGTGGCCGCGACGGGCCGGCTCTCCTCGCAGGACCCCAACCTGCAGAACATCCCGATCCGCACACCCGAAGGACGGCGCATCCGCCAGGCCTTCGTCGCACCGCAAGGGCAGGTCCTGCTGGCTGCCGACTACTCGCAGATCGAACTGCGCATCATGGCGCACCTGTCGGGTGACGCCGGGTTGTTAGGCGCGTTCGCCAGCGACCGTGACATCCACCAGGCGACCGCGGCCGAGGTTTTCGGCACACCGCTGGCCGAGGTCAGCGCCGACCAGCGCCGCTCGGCGAAGGCCATCAATTTCGGGCTCATCTACGGCATGAGCGCGTTCGGTCTCGCCAAGCAGCTCGGCATTGCGCGCGGCGCCGCGCAGGAATACATCGACCTGTACTTCGCGCGTTACCCGGGCGTGAAACGGTACATGGAAGAGACACGGGCGCAGGCCAAGTCGCAGGGTTACGTCGAGACGGTGTTCGGCCGGCGCCTGTACCTGCCGGACATCAATGCGCGCAACAAGCAGTTCCAGCAGGCGGCCGAACGCGCGGCGATCAACGCGCCCATGCAGGGCACCGCCGCCGACATCATCAAGCGCGCGATGATCGCCGTGGACGCGTGGTGCACGCCGTCAAGCGGCGCGCGCCTCATCATGCAGGTGCACGACGAACTGGTGCTGGAGGTCGAGAGCGGCAAGGTGGCCGAGGTCTCGGCCGCCGTGCGGCAGCACATGGCGGCGGCGGCGAACCTGCGGGTGCCGCTGCGCGTCGACATCGGCACGGGCGCGAACTGGGACGAGGCCCACTAGTTCGGCCCTAACATTCCTTGTTTGTGTCGGCGACTGGCGACGGTTTGTGTGGGAGCCCGCGCTCCCCGTCACAATGCCGTCCGCAGTTCAGGAACCGTTAAGTGTTCCTGCTCTCTAATCCTGCTTCCCAAACGAGGAGAGGTCTCATGAACATGAAGTTCGCCGCGCTCGCCGTGCTCGGCACGTTTTCCGCAGTTGCACTCGCCCCCCATGCCGACGCCGCCGACAACGGCTTCTATCTCGGCGCCGGAGTCACCCGCACCGATTTCAAGCTCAGCGTCGACGGCATCGATGGCGATGAGACCCTCGATGACAGCTCATTCAAGGTGATCGCAGGTTTTCGCCCGCTCGACTGGCTGGCGGTCGAAGCCAACTATCTCGACCTGGGAAAGGCGGAGTTCGAGGATGGCACCGGCGTATCGATCGACTCGAAGGCGCTCAGCGCCTCGGCGCTGTTCATCGCGGAGTTCGGCATCGTCGATCTGTTCGGAAAAGTCGGCGTCGTGAAATGGGATTCGGACTACCGCCAGACCGACGTGGGCACCGTTTCCGATGACGGCGTCGAGCCGATGTTCGGAGCGGGCCTGGGACTGCACTTCGGCAGCATCGGAGCGCGGCTCGAATACGAGTTGTTCAAAACCGAAGCGCTCGACAACGAAGTGAACAACGACATCAAGACGCTTTCGCTCAGCGTCACCTACACCTTTCTGTAGCGCCGACGCGACAGGTCGCGTCGTAACCACATGATTTTCCGGCAGTACTTTTTTAAAAAGATTGGAACCTTTCCGGAGGGTCCGATGTCTCATTACCCGAGCGCGTAAAAACGCTCCACGCTTCCCTCCCTGAGCGTGTAGCCCGGAACACGAGACCTGTGCCGGGTTAGTCTGGCCCCGGTGGTTTACCACCGGGGCTTTCTTTTTATGGGGTCCCGTTCGGAGCCGGAAGCCGGAGCATCTGATCCAGCCGCTTCTGCGCCGCCTGAATGCCGATCTTGTCCGTCGCCGAAAAGACCTGGGCAGTCATTCCTTCCGCAATCCGGTCCTGGGTGTCCTTGAGCGTGGCTGCCCGCTCGCGCTGATTGATCTTGTCGGCCTTGGTCAAAAGGACGTGCACGTTCCAGCCCGAGGCGTGTGCCCAGTCCAGCAACTGCTCGTCCCCTTCCTTCAGGCCGCGCCGGATATCCACGATCAGGAACAGACCGCGGATGGATTGCCGTGCCGGCAAGCGCGCAATGAGCCCGATCCACTGCTTCTTCTCGACGGGACTCGCCTCGGCATATCCATAACCGGGCAAATCGAGAATGCGTCGCCCCTCATCGACCTCGAAGAAGTTCAGCAACCGCGTCCGGCCCGGGGTCTTGCTCGCGCGGGCCAATCCATTGCGAACCATGATCGCGTTGATCGCGCTCGATTTGCCGGAATTGGAGCGTCCCGCGAACGCGACCTCGGCACCCACGTCCTGCGGAAACTGTTCTTCACTCGCCGCGGACAGCAGGAAGCGGACATTCGGAAACTGGCTCATGGGAGGCTAGGCTGATGCGACACACGCTAGTGTACAATTCGGCGCCTTTCAGGGAGCCCGCAAGACCATGATTGAGAGCAGATTTTCCTTTGGCGTAGCCGCGGCGTTCATTTGCGCCACGTTGAGTTTCGGCGGCGTTGCCTCCGCCGACGACGTCCTCAAGGGCTCGGCCGACGCCGGATCCACGAAAGCTGCGGTTTGCACCGCCTGCCACGGCGTCAACGGCAACAGCACGAACCCGGAATGGCCGGTGCTCGCTGGCCAGAACGCCGCCTATATTCGCGAACAGCTCGCGGCGTTCAGGACGAAGAAGCGCAACAACCCGATCATGCAGCCGATCGTCGATTCACTCACCGACCAGGACGTCGCGGATCTTGCCGCGTTCTATTCGGCGCAGACACCGACCGGTCTCGAAGCCGATCCTTCCTACTGGAAAGCGGGCGAGGCGCTGTACCGTTCGGGCGACCTCAAGCGCAACATCCCGGCCTGCACCGCCTGCCATGGACCCGCCGGCCAGGGCAATTCGGGCTCGGGGTATCCGGCACTTCGGGCGCAGCATTCGGTCTACACCGTGAAGCAGCTTCAGGACTACCTGACACAGAATCGCTACCGTGACGCCACCGATCCGGCGAAGGTTTATCAGACGCGCAACAGCGTGATGATGACGACCATCGCGGCGCGGCTGACGCCGGAAGACATCCGCAATGTGGCGTCGTATCTGCAGGGGCTGCGCTAACTACCATCGCCCGGAGTTTCGACGATGACTCGAGCGTACATTCTCGCCAGCGCGCTCGCGGCCGCCGCCATCGCCAGCTCGTTTTCGCTGCAGGCCTGCGCCCGGGTCGCCGCCCCGGCGCCCGCCGCAGCCGCCACCGCCGGGCCAGCGCCCGCACCGGCTGTCAACCCCCGGGCCATCGGCGACTGGCGCCTCGGAACTAACTACACGCTGCTGGAAGAACCGCAGCCGCCGAACGTCGGCGCCGGCAAGGTCGAGGTCGCCGAAGTCTTCTGGTATGGCTGCGGCCATTGTTATGCGCTCGATCCGGCGCTCGAGAGCTGGAAGGCGGGCAAGCCCGAGTACGTCGAATTCGTGCGCATCCCGGTCATCTGGGGCCCGCCGCATCGTCAACACGCGAAGCTCTTCTACACGATCCAGGCGCTCGGCCGCCCCGACCTGCACGCCAAGATCTTCGACGCCATTCATCGCGGCGGGAAGACGCTGTCCGCGCAGCGTGACGAGGATGCGCGCGCGCTGCAGCTCGAATTCCTGAAGGATTACGGCATCACGGAGAAAGCTTTCAACGCCGCATACGATTCGATGCCGGTCGCGACCAACGTGCAGCGCGCGGAGGCACTGACCCAGCAGTACTTCGTTTCCGGCGTGCCAACCATCGTGGTGAACGGCAAATATGTCACGGGCGTCGGTCAGGCCGGTGGTGCACCCCAGTTGCTTTCGTTGATCAACGACCTGGCGGCCAGCGAGAAGGGTCGCTAGCGGCTCGCCGCTGGCACTTTCCCGGGCGCTTCGCAGACAGCAGCCATCATGCTGAGCGCCTTCGTCGCACAACCCCAGGGACTCGCGCGCTTCGAGCTGCGCTCCGGCGCCGCGATTCCGGGCGAATCCATCTGGCTCGATCTGCTCGAGCCCACCCCGAGCGAAGAGAAGCAGGTCGAAAGCTTTCTCAGCATCGATGTCCCGACGCGCGACGAGATGCGCGAGATCGAAGCTTCGAACCGCCTCTACGAAGAAGACGGCGCGCTCTACATGACGGCCACCGTCGTCACCAAACTCGACAGCGATCTGCCCGAGAGCACGCAGATCACGTTCATCCTCTCGGCGGCCAAGCTGGTCACCAACCGCTATGTGGATCCGTTGCCGTTCCGGCGCTTCATCGCATATGCCGAACGCCACCCGAATTCCTGCAATTCGCCGCCGGCGGTGCTGGCCGGCCTGCTGGAGTCCGTCATCAATCGGGTTGCGGACGTCATCGAAAGGGTGGCCACCGATCTGGATTCCGCTTCGGTCGAAGTCTTCACTGCTTCACGCAAGAAGCGCGGCGCCTTCCGCGATTTTCGCAAGACTCTCGAGCGCCTTGGCCAGAACGGCGAACTCATTTCCAAGGCCCGCGAGAGCCTGGTGAGCCTCGGACGCCTCCTGACCTTCGTGCAGCAGAGCACCTCGGTGCCGATGTCGGCGGAAGTGCGGGCCCGGTTTCGCACGCTGACCCGCGACGTGATGGCCATGAGCGATCACGCCTCGTTCCTCGGGACCAAGGTGTCGTTCATCCTCGACGCCACCCTGGGCCTCATCAACATCGACCAGAACAACATCCTCAAGATCTTCTCGGTGGTCACGGTATTCCTGCTGCCGCCGTCGGTCATCGGGGCGATTTTCGGCATGAATTTCTCGAAGATGCCCTGGCTGCACGAGGAATGGGGCTTCTGGGCGGCCATGGGCGTGATGGTGGTGTCCGCCATCGGCCCTTTTGTGTTCTTCAAGCGGAAAGGCTGGCTGTGAACGGCTAGAATCCGCACCCCCGCGCCCGTAGCTCAGCTGGATAGAGTACTGCCCTCCGAAGGCAGGGGTCACTGGTTCGAATCCAGTCGGGCGCGCCAGATTACTGATCGATTAACTGACAGATATACTTCGCGCCCATGAGCAAACAAGACTCGCACTTCTTCAACAATTTCAGTCTCGTCCTCGGCATCTTGTTTGCCGTGACCCTGGGGCTGTTCGCCTTTGCCCGTCATGTCGGTGCCGAACACCAGGGCAAGCAGGTCACGACCGATCCGCGCTTCATAGAGAGCACGGAAGAGCGCCTGCAGCCGGTGGCCCACGTGGCCGTAGCCGGGCAGGACAATTCGGCATTGAAGATCGAAAGTGCGGGCCCGCCGGTCGCCGCCGCCGCATTGCCGGAGAACGGCACCGCCGCGTACGAGACTGCCTGCGTCGCCTGCCATGGCGCAGGCATCGCCGGCGCCCCGAAGGTTGGCGACAAGGCCGCCTGGGGTCCGCGCATCGCCCAGGGCAAAGAGACGCTGTACAACCACGCGTTGCATGGCTTCAACGGCAAGACCGGCGTGATGCCCGCCAAGGGTGGCCGCACCGACTGGCCGGACGATCTGGTCAAGCAGGCCGTCGACCACATCATCGACCTGAACAAGTAACGCCGAACTACTCGATCGCCCGCCGCAGCTGCAGGGCTTCGGCGAGATGCACGGGGCCGATGGATCCATTCCGCGGCCCCGTTTGCATTTCTGCCTCTTGCAGATCGGCAATGGTGCGTGCCACGCGCAGCACACGATGGATACCGCGCGCCGACAGGTTCAGCTTCATGCGCGCCTGCGCGAGCAGCCGGCGGCAATAACGATCGAGCCCGCAGGCCTGCTGGATTTCCACGCCGTTCAAATCCGAGTTGAGCTTGCCACCACGAGCCTGCTGCAGCTCGCGCGCGGCGCGCACGCGCCGCGCGCACCCGGCGGTGCCGCCGGCGTGATCGGGCGCCGCGCCTTCGCCTAACAACTCCTCGCTCGGCAACGCCGGAACTTCGACGCGCAGGTCGATGCGGTCGAGCAGCGGCCCGGAGATGCGCGACCGGTAGCGCGCTATTTCCGGCGGCGCACAGCGGCAGCGGCCGGAAACATCCCCCAGGTGGCCGCAGGGACAGGGGTTCATTGCGGCTATCAACTGGAAGCGCGCCGGATACTCCACCTGCAGCTTCGCGCGCGCGATGGCGACGACGCCCGACTCGAGCGGCTCGCGCAGGGATTCGAGCACCGCGCGATTGAATTCCGGCAGCTCGTCGAGGAACAACACGCCGTGGTGCGCGAGGCTCGCTTCTCCGGGGCGCGCGTGCGGTCCGCCGCCGATGATGGCGCTGGCCGAGGCGCTGTGATGCGGCGCGCGGAACGGGCGCCGGCCGTAGTCGCGCGGCGCAAATCCGCGGCCGCTCACCGACGCGATGGACGCGACCTCGAGCGCCGCGCCGGCATCGAGGCGCGGCAGCAACCCGGCCAGCCGCTGCGCCAGCATGGTCTTGCCGGTACCCGGCGGACCCACGAGCAGCAGCGAATGCGCACCCGCCGCCGCGATCAGCAGCGCACGCTTGGGCTGCGCTTGCCCGCGCACGTCGGCGAGGTCGAGAGTTCGTTCGCCGATCGAAGCTCCCGCTGCGTCCGCATGGGAGATCGCGGCGCACGGCAAGGTGTCGAGAGAGGCACGACGGCCGAGTTTCTCGCACACCTCTGCCAGGCTGGCTGCGCCATGCGCGCTTGCGGGCGCCGCGAGGCGGGCCTCGGCGAGATTGACCGCCGGCACGACCACGGTGCGCGCCTCGCGCGCGGCATGCGCCGCGGCCAGGATCACGCCTTTGATGAGCTTGAGCTCACCGGCAAGCCCGAGCTCGCCGTAGAACTCACAGTTGTCGAGCAGGTCGGGCGCGAACTCGATCTGCCCGGAGGCGAGCAGGATGCCGAGCGCGATCGGCAGGTCGTATCGGCACCCCTCCTTCGGCAGATCGGCCGGCGAGAGATTGACGGTGATGCGACCGGCCGGAAATTCGAAACCGGAAGTCGCAATCGCCGCGCGCACGCGATCCCTGCTTTCCTTCACCGCCGTCGCCGGGAGCCCGACGATGTTCGAGGTCGGCAAGCCACCGCCCAGGTGCACCTCGACCATGACTCGCGGAGCTGAAAGCCCAAGTTGCGCGCGGCTGGCCACGCGTGCGAATCCCATGACTCCTCCTTGAGTCAGAGCTGGCTTGAGTCACAGCTGGCGTGGGCCAACCTGGACTGGACGCCGGCATCCGTGCCGCCGTCGTGTAATGCGGAAAGTCAGCCGCCGGTGTTGTCCGGCGATTTCGCTTCCAGTTCGGCCACCCGCTTTTCGAGCGCCTCGAGCCGCGCGCGCGTGCGTTCGAGCACCTTGCGCTGCGCGTCGAATTCGTCCCGGCCAGCGAGATCCAGCTTGCCCAGGTTGGCACGCAGCACCGCGCGAAAGTTGCTTTCGAGATCCTCGCGCAATCCGCTGGCACCGGATACGAGCCCGGGAGGCAGCCCTTGCATCAGGCTGCGCAGCAGTTCTTCGACCCTGGGAATCTCCACCGATGGCTCTCCTAACAAGTTGTCATGCGTCTGCCCCGTTTTGTTGCGCACTCGATTCCATCGCCCCAACTTTGGGCGCGGCCGCGAGAAGGCGCCCGCTTTCGCGCCGCAGCGGCGCCCTCCTCGCATGCGAAGGGGCTGGCATGGAACCTGCACTTCGAACACAGGCAAATGAACAAGTAGCTGATTGGGAGCATACGCGTGTCCGACGGACACGCTCCATCGGATAACAATGCCAAAGCGATGAAAATGATCACTGCAATCATCCGCCCGTGGAAGCTCGACGACCTTCAGATGGCCGTTGCGCGACTGGGCGTGCAGGGGATCACCGTAACCGAGGTCACCGGTTACGGCAGACAGCGGGGGCATTCGGAGCACTACAAGGGCTCTGAATATCAGGTGGAGTTCGTGCCAAAGCTGCGCGTCGAGATCGTGCTCGACGAGGCTTCAGCGGAGGCCGTCGTAGAAGCCATCAGCAACGTATGTCGCACGGGAAAAACCGGCGACGGCAAGATTTTCCTGGCGCCAGTCGGTGAAGCGGTGCGGATACGTACCCGTGAATCCGGCGCGGCGGCAGCCTGAGATGTCGTTGAGGAGCTTTTACATGCATCAAGATAAGAAGATAACGAAGGGTAGCAGCCTGATGCGCGGTCTCGGCGCAACGCTGTCGAAGGTGGGGTTTGCCACACTGGCGGCAATGACGCCGATGCTGGCGGCTGCGCAGGACGCGGCGGAAGCGGCGCCGGTTCCGAACAAGGGCGACACCGCATGGATGATCGTCGCCACCTTGCTCGTCATCATGATGGCGGTGCCAGGACTGGCGTTGTTCTACGGCGGCATGGTGCGCGCCAAGAACATGCTGTCGATCTCCATGCAGGTGTTCATCATCTTCTCGCTGTGCACGGTGCTCTGGATCGTCTATGGCTACAGCCTCGCGTTCAACGGACCGGGCGAGTGGATAGGCGACGCGAGCCGCTTCCTCATGCACGGGCTCACGGCCGATTCCAACGCGGCGACCTTTACGAAGGGCGTCGTGATTCCGGAGTTCGTGTTCGTGGTCTTCCAGGCGACCTTCGCCGCGATCACCACCGCCCTCGCGATCGGCGGCTTCGCCGAACGCACCAAGTTCAGCGCGGTGCTGATCTGGGCGGTGCTCTGGTTCACCTTCTCCTATCTGCCGATCGCGCGCATGGTCTGGTACTCCGAGGGCTACCTGTTCAAGCTCGGCGCCCTCGACTACGCGGGCGGCACGGTGGTGCACATCAACGCCGGCATCGCAGGCCTCATGGGTGCGCTCATCGTCGGCAAACGCACGGGTTACGGCACGGTGGCCATGCCGCCGCACAACGTACCCTACGTGATGGTCGGCGCCGCGCTGCTGTGGACCGGCTGGTTCGGCTTCAACGTGGGTTCGGGTCTCGAAGCCAACAACTTCGCCGGCCTGGTATTCCTGAACACCTACGTCTGCACGGCAGCCGCTGCCTGCGCGTGGAGCCTCGGCGAATGGATCTTCCGCGGCAAGCCGACCATGCTCGGCGCAGCCTCCGGTGCCATCGCGGGTCTGGTTGCGATCACCCCGTCTTGCGGTGTGGTCGGCCCGGGCGGCGCGATCGTGTTGGGTCTCGTCGTCGGCCTGGTCTGCCTCTGGGCCTGCTCTTGGCTCAAGAAGAAGCTCGGCTATGACGATTCGCTGGATGTCTTTGGCGTTCACTGCATCGGCGGCATCATCGGCGCCCTCTCGTGCGCGGTCCTCGGCCATGCGTCGCTGGGTGGTGTCGGCACGTTCGAGAGCATCGGTGCGCAGCTCGGTATCCAGGCCACGGGCGTCGGCATCACGCTGCTCTGGTCGGGCATCGTGTCCGCCGCGATCTTCCTGCTGCTCAAGTTCACGATCGGTCTGCGGCCGAGCGAGGAAGTCGAGCGTGAAGGCCTCGATACCAACGAGCACGGCGAACGCGCCTACGACGCCTGATCCGCGTCGACTCGTAGGACGAGATTGATCGTCAGGCCCCGGCAACCCGCAAGGTTGCCGGGGCCTTCTTCTTTGCGGAGCCCTCTTCGCCGGATAAGGCGCCGAAAGAGGCCGCCGTAAGGCAAAACGCCGAAAGAGGCGGCTTTTGAACGCGTTCGCGGCCCGAATGCCCCTTGTCTGTGATGGAGATCAAGGGTTCTCATACGCCTCTACCTGCATAATCCGGCAACCGGAGGAAGCGCATGCGTCACTCGAAATATCTGGTCGTCATTGCGGGCGTTCTGCTCGGCGCGGCAGCGCAGGCGGGCGACGTCTACAAATACGTGGATGAGCGCGGCAATACGCTCTACACCGACAAACCCATTCCGGGCGCCGTGCGTGTCGCCACCGGTGCGCAGCGTCCGCCCGAAGCCGCCGAGCGCGCCTATGCATCGCAGCAGTCCGCGACCAATCGCACGCTCGCCGACAGCAATCAACGTATCGCCGGCGCGCAGAGCGATCAGCGCGTCGCCGCCACGGTCGCCAAAGATCTCGAAGCCACGCGTGCCGCGCGTTGCAAGCAGGCGCGCGCGGACTACCAAAGCGCGATCCAGTCGCGTCGCATGTACAACGAAGGCAAAGACGGCAAGCGCACCTATCTGAACGATGCCGAGTTATCGCAGCAGCGCGTCGACTTGGCCAAGCAGGTCGAGACCATCTGCGGCCCCCAGGGATAACTACCCTTTATAGATCTCCACGGACGCCGCCCCTTTCTCCTGAAAGGGGCGGCGTTTTCCTTTGTGGCGCTCGCGCCTGAAATAGCGGCGTTTTCCTTTGTGGCGCTCGCGCCTGATAATCCCTGCCTATGACACGTGTCGGATTTGCAGGTCTCGGTGCCATGGGTGCTCCCATGGCGAAAAATCTTCACAAGGCGGGGCTGCTGGCCGCCGTCTGGAATCGCAGCAGCGACAAGGCGCAGGCGCTTTCCGCGGAGCTCGGTTGCGCGGCACCCCCAGCCCTCGACAAGTTCGCCACCCTGCTCGACGCGGTGGTGATCTGCGTTTCCGCGGATGCCGATGTGCGGACCGTCGTGGAAGCGATGGCCCCCGGGCTTGCCCGTGGAGCGCTGGTCATCGACTGCTCCACGGTGAGCGCGGGCACCGCGCGCTGGGCGGAAAAATTTCTCGCCGAACGCGGCGTACGCTTTCTCGACGCGCCGGTCAGCGGCGGCACGGAAGGCGCCAGGAACGCCGCGTTGGCCATCATGTGCGGCGGCGAACCCGCCACGTATGAAGCGAGCCGCCCCATCCTCGCCGCCATGGGCAAGACCATCGAACACTTCGGTCCGGCGGGCTCGGGCCAGGCGACCAAGGCCACGAACCAGATCATGTGCGCGGGCATCATCCGCGCCTGCGCCGAGGCGATGGCCTTCGCCGGCGCGCATCAGCTGCCGCTCGAACGCGTCGTGACGACGCTCGGCGCCGGCGCCGGCTCGAGCTGGTACTTCGTGCACCGCGCACCGAACATGGTGCGCGGCAGTTACCCGGCCGGCTTTCGCATCCGGCTGCACGCCAAGGATCTCGGCATCTGCCGCGACATGGCGGCGCGCTTCGGCGTCTCGCTGCCGGTGGTCGACTCCATGCTGGCCGAATACGCCGAGCTGATCGCGCAGGGTTACGGCGACGAGGACATCTCGGCGACTCACCGGCTCAAGCAGGCGTTGTTCGACGACGCGTCGCGTCGCGACGCATGAGCGGGCCGCTGCGCGAAGTCGAGGGAGCCCGCCAGCTCTATCTACCCGACTTCTGCAAGGCGCACGCGGTTCTCGCGGTGGTCATCATCTGCGAACTGACCGCGCTGATCCTGTCGCTGGCGCGTACCGAATCGACCTCGGGCTTCTGGCCGGATCTCGGCCGCACTTCGATGTTCCTGTTGTGGGTCGGCCTGTTCGGCGCCGCGCTGTTGTGCCTGCTGCGCGGTTATCTCACCCGCCAGACGCTCGCGAAGGGGTCGGCGATCGTGCTCGCGATGACCGCGTCGCTGGTCGCGATGATCTCCGCGGTGGCCTATTTTCTCGGCAGTCGCGCCGGCTGGTTCGCGGATAGCGGGCTGATTCCCGACGACCAGTGGCCGTTCCTGGTCCGCAACGTATGCATCGCGCTGATCGTCACCGCTCTGGCGCTGCGCTACTTCTACGTGACTTACGAATGGCGGCACAACGTCGAGCTGCAGGCCCAGGCGCGCGTGCACGCGCTGCAAGCCCGGATACGCCCGCACTTCCTCTTCAACAGCATGAACACCATCGCCGCGTTGACGCGCAGCAACCCGGCGCGCGCCGAAGAGGCCGTGCAGGATCTCGCCGACCTCTTCCGGGCCAACCTCAACGAGAAGCGCAACCAGATCTCGCTGGCGGAAGAGATCGACGTGGCGCGCACCTACCAGCGCATGGAACAGCTGCGCCTCGGCAACCGGCTGGTGGTCGAATGGAAGATCGACGTATTGCCGAACGACGCGCTGGTGCCGGGGCTCACGCTGCAGCCGCTGCTCGAAAACGCCATCTACCACGGCGTCGAGCCGCGGCCGGAAGGTGGCACGGTCACGGTCACCGGGGAGTTCAACAAGGGCATGATCACCATTGTCGTCCGCAATCCATTGCCGCTCGCAAACCTGACGGTGCGCGACGGCAACCGGCTCGCGCTCGCCAACATCAAGGAACGCCTCGACCTCATGTACGGCGAACGCGCGACGGTCAAGGCCGGGCGTTTCGACGACGAATACATCGTGACGCTGCGTTTTCCGTTCGCCGCCGGCGAGGGCGCGCGTACCGCATGAACATGCGGGTGCTCATCGTCGATGACGAACCGCCGGCCCGCGAGCGGCTGCGTTCGATGCTGGCGGAGGATGGCGGATTCGAGGTGGTCGGTGAAGCGGGCCACGGCGAGCAGGCGCTGCAGCTGGTTGAAAGTCTCGTCCCCGACATCGTGCTGCTCGACGTGCGCATGCCGGGCGTGGACGGGCTCGAAGTCGCGCGGCAACTGGCCATACATCCTGAGCCGCCCGCGGTCATCTTCACCACCGCGTTCGACGAATACGCGCTGCAGGCTTTCGAATCGGAGGCGGTAGCCTATCTACTGAAGCCCATTCGCGCCGAGAAACTGCGCGCGGCGCTCGCCAAGGCCGCGCGGCTGACGCGCCCGCAGATACAGCGGGTGTCGCTGGCCGCGCGCGAACCCACCCGGCGCTCGCACGTCGGCGTGCGCGGCCGCGACGGGCTCAAGCTCATCCCGATCGAGGAAGTGTTCTGTTTCCAGGCCGACCAGAAATACACCACCGTGAAACACCTGAAGGGCGAGGATCTCATCGAAGATTCGCTCAAGACACTCGAGGACGAGTTCTCGGCGAATTTCCTGCGGATCCATCGCAACGCGCTGGTGAACACGCGGTTCCTCGAGCGCATCGCACGCGATGCCAGCGGACAGCATTTCGTGCACCTGCGCGGATTTCCCGACGCGCTCGAAGTCAGCCGCCGCATGGCGGGCGATCTCAAGGACCGCTTCCGGATCTAGCGGCGCTAGCGGGGGCGATCGAACGGCCCGGCGATGCGCAGTCCACTGCCGGCAGCCGGTTTGCCGTCCAGCCATTGACGCAACGCGCTGCCGTCCGGAGTCGACTCGACATCGATGATGCCGGCATCCACTCCGACAACGGCGAGCCGCTCGGCGTCGCCGGCGGGATTGCGCAGCTCGACGAACTGCCCCGGCCGCGCGTCGAGCGAGCCCGACACGATGCGCAGCCGCACGCGCAACGCGCCGAGCGGCAATACATCGGTCGCCAGCAGTTCGGCCGTCGCGAAGGCGGATACGCGCAATGGCATGCGGCGCGATTCAATGGACAGATCGCTGCGCGGCCGGGCCTGGCAGAGCAATACATCGCCACGCTCGACTTCCGCCGGCGTGATGCCCGGTGGCCGGCCGGCCGGATATTCGATGACGCCGGACAACAGCCGCGACTTGCAGGACGCGCAGCGACCTTCGCGGCAACTGTGCGGCATGGGAATTCCGGCGGCCAGCGCCGCGGCCAGCACGTTCGCGCCCGGCGGCACGAGGATGTCGTGACCGCCCGGTTCTATGTGCACGCGAAACCCTGCCGGCAATACTTCGCTCAGGTGTTTGCGTCCTTCTTCTTGCCGAACAGCTTCGCGACGTACCCGCCGATCGCGAGCACCGCCACGATGATGACCTTCTTGGCGGCCAGCAACAGCGCCAGCAGCTTGCCGAACAATCCAAGCTTGGCGGCCACGCCCGTGGCGATCAACGCGCCGAGTCCGTATTCCGCCATGCGATCGGTGCTCTTGTTGAACTCCGCGTATCGATGCCCGGTGTTGAATTCCGCCGCCTCGAGCAGCGGCCGCATTTCGCCGCGGATCATGTCGAGCTGATCGATGTTCGCAACCGCCTCCATCGACAACACGCCTTCGCGGCCGAGCACGCGCACGTCGTAGTTGAGCGCGTGCACGGGGCTACCCTCGAAGTCGATCTCCTTCGCCCAGTAGAGTTTCTTCGTGGCCGCGTCGTAGCGCGGCGGTTCGGCCCACTTGACGAGATGCAGGGCGCTGTAGCCCTGCTGCTTGCGCGCCGGGTTGTTGTCCTCGGCGCTTTCCTTCATCTCCTTGAACATGTCGTCGTAGTCGATCTTCGCGGCATCGGAATCGTCTACGTGGCCATCGTCTATGTAGGTGAGGAACACTGCCCAGGCGCCATCCGTCAGCGGATCGACTTGCGCGGGCAGGATCGCGCCCTGCGTTTCCCCGTCGGGCGGATTGCCCCATTCCATGAGCAGCCGGTTGGTCTCGGCGACGTCGAGGTAGTGGTACTTGTCGCCGAGATGCAAGGTCGCTACCTTGTTAGGCAGCACGACGTCGCCGGTCTGGTACTTGAACGGAGCGATGTCGCGGCCGGCGGATTCGGGCGCCGCCGCTTCGGGTTCGGGAGCGGCGGGATCGTCCGCGAAGGTGGGCGCCGCGAATGCGGCGCAGGCTATCCACACAGCCGTTATATTGGTAACACTCATCACGACCCTCCCAGGTTGAGTGCCGGGACGCTAGCACAACACGAGGCGCGCTCATGTTCGAGAACCCCACGAAAACCGAGATCGACGCGTTCCTGCGCCGGATCAAGAGCATCGCCATCCTGGGACTTTCCGAAACTCCCGGGCGCCCGAGCTACAACGTGGCGGCCGCGCTGCAGAACTTTGGCTATCGCATCGTGCCGGTGAACCCGACCGCGCGGGAAATTCTCGGGGAACGTGCCTGGCCGGATCTCGAATCCGCGCTCGCCGGGGCGGGGCCGGTCGACGTGGTGGATGTCTTCCGCCGTCCCGAACACGTGGCCGCCATCGTCGACGACGCGATTCGCCTGAAAGTGCCGGCGTTGTGGCTCCAGCAAGGTGTGATCGACGCGGACGCGGCGGAGCGGGCGCGCGCCGCCGGCATCTTCACCGTCATGGACCGCTGCATGTTCCGCGACCGCTCGTCACTCGGGGACTGATGCGCTTCGACGCACGGCCGAAGTAGTTCGCACCAGACGCCGCGACCGGATCGATGTCGCGCACCCGCAGGCCGAGGTGCTCGATGCCTGCGTTCATGGGCTGAGATCGCAGAGCAGTACGTCGTCGGTCTGCGGATCGCTGCCAACGACGAAGATGTGATTGCCGACTTTGCGGAAGCCGTGTTTGGCGTAGAACGCCTGCGCGCGCGCATTGCGCTCCCACACACCCAGCCACAAGCAGGTGGCGCCGCGCCGGCGCGCACGGGCCTTGGCGGCCTCCATCAGCCGGTGCGCGAGCCCGCGCCCGTGCCAGGGCTGGTCGACATAGAAGCGCCACAGCTCGATGCTGCCCGTGGCCGGCACGCCGTCGGACACATGCCCGGCGCGAAGTTGCGCGTACGCGATCGGGGTGCCGCCGTCGATGCGCATGAGCAAGGTGTCGATCGCCGGATTCCGAATCTCCGCCAGCTGCAGCTGCGGTGTGTAGGACTCCTCGAGATGCCGGCGCATGTCGTGCGGATCATTGTCGGCCGCGAATGCCTCGAAGAAGGTGCGCGCGGCGAGCTCGGCCAGCAGCGGCGCGTCTGCGGCGGTGGCGTCCGCGATCGAAACTTCACTAACTACCTGCGAATCGGCCACATTCATGTCAGGGCTCCAGCACGCGTGCGTACGAGGCCAGCAGTATCTCGCAGGCCCCGGCGCCGGTGTCGCTGCGCGACAGCGAGGTGGACATGCCGCCTTCCCGGCCCTCGATGTCGACCAGCCGTCCGCGCAATGACACGACGTTGCCCGCGCGCAGACTCCCGAGCACGCCTCGTACCGCCTCGTTGCCCGGGATCAGGTGCCAGTTCGCCGAATGCGATTCGATCTCTGCGCGCCCGATCGGCCAGTCCTGCGTGCGCCAGAAATAGAAGCGGTTGCCCTGGCTGACTTCGATGCGCTCGAGCACCGCGCTGTCCGACATGCGGCCCCAGCCCACCGCGAAATCCGTCGGCACCAGCGCCGCCATTGCACCGATCGAGTAATCCTCCCGGCGAAGGACACGCACCGTGGCGTCGAATTCCGCGCGTGGCCGCAGGCGGAATTCCCCGCGCTCGATGACCGGCGCTGCGTCGATGATGCGTTGGACGGGATCCGCGGCCGCGAGCACACCGGGCGGATGATGGATGTCGCGGGTCGAGTACAGCCGCCAGAACGCAAGAAGCGCGAGCGCGGCAACTAACCAGGGCGTTGGACGCATACCTCCAAAGCGTAAGGTATTCTTCCGCGCATGCAGCTCGAGTTCACCAAAATGCACGGCCTTGGCAACGATTTCATCGTCTTCGACGCGCCGCTCGACGGCCAGTTGCCGACGCCGGCGCAATGGCGCGCGCTGTCCGCGCGGCATACGGGTATCGGGTTCGACCAAGCCCTGGTGCTCGAACCGCCGCGCCGCCCCGGCACCCAGGTCTATTACCGCATCTTCAATGCCGACGGCGGCGAGGTGGAACAATGCGGCAACGGCGTGCGCTGCCTCGCGGCGTTCCTGCACGGTCGCAAGGGCGTGCAGCCCGGCGGCGACCAGGGCGAGATCCTGCTCGACAGCCCCGCGGGGCTCATCCGTGCCCGCGTCCACGACGCGAATCTCATCTCGGTCGACATGGGCGTGCCGAACTTCGACCCCAAATCCCTGCCGTTCGAAGCGTCGGCCGAAGCACACGTCTATCCGCTGGCCGTCGCAGGCACGGAAGTCGAGATCGGCGCCGTGTCGATGGGAAATCCGCACGCCGTGCTCACCGTCAATTCCGTGTCGAATGCGCCGGTGGATCGCCTGGGGCCCGCGATCGAGCGTCATCCGCGTTTTCCCAAGCGCGTGAACGTCGGATTCATGGAGATCGTCGATCGCGCACACATCAAACTGCGCGTGTTCGAGCGCGGCGTCGGCGAAACCCAGGCCTGCGGTACCGGCGCCTGCGCGGCTGTCGCGGTAGGCAGACGTCATGGACGCCTCGATGAGACCGTCAGCGTCGAATTGCCGGGCGGAAAACTCGAGATCACCTTCCCCGCGCCCGGCGAACATATTTGGATGAAGGGCCCAACCGCTGTATCTTTCACGGGCCGAGTCGAGTTCTAGAGTTTCGGTAGAGGAGATCCGCACAGCATGAGCACGCTACCCGCACGTGGTTTGGCCGCAGGTCAGACGGATGAGGAACGCATCGAGCGTTACCTGAGCCTCAATCCCGATTTCTTCGAACGCCACCAGCCGCTGCTTGCACGCATGCGCCTGCCGCACATGCGCACCGGCTCCACCGTCTCGCTGGTCGAGCGCCAGGTGGAAGTACTGCGCGAACAGAAAACCGACGCGGATCGCCGCCTCGCCGAATTCATCTCGGTCGCGCGCGCCAACGATCAGCTCTCCGAGCGCATCCATCGCTTCACGCGGCGCCTGCTGCGCGCGCCGTCGCCGGTCGCCGCGCTCACCTCGCTCGAAGCCTCGCTGCGCGAAGACTTCGACGCGTTTCATTCGGTGCTGCTGCTGACCGCGCCCATCGAAGCCCTTCGCAATGGCGCGTACGAACCGTTCCTGCGCGCCGTCGCGCCCGACGACGCGAACCTCCGTTCCTTCGAAGCGTTGCTCGCCACCGGCAAGCCGCGCTGCGGCCAGGTACGCGACACGCAGCGCGATTTCCTGTTCGGTCCCGAAGCCGCGAGCATCGGCTCGGTCGCGCTGGTGCCGCTGGGTGATGGCGGCTCCGTGGGCCTGCTGGCTCTCGGCAGCGCCGAGCGCGAACGCTTCCACCCGGGCATGAGCACGGAGTTCCTGAAACGCATGGGCGAGTTGATCACCGATTCGCTGCTGCGCAACTGATACGTGGCCCTCGATCGTTCGCTGATCGACGGCTACCTCCGGCATCTCGGTTTCGAGCGGCGTCTCTCCCCGCACACGGCCTCTAACTACGCGCGCGACCTGCGCGCGCTGGCGGAATACGCCGAACGCGGCGATCTCGACGACTGGAAACGCATCGACAGCCAGCACGTGCGCATGTTCGCGGCGCGTTCACATGCCGGGGGGTTGAGCCCGCGCAGCGTGCAGCGGCGCCTGTCCGCGACGCGCGGATTCTTCAACTACCTGATCCGCGAAGGCGTGCTGCGGAGCAATCCGGCGGTGGACATTCGCGCGCCCAAGGCCGCGAGACGCCTGCCGGGCACGCTCGATGTCGATCAGATAAACCAGCTGCTCGACATTTCGCCCGAGGACGCGCTGGCGATTCGCGACCGCGCATTCATGGAGCTCTTCTATTCTTCGGGACTGCGGCTCGATGAACTCGTGGGCCTCGATCTCGCCGGACTCCATGTCGCCGATCGGATGGTGCGCGTCCTCGGCAAGGGTTCGAAGACGCGGATCGTGCCGGTGGGGCGCAAGGCGATCGAAGCCTTGCGCGAATGGTTGAAGACGCGCGCGACGATCGCCTCCCCCGAGGAAGCGGCGATGTTCGTCGGCCGCAATGGCACGCGCCTCAAACATCGCGCGATCCAGCTGCGGATCGCCTACTGGGCGAAGCGCAAAGGCCTGCCGGCGCGTGTATATCCACATCTGTTCCGTCACTCCTTCGCCACTCATCTGCTTGAATCGAGTAAGGATTTGCGCGGCGTACAGGAGCTGCTCGGCCACGCCGACATCTCCACGACGCAGATCTACACCCACCTTGATTTCGCCCACCTGGCCCGCACCTACGACGCTTCCCACCCTCGGGCGAAACGCAAGACGTAGGTCTCCATGAGTGAATTCAATCCGCACGGCACCACCATCCTGGCCGCGCGGCGCAACGGCGCTGTCTCCATCGGCGGCGACGGCCAGGTCACCCTCGGCAACACCGTGATGAAAGGCAACGCGCGCAAGGTGCGGCCCCTCGGCAATGGCAAGGTGCTCGGCGGTTTCGCTGGCGGCACGGCCGACGCCTTCACGCTGTTCGAACGCTTCGAAGGCAAGCTCGACAAGTTCGGCAACCTCACGCGCGCGGCCATCGAGCTCGCCAAGGACTGGCGCAGCGACCGCTACCTGCGGCGCCTCGAGGCGTTGTTGCTGGTCGGCGATACGAAGAACTTGTTCGTGATCTCGGGCAATGGCGACGTGATCGAGCCTGACCACGACGTGGTCGCCATTGGCTCCGGCGGGCCGTTCGCCCAGAGTGCGGCGCTCGCGCTGCTGCAGAACACCGAACTAGACGCGCGCAGCATCGTCGAGAAATCGCTGAACATCGCCGCCGACATCTGCATCTACACCAATCGCAATCTCACGATCGAAGAGTTGAAAGGTTAACCAATGACTCCGCGCCAAATCGTTGCCGAGCTGGACAAACACATCGTTGGCCAGGGCGCCGCCAAGCGCTCGGTCGCGATCGCGCTGCGTAATCGCTGGCGCCGCATGCAGATCGAAGACCCGCTGCGTCAGGAGATCACGCCGAAGAACATCCTCATGATCGGTCCCACCGGCTGCGGCAAGACCGAGATCGCGCGCCGCCTGGCGAAACTCGCGAAGGCGCCGTTCGTGAAGGTGGAGGCCACCAAGTTCACCGAGGTTGGCTATGTCGGCCGCGAAGTGGATTCGATCATCAAGGACCTCGCCGAAGTCGCCGTGAAGATGGCGCGCGAGGAAGAGACCGCGAAGGTGCGCGATCGGGCCGGTGATGCGGCGGAAGAGCGCGTGCTGGATGCGTTGTTGCCGCAGCCCAAGATGATGGGGTTCTCCACCGACGGTGAGGCGTCGCCGCGCGATGCCGAGACGCGCCAGAAATTCCGCAAGATGCTGCGCGAGGGTTCGCTGAACGAGCGGGAAATCGAACTGGACCTGCGCGCAATTGCGCCCGGCGTGCAGATCATGGCGCCGCCCGGCATGGAAGAGATGCAGGAGCAGCTGTCGAGCATGTTCGCGAACCTCGGCGGCAACCGCACCAAGCCGCGCAAGCTCAAGGTGAAAGAGGCGTTGAAACTGCTGGTGGAAGAAGAAGCGGGCAAACTCGTCAACGAGGAAGAGCTGCGCGCGCGCGCGATTCACAATGCCGAGCAGAACGGCATCGTGTTCATCGACGAGATCGACAAGATTGCGCGCCGCCAGGAAACGCTCGGCGCCGATGTGTCGCGCGAAGGCGTGCAGCGCGACCTGCTGCCCCTGGTCGAAGGCAGCACCGTGTCGACGAAGTACGGGCAGATCAAGACCGATCACATCCTGTTCATCGCCTCGGGCGCGTTTCACATGTCGAAGCCGTCGGATCTCATTCCCGAGCTGCAGGGGCGTTTCCCGATCCGGGTCGAGCTCGATTCGCTGAAGGTCGATGACTTCGTGCGCATCCTCACCGAGCCCGATGCTTCGCTGACCGCGCAGTACAAGGCGCTGATGGGCACCGAGCAGGTGGACGTGAAATTCGCCCCGGGCGGCGTGCGGCGCATCGCCGAGATCGCCTTCAGCGTGAACGAGAAGACCGAGAACATCGGCGCGCGCCGGCTGCATACCGTGATGGAGCGGCTGCTCGAAACCGTGTCGTTCGACGCCGCCGAGAACGGCGGCACCCATGTCGAGATCGACGCGGGGTACGTCGACGAACATCTCGGCAATCTCGCCAAGGATGAGGACCTCTCCCGCTACATCCTGTGAAGAAAGTGGTGCCGGGGTGCAATTCTCGTAATTGAGTTGCCGGCGCACCTTGCGCCAGCGTTCACGCAATTACGAGAATTGCACCCCGGCACCACTTGGAAACGGCACCATCCAGAATGCGTATTGCTAAACCCTTGTTGTTGGTCATGACGCCGATCGGCGTCGGCTGGGGGCTGCTCGAAGCGTGGCGCTTCCACTGGTGGCTGGCGGTGTTGATGGGTGCGCTGCTCTCGGTGATCAGCCTGTTCATGTGGATGACGGTCAAGCGTATCCGCACGGAGCGCCGCCAGACGTGACCAACGAGTTGTTGAGTTCGCCCGCCGCGGAACGCAACAAGGATCCCATCCTCACCGTGCTCGAATCCGTGCTGCCCGAATCCGGCAGCGTGCTCGAAATCGCCTCCGGCACGGGCCAGCACGTGTGTTTTTTCGCCAGTCACCTGCGCGGACTCACCTTCCAGCCCACCGAGCCCGATGCCGCCGCGCGCGACAGCATGATCGTCCGCATTCGCGCAGCCGGGCTCACGAACGTCGCACCGCCGCTCGCGCTCGACGTACACGATGCACGCTGGCCGGTGGCCACCGAATACGATGCCGTGTTGTGCATCAACATGATCCACATCTCGCCCTGGTCCGCGACGGAGGCGTTGTGCCGCGGGGCGGCGCGACACCTGCGCACCCACGGCAAGCTGTTGCTGTACGGGCCCTATCTGGAAAACGGCACCGCGGTGCAATCCAATCTCGACTTCGATGCGTCACTCAAGCGGCGCAATCCGGAGTGGGGAGTGCGGGACCTCGACGAGGTGATGCGCGTGGCCGCCGCACACGGACTGCAACGCCAGCAGGTCGTGCGCATGCCCGCCAACAACCTGACCGTGGTGTTGACCAAGTCGCTGTAGCCGCCCGGCAAACCGGAATCCGCCCGCCGTCGCGACACCCAGCTACTGCAGCGTCTCTTCCTTCATCGCATCACACCCCCAGCCGTCGTAACTGCCGCCATTCTGCGTGGCGAGCCGCGCCAGTTCGAGCGTGATGCCGTTGATCGTATGCGAGTCGATGGGATCCACGCGCGAGACCACCAGCACGTAGGGGAGCGGATCGTCGGGCTCATCCGACAACGTCTCGTCTTCGACCGTGAACTCGATGGCGGCGAGCGTATCGCGGCAAACGGTACGCGCGGCTTCCGTGGCGAAATACATCCAGTGGTCCACCTTGCGCGGCACCTCGTGCACGTCGCCCTGTTCCGCCAGCGCCTCGAGCAGACGGCGATTCTGCATACGCTCGAGATTGGATTCGGACGGATACAGCAGGTTGATGTATTGATCCCAGTCCGGCTGGAAGCTGCTGCCGGTCTCGTACTTGTAGGTGTCGAAATTCTTCATGGCATTCGCCGTGGCGGTGTCGAGTTCGCCCGGTTCGGAGGCATAAAAATAGAACTCGCGGCGGCCCGCACCGGTGATGCGCCCCACCATCTGCGCGCCACAGGTGACCGAGATCATTGCATCGAGCGATTCGCCGATCTCGTGCATGCGCGGCGCTTCTTCGTTCGAGGAAAGCCCATCCGCTCGCGCCGACTGCATCTCCACCCACACCCACAACAACCACGGACGTTTCTCGATCGGCGCGTCTTGCCGAATGCCGAGGTCCACGAAGATCGATGCCACCGCGTCGTTGACGCGGGCGAAGTAGAAGTCCCACTCGTCGGACAAGGTGTTTTCCTCAACGTTCTGGCTTGAGCCAGCGGTCGAGCCACGCCGCATTCTCGGCGTAGAACAACCGGCTGTCCTCGCCTTTCAGTATCCAGTGGTTCTCGTCCGGGAACACGATCAGCCGGCTCGGCACCTGCATCCTCTGCAACGCGCTCCAGTACTCGAGCGCATTGTTGAGCGGCACGCGGAAGTCGTTCTCCCCGACGGTGATCAGCACAGGCGTGCGGAACTTCGCCGCCAGCCGGATCGGATTCTGTTCGCGCCACACGGGGCCCTGCTCCCAGGGCGGGCCGCCCATGTTGACTTCGCGCGAGTAGATAGTGTCGCTGGTGCCCCATTGCGTCTCGAGATTCACGAGGCCGGCGTGGCTGAACAGGCACTTGTAGCGGGTGGTCGTCCCCTGCAGCCAGTTGGCGAGGTGCCCGCCGTAACTCGCGCCGCCGGCACATTGCCGGCTGCCGTCGATGAAGCCGAACTGCCGGATGGCGGCATCGGCCGCCTCGTTGAGCTCATCGCCGGGACCCTTGAGCGGATCGCCCTGGATCGAGCGCGCAAACGCCTCGCCGAAGCCGGTCGATCCGGAGTAGTTGGTCAGCAGGAAAACGTAACCCGGCGCCGCGAGCAGGTGGTAGTTCCAGCGGACGAAAAACTGGTCGCGCCACATGCCGTGCGGACCGCCATGGATCATCACCACCAGCGGATATTTCTTCGCCGGGTCGAAACCGGGCGGACGCACCAAGAAGCTGTGAATGCGTTTGCCGCGGCTGCTCGTGAACCAGAAGTTCTCGATCGGCGGCAGGTCGAGCTGCGCGGCGCGCGCGGCGTTGAACTTGGTGAGCACCACGGGTTTGCCGAAGGGAGTGACCAGGGCGACTTCGCCCGGTGCGCTCGCGCTCTCCCAGTTCGCATACATCGCGAAGCGGCCGGTGCGTGTTGGAATCGTGAGGTTCGTGTAACTGCCCTTCTCGACGCCGAACAACGTCTGCACATTGCCGCCCTCGATGCGCACTGAATACACCTTCTCGTTGCCGCCATCCTCGGCGGTGAAATAGACCGTGCGCGAATCGGGCGTCACCGCGAAGCTGTTCACCGCGCGATCCAGGCCGTCGTTGATGACGCGGGGTTTACCGCTGTCGGGCCAGGAGAAAGCCGCCAGCCGCGCCTGGTTGTAGACATAGTTGCCGCTCTGCGCTTCGAGCACCGCCAGCAACGTGCGGCCGTCGGGCGTGAAGCGCGGCTGGGACCAGGTGTCGTTGCCCTGCGTGAGCTGCCGCGGCTCGCTACCCGCGACGTCGACCAGGAACAGTTGCGAGTCGGTGAACGAGCGGGCGGCGGCATCGCGATTGGTCGTGGCGGCGAACACGATGGCCTTGTCGTCCGGTGTGAATTCGACGTCGATCTCTTCGCCGGTGTCGGTCTGCCGGCCGGCAAATCCGGGGTTCGCGGCGAGTTTCGTGCCGAATGTCAGGTCGCGCGGCGCGCCGGCCGGCAGGCCGTTCTCGTCGAGCGGCAGCACGAAAATGCGCGCCTGCCGGTCGTCGACCCAGTGGTCCCAATTGCGCACCGGGAAGCCGTCGTAGATGCGGGCCGCGGATTTGCGGTCGCGATGCGCCTGGATCTTCTCCTTGTTAGCCGCATCGTCGCGCGCGTCCGCATACATGATCGAGATGAAGGCGAGCTGCCGCCCGTCATGCGACATGACCGGTACGCGCCCGCCGCCGGACAGAGTGGTCAGCCGTTGCGCCTCGCCGGCCGCGGCGAGGTCGAGCGAATACACCTGCGGCGCGTCGTCGTTGTCGCGTTGCGCGCTGAACAGGATGCGGCGGCTGTCCGCGCTCCAGATCACGCCGGCCTCGGGGCGCCGCGTCGAGGTGAGACGGCGGCTCGAATTGCGCGTGGTGGTGTCGATCAACCACAGGTCGCTGAGCTGCGCACTCTCTTCGTACGCGGGCTCGATGACATTGACCACGATCCAGCGGCCGTTCGGGCTCACCACCGGCGGACCTACGCGTTTCATGAGCCAGATGTCTTCGTGGGCAGGAATACGCTTCGTGTCCGCGCGCGCCGCGGCCGGAAGCGCGCAGCAGATCACCATCAGCAGTGCAACGAGTGCGCGGGCCATGACGGCACTCGCCGCCGGATCGGTGGCTGTTTTCATGGGCGTCAACGTTAGCGCAACTGCGCCGGGGTTTGTTTATCTCTTGCCGGACACTGTCCCTGACGCGAGACTACCCGCGTGACTCCCGAATCCATGAATCCCGCTCCACCCACCCGGGGCTTGCGGCCCGGCGCGTTGCTGGTCAGCGGCGTGATCAATCTCGCTGGCGCATTGCTGGTCGTATTCGCGCTGCCCGGCGCGGCGAGCGATGACCGTATCGCCGCGGCCTGGGCGCTGGTGCAGTTCATCTCCGGCGTGTGGGCGGGAGTGCTCGGCGCGAACAGCCCGTTCCTGCACGGTCTGGTTGCCGGCGTGCCGGCCTTGTTGTTAGGGCTGGCGCTGGGAAGCCGGCTGCCGGCGCAATATGTCGCCGTGTCGTGGTTTCTCGCGCCGTGCGCGGCGCTGCTGGCCGCGGCGCTGATGCGCTACATGCGCCGCCGGCAATAAAGGGGACATGCCTATTTTTCGGGCCGGCCCGAAAAATAGGCATGTCCCCTTTATTGCCGGCGGCGGTCCTGCGTGGCGTCGCCGAAGGTCTCTTCGTAGTCCGCGCTCGAGGCTTCGATCACTTCCTTCGCGTGTTCGTACCCGTACTTGCCCGAGATCTTCATCTTGTTAGGCTCGCCAGGCACCATCTTGTAGGTGCCGAAGTAATGCTCGAGCCGTTCGACCAGCACGGGCGCGAGCTGCGAGATGTCCTTCACGTGGTCCCAGACGTAGTCGCCTTCGAGCACGCCGATGATCTTGTCGTCGGCCTCGCCGCGATCGAGCAGCTTGATACCGCCGATCACGCGCGCGCGCAGGATGACCTCCGAGCGCTCGATGGGCCGTTCGCTGATCACGCAGATATCGAGCGGATCGCCGTCGCCACGCTCCGAACCCGGTGCCAGTTTGGCGACACGTTCGCCGCAATACGTCTTGGGAATGAACCCGTACAACGCGGGCGGATGGCTCGATGACCGCTGCGGCCGATCCACGCGCAGGTAACCCGAGACCTTGTCGATCTCGTACTTGATCATGTCGAACGGCGTGATCTCGATGTAGGCATTGACGATGCGCGGCGCATCTTCGCCCAGATCCAGGCCATGCCACGGATGCGGGCGCCAACGCGAAAAATTGTGTTCGGTCATGGGCGTGGACTGTACGGGACCGGCGCGCGTCTCGCCATGGCGAGACGCTCCCGGTGCGCTTATCCTTCCCGCCCATGTCAGCAACGAGTTCGCGGGGGGCGGCCATCGTCGGCTGGGGCAAGTGTCTGCCTCCGGCGGTGCTGAGCAATCCCGACATCGCGACCTTCCTGGACACCAGCGATGAGTGGATCACTTCCCGCACCGGCATCCGGGAACGGCGGGTGTCGCACGTGCAGCTCGGGGAGCTTGGGTTTGTCGCCGCCGCGCGCGCGCTCGCCGCCGCCGGCATCGACGGCCGGCAGATAGAGCTCATCGTCTTCGGCACCACCAGCTACGACGACCAGGTGCCGAACGTCGCCTCGGGCATTCAGCGCCGCATCGGCGCCGAAGGCTGCGCGGCCATGGACGTCAACACCGCCTGCACCAGCTTCCTCTATTCCCTATCTACCGCCACGGCGCTGATCAAGACCGGCGTGGTCGCAAACGCGCTGGTGATCGGCGCCGAAGTCATCTCGCCGTTCATCGACTGGAGCGATCGCAACACCGCGGTGCTGTTCGGCGACGGCGCCGCAGCGGTGGTGCTCAGCGCCACCGGAGGCGAGGAAGGACTGCTGGCCGAGAAACTCGGCTGTTATGGCGAGTCGCGCGAGATCCTGCGTGTGCATGGCATGGGCGCGGCCTACGCGCATCAGAACCGCATCATCGGCAAGACCGAGTGGCAGTTCGAAGGCCAAGAGATCTTCAAGAAGGCCGTGCAGGGCATGGCGAGCGCCTGCCAGGAAGCGCTCGGCAAGATCGCCAAGACGGCCGCCGACGTCGATCTGGTGATCCCCCACCAGGCCAATCTACGCATCATCGAGGCCGTCGCGAAGAAAACCGGCGTGCCGATGGAGAAGGTTTTCACCAACGTGCATCGCTACGGCAACATGTCCGCGGCCACCGTACCGGTCGCGCTGTGCGAGGCGCTCGAAGAAGGCCGGGTCAAACCGGGCGCGTTGCTGCTGATGCCGTCGTTCGGCGGCGGCCTGACTTTCACCGGGCACGTCGTGCGTTGGGGTCAACGTGTCGCGCCGCTCGGTGTCAGCGACATCGAATTGCCGCCTAACAACAAGACCGCACTCGAGATCGTCAACCGCTATCGCGGTATCAAGTCGCTGCAGGTAACTCCCGCCCCGAAATGACGAAGCCCGCGTATTTGACTACGCGGGCTCCGTCGGACCTGTGCTTCAACGTCTGGCTATTGGCTTTCTTTACGGGCTTACCTTACTCAGCCTTTTTTCTTCGCCTTCGCAGCTCGTGCTTTTTTCTTGGCTGGACTCTTCGGGCGGGACTTTCCGAAAGACCCCGCATACAACTTGCCGCGCTTCGTGCGGCGATCACCCTTACCCATTCGCCTCTTCCTTGTTCTGTGAAATCCACAGCAAGGCGGCTTCGATATCCGACAGCTGCGCGGCGGTCATGCCCGGAATGCGGCCACCGCCGGCTTCCTGCTTGACGCGCGCGAGTTCCGTGGACGAAACCGTGCTTACCCAAGTGAGCCCGCGGCGCACTTTGGAGGTGAATTTCTGGGACTTCTCTTCTTCAGTCATGTCGACTCCTGGGCCTACCGAATCCGCATTGCGGGCCGAAACATAGCGCGGCTAACGATATCTGGCCAGAACTTTCGCCAAGGCCGCCGACCCCGGCGACAGCCGGTTGTGGGGGATCTGGTTGAGCGGAATAGCCGGTGTCTCATTGACATCGTGGAACTCCTTGCCGGTCGTATCCACGTATAAAAGCCCGGTCAGGAATTCACCTTTTTTCAACTTCTCGCCGATGGCGGCGGTCGCCCTGGCGCGATCGGTGGGGTCGTAGTTGGAATCGATCTTGCGCAGCAGGATCCGGCTGCCATCGTGCAGCACCACGGGCAAGGCGTCGCCCTCGGCGTATTGCGCCGAGATTTCCCGCTGGAACGGCACGAAGTCGGCGTGCACCGCGGCGTCGTAATGCTCGCGCGTGTACTGATAACTCTTGGTGGATCCTTCGTGATCGTTGAAGGTCACGCAGGGCGACAACACGTCGATCAACGCGAAACCCTTGTGGCGCAACGCGGCCTGGATGAGCGGCACCAGCTGTTGTTTGTCGCCGGAGAAACTGCGCGCGACGAAGGTGGCACCCAGGGTGAGCGCCAACAACACCGGGTCGATCGGCGGCTGCTGATTGACCTCGCCCTTCTTGGCCTTGGTGCCCACGTCCGCCGAGGCGGAAAACTGGCCCTTGGTGAGGCCGTACACACCGTTGTTCTCGATGATGTAGGCCATGTTCAGATTGCGGCGGATCGCGTGGCAGAACTGCCCGAGGCCGATCGACAAGGTATCGCCGTCGCCCGAGACGCCGATGTACATGAGATTGCGATTGGCGGCATTTGCGCCCATCGCAATGGATGGCATGCGGCCGTGAACGGAGTTGAAGCCGTGTCCGCCCGACACGAAATACGCCGTGGTCTTCGATGAGCAGCCGATTCCGGACAGCTTCACCATGTTCTGCGGCTCGACGTCGAGACCCCAGGAGGCCTCGATAATGGCCGCGGTGATGCTGTCGTGGCCGCAGCCCGCGCACAGGGTAGACAGGCCGCCTTCGTAGTCGCGGCGCGTGAGGCCGAGCGCGTTCTTGGGCAGCGACGGATGGCGGACTTTCGGTTTGGGAAGGAAGGTCATGCGACACCTTTGACTTCAGTCTTGCGCGCCTTGGGTTCGATCTCGGCCAGCACACCCTTGACGATGAACTCGGACGAAATCGGCAGGCCGCTGTAGTGCAGCAATGAACGCAGCTTCGCCTTTTCGACGCGCGTTTCGAGCGTCAGCAACGAACGCATCTGCCCGTCGCGGTTCTGCTCGATGACGAACACCAGCTTCTGCTGCTCGAG
This sequence comes from Pseudomonadota bacterium, assembly GCA_037200975.1. NCBI lineage: Bacteria > Pseudomonadati > Pseudomonadota > Pseudomonadota bacterium. The sequence goes on along the minus strand of JBBCGI010000001.1, from coordinate 2,538,171 downwards.
GAATTTTTCGACCTCTTCGCCGAACGGAAAGGCGCGCAGCCGCATGTAGTTGGTCTTGACCCCGTGCGCCGCAAGAATGTCGAGCGCCTCGCGCACCGCACCATCCGAGCTGCCGTACGCCACCAGGCCGATGTCGATGTGCGCGTCCTGTTCGATGACCGGCTTCGGCACGAAACGTTTCGCGGTGTGGAACTTGCGCGTCAGGCGGTCGAGCACGATCTGGTACTCGGCGGAATCCTCGGTGTACGCGCCGTACTGCGTGTGGCCCGAGCCGCGCGTGAAATACGCGCCCTTCGGATGCACACCGGGCAACGTGCGGTACGGAATCCCGTCGCCATCCACGTCCAGATAGCGATGGAATTTCTCCAGCTTCTCGATGGCTTCCTTGTCGAGGATCTTGCCGCGGTCGGGGACGTAGCTGTCGTCCCACTTGAGATCGGGGCACATCCAGTCGTTCATGCCGATGTCGAGATCGGACATGACCATGATCGGCGTCTGCAGCCGTTCGGCGAGATCGAATGCGTCGCGCGCGAAGTAGAAGCACTCTTCCGGATCGCGCGGGAACAGGCAGACGTGTTTGGTGTCGCCGTGTGAGGCGTAGGCGCCCTCGAGGATGTCGCACTGCTGCGTACGAGTCGGCATGCCGGTGGACGGGCCCACGCGCTGGATGTCGAACAGCACCGCGGGGACTTCCGCGTAATACGCGAGCCCGAGGAATTCATTCATCAGCGAGACGCCGGGACCCGAGGTCGCGGTGAACGCGCGCGCGCCGTTCCACGACGCACCCAGCACCATGCCGATGGCCGCGAGCTCGTCTTCCGCCTGGATGAAGGCGAAGTTCTTCTTGCCGGTTTCCGGATCCACTCGCAGCTTGTCCGAGAAGCTCTTGAACGCATCCATCAGCGAGGTGGACGGCGTGATCGGGTACCAGGCGCCGACGGTGGCGCCCGCGAATACGCAGCCGAGACCGGCGGCGGTGTTGCCGTCGATCAGGACGTGGCCCTTCGTCTTGCCGCCGCCGGGCAGCGGCGCCACGTGCACGGGCAGCGGGCACTTGAAGTTCTCGCGCGTGTAGTTGTAGCCGAGCTCGATGGCCTTCATGTTCGAATCGACCAGCGCCGGTTTCTTCGCGTAGGTCTCGGCCAGCAACTCGCGGATCTTGCCGATGTCGAGATCGAGCAGCGCCGCCAGCACACCCGCATAGCAGATGTTCTTCATGAGGATGCGCGTGCGCACGCCGTTGAAGTTCTCGTTGCATAACTTCGCCAGCGGCACGCCTAACACGGTGATGTCGTCGCGCGCCAGCAGCGCGGGACGCGGCCAGGTCGAGTCATAGATCAGGTAACCGCCGGAGGTGACTTCGCGCACGTCACGCGCATAAGTTTCGGCGTTCATCGCGACCATGACGTCGATCTTTCCCGAACGCGCCACGTACGAATCCTTGGTCACGCGGATTTCGTACCAGGTGGGCAGACCCTGGATGTTCGAGGGGAAGTAGTTCTTGCCCATCACCGGGATGCCGGCGCGGAAGATGGATTTCATCAGCAGCGAGTTGGCGCTGGCCGAACCGGTACCGTTGACCGTCGCGATCTTGATCGCGAAGTTGTTCACGAGGTCTGTCATGTCAGGCTGTCTTCGGAAGCTTGGCGGCGTTGGCAATGGCCTCGTCCGTGGCGTGTGGCCACTGGATCACGGACTTCTGCATGTCCCAGGCCGCGGTCGGGCAGCGTTCCGCGCACAGGCCGCAGTGCACACACAGGTCCTCGTCTTTGACCATGACACGCGCCGTGTGTTTGAGCGGCGGCGAGACGTACAACGCCTGGGTGACATTCTTCGCCGGCGCCTTCAAGCGCGTGCGCAGCTCGGCCTCCTCGCCGTTCGCGGTGATGGTGAGGCAATCCACCGGGCAGATGTCGATGCAGGCGTCGCACTCGATGCACAGCTTGGTTTCGAACACCGTTTGCACGTCGCAGTTGAGGCAGCGCTGCACTTCCTTTTCGATCTGCTCGACCGTGAAGCCCAGCTCGACTTCGATGTTGAGCTTCTTGAACCTTTCCTTGAGCGACACATGCGGCATGAGGCGCCGCTCGGCCGGGTTGTAGTCGTTGGAATAGGCCCACTCGTGCATGCCCATCTTCACCGACTGCAGGTTCACGCCCGGAGCGAGACGTTCCGTGACCTGCTTGCCCTGGCAGTGGTTGTGGATGGAGATGGCGGCCTGGTGCCCGTGCTCCACCGCCCAGATGATGTTCTTCGGGCCGAACGCCGCGTCGCCGCCGAAGAACACGCCGTCGCGCGTCGATTGGAACGTCTTGAGGTCGACCTTCGGCACATCCCACTTGTCGAACTCGATGCCGAGATCGCGTTCGATCCACGGGAAGGCGTTTTCCTGGCCGATCGCGAGTATCACGTCGTCCGCTTCGATGAACTCCTGGCTAACTACCTGCTCGGCGGTGATCGCGCCTTTCGCGTCGAGCTCGTATTCGATCACGTCGAAGTTCATGCCCTTCAACTTGCCGTTCTCGACGACGAACGCCTTGGGCGAACGGTTGATCACGATCTCGACGTGTTCTTCCTCGGCGTCTTCCAGCTCCCAGGCCGAGGCCTTGAAGAACTGGCGCGGCTTGCGCGCCATGACTTTCACGTCCTTCGCGCCCAGCCGCAACGACGTGCGGCAGCAATCCATCGCCGTGTTGCCCACGCCGATGATGAGCACTTTCTCACCGATCGACTTGATGTGATCGAACGCCACCGACTCGAGCCAGGTGATGCCGATGTGGATGTTGGCCCCGCCCTCGGCGCGGCCGGGCAGCTTCAGCTCCTTCCCCTTCGGCGCACCGGCACCGACGAACACCGCATCGAACCCGCCCTTGCCGAGCAGCTCCTTCATCGACTTGATCGGGTGATTGAGCTTGAGATCGACGCCCATGCCGGTGATCTGCGCGATCTCGTCGTCGAGCACCTCGGCGGGCAGGCGGAACGAAGGAATGTTGGTGCGCATCAGGCCGCCGGGCACACCCCATTGCTCGAAGATCGTGACCGAATAACCGAGCGGCATCAGGTCGTTGGCCACCGTGAGCGAGGCGCAACCCGCGCCGATCAGCGCGACTTTCTTGCCGTTCTTGAGCTTCGGGATCCTGGGCAGACGCGCGGTGATGTCTTCATCGCGATGGTCGGCGGCGACCCGTTTCAGGCGGCAGATGGCCACCGGCTTTTCTTCGACGCGGCCGCGGCGGCACGCCGGCTCACAAGGCCGGTCGCAGACACGACCCAGGATTCCGGGGAAGACGTTCGAATGCCGGTTCACCATGTACGCGTCGGTGAAGCGGCCTTGCGCAATAAGTCGAATGTATTCGGGGACGTCGGTGTGTGCTGGGCAAGCCCATTGGCAATCCACGACCTTGTGAAAATAGTCGGGTTGCGAAGTGTCCGTCGGTTGCATATCCCCCCGGGTTGAGCGCCAGTTTTCCCCCTCCGGCGCGGTTGCGAGTATAGGCTTGCCGCCCTCTCATGACGATTCAAAACCAGAACCTGGCCATCGAAATAAAGCTGCGGACCCGCTCGCGCGTGCTGGAAGTCGCGTTCGATGATGGTGCGCGGCACCTGCTGCCGTTCGAATACCTGCGCGTGTATTCGCCGTCTGCTGAAGTAAAGGGACACGGCCCGGGGCAAGAGGTTCTGGTGCTGGGCAAACAGAATGTCGGGATCAAGGCCGTCGAACCGGTCGGCCAGTACGCCGTGAAGCTGGTCTTCGATGATGGCCACGACAGCGGGCTGTACTCGTGGAAGTACTTGCGTGAGCTCGGCGACCACCAGCAGGAGAACTGGGCGAAGTACCAGGCCCGGGTGCACGCTGCCCAACAGTGATTTATGTAGCGGTCGAAGTGTGTTCAGCGGCTGCGCCGCGAATTCAACGCCGGCCTGCCGGCTCCATGAAATAAAGGGCGGGTTGCCGTCAGGCGACCCGCCCCTCCCAAGACCCCCGCTCGAATAGTTGGGCTTTGTAGCGAAAGCCCGCGCGAATTGCCAGCGCTTTCGGACCGGACTGACGACACGACTATACTGGCTACCCTGTGAGCGACCCCAAGAAAACCCCGGAAACCGACTTCGGCTACCAGCGCGTGCCGTGGAGCGAAAAGCAGCAGCGCGTACGCGGCGTGTTCGACTCGGTGGCGGGAAACTACGACCTGATGAACGACCTCATGTCCGGCGGCGCGCATCGCCTCTGGAAGGAGTTCACGCTGTCGTTGACCCAGCTGCGTCCCGGCCAGCGCGCGCTCGACGTGGCGGGCGGCACCGGCGACCTGACTACCGGGCTCGCCAAACAAGTCGGCAAGACGGGCCTGGTGATCCTCTCGGACATCAACGCCGCGATGCTGGGTGAGGGACGCGACCGCCTGCTCGACAACGGCCTGGTCGGCAACGTGGCACCCGTGCTGGCGAATGCAGAGAAGCTGCCGTTCGCCGATTCGCAGTTCGACTGCGTGACCATCGGTTTCGGCCTGCGCAACGTCACCGACAAGGCGGCCGCGCTCGCCGACATGCGCCGCGTGCTCAAGCCCGGCGGCCAGCTGCTGGTGCTCGAGTTTTCGAAACCCGTCGTGCCGCTGCTCAAACCGCTGTACGACCTGTATTCGTTCCGCGTGTTGCCGCTGCTCGGCAAGCTGGTCGCGAAGGACGAAGACAGTTATCGCTATCTCGCGGAATCGATCCGCATGCATCCCGACCAGGAAACCCTGCTGGGAATGCTGCGTGATGCCGGTCTCGAGGATTGCCGTTATCACAACCTCTCGGGCGGGATCGTCGCGGTCCACCGGGGCTATCGTTACTGACGCGAAGGAGCGGTCATGGATGCAAATCTGGCTCTCTCGTACGGTCTCGCAGCATCGGTCTTCGTGCCGTTGTTCGTCGTCGCCGTGATCATGCTGCGCTCGTTCGGCCGGGCGCTGGTTTTGACGCTGACGTTCGCCGCCGGGGCCGCCGCGGGATTTCTCGCAGCGGTCGCGTCCGGCCGCGGATTGATGCGTTCCACGATGGGCGCTCCGCCGCCGGACGTGCTGTTGGTCGTCTTCCTGTCCGCAGCCGCGATCGCGGGCGGCTTGATCGCGGTGTTCATTCTCGGCCGTTTCAGCAAGAACTCGCCGTGGCGGAGAACCTGACCGCGTGATGTTTCCATGCTGACCGAGGCCATCGAGAATCTGCTCAACCGCAATCTGCCGCGTTCGCCGCGCGCGCTCGAGCTCACTGCCGCCTTGAAGGGCAAATCGGTGCGCATCGAAGCGCGCACGCTCGGCTGGGCATTGCGCTGCGAATCGCTTGGCACTTCCGTGCAGCTCACGCGTGCCGGCGACACACCTGCGGACGCGGACATCTCGGGTAGTTTGATGAGCCTGGCCGCCTTGTCCGGGGCCCGTCCCGAGGAAGTGATCCAGCGTGGCGATGTCACCATCCGCGGCGACGCCGAAGTTGCGCAGAAATTCCGCGCGCTGGCGATGCTGCTCAAACCCGATGTCGAAGAGGAACTGGCGCGCCTGATCGGCGATACACCGGCGCACCAGGCACTGCGCTTCGTCAAGCTGGCGACCGGCTTCGGCCGGCGCGCCGCGAACACCGGCGTGCGCAACGTGGCCGAGTATTTCGCGCATGAAACCGGCGATCTCGTGCCGCGCGCCGAAGCCGAGGATTTCTATCGCGGAGTCGAACGCCTGCGGGAGGACCTCGATCGTCTCGAAGCCCGCACCCGAATCGTGGCAACGCCCGAGGAAGAAACCCAGCGATGAAATTTCGCGTCATCGCCCGTCTCATCGAAATCCAGCGCGTGCTGGTGCGCCACGGCCTCGACGAATTCGTCCGCGCCACTCATCTATATCGGCCGCTGCGGTTCATCTTCCTGCTGAGCCCATGGACCTGGGCGGTGCGCCGTGGCGAGGCGCCGCGCGCCGAACGGCTGCGGCTCGCGCTCGAGGAGCTCGGCCCGATCTTCGTGAAATTCGGCCAGGCTCTCTCCACGCGGCGCGACCTGTTGCCGCTCGACATCGCCGACGAACTGGCGAAGCTGCAGGACCGTGTACCGCCGTTCGACGGCAAGATCGCGCGCGCCATTGTCGAAGCCGCCTACGGCCGCGCGGCCGAGCAGGTGTTTTCCAAGTTCGACGAACAGCCGCTGGCCGCAGCCTCCATCGCCCAGGTGCATACCGCCGAGTTGCGGCCCGAAGTGCTGCTCAACGGCGCCAAGACGCGCGAAGTGGTGGTCAAGGTGCTGCGGCCGGGGATGCACGCCATCATCGCGCGCGATCTGGAAGTCCTGCATGAGCTCGCACGTATCGCCTCCGAACACTGGGATGGCAGCCGGCGGCTGCGGCCGCTCGAAGTGGTACGCGAATACGAGAAAACCATCCTCGATGAGCTCGACCTCATGCGCGAGGCCGGCAATGCCTCGCAGCTGCGGCGCAATTTCGAGGGCTCTCCTCTTCTATATGTACCCGCCGTGCATTGGGATTTCTGCCGCCCGGGCGTGATGGTGATGGAGCGTATCCGCGGCGTGCAGATCTCGAACATGGCGCGGCTGCGCGAAGCGGGTACGGACATCCGCAAGCTGGCGGAGAACGGCGTGGAGATCTTCTTCACGCAGGTGTTCAAGCACAACTTCTTCCACGCCGACATGCACCCGGGCAACATCTTCGTGCTGATCGAGAACCCGTCGCAGCCGAAGTACGCGGCGGTGGATTTCGGCATCGTCGGTACGCTCGACCCGCGCGACCAGTACTACCTCGCGGAGAATTTCCTCGCGGTATTCGATCGCGACTATCGCAAGGTCGCGACGCTGCACCTGGAATCCGGCTGGGTACCGGAAGGCTCGCGCGTCGACGAGATGGAATCCGCGATCCGCACCGTATGCGAACCCATCTTCAACAAGCCGCTCAAGGAGATTTCCTTCGGCACGGTGTTGCTGCGGCTGTTCGAGATCTCGCGCCGCTTCAACGTCGAAGTGCAGCCGCAGCTGATCCTGCTGCAGAAGACGCTGCTCAACATCGAAGGGCTGGGGCGCGACCTGTATCCGGATCTCGACATCTTCAAGACCGCGGGCCCGATCATGCGCGACTGGGTGCGCGAGAAGATGAGTGGCCGCGCGTTGCTCGAGAATGCGCGCGCGCAGCTGCCGGAGATCCTGACCAGCCTGCAATCGCTGACGCCGCTGGTGCGTTCGGCGGTGCAGCGCGCGCAGGATGGCCGCTTGCGGCTGGCGGTGGAAGCTCCCGAGATCAACGCGCTGCGCAACGAGATCCGGCGCACCAACCGCCGGCGCGACAAAGTGACGGTCGCGTCCGTAGTCTTGTTAGGTGGCATCGTCTGGCTGGCGCTGGCGCGCGAGCCGTTCTGGGCCGGATGGGGAATGATCACCGTCGGAGTCGCCTGGCTGATCAGCGAGATTCGCCGATAGGGTGCCGGGTGGGGAAAGTGGGGAAAGCGGCGAAGCCCGCTTTCCCCACTTTCCCCACCCGGCACCCTCCTCTAGGGAAAAGCCTGAGTAGACTCTGTCTAACTACATTTGCGGCACTGCACGCACAGGAGTAGTTTGCCTCGCCATGGAAATCCCGGAGACCGCGGATTCGAGTAGATACCTGGCGCGTTTCGCGGCATTCGTCGCGCTGGCGGCCGGTCTGTTCGTCTACTTCGGCTGGGTGTTCGGCATCGATCCGCTGACCAACCTGGTGCCGGGCTGGCCGCGGATGTCCCGGCTGACCGCGCTCGAATTCGTGGTGGCCGGCGGCGCGTTGTGGCTTGCGACGATCGATGCACGGCGTCTCGCCATCGGCGCCGCGGCGTTGTTGATCGCGGTCGGCCTGCTCACGCTGTTTCGCTATGTATTCGGCTGGGTCGCCTACATAGACCAGCTCTCGCTGGCGCCGATGCCCTCGATGATCGACGGGGAACTGCCGCCGCGCATGGCGCCGTCCACCGCGATCGCGTTCTGCCTGTTCGGCCTGTCATTGGTCTGCTCGCAGTACAGGCGCACGCCGGTTGCGCACCAGGTACTCGCGATGCTCGCCATGATGATCGGCTGGCTCGGCCTGTCGCGCTTCATCTACGGTGGCGAAGCCCTCGTTCCATTCGTCAACATGGCGGCGCACGCCTCGATCGTGTTCCTGCTGCTGACGGCGGGCGCGCTCACGCTGCGTCCCGACGCGGGCATCGCCAAGCTGATGGCCAGCGACGGGGTCGGCGGCACGATGGCGCGGCGACTCCTTCCAGCCGCGGTGCTGGTGCCGCTGGTGGCGGGCGCATTGACGCTGCATCTCGAACGCAAGGAAGGTTTCGGCCTGGAAGCCGCCGTCTCGGTTCTCGCCATCGTCAGCGTCGTCGTGTTCATCTCGCTCGTGTGGGTCAACGCTGCGCGCGGCGATCGCGCCGACCGGCTGCGGCGCAAGGCCGAACACGATCTGCAGCTCTCGGAGGAGCGCAATCTGCTGATCGTCGAGACGTCGCTGGACGCGGCCGTCACGATGAACAACAAGGGCTTGGTGACGGGCTGGAATGCGCAGGCCGAGCGCATGTTCGGCTGGGCGCGCGGCGAGGTGCTCGGCCGCGAGCTGGCCGAACTCGTCATCCCCGAGCGGCTGCGCGAAGAGCACCGGATCGGCATGCGGCGCTATATAGACACCGGCGTCGCGCGCGTCCTCAACAAACGCATCGAGTTGTCGGCCATGCACCGCGCGGGGCACGAATTCCCGGTGGAGCTGGCGATCACGCCCATCGGCTTCGGCGCAGATCTGATGTTCAGCGGATTCATCCGCGACATCACCGGCCGCAACCGGGCCGAAGCAGCACTGCGCGAAAGCGAACAACGATTCCGCTCCACCGCCAATAGCGCACCCGTCCTCATCTGGATGAGCGGACACGACAAGCGCCGCACCTGGTTCAACCAGCGCTGGCTCGATTTCGTTGGCCGCGATATGGAACAGGAGCTGGGCGACGGCTGGTGCGACAACCTCCACCCGGCCGATTTCGATCGCGCGCTCGACACCTATCACGCGGCGTTCGACGCGCGCCGTCCCTACGAAATGGAACACCGGCTGCAGCGCGAGGATGGCGCGTGGCGCTGGCTGCTCGAGCGCGGCACGCCGAACCTCGGCCCCACCGGCGAGTTCGAAGGCTACATCGGCACTTGCATCGACATCACGGAGCACCGCGAGACCGTCGAACAGCTGCGCGAATCGCGCGCCCGGTTCAAGACCCTGGCCGAGTCGCTGCCGCAGATGATCTGGACCTGCATGCGTGACGGGTACTGCGACTACCTGAGCCGGCAGTGGCTCGACTACACCGGCCGCAGCGAGGCACAGCAGCTGGGCCGCGGCTATCTGGAGCAGGTGCATCCCGACGACCGCGTCAAAGTGCAGATGGAGTGGGCGCGCGTCATCGGCACCGGCGACAACTTCGACATGAGCTTCCGTATCCGCCGCTTCGACGGCATCTACCGCTGGTTCAAGACCCGCGCGGTGCCGCTGCGCGACCCGGCGGGCCGCATCCTCAAGTGGTTCGGCTCGAATACGGACATCGAAGATTTCGTGATGGCCGAGCGCCGGCTCAAGGTGCAGCTCGAGCGCATGCAGCTGCTCGATCGCACCACGCAGGCGATCGCCATGCACCAGGAACCGCGCAAGGTATTCGAAGTGGTGCTGCGCAGCCTCGAGGAAAACCTCGGCATCACGTTCGGCTGCCTGTGCCTGTACCAGGCCGAGCCGGAATTGCTCACGGTCGCCTGTGTCGGCGACCGCAGCGCCGCGCTCGCGCGGCAGATCGGCCTTACCGTACAGGCGCAGATCGAGATCGACGAGAATTCACTGGCGCGCTGCGTGCACGGCGAGCTGGTCTACGAACCCAATATCGAGGAGTCGCAGTTCCCGTTCACCGCGCGCCTCGCGGCCGCGGGCCTGCGGGCGCTGGTGGCGGCACCGTTGATGGTCGAGAAAGAAGTGCTCGGCGTGCTGGTGGTCGCGCGCAGCGAGGCCGACTCCTTCACGGGCGACGACTGCGAATTCCTGCGCCAGCTGTCCAGTCACGTGGCGCTGGCCGGACAACAGGCGCGGTTGTATGCCGCGCTGCAGGAGGCCTATCACGACCTGCGCGAGACGCAGCAGACGGTGATGCAGCAGGAACGGCTGCGCGCGCTCGGGCAGATCGCCAGCGGCATCGCGCACGACATCAACAATGCGCTGTCGCCGGCCGCGTTGTACACGCAGTCGATGCTGGCCCACGATGCCGGCCTGAGCGAGCGGGCGCGCGAGCAATTGAACGTGATCCAGCGGGCGATCGAGGATGTCGCCCGCACCGTGCAGCGCATGCGCGCCTTCTATCTACCGCGCGGTCTGGAGCTGACGCTGGCGCCGGTGGACGTCAACAAGATACTGCTCGAGGTCATGGACCTCACCCGCGCGCGCTGGAGCAACATCCCGCAGGAGCGCGGCGTGGTGGTGCACGTGGATACGCAACTCGCGCCGGATCTGCCGCATATCCTCGGCGCCGAGAACGAGGTGCGCGACGCGTTCACCAACCTGTTGCTCAACGCGGTAGACGCCCTGCCCGACGGCGGCACCGTGACGCTGCGGACACGGCTCGATACTCGCGACAATCAGGTGATCGTCGAGGTCCAGGACAACGGCGTCGGTATGACCGAGACGACGCGCAGCCGCTGCCTGGAGCCATTCTTCACCACCAAGGGTGAGCGCGGCACGGGCCTGGGGCTGCCCATGGTGTTCGGCATGGTGCAGCGACACAGCGGCGAACTGGAGATCGACAGCGAGCTCGGCCACGGCACGACGATGCGGCTGATCTTCCCGCGTGCGCCCACCGGAATGACGCTGCGTGAACAGATCCTGGGCTCGCCGACCCGCTCGCTGCGCATCCTGCTGGTCGACGACGATCCGCTGCTGCTCAAGTCGCTGCGCGACGCGCTCGAGCTCGACGAACACGAGGTGGTGACCGCTGAAGGCGGCCAGGCGGGCATCGATACGTTCGCGGCTGCCGTCAAGGCCGGCACGCATTTCGACGTGGTGATCACCGATCTGGGCATGCCCTACGTGGACGGGCGCAAAGTCGCGACGCGCGTGCGCCAGCTCGCGGGGCAGGTGCCGATCATCATGCTGACGGGATGGGGGCACCGGCTGGCCGCGACCGACGACAAGCCGGAGAACGTGGACCGGGTGCTGAGCAAGCCGCCGAAGATGGTCGAACTGCGTGCCACGCTCGCCGAACTGGTCCGGCCGCGCGGCGTGTGACGCCGTTATTTCGCGCAGGCCCGGTAGTCGAACGGAATCGCGAAAGTCTTGCCGTCTTTTCCCGGGCCTGCAATTTCGGCGTAGAGGCCGTCGGTCGTTCGCCGGTACTCGACGCGTTTGGGGAAGTCGTTGGCGGTGTTTTCGAAGCGCGCCCAGTCGGCGCCGCCCGCGGTCCATTTGAACGTCACCGGCGGATGGCCCTGCGGCTGCGCGATGTAGCTCGGCACGCCCGCGGCCCATTCGATGCGCAGGAATTCAAAGCTCGAGGTGCGGGCGCCTTTCACGGTGCGTGACATTCCGAGCAACAGGTCGCCGCGTGGCGCGAGCCATGTTTCTTCGATGAACTCGCCATTGCGCTCCGAACACCAGTGGCCGGAGAACCAGTCGAGCGCGGCAGGTTTGTCGCTGGCGAACACGCGGAGCGAGATCGCCGCCGCCAATGCAAGTCCGGGAATGCTGTGTTTGTTCATGCGCGAGATTGTGGGGGGAGGCCGCGGGCTTGGCTTGAACAAATGCGCAAACATGATTAATTAGCCGCGTGGACTATCGAGAGCATCCGGTTCCGGACCATCTGCGGCGGCACATCGCCTGCGTCTGGAGGCTCAGCGATGCGAACCCGCGCGCCGGCGTCAACACCATCTACCCGGACGGCCGCTGCGAATTGATCGCGCAACTGGCCGGACGCTCGCGGCTCTGGGACGCGATCGACGGCTGGCACGAACAGGCGCCGACGCTGTTCGCCGCGCAGCGCGTGACGGCCGTGCAGTTCGAGCCGATCGGTGTGCTCGACGATCTAGGTGTCCGCCTGCAACCGGCCGCATCGACGCTGGTGACGCGTGATCTCGCGCCGCTGCGCGACCGGGTGGTCGACCTCGCCTCGCTCGATGCCGGGGTGAGCGTGGCGCTCGCATCGGCCGCGCGCGAATTTGCGGCCGGCAAGCCGGAGGCGTTATGGGCCCTGTTGTCGCGGCTTTGTTCCGCCAACGCCCTCGATGCGAAAGTCGAAAGGGCAGCCGCGCGACTCGATGCCGGCGGCCAGACGAAGATCGAGGCGATTGCCGCGGCCGCTTCGCTCAGCGTGCGCTCGCTCCAGATGCGCTTTCTCGCCAGCGTCGGGCTCACGCCCAAGGAGTTCGCTGGAGTTCAGCGTCTGCAGGCAACGCTGCGCGCGCTCGACGGCCAAACGCCGCTCGTCGAACTCGCCACGGATTCGGGGTTTTCCGACCAGGCGCATGCGACACGCGAGGTCAAGCGGCTCACGGGTTTCACGCTGGCGCGCCTGCGTGACGAACTGCGACGCGACCGGGATGGAGAGGCCGCGATCGAGATCGCCGCGGCTTTCGTGCGCGGTTACGCCTGAGAATGCGGCGCGGCGGGCGGCGAGTGTTCGTGCCAGCGCCGCGCGAGATACCAGAAGACCGATGCCAGCGACGTGAAGGCGAGCGAAGCCCAGGCGATCCATTCGAGCCGGGGCAACACCAACGGGGCGACGATACCGAGCGTGAAGGCGGTGAAGACCAGCGCGACGAACGACTGCGCCGCGGCGGCGGTGCCGCGCGCGGCGGGGAACAGGTCGAGCATGCGCAAAGTAAGCACCGGGAAGGCGAACTGCGCGCCGATCGCCGCGAAGAACAGGATCCCCTGCTGCAGGCCGCGCGGCGGAGCCGCGAGCGCGAAATGCATGAGCACGCGGGTGGTCGCGGCAATGAACGTGAGCCCGAAACCGATGCGCACCTGTTTCGCGAGATCCATACGCCCTGCGACGCGCGTCGAGATGATAGCGCCGGTGAGGATGCCGCCGATCACCGGCAGGAACAGCTGCCAATACGAGGTCTCGCCCAGGTGCCAGTGGCGCTCGACGATGGCGGGCGCGGCGCCGATGAAACATGCGAGCGACGAGAAATTCACCGCCGCCGCGAGCGCCAGCATCAGGAATTCGGGATGGCGCAACACGGTGGATGAAGTACTAGCGAGATTGCGCGCGTTGAATGGAATACGCGCCGCGACCGGGTGCGTCTCCGGCAGACGCCACCATGCCGCGAATGAGAAGACGATGCCGCAGATCACCATGACGGCGAACACCGCACGCCATCCATAGGCCACGTGCACCCATCCGCCGATGACCGGCGCGACCGCGGGTGCAATGCTGAAGATCATCGTCGTCATGCTCATGAGGTGCTGCGCGCGCGGCCCCTCGTACAGATCGCGGATCACCGCGCGGCCGATGACCATGCCGACGCCGGCGGTGGCGCCCTGCAGGATACGGGCCGCTATCAGCGCGTAATAGTTAGGCGCCAGCATGCAGGCGATGGAGCCGACGGTGTACAGGACCATGCCGCCGATCATCACCGGCCGGCGGCCGATCGCATCCGACAGCGGGCCGTGCACCAGCGAGGCGAACGCGAAGGTCAGCATGTACGCGGTGAGCACCTGCTGCAGCTGCCAGGCGCTGACGCCCAGCCCGCGCTCCATCGCGTGGAACGCCGGGAAAAACGTATCGATGGAGAAAGGACTGACCATCGACAGCCCGCCGAGCAACACGGCGAGCATCGCGTAACCGGGTAACTTGTGTTGCAAGAGTTGGTTTTAAGGGCGCAGCGATTGCAGGAACGCCGCGGCATCCGCGCCGCTTTCCAGCACTTCGACCAGCGCGGATCCTACGATGACGCCGGCCACGTGCCCCTTCAATTGCTCCACCTGCACACGGCTGCGGATGCCGAAGCCGGCGCACACCGGTAGTTTGGCGGCCTTGCGCACGGCATCCAGATAATGCGTGACCTCGCCGGGCACGGAGGCGCTGCGGCCCGTGGTGCCGGTCATCGTGACGGCGTACACGAAACCCTGGCTGGCAGCGCACAACTTCGCCAGCCGATCGGCGGGCGTCACGGGTGTCACCATCTGGATGAGCGCGAGGCCGTGAGCGTCGAGCGCCTTGCGGAAGTCGCCGCTTTCCTCGAGCGGCAAATCGGGAATGATGAAGCCGCATACGCCCGCCTGCGCCGCCGCGGTCGCAAGATCGGTGAAGCCGAACGCCAGCAACGGATTGAGATAACTCATGAGCACCAGCGGCGCTTTGGGCAACTGGCCAGTCCCCTGCATGGCGGTGAGTTCTTCCAGCAGCCAGCGCAGCGTGAATCCCTGGCGCAGCGCTTCGCGGCTCGAACGCTGGATGGTCATGCCGTCGGCCATCGGGTCGGTGAACGGCACACCGATCTCGACGACATCGGCGGCGCTGCCGACCTGCGTCAGGTGCTCGCGGAATTTCTCGCGTTTCGGGAAACCCGCGGTGATGAAGGCCACGATGGCGGTCTCACCCTGGGCGGCCGCTACGGCCCCGCTGATCTTTTCGCTCGGAGTCATGGTTGTTTGGCTTCCGCTAACACGGTGCGTTGCAGGGTGGGCATGTCCTTGTCGCCGCGGCCGGAAAGGCCGATCAGGACTTTCTTGCCGGGGTTCAGTTTCGCCCAGCGCTTCGCGCCGGCGAACGCATGCGCCGATTCGATGGCGGGCAGGATACCTTCGGCGCGGCAGCATTCCGTGAGTGCCGCGAGCGAATCGTCGTCGGTCGCGGCTTCGTAACGTACGCGCCCGGCCCACAGCAGCAGCGAGTGTTCGGGCCCGACGCCCGGATAATCCAGACCCGCGGACACCGAATCGGTCTCCTGGATCTGGCCATCCTCATCCTGCAGCAGCAACGAGTACGCGCCCTGCAGTACGCCGGGCCGGCCATACGCCAGCGTCGCGGCGTTCTGGCCGAGACCCTTGCCCTTGCCACCGGCTTCGATACCGATGATCTCCACGGACTGGTCGGCGAGAAACGGGTGGAACATGCCGATCGCGTTCGAGCCGCCGCCCACGCAGGAGATGACGGCATCCGGCAAACTACCGGACTGGGCCAACATCTGCGCGCGCGCCTCCTTGCCGATGACCGTCTGCAGTTCGCGCACCAGATACGGATACGGATGCGGGCCCACGGCGGAACCGATGATGTAGAAAGTATCGCCGGGATTGCTGACCCAGTCGCGGAACGCCTCGTCGATCGCGGCGCGTAATGTCTGGTCGCCGTTGGTCACCGGCACCACGGTCGCGCCTAACAACTTCATGCGGCCGACGTTCGGCGCCTGGCGCTCCATGTCCACCGCGCCCATGTACACCGTGCACGGCAGCCCGATACGCGCGCAGGCCGCGGCGCTCGCAACGCCATGCTGGCCGGCGCCGGTTTCGGCGACGATCCGGGTCGCGCCCAGGCGTTTGGCGAGCATGGCCTGGCCCAACGCGTTGTTGATCTTGTGCGCGCCGGTGTGCGCCAGGTCCTCGCGCTTGAGCCACACGTCCGCACCCCAGGCTTTCGACAGCTTCGCCGCATGGGTGAGCGCGGTCGGCCGCCCCACCCAGCTCGACAGCTCGCGCGTGAGCTCGGCCTGGAAGTCGGCGCGATGCAGGTGTTCCTTCATGCCGGCTTCGAGTTTCTCGAATGCGGCGAACAGGGTTTCCGGCACATAGCGGCCGCCGAAGGGGCCGAACCGGCCGCGCTCGTCGGGATATTTTCCCGCCAGCTCGTCGGCCAGTAGTTTGGCGGGGTCCAACGAGGTATCCATGGGCTTCATTGAGTCAACTCCAGGGCCGCCGAACGCGCGGCGGCTACGAACTGTGCGATTTTTTCGATGTTCTTGATGCCGGGCTCACCCTCGATGCCGCTCGAGACATCGACACCGAACGGGCGCACGTGACGAATCGCCGCGGCGACGTTGAGCGGATTCAAGCCACCCGCCAGGATGAGCTCGAGGCGCAGCGCCAGGCCGGCGGCCGTATCCCAGTCGGTAGTTTGCCCGCTGCCGCTCACCGGCCCCTCGAACAACACGCGGCGCGGCAAAACGCCGGCGGCAGCCGGACCCGGTCGCATCACCGGCAACACGCTCAACGAGTCCGGCAGGTGTAATGCTTCGAGATCGTCGAGGTCGGTCTGCAGGATGTCGGGTTTGAAGTCGCGCAGGATTTCGTCGACTTCAGCGCGCGTGGGATGGCGGGTGACTGCGACGCAGGGCAGCTTGTGACGCGCCACTGCCGCCAGTTCGTTCGCGCGCGCCGTCGTCACGCGCCGCACCGACGGCGCGAACACGAAGCCGATGGCGTCCACTTCGTGCGCCAGCGCCGCGGCCACCGCGGCGGGCGTCGTCATGCCGCAGAGCTTGATGAACGGCGGGTTCATGCGCGGCCCGTCACCAGCGCGGGCCGCGCTGACACTGCGGCACGCGCATCCGCCAGCATGGCGCGTGTGAGCGCGGCCGGATCGGGCGCGGACATCAGCGCGCTGCCGACCAGCGCGAGGTCGTAGCCATTTCTCGCGGCGCGCGCCGCATCCGTGGGAGTGGCGACACCACTCTCGGCGACACGCCGGACGGCGGTGGGCAGCAGCGCGGCAAGCGCATCGAGCCTGCCGGGCACCACCTCGAGAGTGACGAGGTCGCGCGAGTTCACGCCGACCAGCAACAGTTCCGCATGTTGGCGGCGCGCGTCGACCAGCACATGCGCGAGCTCGATATCGCGCTCGTCGAAAGCCTCCAGCAGCACGAACATGCCGAGCTCGAGCGCGGCGTCGAGCAGTTGCTCGAGCTGCGCGCGCGGCAGCATGCGCAGGATGGCGAGCACGCCGCCCGCGCCCGCCGCGCGGCCTTCGAGCACCTGATAGGAATCGACGAGAAAATCCTTGCGCATCGCCGGTACGGCCAGTGGCGCCAGCGCGCGCGCGCCCGCGGCGAGGTCCGCGAGCGAACCATCGAAGCGGCTCGGCTCGGTGAGGATGGACACCGCGGCCGCGCCGGCCCGCGCATACGTGGCCACTCGCGCGCCCACGTCTTCGTCGGCAGCGGCCTTGAGCAATCCCATCGCCGGCGAACGCAGCTTCACTTCGGCGATGAGATCGAAGCTCGCGAATTTGAGGATCGGCGGCGCTGGCAGATCCACGATGCGCGCGCGCAGCTCGCGCGCCGGCAGCGTGGATTGCGCAGCCTGCGAACGCGCGCGGCTGGAATCCGCCATTTCTGCGAGGAAGTCGCTGCTCACAGGCCGGCTCCGTTGCCGAACGAGGCCAGCGCGGCCAGCGTCCGGCGCGCGGCACCGGTGTCGATGGCGGCACTCGCCAGCGCGACGCCGTCGCGCGGATGGTCGACGCGACCGACGATCTCGAGCGCCAGCGCCGTGCCTAACAACAATGCATCGCGATGCGGGCCGCGATCCGACCCTTCGAGCACGGCGCGTAGTGCGCGCGCATTCGACGCCGCATCGCCGCCGGCCAGGTCGCGCGCACCGCACAGAGCGAGGCCGTAGTCCGACGGGCTGCGGATCGACGCCTTCACCTCACCGGGCCGCACATCGAGCACGGTGAACGGGCCGAGCGGTGTCGGTTCGTCCCAACCCTCGGCGCCGTGCACGACGAACGCGCGCTCGATGGGCAAGCCCGCCAACGCCTCGGCCATCAACTGCGCGGTGGGCAGGTTGAAAGCGCCGGTGAGCTGAAACAACGGCGCCGCCGGGTTGGTCAGCGGCCCCAGGATGTTGAACACCGTACGCACACCCATCGCCTGGCGCACCGGGCCGATCGCCTTCATGGCCGGATGGTAGTAAGGCGCGAACAGGAACGTGAACTTGGTGGCGGCCAGGCAGGCACCGGCCGCGGCCTCGTCGAGCGGCAGCTTGAGGCCGAGCTGTTCGAGCACGTCGGCGCTGCCGGATTTGCTCGATACCGAACGATTACCGTGTTTGACGACGTCCACGCCACAGGCGGCCGTCAGCAGTGCCGCGCCGGTAGATAGATTGAAGCTGCCCGAGGCGTCGCCACCGGTACCGACTATGTCGATGGCGCGCGGCGCGGGCGGAATCGCCGGCACGCGGGCCAGCGCGCGCATGCCGCGCGCAAAGCCGCGCAATTCATCCGCGGTCACGCCTTTCGAGCGCAACGCGGCCAGCAATGCGCCCGCCATCGCGGGCGGCGTATCGACGGCGGTCAACGCACGCAGCAGCTCGCCTGCCCCGGCCTCATCCATGGATTTGCCCGACAACAGGTGCTCGAGCGTCTCGCGCAGGATCACTGCCGGCCTCCGGCCATCTTGAGGAAGTTGCCGATCAACGCCGGACCGTCGGGCGTCAACACGCTTTCCGGATGGAACTGCACGCCTTCCACCATGAGCTGGCGGTGGCGCACGCCCATGATTTCCCCTTCCGGCGTGCGCGCGGTCACCTCGAGATCGGCCGGCAACGTGTCCGGCTTGGCGATCAACGAATGGTAACGGCCGACTTCGGCCGGCTGCGGCAGCCCGGTGAACAGCCCCTTGCCGTCGTGTGTGACCGGCGAAGTCTTGCCGTGCATGAGCCGCCCGGCTCTAACTACCTTGCCGCCGAAGACCTCGACGATGGACTGGTGACCGAGGCACACGCCAAACACCGGCACCTCACCCGCGAAGGCACGGATCATGTCCATGCTGACGCCGGCGTCGTACGGCGTGCCCGGCCCCGGCGAAATGCACAGGTGGGTCGGAGCCGTGGCCTTCGCCTGCTCGACGGTGATTTCATCGTTGCGGCGCACGTCCACTTCCGCGCCGAGGATCATGAAGGCCTGCACCAGGTTGTAGGTGAAGGAGTCGTAGTTGTCGATCAGCAGCAGTCGTACGTTCGCTGGCACGCTCATAACCCCTCCGCCGCGAGCTTCAGCGCGCGCGCCATCGCGCCGCTCTTGGCGAGTACTTCTTCATATTCCGTGCTGGGCACGCTGTCGGCGACGACACCGGCACCGGCCTGGTAGCTGTATTCATCGCCGCGGAACACCAGCGTGCGGATGGTGATGGCCTGGTCCATGTCGCCGCGCGCGCCGAAGTATCCGACGGTGCCGCCATACAGGCCGCGTCGTACCGGTTCGAGCTCGTCGATGATTTCCATGGCGCGTACCTTCGGAGCGCCGACCAGCGTGCCGGCGGGAAAGGTTGCCGCGAACAGGTCGAAGGCATCCCGGCCCGGCGCGAGCTGGCCTTTCACGCCGCTCACGATGTGCATGACGTGGCTGTAGCGCTCGATGACGCGATACGGATCGACGTGCACCGTGCCGGCCCGCGCGACGCGCCCCAGGTCGTTGCGCGCCAGGTCCACCAGCATCACGTGTTCGGCATTTTCCTTCACGTCCGCCAACAGGTCCGTCTCGTGCTGCGCGTCGGCGGCAGCATCGTCGGCGCGCGGCCGCGTGCCGGCGATGGGGCGCAACTGCGCCTCGCCGCGCGCATTCACCTTCACCAGCGCCTCGGGCGAGGAGCCCACGACGGTGATGTCGCCAAGTTTGCAGTAATACATGTACGGGGACGGATTGATGAGCCGCAGCGCCCGATAGGCCTCGAAAGGATCGAGCGTATGTTTGCCCGCGAAACGCGACGACAACACCAGTTGATAGACGTCGCCCGCGGCGATGTATTCCTGCGTGCGTTTGACACCCGCCATGTACTCGTCGCGCGACAGCGAACCCACCGCTGGCGAGTAGCGCTCGGCGGAGCCCGCGCCCGGGATCGTGTAGTTGGGGATGCCGCCGCGCAGCGCCTGGATCACTTCGCGCCGCAGCGATTGCCGTTCGGCTTCGCTGCCGGCGTGCAGCAGTGCGATGCCGCGCGTCAGGTGATCGAACACCAGCATGGATTCCGGCGCGACGTAGTGCAGATCGGGCACGGGGTTCTGCGCGCGTGCATTCGCGGGCAGCCGTTCGAAGTAACGCACGACATCGTACGAGGAATACCCGACCAGGCCGCCGGCCAGTGGCACGCCGGCCATTTCCGGCAACGGCCGCGGCGCGGCGGCCAATGCCTTGCGCAGCGCGTCTAACAACTCCGCCTTCGACGCCGGGCGTGGCAGCCGCGCGGCACCAACCTGCAATCCGGATGCATCGAGCTTGACCTCGAGGCCGCTGCCCAACCCGATGAACGAATAACGCGCGAGGCGTTCGCCGCCCTCCACGCTTTCCAGCAGGAAGCGTGGATTGAACGCGCCGAGTTTGGCGAATGCCGACACCGGTGTGTCGAGGTCGCCGGCGATGTCAAAGGGCGGTTTCACCGCTTTTTCTCCATTTATTTTCGTACAGGCAACAAAAAACCCATCTCAGGCAGTACCGGAGATGGGTTTCTTTGAAAGACGTTCTGATCAGGTCAGAGGCGTAAACAAGCAGGCCCACTCCTTATTGGAGGCGCCACCACCAGACATTGCTGAGGTTGTTCACGTTCATCGGGCGGCGAGTATCGCCGTCGGTTCGACGCGGCGTCAAGGCTTGGCGGCCCTTCCGGCGTCTCACTTCCCTTGTTTCACTTTTTTGGCTTCGAACACTTCTGTCCGATTTCGTCGACCATGTCGCGGCCGAATTGCAGGGCGGCGGGCGATTCGGTCATCTGCTTGCCGGCGATCTTGCGTCCCAGGTCCGAGCTGGCGAAGGCGGAAATGGCGTCCCGCTCCTCGGGCGATATGTCTTCAACGCCTGCGATTTTCGGCAGCCCGGAGTCTTCGCCCAACGAGGCGCGCAGGCGGCGGAATGTCCCTTCCACGTATTTCACACCCGCCGAGGACTGATAGAACGTGAGTGCGGTTTCGATCTCGGCCGGTGTCAGAACCTGGTCTACCACGCGAGAAAACCGCGCGGTGAAACTCTTGTAGTCCACGCGTTTGAGGCAGCTTGCGCTGGCGTCCGCATAACCTTCGACGGCACCGCTGGCAAAGGCACGTTTCGCGGCGCTCACCGCCAGCTCGTCGGAACGCATGGCGCGCACCAGCGTTTCGGCGGGAGACGCGGCCGTGTCCGGCAAGGCGGTGAGCGGCATGGCGATCAAGAGGGCGAAGCAGGCGATGGCGGTGTTTTTCATACGGCGTTGCGTCATGGGAACCGTGGCAGAATCCGGGGCGAAATATAACGCCCGAAGCATTTGCGAGGAACTGTCATGGCGCGTCGATTGATCTCGTCCGGTTCGACTTTCGAAAAAAGCATCGGATATTCGCGCGCGGTGGTGGATGGGGACTGGATTTTCGTCTCCGGCACCACCGGGTTCGATTATTCGAACATGACGATCCAGGAAGACGCCGTCGCCCAGTGCGAGCAGGCGCTCAAGAACATCGCCGCCGCGCTCAAACAAGCCGATTCGGGATTCGCAGACGTTGTGCGCGTTCATTACCTCATGAGCAGTGCGGCGGATTTCGAGCGTTGTTGGCCGGCGATGGGCAAGGCGTTCGGCGAGGTCCGCCCGGCGGCGACGATGATGGTGGTCGGCCTCGCCGATCCGCGCATGAAGATCGAGATCGAGGTGACGGCACTGCGCCGCAAACTGGTGCCCCGCAAGAAGAAGGCCAAAGCCGCCAGGCGCAAGAAGTAGACCCAACGGTCAAGGTTCAGGCAACCCCATGCCCACCGACTACGAAAAGTTAGGCTCCTTTTATCTAGGCCGCGAATTCGACGCGACGAGCGGGGCGCTCAAGGACGATCTGGTCCTCTACGACTCGCAGGACCTGACCACGCACGCGGTGTGCGTCGGCATGACGGGCAGCGGCAAGACCGGCCTGTGCCTCTCGCTGCTCGAAGAGGCGGCGATCGACGGCGTACCGGCGATCTGCATCGATCCGAAAGGCGATCTCGGCAACCTGATGCTTACGTTCCCCAATCTCGCGGCCGCGGATTTCGAACCGTGGGTGGACGCGGGTGATGCCGCGCGCAAGGGCCAAAGCGTCGCGGACTACGCCGCCGCCACCGCCGCGTCGTGGAAGAAGGGCCTCGCCGAATGGGACCAGGCGCCTGAGCGTATCGGCAAGTTACGCGCCGCGGCGCAGGTCTCTATCTACACGCCCGGCGCAGAAACCGGCCTGCCGTTGTCGGTGCTGCGCTCCTTCGCGCCGCCCGCCGCGGAATTGCTGGCCGATGCCGGGGCCTTGCGCGACCGCGTCGGCTCCGTGGTCTCCGGCCTGCTGAGCTTGTTAGGCATCGAAGCGGATCCGATCGGCTCGCGCGAACACATCCTGCTTTCGAACGTTCTCGAGAGCGCCTGGCGCGCCGGCCTGTCGCTCGACATGACGGGGTTGATCCAGGCGGTGCAGAAACCCCCGTTCGACAAGCTCGGCGCGTTCGACCTCGAGACGTTTTTCCCGGCGAAAGACCGGCTCAAGCTCGCGATGGGGATCAATTCACTGATCGCCTCGCCGGGTTTTGCGACCTGGATGAGAGGCGAGCCGCTCGACGCGCAGCGGCTGCTGTTCACCCCCGAAGGCAAGCCGCGCATCTCGGTGATTTCGATCGCGCATCTCAACGACGCTGAGCGCATGTTCATCGTGACGCTGGTGTTGAACGAGATGATCACGTGGATGCGTACGCAGTCCGGCACTTCTTCGCTGCGCGCGATTTTCTACATGGACGAGATCTTCGGCTTCTTCCCGCCGACGGCGAATCCTTCGTCCAAACAGCCCATGTTGACGCTGCTGAAACAGGCGCGTGCCTTCGGGCTCGGCGTCGTGCTGGCGACGCAGAACCCGGTCGATCTCGATTACAAGGGGCTCGCCAACTGCGGCACCTGGTTCATCGGCCGGCTGCAGACCGAGCGCGACAAGTTACGCGTGATCGAGGGCCTCAAGTCTGCGCTGGCGGGCGCGGAAGACGGCACTGATCTCGAAGTTTTGATGTCGAGCCTCACGCAACGCGTGTTCCTGATGCGCAACGTGCATGAAGACGCGCCGGTGCTCATGAAAACCCGCTGGGCGCTGTCCTACCTGCGCGGACCGCTGACGGGGCCGGAGATCTCCAGGATCATGGCGCCGCGCAAGGCCGCGGCACCCGCACCCGCGGCGCAGGCTAACTACACAGACGTGGCGCCGGATGCGGCGATGGCGAACTCCCGGCCGGCGCTGGGAACGGGCATCACCGAATATTTCCTCAAACCCACGCAGGGCGCGGGCGCGGTATCGTACAAACCCATGGTGGCGGGATTCGCCAAGCTGCATTTCGTGGATCCGAAACTCGGGCTCGACGAATGGCAGACCACGGGATGGCTGGCGCCCTTCGACGATGGCGGCGGCAACGCCTCGTGGGAAGACGCGGCGCAGAGCGCCGATCTCAAGTCGCGGCTGGGCACGGCACCCGAGGCCGCGGCGCAGTTCGGTGAGCTCTCCGGCGCGGCGTTGCGGACGGCCAGTTACGCGACCTGGGGCAAGACCCTCCAGTCGCATCTGTATGAGACCGCGCGCGCCAACCTGTTCGTTTGCGACGCATTCAAGGCGGCGTCGAAAGCCGGCGAATCCGAGGGCGACTTCCGCGCCCGGTTGACACTCGTGGCGCGCGAAAAACGCGACGCGGCCGTCGCCGAGCTGCGCAAGCGCTGGCAGGCCAAACTACTGCAGCTGCAGGATCAGATCCGCCGCGGCGAAGAACGGCGCGAACGCGAGAAGAGCCAGCTGTCGCAGCAACGCATGCAGACCGCCGTGTCCATCGGCAGCTCGATCCTCGGCGCCCTGCTCGGCCGCAAGGCCATTTCCGCGACCAACATCGGGCGCATCGGCACGGCGGCGCGCTCCGCCACGCGGATGGGCCACGAATCGCAGGACGTGACGCGCGCGGAAGAGAGCCTCGACGTGTTGCAGCAACGGCTCGAGGATACGAAACGCGAAGTCGACGCGGAGGTCGCGCGTCTCGAATCGACCCTGGATGCGGGCACGGCGGTGTTGCGTTCCGTCGAAGTTCCCGCTCGCAAGGCCGACATCGCGGTCGGCGAAGTCGCGTTGGTGTGGGTGCCCTGGCGCAAGGGCGCCGACGGATTCCCGGCGCCGGCTTACGACTGACAACGGTACGTCTGAAAACGAAAGGAGAGCCGCATGAAAGAGCTCGTAGACATGTTGACCAAGAATCTCGGCATCGACGGCAAACAGGCCGAAGGTGGCGCGGCGGTGCTGTTCAACGCCGCGAAGGAGAAATTGGGGGGCGCGGAATTCGGCCAGCTGCTGGGTGGCGTGCCCGGACTCTCCGACCTCATGCACAAGGCGCCGGCGTCCGGCGGCGGTGGTTTGGGTGGCTTGTTAGGCGGGCTGGCCGGCGCGATGGGCGGCAACGCCGGCCTGATTGCGACGGTGGTCGGCGGCTTCAGCAAGCTCGGTCTTAAGGCCGACGACGCCAAGAGGTTCGTGCCGGTCATTCTCGAATTCCTGCGGTCCAAGGTCGGCGCCGACGTGGTGTCGAAGCTGGAAAAAACCCTGCGCGCCTGAGCTTCGCCACCATGCCGTCATTCGATGCCGTCTCCGAGCTCGACAGCCATGAGCTCACCAATGCCGTCGACCAGGCGAACCGCGAGCTCACGCAGCGCTTCGATTTCAAGGACACGGGCGCCATCTTCGAGCTCGCGGAAAAAGAGATGACCGTGACCATGAAGGCACCGGCCGAATTCCAGC
This sequence comes from Pseudomonadota bacterium, assembly GCA_037200975.1. Classification (NCBI taxonomy): domain Bacteria; kingdom Pseudomonadati; phylum Pseudomonadota; species Pseudomonadota bacterium. The sequence goes on along the minus strand of JBBCGI010000001.1, from coordinate 2,513,461 downwards.
TGCGCCAGATGCTCGACATCCTGACGCTGCGGCTCGGCAAACGCGGCATCGATGTGCGCTGCATGGAGAAGAAGGACCCGGTGAGCAACCTGGCGCAGGCGCGCCAGGACATCGTGCTGCGTCATGGCATCGATGCCGATTCCGGCCGGAAACTGCAGAAAATCGTCAAGGAATCAAAGCTCAAGGTGACGGCCGCGATCCAGGGCGACAAGCTGCGAATCACCGGCAAGTCGCGCGATGATCTGCAGGCGGCGATGGCGCTGCTGCGCAAGTCGGAACTGGACCGTCCGCTGCAGTTCAACAATTTTCGGGATTGACTCGCGATCAGTACGCGATACGTGCAGCACCGCGCGCAATAAAAAACCCCGCTCGCCTTCCGGCGAGCGGGGTCAAGTCTGTAAAGACCTGTCAGTCCGATCAGAACGTCATGCGTGCGACCACCGAAACACGCCGGTCGTTCATGAACCAGGACCGGCCGGCAAGCAGCAGGTCGTTGTTCAGGACCTGCGTGGTCTTGGTGACTTCGTTCGCCAGGTTCACACCCTGGAAGCCGACCTTGATCTTGTCGTTGATCGAGTACATGAACGAGGCATCGAGCTGGCCTGTGTCCTCGTTGTAGATAGGCGCGAACGGCGTGATCACGTCCCGCACGGTCAGGATGAAGCGCGAGCGCCAGCTGTAACCGACGCGGGCCGAGACCGGGCCCTTCTCGTACATCAGGCCGAAGTTCACGTTGTCCTTCGACAATCCCGCCAGTGGCAGCAACGAGGTGTCCACGTTCGCCTCGCCGGAGGCCGGAGTATCCGTCGTGGCGTTCAACGAGCTCTGCGGTACACCCTTACTGTCAATGTACGTGTAGTTCGCGTTGATGCCGAAGCCGCTCCAGAACCCGGGCAGGAAGTCATAGAACTGCTGGTAACCGACTTCGAGACCCTTGACTGTTCCTTTCTCATCCGAATTGACCGGCTGCACCGTGTAGATGTCGTAGGTTTCGCCATTGTTCGTGATCGGAACAATGCCAATACCGTTGGTAACCACGTCGGTCAGCGACTTGTAGAACGCCGAGAAAGTCACCGAGCCGACTGGTGCGAAGTACCACTCGATCGAGCCGTCGTACTGGGTCGCCCGGGTGGGCTTGAGATACGGATTGCCGGTGCCGCCACCGGTCTCGCCCACCTGGAATCCGGACCAGACGCCATCCACCGTACGCGGCGCCATGTTGAACACCGAGCGGGTCAAGCCCAGATCGGGCCGCGCCATTGCCTTCGAGAAGCCGAAGCGCAGCAGCAATTGAGGTGACAGGTTCACCTTCAGGTTGAAGCTGGGCAGGAAGTTGTCGTAGGTGTTGTTCGCGTGAACCGGATCGCTGCCGCCTGTCGCAAAAGCCCGCGCGCGCTGGCGCTGGTCAAGAGGCAACAGGCAGAACGCAGTAGGCGCCTGTCCTTCTTCCAGATCCAGGCAGTCCGCCTCGCTGGTCAGGGAACCCGCAACCGGGTAGGCCACGCTGCCATCGGCGGTAAAGTCCGTCCTCACCCAACGCACGCCCACGTTGCCGCTGATTCCAACGCCATCGTCCGCGGCGTCTTTCCCGAACTTGATCATGGCGTACAACGAGTCGGTCTGTTCGTTGGTGACGTTGATCTCGCTCGGCAGGAATGGCGTGCCGGGAATGACCGCTCCGCGCCGCGAATCGGCGAGCGGCTCCCAATACTGCGAGCCGCCGACGTTATTGACCCACTCACCGGCAACATTGAGCGCGTACGCCGAAAGCTCGTCATACCCTTTGCGGCTGGTGAGGTTGCCGGAATAGAAAGGCACGACTGCCGCGACCGGAACGTCGCCACGCATGAAGTTATCGAAGGCGAAGAGCGCGGTTTGTGCGCCGGCGGGTGATCCGCCCGTGCCGCCAGGGACACCATCGGCCGGGTCATCGAACCAGACCGGTCCGCCATTGCCCCAGATTTCGCTCAGCACACCCCAGTTGTAAGTCGTGAAGCGCGTGGTCTGATCGCGCTCCGCGATGCGCCCACCGACCTTGATGCTCTTGAGAATGCCGGCATCTTCGAAAGAGCGTTCGATATCGACGCGGTAGGCATCTTCTTCGCCTTCGCTCTGCTCGATGTGATCCATCGCGGCGCGCCAGAAGCTGTTGTACGGATCGGAGAAGCTATTGTGGCTGCCGTTGAAATAAGACGGGCAGGCGCCGGTGGGCGGCGTGCAGTTGTCGACCGTTCCATCCTGTGACGGGCCGCTGAAATTCACGCGCGGAATCCCGTGCTGCAGGTCGATCGCCGCGTTCTGATAGGTCGAGCCCCACATCGTCATGCTGAGCACGTCCGTCGTGGATTCGACATGCTGGGCGTCGAAGGTCACCGCCCAGGCATCGTTCGGACGCCACTTGAAGTTCAGGGCGTAGTCCGAAGTGACGTAGTTGTCGTTCTCGCCACGCGCGATGTTGTTGCTCTGCAGACCGTAGATAGGTGTGCGCTGGTTGCCCGCCGCGTTCTGGTCGTCGCGCCAGCCGGTGTTGGCGGTGATGAGACCATTGGTGAACACACCCTCGTCGTTGAAATCGAACGTGGTGCCGAGTTGCGGATACGAAGCCTGCGCCTGCTGTTCGACCACGTCGGTTGCGATTTCGACCGCGTGCTCCGTCCACTTGGTGGTCGCATCCGACCGCAGGTACTGCAGCGTGGCGACCATCGTCTCGTCGTTGCTCTTCCACTGCGCGGCGAACGCCGCGCCGATACGCTCGCGATCGTAGTCCTGGGTGCGGAACGCCGCGCCGGACGGGAACCACAGATCGTCAGCGGAAGGATCGCCGGGGACACGGCCCGGGCGCTGCTGGAAGCTCGATGCCTGCGCGCCGTCCGACCGGGACTTGAGCTCGGAATAGACGCCGTTGAGCAGGATTCCGAACTGACCGACACCGGTCTCCCAACGGTCGGAATAGAGGAACGAGCCGGTCGGCGCCCATTCCTCCACGAAATCGCCGTAGCTCGCTTCGGCAGTGAAAGCGAACACACGACCCTCGGCATCGAAAGGCGTACGCGTGCGCAGGTTGACCGTGCCCGCAAGACCGCCTTCGATCAGGTCGGCAGACTGGTTCTTGAAAACGTCCACGCCGATCATGAGTTCCGGCGGAACGTCGGCGAAGCTCAGATAGCGGCCGTTGTTGGCCGAGAACGTGTCGCGGCCGTTCAACTCGCTGCGCACCTGATTCAGGCCGCGCACCACGACACCGCTGCCCTCGATCGAGAAGTGATCGGGATCGTTGGCGCCGGCGAAACGATTGATGGCGACGCCGGGTATGCGCTGCAACACCTCGGTCACGCTGCGATCGGGCATCGCGCCGATATCTTCGGCGGTCACCGAATCGACGAATACGTCGGCGCTCTTCTTGATTTCCTGGGAAGACTCCAGGCTCGAACGAATGCCGGTGACGACGACTTCCTGCAAGTCCTGCGAGTCGTCCTTGTTAGCCGCGGCATCTGCACTCTGCGCCTGGGCGAAGGATGGAGACATGGCGATGGCGCCAAGTGCGAGCGCGGAAATTCCGCTGCGTGCCGCAGGCCTCGCCTTCAGACAAGACCTAACTAATTGCGCAAGCGCAAAGCGCTTCTGTTGATCAGACACCGTGAATCCCCCCCTGTGTAGTCGATCTGGCACTGGTAACGACTGTCCTCTCACAGTCGCGCCAACACTCAAGTTCTTGCACGATCTTGCAACTTCTTGCAGGTTCTTGCTTGCCGGTATTAATAGCTGATGTGTTTCGCCATCGCAACTGGTATTCCGGTAGTTGCGCTGCACTTGGACTCTGTCTTATGCGCTTGGAAACGCATGTTTTCCCGTGCTTCCGCGAAGGGGCGATACGCAGCAGTTAGGGCAACGTTGTAGTGCTGCGACAGCGTGATGTCTTCACATGACAACGGTACATTGAGAAGACATTGAGCGATCAGGAGGCCCTGCCGCGTCGCGGCATCCACGGTGCCGCTGGTTCGCACGTTACGAAAAACGTGGATAGGTCATGCGGAGCCAGTCCGTGGCGCAGACCCGCCGCTGATTCCGAGTTGTTCGAGATATCGCTGGTGCGTGGGCATGGCCTCGGCCGCCTGGCGCATGATCTCGGCCATGCGGCGAGTCTGGGATGCAAGCTGCGCGGCATCCAGCGATAACGTGAGCGGGTCGGGCAGCGCCGGCCACACTCCTTGCCCGAGCAACACGCTGACCCAGTCCGACTCTTCGAATAGTTCGTCGTCGAACGCCGCGAGGCGGCCGCCGCGCCTGAACAGCTTCAGCCGATAGTCGAGAATCGGCGGCGGCGACATGGCCCGGCACGCACGCCAGAACGGCGAGTCGACGCGTAGTGAGGTGCAGTAAGGAAGCGCGGCGAATTCCAGTGCGCGTTCATATTCCAACGTGGTGAGCCGCTCGTACTCGCCCACCAGTCCCGCAGCGCAGTCTTGCTGCGGAAGCAGGCTGGTGAGGCGCGCGATGGCGTTGTAGATGAGCTGCACCGACGTGCTCGCCAGCGGATCGACAACCCCGCCGGCGGCGCCGATGGCCATGCAGTTGCCAACCCAAAACTTGCGGCGGCGACCGCTGGCCAGCGTTGCCGACGCGGGCAACGCATCAGGGACCAGGCCGAGCGACTTGCCGAGTTCGCGTGCTGCCGCCTCGTCCGTGCAATGCGCGCTCGCGTAAAACAGCGCGTGCACATCCTGGGACTGCAATGGCAGTTGCAACTGCCAGCCCACGGCACACGCTCTGGCCAGTGTGGCCGGCGGCGGATCGCCGGCGCGTGCGGTTCGCAGGTGCACTACCCGATCGCAGGGCAGCCACCGGCTCCAGCTGTCGAACGGAACTCCGAGGGCCTGACCCAAGAGTCGGCTGTGGGCGCCTGAGCAATCGAGGAACAGCTGAGCGGTCACACGCTCGCCGCCTTCGAGCGTCACACTTTGCAGAAATCCATCTGCTCCGACCCCGACATCGCGGATGTGACCGGCGAGCATGCGCACGCCCTGGCGTTCAGCGAGCGCACGGAAGTACGCCGTGGCCGCGGCAACGTCGAATTGGTACGCGTAGTCGTACGTCGAGGTCACCGAGCGATTGTCCGCGGCGGGATGCGTGAAACGGCCGGCGCGCGCCGCCACGGCGGCCAGCGAACACTGGTCGGGTCGAGGTATCGGCTCGTGTGCCAGCCGTGCGCGATTCAGCAACTGGTGAAAAGCCACCGAATCCAGCCTCGCGCCAATGTCACCGAAGGCGTGCAGGTACGATTCGCCCGGTGCGCGAAAGTCCTGGAACACGGTGGCGAGTTTGAACGTCGCGCCGGTCGCGCGCATGAATCCCGACTCGTCGATATCGAGCCCGTAGTGCGCGGCGGCGACCGCCGGCCGGCACGAGCCCATGAGCTCCTCGATTCTGGTGTCGGCGTCGGGGCGATCGGCGGCCACGCGCAACGCGACGCGGCCTGCGGTGGCGCGCGCCAGCATCGCGGCGCTCGCCCAGGCGGCGAAGCCGGAACCGGCGATCAATATGCTGTCAACGGGTTTGCCCAAGCGGCCGCCTAACTACGTGGCGCGCAATAACGCGCGATGAATTCGGCGTGAGTCGGCAGAGTGCCGGCCGCCTGCCGGATGGCGGCGCGTATCACCGTTGCGTCGCGTTGCACCTCTTCGAGAGACGCAATGTCCGCGAGTGGATCGTAGCGCGCTGGCATCACGCGCTGACCCAGGTACACCGCGAGCCAGCTCGGCTCGTGGAACAATCCGACCTGATAATTCATCACCACGCCGCGCTCGCGGAACAGTTCCATTTTGTACGCCAGGCTGTCCGGAATGGGCATGGTGCGCACGTAGTTCCACAGCGGCGTGTCGTCTCGCTCGGTGGCGTGGTAGTGCAGCACGATGAAATCGCGCACACGCTCGAATTCGATGTCCATGACGCGGTTGTATTCGCCGCTGTTGAGCGCATCGAAATCGCGGTCGGGGAAAAGTTCGAGCAGGTGCGTGATCGCCGCCTGGATCAGATAGATGCTGGTCGATTCCAGCGGCTCGACGAAACCGCCTGCGAGACCGATCGCCACGCAGTTGCGGTTCCAGGTCTGCTTGCGCCGGCCGGTGACGAACCTGAGGAACCGCGGCTCGGCCAGCGCCTTGCCATCGAGATGGGACATCAAGGTTGCCGCCGCCTCGTCGTCGCTGACGTACCGGCTCGAATACACGTAGCCATTACCCGTCCGATGCTGCAGCGGTATGCGCCATTGCCACCCGGCAGTGCGCGCGGTCGCGCGCGTGTACGGCAGTAGCTCGCCATGGCTCTCGCAGGGCACGGCCACCGCGCGGTCGCAAGGCAGCCAGTGAGTCCAGTCTTCGTAGCCGGTGTGCAGAGTCTTCTCGGTCAGCAGCCCGAAGAATCCGGAACAGTCGAGGAACAGGTCGCCCTCGATGCGCTCGCCACTCGCCAGCGTCAACGCTTCGATGAAGCCGTCGGTCCCGCGCAGCTGCACGTCAACCACGCGGCCTTCGGTGCGTTGCACACCGCGATTCTCCGCGTAGGCGCGCAGGTACGGCGCGAACAATGTGGCGTCGAACTGGAAGGCGTACGAGAAAGTCGACAGGACCGAGGCTGGATCGCCGCTGGGCGGTGCGAAGCGCGCCAGCCGTGCCGCGGCGATGGGCAGCGAATATTCGTCGATCTGCGTGTCATCGCCCGCGAGTCGCAGCCGGTTCCAGTAGTGATGGAATTTCACGCCGCGAAGTGACCGGCCGTAATCGCCAAACGGATGGATATAGGAATCACCGAGGCGCGCCCAGTCGACGAATTCGATTCCGAGTTTGAAAGTTGCCTGCGTCTTGCGCATGAAGTCGGCTTCGTCGAAGCCAAGCGTCTGGTTGAAGAAGCGGATATGCGGCACCGTGGCTTCCCCCACGCCGACGATGCCGATCTCCGCCGACTCGACCAGGCGGATCGAATACAACCCGGGACTCAGGAATCGCGACAGCGAAGCCGCCGCCATCCAGCCGGCGGTTCCACCACCGACGATCACGATGTTCCTGATCCTCCGATCACTCATCGATTCAGTTCCGCGGCGCAGTGTTTTTCGATGAAGGCGCGATGCGTCGGCAGGCTCTCGACCGTCAGGCGGATCGCGGCGCGAATCTGTTCGAATTTGCGTTTCACCGCAGCTTCATCGACGCCATCGACGAGCGGATCGTAGGAATCGGGCAGCACGTTCTGACCGAGCAGAACGGCTACCCAGTTCGCGTCCGCGAACAGCTCGTACTCGTGCTGGAACAGGCGGCCGTGCAGGCGGAACAGATCTATCTTGTGTCTGAGCGTCTCGGGAATCTGCATGTTCCCGCAGTAGTTCCAGAAAGGCGTGTCGCGCCTCTCGGTGGCGAAGTAATGGAGAATCAGGAAATCGCGGATGCGCTCGTACTGGCTGCGCATGAGCTTGTTGTATTCGTCGATCTCGATCTGATCGAAGTTGCGGTTCGGGAAGAGCGCCAGCAAGCGGGTGATGCCGGCTTGCACCAGGTGGATGCTCGTCGATTCGAGCGGTTCCATGAACCCACTCGCCAGACCCAGCGCCACGCAGTTCTTCACCCATGAGTTACGGCGCATGCCGCCGGTGAATTTGAGGATCTTCGGGTCCCCCAATGCGGGCCCATCGAGATTGCCGAGCAGCGTCGCGCAGGCTTCGTCGTCACTGAGATAACGACTGCAGAAGACATGGCCATTGCCGATGCGATGCTGCAGCGGGATACGCCATTGCCAGCCCGCGCCATGCGCGGTGGCGCGCGTAAACGGTGTGAGCTCGCCGCCGCTCTCGCACTGCACGGCCGCGGCCCGATCGCAGGGCAGCCACTGCGACCAATCTTCGTAACCTGACTTCAGTGTCTGCTCGATCAGCAGGCCGCGAAATCCACTGCAGTCGATGAACAGATCTCCCTCGACGGTCGCGCCACTCGCCAGGCGCACCGCCTCGATGAAGCCGTCGGCCGCGCGCCGCAGAACTTCGACGATTTCCCCTTCGTGGCGCACGACGCCGCGACCCTCGGCAAACCCGCGCAGGTAACGCGCATACAGCGAAGCATCGAAATGAAACGCGTACTTGAGGCGCGACAGCACGCTGCGCGGATCCGGATCGGTGCGCGCGAAGCGGCCCAGCTTGCATGCCACCGCAGGAACACAGTACTCGCTGATGTCGGGAACCTCACCGCGCTGGTGGAACTTGCGCCAGAACTGGTGAAACTTCACGGCCTCGATGTCGATGCCGAATTCGCCGAACGGATGCAGGTAACGATGGCCGAGGCGCGTCCAGTCGACGAATTCGATGCCGAGCTTGAATGTGCCCTGGGTCTTGCGCAGGAAATCGTTTTCATCGATGCCGAGCAGCGAGTTGAACATGGAGATGGGCGGAATCGTCGCCTCGCCCACTCCGACGCGGCCGATTTCGTCCGACTCGACCAGGCGGATGGTCTGCGCTCCGGGGCGCAACACGCGGGCGAGCGCGGCCGCCGCCATCCATCCGGCGGTTCCTCCCCCAACGATGACAATGCTGCGGATCGGGTTGTTGCCGCCCGTGGCCGGCAAGCTACTCATGCGCTCGCTGCCGAACTGCGCTTGCGTGCATCGATATTCCGGGTTTCGTGAAACAATTGGCGTGGCGGTGCAACCCGGAGCATCTCCGTGCCCTGTGCTGCCGGATCGATTTGTTAGACATCATGCAAAATTCCTAAAGACATGAGCCATCGAAGTGAACACCAACCGACTTAGAACCATCGTCATCGTGGGAGGCGGAACGGCGGGCTGGATGGCCGCGGCGACGTTCGCGAGATTTCTCAAGAACGACTACTGCAAGGTTCGCCTCATCGAGTCGGAAGAGATTGGCACGGTGGGTGTCGGCGAGGCAACGATTCCGCAGATCAACACCTTCAACAGGATGTTGGGCGTCGACGAAAACGACTTCATCCGCAGGACGCAGGCGACCTTCAAGCTCGGCATCGAATTCGTCGACTGGACGCGGCTCGGACACAAGTACATCCATCCGTTCGGTCCTTATGGCTTGAACATGGAGGGCGTTTCATTTCATGCGTACTGGCTGAAGCTGCGTGAACTCGAACCCGATACGGATCTGGGGGATTTCTCTTTACAGGTGGCTGCTTGCCGGCAGGGCAAGTTCATGCGGCCGGTCGATGCCGGCAATTCGCCGCTTTCGAAGATCGCCTATGCATTTCACTTCGATGCACGGCTGTATGCGCTTTTCCTGCGTGACTACGCGCAACAACGCGGCGTCACGCGGACCGAAGGCAAGATCGTCGATGTCAAACGGCGCGCTGCGGATGGATTCATCGAAGCCGTGGTGCTCGAAAGCGGCGAACGCGTCGACGGAGATCTGTTCATCGATTGTTCGGGCTTTCGCGGCCTGCTCATCGAGCAGGCGCTCGAAACGGGCTACGAAGACTGGTCGCACTGGTTGCCGTGCAACAGCGCGGTGGCGGTGCCCTGCCAGAGCGGTGGCGAGTTCACGCCCTACACGCGTTCGACCGCGCGCAAGGCGGGATGGCAATGGCGCATCCCGCTGCAACATCGCATCGGCAATGGCTACGTCTATTCGAGCGCGCACATCGGCGACGATGAGGCTACTTCCTCCTTGCTCGCGAACCTCGACGGAGCGCCGCTGGCAGCGCCGCGCATCCTGCGGTTCGTCACCGGGCGCAGGAAGAAGTTCTGGGTCAAGAACTGCGTCGCGTTGGGGCTTGCTTCGGGATTCCTGGAGCCGCTCGAGTCGACCAGCATTCATCTCGTGCAGAGTGCGCTGGCTCACCTGATGACGTTGTTTCCGGATCGCACCTTCGCACCGGCGGAGATCGATCAATACAACCGCGTGTTGACGTGGGAATACGAGCGGATCCGCGATTTCCTCGTGCTCCACTACAACGCGACGGAACGGGACGACTCACCGTTCTGGAACTATTGCCGCACGATGAGTGTTCCGGACTTCCTGCAACAGAAACTCGACTTGTTCCGCGAGCGCGGCCGCGTTTTTCGCGAGAACGAAGAACTCTTCACCGACACGAGCTGGTTCGCCGTCATGGTCGGCCAGAACGTCCAGCCGCGCAGTTACGATCCGCTCGTGGATGTCCTGACCGAGGACGAGCTGCGCAAACGCCTGTCGCATATCAAGGCGACGATCGGAAAATCCGTCGACACCATGCCCACGCACCGCGAGTTCATTGCGCGCAATTGCGCGGCAGCCCCGGGGTAAAGCGCACTGACCGCCGCATCCCGGCGGCGGCGGCTATTTGCTCAGCAGCCGCACGAGGATGGATTTGATCTCGCGCGCGCGTTCGGGCGTCATCGCACCGAGCAGGCCGCGATGCTCCGGCGCCAGGTGCGCCATCGGATCGCCACTGCGCTGGAACACGAAATGGTCGAACACGATGCGCCAGGCTTCGCGCTGCTCCGGCGGCAAATCGCGCAGCGTCAGGATGCCATGTAGCAGACAGTCGAACGGCGAGCCGCCAAGGGTGCGTGCCGGATTCCACCAGTAGTTCACCAGCACGTTGAAGCTCTCGAGCGATTCGACGTGGTGCCACCAGAAGTACGGAATGTAGAGCGCATCGCCCGGGCCGAGTTCGGCCGTCTGTGCGTGTTCGAGGGCGTCCTTGAATTTCGGATACCGGCCGAGATCCGGATCGTGCAGCGAGACCATGCTCACGGGCGGACCAGACAAGGTGAAGTCGAACGGACCTGCGTAGAGATTCGGTAGTTGGTCCGGCGGAAACAGCGTGAATCGCCTGCGGCCTGCCACGACGCAGGCGATGTTGTGCTGCAAGTCGAAGTGCGTCTGCGCGGTCACGGTGTTGCCGAGCCAGATACGCGGCGCGACCGACGACGGCAGCAGTGCGAGCGGGTTCTCCGCGGTGAAGCCGGGCAGATGTTCGGCGATGGGCGTGGATTCCAGGTACGCGGCCGAGTGACGTTCGCCTTCGGCTGGACTGATCAATCGATCGAGCATTTCTCCGAGCAACACTTCGCGACGCTCGAAATTGAATCCGCGCATGTCGCTGCGGTAAAAAAAGCGGCCCTGGATGGACGCGTCACCGAACAACGCGCGCATCCGCCGCCCTGCGTCGAACCGCAGCAGATAGTCCCGGATGGCAAGGGCAGATCGCGTCCCTTCAAAGACCGCCGGCCATTTTGCGACGACGCCTCGCAGCACCACCGGACGATTCTGCGCGACGATCTCGGTGTGGAACTGGTCTGGATCGACGTTGTCCCGGACCGTGATGGCTTGATAGGGCGTGCTCATCGCTTTCGATCGACCTCGACCGGGAGCCTATCGCAAACGGCTTCCGCGCGCGCGATCGAGCACGGCGCACAACTCGGCGGTCGCGGCGATCACAGAAGGACCCATGCGATCGATGCGCTCGTCGGAGTATTCGACCAGGTGGGCATCGCGCACCGCGGTGAGCATCGGAAACTTGCGCCATGCGGCCAGCCATTCGGCCGCCGCCGACGGGGGCGCCGAGACGAGAATGACTTCCGGATTGCGCAACACCACCGCCTCGCGCGTCACCGCCGGGGCCGCGGTCTGCAGATCCGCGAAAATATTCGTGGCACCACACAGCTCGAGCGCATCGCTGATCACGTGCCGGCCGCCGATCGTGTAGATAGGCAGATCCCATATCTGGTAGAGCACCCGCAGGCGCGGCCGCCCGCCGTAGCGGGCGCCGATCGATGCGAGTTCGGCGCGCAATAACGCGGCCTTGCGAGCCGCCACCGGCTCGGTGCCGGCAAGTTCCCCGAGCCGGAGCACCGAATCGGCCATGTCGGAGAGCCGCGTCACGTGAACCTGGTAGACGGGAATCTTCAGCGCGCGGATCCGGTCGATGCGCACGCGCTGCACCACGTCCACGGCGACGACGACGACCGTCGGCCGCAGCGTGATCAACTGCTCGAAATCGAGCGTCTCCGCATCGCCGACGATCGGAACCTGCGCCGCCTCGGGCGGCTCATCGCTATGCGCGATCGTGCCCACGAGGCAATGGCCCGCGCCCGCGGCGTACAACATGGCCGTCGTACCCGGTGCCAGCGAGACGATGCGGCAGCCGTCGGTCGCAACGGCGACGAGCTCGCCCGTGTCGTCGCGCACACTGCGCGCAGGTGCGGCGAGCGCCGGCCCCACCAGCAGCGCAACAACGAAAGCGCAGGCGAATTTCACCGCGGTGGATGATTCGGGCGCGTGCCCACATTGGCCGCGCAGCCGGCGCAACCCGTGCCCGCGGCACGCAGGATGCGCGGCTTGAGCGACCGTTCGCGCCAGCGCGCCAGCGACGCATGCTGCGCAGCCCAGGCATCGAGCGCCAGCAACGCGCGCAACCGCCGCCTCGCAGGCATGAGTTTCCACACGCTGGCCGAGAACCCGGCGATCACGATGGCTGCGACGATGATCTGCTGAATCATGATCTCCCTCACGTCCACGCCGCGACAGCGCGGTAGGTGATGAACGACGCGACATACGCCAGCGCGAACAGATAGGCCGCCATGATGATGGGATAACGCCAGGAGTTGGTCTCGCGCTTCACCACCGCAAGGGTGGACAGGCACTGCGGCGCAAACACGTACCAGGCCAGCAGCGAACAGGCGGTGGCGAGGCTCCAGGTGCTGGCGATCACCGGCGACAGCTGGCCGGCGACGTCGTCGCCCGCGGCGGACATGGAATAGACGGTGCCGAGCGCGCTGACCGCGACTTCGCGCGCCGCGAGCCCAGGCACCAGCGCGATCGAGATCTGCCAGTTGAAGCCGATGGGCGCGAAGACGTATTCGAGCATCTGCCCGAGTTTGCCCGCAAAGCTGTACTGGATCGCCGGGCCCGTGGCGTCCGGCGGCGGCGCCGGATAACTCGACAGGAACCACAACACGATCATCAGCGCGAGGATGATGCCGCCGACGCGGCTCAGGAAGATCTTCACGCGCTCCCACAGGCCTAACAACAAGTTGCCGGGGTGCGGCCACTGGTAGTCCGGCAGCTCCAGCATCAGCGGCGAATACTGGCGTACGCCCGCGAACAGCTTCATCACGTACGCAACCAGCACGGCCGCGACGATTCCGGCGACGTACAACACGAACATCACCAGTCCCTGCAGGTTGAAACCGCCGACGGATTTGGCCGGGATCAGCGCGCCGATCAGCAGTGCGTACACCGGCAGGCGCGCGGAGCAGGTCATGAGCGGCGCGATCATGATGGTCGTCAACCGGTCGCGCCAGCCCGGGATGGTGCGCGCCGCCATGATGCCGGGGATCGCGCAGGCGAAGCTCGACAGCAGCGGAATGAACGCGCGTCCCGAGAGCCCCACGCCGCCCATCAGCCGGTCGAGCAGATAGGCCGCGCGCGGCAGGTAGCCGGAATCCTCGAGCGCGAGGATGAAGAGAAACAGGATCAGGATCTGCGGCAGGAACACCAGCACGGCGCCGGCGCCGCCGATGACGCCGTTCACCAGCAGACTATTGAGTGGTCCTGCGGGCAGGTGCGCACCGGTCCATGCGCCGAGGCTGGCCATTCCGCCGTCTATCCAGTCCATCGGCGCTTCGGCCCAGCTGAACACGGCCTGGAACATCACGAACAGGACCGCGGCGAGGACCGCGAGGCCGCCGGCGGGATGCAGCAGCAGCGCATCGAGTCGCGCGAACCATGCGCTTTCCACCGGCGCACGGTAACCGACCACACCGAGCACGCCCTGCAGATCCTTCTGCCGCTGTTCGGCATCTTCGGCCGATGGCTCCAACCAGGCCGGCGTCGCGATGCTGCGTTGGTTCAGCCAGTGCATCGGCTCGATGGCTTCGATCAGCGCGTCGGCGCCGCCGCGTTTCACCGCGATGGTCGGCAGCACCGGCACGCCGAGTTCGGCCGACAGCTTCGCCACGTCTATGTGCACATTGCGCCGCTTCGCGACGTCCATGCGGTTGAGCGCCAGCACCATCGGCAGGCCGAGGCTCTTCACTTCGAGCGCCAGGCGCAGGCCGATCGGCAGATGCACGGCGTCGACCACACACACCACGAGCTCCGGCGCCGGCGCGCCGGCCACGCGGCCCAGCAAAACGTCGCGCGTGATCGCCTCATCGAGGGTCGTGGGCTTGAGGCTGTAAGTACCCGGCAGGTCGAGCACGTGCTGCACGCGGCCGTCGGCCGCGATCCGTTCCCCCTCGCGCCGCTCGACCGTCACGCCAGGGTAGTTAGCGACCTTCTGGCGGCTGCCGGTCAGGCGGTTGAACAGCGCGGTCTTGCCGCAATTGGGCACGCCGACCAGCGCGATGCGCAGGGGTTTTACGGTGGCGTCCATGTAGGTAGGTAGAGGCGAGCCGGCGAATCAGGCCGCGGCCAGCTGCGCGACACGCGTGACGCGCACCGCGGCGGCTTCGACGCGGCGCAGGGCGAAGGTCGAACCGCCGATTCGCACCGCCACGGGATCGCCGCCGAACCACATGCGCGCGATCACCTCGCAGCGGGCACCGGGAATGAAGCCCAGATCGCGCAGACGCGACAGCATCGAGTCGCGCTCCTGCGCGCTTTCGCCCAATGCCGCCGCGTTGAGGCCGTTCACCACGCCACTTTCGCCGCGGCGTAATTCGGCGAGCGCAATGGGTGGGAGGCTGCTCGGATCGGGCGTTTTCATGCATAGAAGTATGGGTTTCGGGGTCATTGAAGTAAATGCGAGGGGTTCGCATTTGCGTCCAGTCGCAGTTTGCACATAGCTCTACTAATTGACATTACGTCAGACCCGCGCCTAGGCTCTCCGCCCATGAGCTATATCGCCGAACGAAGACTCGAAGAGAAGGAACGACGCCGTACCGAGATCGTGGATGCCGCCGAAGCGGCAGGCCGCGAGGTTGGACTCGATGCATTGACCATGGACGACGTGGCGCGCCGCGCGCGGTTGTCGCGCGCCCTGTTGTACGTCTATTTCCAGGATCGCTCCGATCTCATGTTCGGGCTCGCCGAGCGCGCCATGACCATGTTGCATGCGCGTTTCGTCGAGGCCGCCGAACGCCAGCGGACCGGCCTCGACCAGGTCAGCGCCATGGGCCGCGCCTACGTCGCTTTTTCGCAGGAATTTCCCGTGCTTTTCGACGCACTGGCGCGCTGCGAGCTGCACACGCCAGAACCCACCGAGGGCTCGCCTTCGGAGCAGGCGTGCGCGCTCGGCGGCGACCGTCTGCAGGCGACGCTGGTCGCAGCCATCGAAGCCGGCGTCCGCGATGGCAGCGTGCGCGCCGACATTGGCTCGCCGCTGCTGATGAGCGTGACGCTGTGGGGCTTCATGCACGGCATCATCCAGCTCACCACCACGAAGGCCTACGCCCTCACACATCACGGCGTGACCGCCAAGGCGCTGATCGACCATGCCATCAGCATGATCACGAGGGATCTCAAGGCCTGAAGTCCGGCTTCTTCAACAGGGAATGTTTTGCGTCCGCCATTAGACATGCGTCCAGCGACTGAACATCTGAGAAATCTGGCTCTGCCGGCCCTGTTGCTGTTGGGGGCCTTTTGCCATGAAGCGCGGGCTCAGACGGCCGAGGAAGCCGCGCGGCCGCTGGCGGCGGTAATCGACGGCTACGTGCGCGAAGGCCTCCGATCCAACCTGAGCCTGCGCGCGCAGTCGCTCGAAGTGGAGCGCAGCCAAGCGGCGCTGGACGAAGCGCGCGCGCGTTATTTTCCCGAGCTCGGATTCGCCGCGCGTTACAGCCGCTCGGAAGGCGGCCGCACCATCGATCTGCCACTGGGCGATGCGCTGAATCCCGCCTACCAGACGCTCAACGATCTGCTCGTGGCGCAGGGGCAGCAGCCGCAGTTTCCCGTGGTGCAGAACGAGACCATCGCCTTCCTGCGCGAGCGCGAACAGGACACGCGCATCACGCTGCGTATGCCGCTGATAGCGCCGGCGATACCCGCCGCCGTGCGTGCGCAACGCGAGCTGCTGGGCGCCAGCGAGTATTCGCACCAGGCCCTGGCGCGGCGGCTCAAACGCGACATCACCGTGGGTTACCTGACCTGGGCGTCGTCGGTGCGCACGCAGGGCATCGTCGATGCCAGCCTCGCATTGCTCAATGAGAACCTGCGCGTGAACGATTCGCTGTTTCGCAACGGGAAAATCACGCAGGACCAGGTGCTGCGGGCGCGCGCCGAATTGCTGGCGGTCACGCAGCAGTCGCGCGAGGCGCGCAACGGCGCGTCGCAGGCGCAGAGTTACCTCAACTTCCTGCTGAATCGGCCGCTCGACACCGTACTCGAGGATGCGCAGATCGCCCCGGAAGTGAGCGCCACCACGCGCGCGCTGGCGGAGCTGCGCCAGGCGGCGCTCGACAACCGGCCGGAAATCGCGCAGCTGCAGGCGCTGACTCGCGCCAGCGAGGCGCAGACGCGGCTGGCCAGCGCCGACCGCTGGCCGACGCTGTCGCTCGGCGCCGATGGCGGCATCCAGGGCGAGGAATACGAATTCGGCCGCGGGTCTAACTACGCGACCATCTCGCTGCTGCTCAACTGGACCTTCTTCGATGGCGGCGCGCGCCGCGCCGCGGTGCGCCAGGCCCACGCCGTGGCGCGCAGGACGGCAACGCAGCGCGATGAGCTGACCCAGCAGGTGCAGCTCGAGGTGCAGCAGACTCTCGACCGCCTCGAGACCAGCGCCGATTCGCTCGCCACTGCCGCGGCGCGTGCCGAGGCCGCGCGCGCCGCGTTCCGGATCGCCAGCCGCAAGCGCGACGAAGGTGCGATCAGCCAGGTCGAATTCATCGACGCGCGCTCGAGCCTCACGGGCGCCGAGCTCAATCTCAACGTCACGCGTTTCGAAGTGCTCGCCCGCCAGGCCGAGCTCGACTACGCCACCGCCGCAGGCCGCCTGCCTGTCGACCCATCATGAAGACAGCAACATGAACACTGAAAAGAAATACGGAACGTTCGCGGGCGCATCGATCGTCGCGCTCGTGTTGCTGATCACGCTGCTGACCGGCTGCGGCAAGACTCCCGCGCCGGAAGTGGCGAAGGCGACGCCGGTGCGTATCCAGCATGCCCGCAGTGGACCGGCGGTGCCGCCCATCGACACCAGCGGCATCGTGGTCACCAAACACGAAATGCGCCTGTCTTTCAAAATGGGTGGCGTCGTGCGCCGCATCCATGTGCAGGAAGGCGATGTCGTGAAGAAGGGCCAGCGGCTGGCCGAGATCGAGCTGACGGAAGTCGGCGCGCAGGTCGAGCAGGCGCGGCAGCTGGCCGACAAGGCCGAGCGAGATCTCAAGCGCGGCGAGAATCTGTACGCCGACCAGGTCATCAGCCTCGAGCAGTTGCAGGATCTGCGCACCCAGGCCGCCATGGCCGGCGCGCAGTTCAAGTCCGCGCAGTTCAACCTCGGTTTTTCGGTGATCACCGCGCCGCGCGACGGCATGGTGATGCGCAAGCTGGCCGAGGAACGCGAGCTGGTGCCGGCCGGAGCGCCGGTGCTGGTGCTGGGCGAAAGCGACCGCGGTTACGTGGTGCGCGCGGCGCTGGCCGATCGCGAGATCGTCAACGTGAAGCTCGGCGACAAGGGCGAGATCCGCATGGATGCGTTCCCGGGCCAGCCGATGACGGGCACGGTGGTCGAGATTGCGAGCGCCGCCGACGAGCGCACCGGCATGTTTCCGGTCGAGGTGCATTTCGATTCACCGCCACCGCGGCTGGTAAGCGGCCTGGTGGCTCGCCTGCGGCTCGCGCCGACCAACGAAGCACCGCCGCTGACCTACGTGCCGATGGCGGCGCTGGTCGAAGGCGACGGCGACCGCGCCAGCGTGTTCGTGATCGACGGCGGCAAGGCGCAGCGTCGCGATGTGCGCGTGGCGTTCATCACGGCGGACAGCATCGCGCTCGAAAGCGGGCTCAGTGCGGGCGAAGCCGTGATCACCGATGGCGCGCTGTTCCTCGAGAACGGGGAAGCCGTCGAGGTGCTGCGCGACACCACCAAACAGGCGGAAAACCGCCCGCCCACGCCCGCGGCCTCCTGAAACACCGGGGGATCGCGCAATGTCATTCCTCGAATTCCCGATCCGCCGCTACCAGTTCACGCTGGTCGCGTTCTTGTGCCTGATCGCGCTCGGCTGGTACGCGTTCACCAAGGTGCCGCGCGAGGAAGACCCGTACTTCAAGATCCCTGGTTACACCATCGCGGCTATCTACCCGGGCGCGGACCCGAAGGACCTGGAACGGCTGGTCTCGAAACCCATCGAGGACAAGATCGCCGCGCTCGATGACGTCATGAAGATGGAGACGTCGATCCGTGATGGCGTGTCGTTCACCGCGGTCGAATTCGAAACCTTCGTCGATGCGGACAAGAAGTTCGACGAGGTCACGCGCGAAGTGAACGCGCTGCGGCCGGACATGCCGCCGGAAACGCAGATCGTCATCCGGCGTTTCTCGCCCGGGCTGGTCAATACGCTGCAGGTGGCGCTGGTGTCGGACGACGCCCCGTATCGCGAGCTCGAGGATTACGCGCGCGAGCTCAAGGACACGCTGAAGACGGTCGACGGCGTGCGCACCGCGGAGAGCTGGGCCTATCCGTCGCGCGAGCTGCGCATCGCCGTGGATCTCAAGCGCATGGGCGAGCTGAATCTTTCGCCCGCGCAGGTGATCGGCGCCGTGCAGAGCGAGAACGCCAACATCCCGGCCGGCTTCGTCGATCTCGGTCCGCGCAGCTTCTCGCTGAAGACCTCCGGTAGTTATACGACGCTAGACCAGGTGCGCGACACGGTGATCGCCTCGGTCGACGGCCGCATCGTGCGTATCCGCGACGTGGCGGACGTGAGCTGGAACACCTCGGCCTACAGTTACACCGGCCGTTACAAGGGCAAACGCGCGGTGTTCGTCACCGCCAACCAGAAAGACGGCTACAACATCCTGGAAGTGCGCGAACGCGTCGTCGCGGCCGCCAACAACTACGCCGCGAATCTCCCGAAGCGCGTCAGCATGGAGATCGGCTTCGACCAGTCGGAGAACGTGCGGCACCGGTTGAATCGCCTGTACGGCGACTTCGGCATCGCGATCGCGCTGGTGCTGCTGACGTTGCTGCCGCTGGGCTGGCGGGCCGCGGGCATCGTGATGATCTCCATCCCGCTGTCGCTGTCGTTCGGCCTCGCCTGCCTGTATTTCCTCGACTACTCGCTCAACCAGCTGTCCATCGCGGGCTTCGTGGTCGCGCTCGGATTGCTGGTCGACGATTCGATCGTCGTGGTGGAAAACATCGCGCGGCACATGCGCATGGGGAAAACACGCATCCAGGCCGCGCTCGACGGCACGCGCCAGATCTTCGTGGCGATCCTCGGCTGCACCGCGACGCTCATCTTCGCGTTCCTGCCGTTGCTGGCGCTGCCGGGTACCGCCGGCAAATTCATCCGCGTGCTGCCGATGGCGGTGGTCAGCACCATCATCGGTTCCCTGCTGCTGGCGTTGTTCATCATTCCGTTTCTCACCAGCCGCGTGTTGAGCGAGAAGGCGCAGTCGCACGAGAACGTGTTCCTGAAGAAAGTGATGGGTGTCATCCACAACTACTACCGCCCGGCGCTGCACTGGTGCCTGAATCGGCCGAAGCTGACGGTCGCCGCGGCGATCGGTGGCTCGTTGCTGTTGTCCGCCGCGGTGGTGCCGGTGATCGGCTCGAGCCTGTTCCCGAAAGCCGATACGCCGCAGTTCCTGATCCAGGTCGAGTCACCCAACGGGACATCGCTGTCGGAGACCGACCGCGCACTGCGCTTCGTCGAAGACGAGTTGCGCCGCATGCCCGAAGTGCGCAGCTGGTTCTCGAACCTGGGCCATGGCAATCCGCAGATCTACTACAACCACATCCAGCGCAACGACGCCGCCAACTACGCCGAAGTGTTCGTGCAGCTGCACGAATACGACACCGGCGCCACGCCGCAGAAGCTGCAGGAGCTGCGCACGCGGCTCGGCCGCTACGCTGGCGTGCGTATCTATGTGAAGGAATTCGCCAACGGGCCGCCGATCTCGGCGCCGATTTCGGTGCGCGTGATCGGCAACGACCTCACCGTCATCGAAAGTCTGAGTCACAAGGTCGAAGAGCTCGTGAAATCGACGCCGGGCACGCGTGATGTGTGGAACCCGCTGAGCGTGGCGCGCACCAATCTCAAGCTGCGCATCGATTCGCGCAAGGCGCAGCAGCTGGGCGTGCAGACCGCCGAGCTCGACCGCGCGGTGCGGCTGTCGGTGGCGGGAATTCCCGTCGGCACGTTCAAGGAGAACACCGGCGAGCAGTATCCGATCGTGGTGCGCACTCCGATCACGCAGCAGGCCGAGTTCGGCGCGCTCGAGCAGGTGCGCGTGCCTTCGCTGAGTGGCGCCACGCTGCCCCTGTCGCAGCTCGCCTCGCTCGAGTTCGAGCGGGCGCCGACGCTCATCCAGCGCTTCAACCGCGAACGCGCGATGACCATCGATGCCGACGCGGCCGAGGGGTACAACGTCGGGCAGCTGACGCAGGAGATCACCGCGAAGCTCGACGCCATGCAGTGGCCGCGCGGTTATCACTATTCGCTGGGTGGCGAGAAGGAAGCCGGGCAGAAGGCTTTTGGCGGCATCGGCATCGCGATTATCGTGGCAATTTTCGGGATCTTCGCCATCCTCGTGCTCGAGTTCGGCAACTTCAAATCGACGCTGATCGTGCTGACGGTGGTGCCGCTCGGCGTGTTCGGCGGCCTCCTGATGCTGCTGCTGTCGGGCAACGACCTTTCGTTCGTGGCGTCCATCGGCTTCGTCGCGCTGGTCGGCATCGAGATAAAGAACTCGATCCTGCTGGTGGACTTCACCAATCAGCTGCGCGAGCAGGGCGTACCGCTCGACGACGCCATCGAGCAGGCCGGCGAGATCCGCTTCCTGCCCATCCTGCTGACCTCGGCGACGGCCATCGGCGGCCTGCTGCCGCTGGCGCTGCAGAACATCGGGCTCTATTCGCCCATGTCGTGGGTGATCATCGGCGGATTGATCACCTCCACGCTGCTGGCCCGGCTGGTCACACCCGTGATGTACAAGCTCATACCGCCGTCAATTTCACTCCAGGCGCAATCAGGTGGCACACTTGCCGTCCCGGCCGGCGCAAATTTCGCGCCGGCCTCGCGCCTGGAGAACTAGTTAGGTGAGAGCAGTATTCCTGGATTTCGGCACGGTCAGCCACGACGACCTCGACACGGCCAATCTCGAGCGTGTGTTGCCCGGCGTCACGCTGCATGCGGCCTCGAGCGAGGCCGAGGTGGAACAGCGCATCGCGGGTTGCGGGTTCATCCTCACCAACAAGCACAACATCACGCGGGCGCGTATGCGTGCGGTGCCGGGCTTGCGCTTCATCGGCCTGACCGCCACCGGCACCAACAACATCGATCTCGAAGCCGCGAAAGAGCTTGGGGTCGCCGTGTGCAACATCACCGATTACTGCACCGTGTCGGTGGCCCAGCACGTGCTCGGCGCCATCCTCACGCTCACGCATCGCTTCCGCGCCTATGGCCAGGCGGCGATCGACGGCACCTGGTCGCGATCGGAGCAATTTACCGTGCCCGGCGCGTCCATCCGCGAACTTTCCGGCAAGGTGCTGGGCATCGTGGGGCATGGCACGTTGGGACGTGCGGTCGCCAAGGCGGCGCGCGACGCGCTCGGCATGCGCATATTGGTCGCCGAGCGGCCGGGCGCCGGCCACCAGGCCGACAGCCCGGTCTCGGTCGGTCCCGAGCGCGTGTCGCTGGATGAAGTCCTGCGCACCTCGGATGTGTTGTCGTTGCACTGCCCGCTCACACCGGCCACGACCGGACTGATCGGCGCGCGCGAATTGGCGCTGATGAAACGCGACGCGTTGCTGATCAATACCGCGCGCGGCGCGCTGATCGACCTCGCGGCGCTGGTCGACGCGCTGCGCGGCGGCACGCTGGGCGGCGCGGCCATCGACGTGTTGCCGCAGGAACCACCCGTGAATGGCAGTCCGCTGTTCGCGCCCGGCATTCCGAATCTGCTCGTCACGCCGCACATCGCCTGGGCGGCCTTCGAAGCGCGCCAGCGCGCGGTCGACGAACTCGCGCTCAACGTCGAGGATTTTCTGCGCGGCGGACGGCGCGGGCGCGTCGTGTAGTTAGCCGGCGGTATCCCGCGCCCAGCGCAGCACCGGCCAGAGACGCTCGGGTACCAGTTGCTGCGCGGCTTCCCACTCGCACCAGCGCCATTCGTGGTGCTCGGCTTTGCCGAGCTCGGGATTGATCGGCAGGAATATCTGCTCCGTCGCCGTACGCGCGACGAAGTAACGCGCCACCTTCTTCTCGCGGCCGTACGGAACGGTGTCGATGTGGCGCTCGCCCCAGGCGAACTCGAGATCCTCGAGCGTGGTTTCTTCGCGGGTTTCGCGCTTCGCGGCAGTCAGCGCGGTCTCGCCGGGCTCGACGCGTCCCTTGGGAAAATCCCAGTAGTTGTAGACGCGCAGCAGCAGCACGCGCCAGCCTTCATCGGTCTTGCGCAGCACCACGACACCAGCCGAGAAAGCGGCCGGCGCTGCGGCGTTATCAAAATGCTGGACTGGTAAAACCACGGTGGGTGAGGGAGGTCGGTGCCGCAAGTCGGTGCCGGGTCGGACTTACGGGAATTAGCGCGCCCCGCTTCTGCTAGAGCGCGACCGTCAGAGCTAATTCCCGTAAGTCCGACCCGGCACCGACTTGCGGCACCGACTCAGGCGGCGAGGTCGGCGGAGCCGGCCGCGACCGGCTGGCTCTGCTCGAACTCCAGGACTCCCGCCACGGCATGGATCGTTGCTGCGATACGTACCGCGCTCTGGATCGCTTCCCGCGACACATCATGCGAACGCAGCTTTTTCTCGTGCGATGTCACGCACAAACCGCAGCCGTTCACCGCCGACACGGCCAGCGAGATAAGCTCGAAATCGAGCTTGTCGATGCCGTGATTGGCGATCACGTTCATGCGCAGGCGCGCGGGCATGGTCTGGTACTCACTGTCTTCCACGAGATGCAGGAAACGGTAGTAGATGTTGTTCATGCCCATGATGGCCGCGGCCGCCTTGGCGCCCTCGACCTCCACGTCTGCGAGATGCTGCTTCGCCTGCGCCTCGATCGACCGCGCGAACGAGGTGTTGCGCGCGGCGATCGCGGAGGCCAGAGCGATCGACCAGACCTGCTTTTCGTTGAGTCCGGGCGCGCCGCTGACGGTCAGCACCGAGCCCAGGTTCAACTTGAGATCGCGTGCGTAGTCGGGCAGCGAGTCGCGGATCTGTTCAATGTTCATCGCATTCTCCAAACTGACTTGACGTGTCTCAGGCAGCCTTCAGCGTGTCGTCGCCCTGCTTCCAGTTGCACGGGCACAGCTCGTCGGTCTGCAGCGCATCGAGCACGCGTAACACTTCATCCGGGCTGCGGCCGACCGAAAGATCGGTCACGTACACGAAGCGGATCACGCCTTCCGGATCGACGATATACGTCGCGCGCTGCGCCACACCCGCGTCCTTGTCGAGGATGCCGAGCTCGGTCGACAACTCGCGCTTGATGTCCGAGAGCATCGGGAACGGCAGCGTCTTCAGCTCTTCCTTGGTGGAGCGCCAGGCGTGGTGGACGTACTCGCTGTCGGTGGAAACCCCCAGCAGCTGCGCGTCACGCGCCTTGAATTCCTTGTCGAGCTTGCCGAACGCGGCAATCTCGGTCGGGCAGACGAAGGTGAAATCCTTCGGCCAGAAGAAAACGACGCGCCACTTGCCCTTGTTCGTGTCCTGGTCGAACGGCTGGAAAGCCTTCGCCTGGTCGTTCGAAACGACGCCGGTGAGCGAATAAGCGGGGAATTTCTGTCCAATACCTAACATTCGGTGCTCCTTCATCTTTGAAAACTGGCTTGCCCCGGGCGCGGAATGCGTGGGGCTGGCTACGTTGGCGGGCATTCTCCGGGGTAGACCCGGTTTCAGCCAATCGATTGATTGTATAAACTCAATAGATCGCATCTATCGGGCCTCATCCGGCAGGAACAAGACGTGGCCGATCTCAAGCTCAAGGACTTGCGTTATCTCGTGGCCGTGGCCGATACCCGTCACTTCGGCCGTGCCGCGGAGCGCACCTTCGTCAGCCAGCCCACCCTGTCCGCGCAGCTCAAGAAACTCGAGGAATACCTCGGCGTGCAGTTGATCGAGCGCGCGCCGAAACGCGTCTCGCTGACCGCGGCCGGCGAAGAAGTGGTCGAACGCGCGCGCCGCATCCTCGAAGCCAGCGACCAGATCGTCGAATTGGCCAAGGGCCACAGCGACCCGCTGGCCGGGCGGCTGAAGCTCGCGCTGCTGCCGACCATCGGCCCCTATCTACTGCCGCACGTCGCGACCAAGCTGCGCAAGCACCTGCCGCGCCTCGAATTGATGCTGTACGAGTATCAGACGGACCTGATGCTCGAGAAACTGCATTCGGGAGAAATCGATGTCGGAATCCTGGCACTTCCGGTGCCGATGGATGGTCTCGACTCCTACGAGCTGTACAAAGAACCTTTCATGGTGGCGATGCCGAGCGGACACCGGCTCGAGAAACGCGCCAGCATCAAGGTCGACGACCTGGACGACGAAACGCTGTTGCTGCTGGAGGATGGCCATTGCCTGCGCGACCAGGCGCTCGAGATCTGCTCGGGCACCGATATTCACGAGAAGCAGGATTTCCGCGCCACCAGCCTCGAAACGCTGCGGCAGATGGTGGCCTCCGGCGTCGGTATCACGCTGCTGCCGGAGCTCGCCGGGCGCGGCGCCTACGGCAATGCGCGCGGGGTGGTCATCAAGCCGTTCGCGAAACCCGTGCCGACGCGCACCATCGGCGCGGTATGGCGCAAGTCCACCGCACGAAAGTCGGTCATCCTGGCATTGGCGAAACAGATCGAGGCGCACGCGCTGTGAGCGTGATGCCCGAGCCGTTCCGGCTGCGCGCGGCCGACGGGCGCGAGCTCGCGGCGCACTGGTTCGCCGCGCGCGACCGGCGCGGTGGCCTCGTCATCAACGCGGGCACCGGGTTTCCGCAGACCTTCTATTTCAAGCTGGCTAACTACGCCGCGGGCCGCGGCTACGATGCGCTGGTGTACGACTACCGCGGCATGGGCGCCTCGGCGCCGGCGGACCTCGCGGCCGAAACCACGCTCATGAGCGACTGGGGGCTGCTGGACATGCGCGCCGCGCTCGCCACTGCGGCGCAGCGCGTGAATGGCGCCCCGCTCGCAACACTGGGCCACAGCATCGGCGGCCAGTTCCTCGGGCTGCTCACGAATCATTCGCTGGCGCGCGCCCACGTGCAGATCGCGACGTCCATCGGCTATTGGCCCTGGGAAAACGCGCCGTTCAAGTATCTCGCCTGGTGGTTCTGGAGAGTGCACGGCCCGCTGATGCTCGCGATCAAGGGCTACATTCCCACCGGCGGCGGCTGGGCAGGCTTGCCCCTGCCGCGCGGCGTATATGAAGAGTGGCGGCGCTGGTGCCTGCGGCCCGAACATTTCGGCCCGGAGCTGTCCACGCGCCTGAAGGACAACGTGTTCGCACAGATGCGCGCGCCGTTGCTGACCGTCGGATTCACCGACGATCCGATCGCCACCCGCCGCACGGTCGGCGAGATCAACAAGTTCTTTCCGAACGTGCAGCGCGAATCGCGCTGGTATTCGCCCGCCGATGCGGGCGGCGTCCGCATCGGCCATGAAGGATTTTTCGCGTCGCGCAACCGTGACACCTTGTGGCGGCCGGTCCTCGACTGGATAGACGTCAAACTCGGGGTGGCGGCTTGACGCAGGGAACGAACAACCCGGGCACGCCCGCGGATCACATCACGCCGTACGACCGGCTGGCGATCGACGAGGCGACGCTCGTTTCGCTGCTGGCGTCGCCGACGCGTAACGAGGGTCTGCTCGACTACTTCGGCGCGGAGCTGCACGCGGAGCTGGTCAAGCTCGCGCGCACGACCACGCGGCGCACGCGCGCCGCGCCCGGCCGGCGCGTGTACGTGCTGCCCGGAATCATGGGTTCGCAGCTCGGTTTCATTCGCGGCGGCCAACGTCCGAACGACATCCTGTGGCTCGATCCCGTAGACATCGCGTTTGGCCGGCTCATCGAGCTCAGACTGGATGGCGGATCGCGCGTCGTCGCGCTCGGCGCGATGAACTACACCTATCTCAAGATCACCTTGTCGCTGCGCAAGGCGGGGTTCGACGCGGTGCTGCTCGACTACGACTGGCGCCGCGACATCGCCACGCTCGGCAAACTACTGGCGGAGCGTATCGCCGCCGATGGCAAGGAAAATGTCGCGCTCATCGGGCACAGCATGGGCGGGCTGGTGGCGCGCGCCGCGCTCACACACGCCGCGGGCGCGCGGGTTTCGCAGCTGGTCATGCTCGGCACGCCTAACTCGGGGTCGCTGGCGGCGGCGCAGGCGCTGCGCGGCACGTACTCCGTGGTGCGCAAGATCGCGATGCTCGATCTGCGCCACGATGCGGAATTCCTCGCGCGCGAGGTGTTCTCGAGTTTTCCGGGCTTGCACGAATTGCTGCCGGCCGGCAATGCGGTCAGCGACTTCGATCTGTTCGATCGCGAGATGTGGCCGGCCAAGGGCCCGGGTCCGGACCCCACCTTGTTGGCGGAAGCGGCCGGCCTCGCCCAACGCATGGCGCCGGCCGATGCGCGCTTCAGCATGGTCGTCGGCTGCAATCGCACCACCGCCACCGGCGTGGCGGTGCGCGACGGCGATTTCGAATACGAATACAGCCTGCAGGGCGACGGCACCGTGCCCATCGAGCTCGCGCGGCTCGCCGGCGCGCGCCACAGCTACGTGGAATGCGGCCACAGCGACATGCCGCTGTCCGACCGCGTGATCGCCGGCGTCGTCGATCTGCTCGAGACGGGCGCGACGCAGCGTTTCGCGGCATCGCCGCCGATCAAGCGCGGCACGCTCACGCGCGTGCGCGACGCGGAGTTGCGCGAGCAGTACCAGGGCAAGGTGGACTGGCCGCACATGACACCCGAACAGCGGCGCCTGTTTCTCGACACGCTCAACGAGCCGCCGCAGGGGCGCCCGCATCGCCGGCCACAGCGACGGGTCGCCGCGAAGCGGCTTCTCGTCCGTGTCTGCATCGGGGATGTCGCAAAGGCGCGCACCGCGGCCACCGCGGTCGCGGTGTTACGCGGCGTCAGCGCCGGTGGTGCCGCGGCCGACGTGGACAAGCGGCTGGGCGGGATCATCGGCGAATGGATGGAGCATCGCGTGGTCAGCGGCGATGCCGGCAGCATCACGCCCATCCCGCGCAGCCTGCGGCGCGGGCGGAAGCCGGCGCATACTAACTACCTTCTTGTCGGTCTCGGGCGTTTCGACCGGCTGGCGTTGGATGTGATCGAGCTCGCCGCCGAGAACCTGGCGCGGTTCGCCGAGGCGCCGCCATTCCGCTCGCTCGCCACCGTGGCCTGGGGTGCCCGCGCCGGCATCGATCCGGCGGATTCGTTCGCCGCGCAGTTGCGCGGCTTCCTGCGGGCGCGCGCAGCCGGCAATTCGAAACTCACGCGCATCGACCTGCATGTATTGAATCGCACCGAGGCGCGCCGCGTGTTCAGCCGGATCGGGGACTTCGTCAATTCGCGGCCGGCGGGCGCGCTGAAGCTGGCGCCGCTCGCGGCAGCGCGTGCGATCACGGCAACGGCGGCGGCCCGCAAGGTCCGCGGCACCGCCCACCTCATCGTTGCGGCGGAAGCAAGACGGGATGGACGCGAGACCTGGCGCGCCTCGTTGCTCACCGGCGGGAGCACCGCGGCGATCTTCTCCCAGAGCCAGGAGTTCGCGGCCGGCGCGCTCGACAAACTCGATTCCGCCTTTGCCAGCCCGGCTCTGACTACGGCGCGCGTGAAGGAACTCGGGCGGAAGTTAGGCGACCTGGTGTTGCACCCGGCACTGGCGCAGGCCTTGCGGGCCACGCGCGGCCAGGCGCTGTCCGTGGTCCACGATGCCGCCGCCAGCCGCGTGCCCTGGGAAGCGCTGAATCTGCGCGGCTGGGTTCCCGCGCTCGAAGGTGGGTTGTCGCGGCGTTATGCGACGGCGGACCTGGTGCCGGCGCGTTTCGACGCGGCGCGGCGTACGCAGCAGGAGCTCGGTGTGTTGGTGATCGCCAACCCCACCGGCGATCTGCCCGGAGCGGAAATCGAGCGCGTGCGCATCGCGAAGATTCTCGGCGCGGCGCGTGGCGTGCGGATCACCGAGGTCGCGGGTGAAGCGGCGACGCTGGCGCGCGTCACCGCCGAATTCGAATCCGGACGCCACGACGTCATCCACTACGCCGGGCACGCCTGGTTCGATGCCCAACAGCCTGGCGAATCCGGCCTGGTCCTGGCGGATGGCGAGCTGACCGGCACGGCGCTCGCCGCGCTCGGCCGCCTGCCGCCGCTGATCGTGTTCAATGCCTGCGAGTCAGCGCGCCTGCGCAGGGGCGCGCGAGCAGCCTTCACCCAACGCGCGCAGAGTATCGCGAAGAACCTGAGTTTGGCCGAGACGCTTCTGCGGGCGGGCCTGGCGCACTACGTCGGCACGCACTGGGCGGTGGACGACGCATCGGCCAGTGCCTTTGCCAGTGTCTTTTACAAGGAGCTGCTGCGCGCGAGCATCGGCACCGCGCTGGTCAAGGCGCGGCGCGCGATCCACGCCCGCCGCTCACCTGACTGGGCCGACTACGTTCACTACGGGGATGCGGAGTTCCGGCTGAAGTCGGTGTCTAAGTCGGTGCCGGGTCGGACTTAGCGAAGTGGCGAAACTTGGGAAGCCGTTGCCAGCTCACTAAGTCCGACCCGGCACCGACTTAGACACCGACTTCAGCCACCGGTCGAACCACTCGATGTTGTTGCGCATGCGGTGTACCAGGTAGCTGGGCACGGAGAGGCCGTGGTTTTCACCCGGATAGACGATGAGCTTCGTCGGGACGCCGCGGACTTTCAGCGCCAGGTACATCTGCTGCGCGCCGGCGCACGGCACGTTGTCGTCGGCGCTTGCGCACTGGAACAAGGTCGGCGCGGTAATGCGTTCGGGGTGCAGGAACGGATAGGCGAGCTTGCGCCAGGTGTCGAAGTTCTCCCAGGGCGTTCCGAGTTCGAACACATACTCACGGGCGTACATGTCGACGCCGAACGTCGCGAGCACGTTCGCGACGCCGGCGCCGGAAACGGCCGCCTGGATCCGTGTGTCGCTGGCGATCATGTAGTCGGTGAGGATGCCGCCGTAGCTCCAGCCGAACACGCCAATGCGCGCGGGGTCCGCGATACCGGCGTCGATGGCGTGCGTGATCCCGGCGCTGATGTCCTGCACGTCGAGATTGCCCCAGTCGGCATAGATGGCGCGCGAGAAGTCGAAGCCGCGGCCGGATGAACCGCGCGGATTGACCGACAACACCGCGTAGCCCGCCGCGGCGTACAGGCGCGGCGCAAGTTCGAACTCGTGGCTGTGCTGGTAGACCGGGCCGCCGTGTAGATAGGCCAGCAGCGGGTAACGCTTGGCGGGATCGAAATCGGCGGGCAACGTGACGTAGCCATGGATCTCGGCGTCGCCGCTCGCGAACGACACATCGCGGACTTCACCCTGCGCGCGGCTTTCCGTCCAGGCGTTGTGATGCGTCAGCTGGCGCAGGCCATCCACCGCGAAGATCTCCGCCGGCTGGCTCATGTCGCTGTCGAGCAGCGCGAGGCGGCCGTTGGCGGCGACCGCGAAGTCGCTGCCGAATCGTTTGCCGGAGGTCAGGTATTCGATGTGGCCGCTGGCCGGATCGATGCGCGCGAGCCAGGTGTCGCGGTCCTGCTCGATCAGCGAAACGATCGAACCGTCCGGTGCGAATTTGGGAAAGTAGAACCAGCGATCGATACGGCCCGGGCGTGTCACCGCGCCGGTCACGACGTCCGCGACCGCGAGCTGCGGCGTCGCGTAGTAGATCCACTTGTCCTCGCCGCCTTCGAGCCACAACACGCGGCGCGAATCCGGCGACCACGCGGGCCGCGCGCCCCAGTCCGGATCGTTGTCCGGCCCGGATGAGGTGCTGAGCTTGCGCGCCTCGCCCGCGTCGACTCCCTGGACGAAGACTTCGTAGTTGGAATCGCGGTCGGTATCGCCGCGATCCTTCGCCGTGTAGGCGAGCGACGCGCCATCCGGCGACCACGCCGGGTGCCAGTGATCGCGCTGACCTGTGGTCAGTTGCCGCGCCTTTCCCGTCGCCAGGTCGACGATGAACAGCTGCTGCGTGCGATCGTCGAGATAACCCTTGCCGTCCCACTTGAACAGGAAGCGCTCGGTCTCGATCGGCGGTGGAATGTCGGACTTGTCACCGACGTGAAGCCCCACCTCGGCGATCACCGCCGCGCGTTTGCCATCGGGCGACAGATCGAAATCGCTGATGCCGCCCGGGATATCCGTGATCCGGCGCGCGCCGCCGCCCCGGGCCGACATGCGCCACAACTGCGTCGTTTCACCCTTGCCCGCATCGGACAGATAAAACAGCGACTTGCCGTCGCCGCCGAAGCGCGGTTGCCACTCGCTGGCCTTGGGCGTACGCGTGAGCTGCACGGGCTTGCCCCCGCTCCACGGCACCGACCAGATGTCGCTGGTGGCCTCGTCGTCTTTTTTGAGGTTGAGCGAGACGCTGTACACGATCGAATCGCCCGACGGCGAAAAGGCCGGCTCCGCAACACCCGCCAGTAGATAGAAGTCGTCGAGCCCGAAAGGCGTCGCCGCCTGCGCGCACAAACCGGGCAGCGTGGCCAGCAGCAGCCCGGCCACCCCCGCATTCAGTTTCCTCATCGGCCGGCGGCGCCGAAGTTCATCCTCGCGCCCGCGTAGAAGTAGCGGCCCATCGCGGAGATCGGATACGAGCTGTTGGAGCCGTAACCGAATGCCGGCTTCTGGTCGAAGAGATTGTTGATGCCGGCGTAGACGTTCACGTGTTCGCCGATGTCATAGGCCACGTTGATCTCGTGATCCCATTTCTGCTTCACCTTGAAATAGCGAGGGTCGCTGTAGTCGGGATCGCCCCCCAGCGTCTCGCGCGTGAACCGGTCGGTCTTGCCGAACCAGTTGAGGCCGTAGGCGACCGTCAGCGGGCCCTGCTTCCAGCTCAGGTCGAGCGTGGCGGAAAATTTCGGGTAGTACTGTTCCTCGAGATCGTTATCCACCTCGGCGCCGGGCACCGGGATGAATTCGAGCCGGTCGAGATATCCGCCGACCAGCTGCAGCTTGAATCCGCCGTGATTCTCGGTGTCGAAAAGATAGTTGATGGCGACGTCCAGGCCGGCGGTGCGGAAACTCGCGACGTTGTCGGGCCGCACGGTGAAGCCGACGATGTAGCCGGTCTCGGGATCGCGGTCGATGCCCGCGCAATACGGGTTGTCGAGCGAGGGATTGTCGACGCACAGCTGCGCCACTTCCTGCGCCTCGGGTGTGTTGATGGCGTCCTCGATCTCGATGTCGTACCAGTCGAGCGCCACGGTCAGGCCGGACGCGAACTCCGGCCGCAGCACCACGCCCGCCGTCCACGTGGTCGCAGTCTCCTCGCGCAGCGCGCGGTTGCCGCCGTAGATGCCCTCTGTGTACAAGGTCGCCTGCGTCGTGTTCGACGGCAGGAACGACCCCGGATCGACACCCAGCCCGGTCAACAACTCGGCGCAATTCTCTTCACGCGTGCTCGTGCCGTTGTTCAGCTCGTTGATGTCGCAAGGATCGGTGATGAAATGGAACGTGGTGGTTTCCGGGGAAAACAGCTCGGCGATGTTCGGCGCGCGCACGGCCTGGGCGTATGTGCCGCGCAGCGTCACCGAACGCACCGGCGCATATACCGCATCGACCTTCCATGAACTGGTGGAACCCACCGTGCTGTAGTCCGACGCACGGAAGGCGGCGCCGAACGACAGCCGTTCCGCGAACCGCGCGTCCTTGAGCAGCGGCACGTTCACCTCGGCGAAAACTTCCTTGACGTCGAAGCTGCCATAAGACGGTGTGACGGGACCGCTCCACGACGAGCCGTCCTGGATCTCGGGCGCAGGCACGGAGTCGCTGGTTTCGCGCCGATATTCGGCGCCGAACGCGAAGCCGATCGAACCTCCCGGGAGTTTCAGGGCATCGCCGAAATCGCCGGACATCGAACCCGAGACGACCTGCTGGGTCACCTTCGTGTGCGAAACGCTGTCGGTGTTGACGAAATCGGCCGCGCCCTGGTTCCGCACATCGTTGCCGAAGATGTTGTAGGGAACGCAGCCGGCGAGGTAGTCCTCCGCTTCCGGATCGAGCGAGCGGCGGCAGACCGGCACCCCGGTGATCGGGTCGGTGACGGCATCGATCGCCGCAGCCCAGTTGTCTTCGGAGCGGTTCTTGATCGTGACGATCCGGCTCTTGGTTTCACCGTAGACATAAGAAGCTTCGTATTGCAGGTGATCGCTCACCGTGCCGTTCGCGGCCAGCACGCCGCGCAGCGTCTCGCGCGTGGTGTCTTCCGCGTTGACGCCGAGATCGTAGTTGTCGCGCGTGAGCAGCACGCCGTCGGGCGTCTCGGGATCCTCGAAATATTCCGCTGCCGCGCCCGGCACGATTGCGTCGCGGATCTCGTCGGGCATGTACGGGTTGTCAGGCGTCATGAAGAGGTAGAAGTCGTACGACGGCTGCGCCACCGAAAAAGCGTGCGAGCGCACGTACTTGCCCTCGGCGGTAATCGTCAGCGAATCGCTCACGTCGAAGTGGCTCACCAGGTTGACCAGGTGGCGATCCATCTTGGGGAACAGATCTCCCTGGTAGCCGTTTACCGGGGTGCTCGATCCACCCTGCGTGTAACCGCCGGAGTTTTCGAGCAGGAAGCCGCGGTCGTACACGCTGCCATTGCCTTCGAAATCCGGGGCGAAATCGAAGTCCACGTCGACCGCACCGGTGGGCGAGCTGTCGGCGTAACGGATGTCGTTGTAGGGAATGTTGTCGGGTACGTTCGGATCGTCGTCCAGATCATCCTGGTTCTGCGCGAGCTCGGCGGCGCGCGGTGCGCGCAGGAAGGAGCGGGCCTGGTCGTTCACGCGCTGGTCCGCGCTGAACTCGTACGCCAGCGCGACATTGCCGCGGCCTTCCGCGAAATTCATGCCGGCGGTCAGCGCGGCGAAATTGTTCTGGCCATCGCCATGTTCCGACGCGCTCGTCTGCCCACGGAAGGTGATGCCCTCGAAATCCTTCTTGAGCCGGAAATTGACCACGCCCGACACACCGTCGGCACCGTAGATGGCGGAGGCGCCGCCCGTCAGCACGTCCACCGCCTCCAGCAGATCGGTCGGGATCGCGTCGATGTCGACCGCCGCGGAACCCGCGAGGCCGGACACGTGGCGGCGTCCGTCCACCAGTACGAGCGTGCGGGCTACACCGAGGTGGCGCAGGTCGAGCAGGTTCAGGCCCACCTCGCCGAATCCGGGGTTGGACCCGGCCGTCAGGTCGCCGGTGATGGATCCGACCAGTGCGGGTGACTGCGCGAGAAAGTCCGCCAGGTCCGTCTTGCCGGATTGGACGATGTTTTCCGCAGAAAACGTGGTCACGGGATTCGCGAAGCCTTGTTCGGTCTGCCGGATACGCGACCCGGTGACGACCACTTCTTCAATCGCCTGGTCGGCCGCGGGGCTCTCCTGGGCAGGTGCCCCGGAGGACGCAAGCGCCCCCAGAACCGCGCTCAAGAACAACGGCAATGGCTTCGATCCACGCATGATTTGCTCCCTTGACCCTGCAATCCGGCTTGATCGCCAGGAGGCAGGATGTTGTGAAACCCGGGGGCGAGTCAACAAAAGCAGGATGAAATGATCTTGTCCCGGGATGCGTGGGGCTAGCGCTCACGGCATCGCGAGTATTTTCCCCGCGAAGTCTTCTGCCGACCCCGCTTTCGGGACCGGCAGCGTCAGCAGCCCGGCGGCGTCGCTTCTCAGCAAACGCGCGCGGGCCCATGACCCGGTGCGCGGATCGAAGGCCGTGAACGAGTAGTTAGTCTGTGGATTGAAGCCGCGCATCCGCGGCGGCGGCGCGCCCTTTTCGAAATACAGCAGCGCGAAGGCTCGATCGGGGGTGCGCATGAGAAAGCCCCAGCCGTCGAGACCGTCGTCGCGGGCACCCGGAATTCCGCGCGGCAGGAGATCGGCCGAGGCGAGTTGCAACTGCTGGTAACGCGCGCCTTCCGACAACACGAACGCGGCGAGGTGCCGCATCTGCGCGCCGGATTCGTAACGCAGCGCGGTCCAGATGTATGGACGCCAACCAGGCGGCTCGCCAGTGGAGGTCACGTCGTACGCACCGGTGCCATGTACATGACCCGCCAGCGCGCCCGACAGCACCGAGCCGTACATCATCGCGCGCGCGAAATAATTGTCGCGCGCGGAATTCTCGGCCGGCGTTTCGCCACCCGGGCGATTGATCGAATGATTCCAGCCCGTGTAGTAAGGCTCGAGGTTCGCGGCCGGATAAGGCGGCTGCAGGCGGAAGAGCTCTTCGATCGAGGCGTAGATGGCGTGATTGCGCGGATTGTTGCCCACCGTGTGCATCGTGAGCCAGGGCGCGGCGGCGCCATGCCCGAATGCCTTGTAGGTGGATCGATCGATGAGCGTCGTATACGGCTGGCCGAACGGCAACGGGCCGTACTTTGCGTGGTGCTGGGTAAGCGCGGCATTGAACTCATCCGCGGTGAGACTGAATTCCTTCGGTATCCAGTCGAGATGGATGCCACTGAAGATGAGATTGAACGCGCCGTACCGCGCGATGAGGTACTGCACGAAGCGGCCGTACGAGGCGTTGAAATCGAAGTAGGCCTTCCACGAGGGAGCGTTGTCGCGGCGGATCGTTTCGAGAAACGGCACGAATCCCTGGTCGGACAGGTAACGCATCTTGCGATCGAGGCTGGCGAAATATTGCGGATTGATGCGATCGAAATTGGCCAAGCCCTCGCGATCCGCGAACACTTCGAACGGGCGGTTGCCATGTTCGTCGTGCATGTCCTTCGCGGTGGTGGTCGCGCCGTCGGCGGTGGAAATCTTCGCGTTCGGTGCCCAATAGCCGAACTTCTCCCAGGCATTGCGCAGGAAGACTCCATCCTTGTTCGCAAAGGTCGCGCCGCGTGCATCCGCTGCCCAGTTCGGAAACGCAGCGATGAACGAGACGGAGTTGAACCCCTGGCGCTTGCGGTACGACACCGCCTCCTCGAAGCCGATGCCCGGCGCGGGTAGATAGTCCGCGGTCGGCTGGCTCCCCTTCCATGGCAATCGCCACGTCGATGCGGCCAGCCAGGTGTCGCCCACCAGGAAGAACGGCGTGCCATCCGCGTAGCGCAGCGCATGACCATTCTCGCTGGCGCGCACGAAACCGCGGCGGTTCGGATTCTCCTCGAGCTCGGCCGCGCTCCAGCCAACCGCCTGGAATTTTCCGCCGCCGCCGTTGAGTCCGGAATCGTTCGCTTGATTTGCGCCCGACGTCCAGCTCCATTCACCGGGCTGCGTCGCGACGAAGCGTGCCTTGAACGTGCGTCCACCATCCCAGAACCCGTACACGCGCCGCGAGAATCCCGGCCCGGAAAGATCGACCCAGAATTCGACGTCGACGTAAGGATTTGCGTAATCGCGGGCCGCCTCGAACGTGACTTCCTGCACCTGCCATACCGGCACTTCGCCCGATTGCAGCCGCGCGAACGACGCCGGGGGAAAACCCGCGAGCCACAGCGTCGCGATCAGCGGCAGAAACAGGCGGTGTCCGGATGTCCGTGGCGCAGTCATGAATGGCCGCAAGACTACAACGCGTTGCGGTAAACCAATACTCGTCCGGCCTGTCATTGCGCATCGCCACTTGAGCTAATATCGCGCCCACTCATGGAAGCCATTCTCGCGCTGCTGTCCGATCCACAAGTCTGGATCGCATTCTTCACTTTGACGGCGCTCGAGCTCGTGCTCGGCATCGACAACATCATTTTCATCTCGATCCTGGTCGACAAGCTGCCGCCCGTGCAGCGCGAACGGGCCCGGCGCATCGGCCTGTTCCTCGCGATGTTCATGCGCGTTGGCCTGCTGCTGGTGCTGTCGTGGATCGTCGGCCTCACCGCGCCTTTGATCACGCTGCTCGGCGAACCTATCTCGGGTCGCGATCTGATCCTCATCGCGGGTGGCCTGTTCCTGGTCTGGAAATCCACCAAGGAGATTCACCAGCTCACCGAGGGCGAAGAGGGGCACGCCTCCGGCGCGGTCAAGAACGCCTTCGCCGCGGTCATCCTGCAGATCATCGTCATCGACATGGTGTTCTCGCTCGACTCCATCATCACGGCCGTCGGCATGGTCGACAACGTTTCGGTGATGATCGCCGCGGTGGTCGCTTCGGTCGGCCTGATGATGTTGTTCGCGCGCGGCATCGGTGAGTTCGTCTCGGCGCATCCATCGATCAAGATGCTGGCCTTGTCGTTCCTGCTGGTGGTCGGCGTCATGCTCATGGCCGAGGGCTTCGATCACAAGGTGCCGAAGGGCTACATCTACTTCGCGATGGCCTTCTCGGTGGCGGTGGAGATGCTCAACATCCGCATGCGCAAGAAAAAGGCGAAACCCTCGCCGGTGGAATTGCACGAGCCCTACAAGAAGTAGCCAGGTGAACCGGAGCCGCTGCGATGCCCGCGATACTGCTGCGATTGTTCGGAATGGTGTGGTTCTTCGGCGCGTTGCTGTTCACCGCCAGCGCCACGTCGAGCTACCTGTTTTCGGGCGAACGCCAGCCGGACCGTTCGCTGCGCTGGCAATCGCGCCTGCGCATGGCGCTGCTGTGGCCGATCGCAATATTT
This sequence comes from Pseudomonadota bacterium, assembly GCA_037200975.1. Taxonomy (NCBI): domain Bacteria; kingdom Pseudomonadati; phylum Pseudomonadota; species Pseudomonadota bacterium. The sequence goes on along the minus strand of JBBCGI010000001.1, from coordinate 2,476,593 downwards.
TCGGCCGCCGGGCGCGCGCGCCTGCGCAAGGGTTGAGAGGGTAGTTTGAGCGACTCATCCCTGCCCGCGCTGATCTTCGACTGCGACGGTGTATTGATAGACAGCGAGTACCTCGCGAGCCGGGTGGAGAGCGAGCAATTACACGCGCTCGGCGTGGAGCTCGGGGTCGAGGAGGCGCATGCGTTGTTCCTCGGCAAGACGGTCGACGGCGTTCTCGATGCGATCGCGGCGCGCACCGGCACGCGGCCCGGCTCATCCTGGATCTACAACTGGGCGTTCGCGACCGCGCACGCATTCATGCGCGAGCTCAAGGCGGTCGACGGCGTCGGCGTCGCCATCGAGACGCTGCGGCGCCGCGGGCATCGCATGGCGGTCGCGTCGCAGTCGCCGCTGGCACGCGTGCAGCTGTCGCTGCAGGTCGCGGGACTCGCGGGCCAGTTCGGCGAACACATCTACGTGAGCTCGATGGTCGCGCGGCCCAAACCCGCGCCCGATGTCTATCTACTGGCGGCGGAGCGGCTCGGCGCGGCGCCCGTGGATTGCGTCGTCATAGAGGATTCACCCGCGGGCGCGGCCGCTGCCCGCGCCGCCGGAATGCGTGCCATCGGCTACGCGCCCGGGACGGCATTCGAGGCAATGCGTGCGAGCGGCGCTTCGGTGATCCGCTCGATGGATGAGCTGATCGCGCGAATCGACGCGAAATAGCGCCGGATCGGCGCCTTCCTACGCCCGTTTTCTCGGCCGGGCGCCTGCGACGCGATCCCGTCCGACGGCGCGGAGTACCCATGCGCCCCATATTGTCGACCACACGACTCCAATAAAAAGTGGGACTTCGGCATGACTCGGAAGATGGCATTCGCGGCGGCGCTGTCGCTGGGACTTTTGCTGTCCGCCTGTGGCGGCGGCGGCGAAGGCTCCTCTCCCCCACCGTCGCAGCCCGTGCAGCCGCCCGCGGCCGATACGACTCCGCCGTCGGTGCCCGTGGGCGTGACCGCCGTGGCTCAATCGCCCACTTCGGTGCTCGTGAGCTGGACCGCGTCCACCGACGCCAGCGGCATTGCCGAATATCGCGTGTTCCGCGATGCGGGCGCGACGCCGGTCGCGACTCTCACGGCGACTTCGTACACCGACACTGCGCTCGTTGCCGCCACCGCTTATAGCTATACGGTTGTCGCGGTCGATGCCGCCGCTGCGCCCAATGTGTCGGCGGCTTCGAGCGCTGCGAGTGCGACCACGCTGGCGCTCCCGCCGTCACCACCACCGGGTCCACTGCGTCTCGCAGTGCAGAGGGTATATGCGGGACTCGAGGGGCCCACGGGACCCGTCGCCGCCCATTCGCTGCTGCGCGCCCCGCATGACACGAGCCGCTGGATCATCGTGCAGCAGGATGGCCACGTCGTCAGTTTCGCGGATGCCGCCAACGTCACCGCGACCAGCAACGTCCTCGACATCAGCGACCGCGTGGTCTTCCGCAACGTGCACGGGTTGTTAGGCCTGGCCTTTCATCCCGACTTCCCGGCCGACCACCGCGCCTGGGTGGCCTACACGCATGAGACCACCCCGGGAGTGATCGTGTTGCGCGTGTCGGTGTTCACCACCGCGGACAATGGCGCGACCCTCAACCCCGGCTCCGAACAGATCGTGTTCGAGATGGCGCAACCGGGTGGCCACAACAACGGCGGACATCTGCTGTTCGGACCGGATGGATATCTCTACATCGGCATGGGCGACGGCGGCAACGACGACAGCGACTCCGCCCAGGCCGGCAATGGCCAGCTCACCAACAACCTGCTCGGCAAGATCCTGCGCATCGATGTGAGCGGCACGACGGCCGGGCGTCTGTATCGCATTCCCGCGGACAACCCATTCGCCGCCAATGCGCTGTGCAATCTCGACGGCAGCGGCAGCGCCGATTGCCCGGAAATCTTCGCCTGGGGATTCCGCAATCCGTGGCGCTGGACCTTCGACAGCGCGACCGGCGCGTTGTGGCTCGGCGACGTGGGGTCGCATACGCGCGAGGAAATCGATCTCGTCACCAAGGGTGGCAACTACGGCTGGCGCTGCAAGGAAGGCACGCTCGACACGGCGCTCACCTGCGGCAGCCCTGCGACGCCGCTCATTCTGCCCGTGGCCGAGTACGAGCATCCGGTGGGCCAGGCGGTGACCGGCGGCTTCGTCTACCACGGCACGGCGATCCCGGCGCTCACCGGACGCTATGTGTTCGGCGACTACAGCTCGCAGTTGATCTGGACGATTCCGACGAATACCGCGCCGACGCTACCCCTCTCCTACGCCGACGGCTGGGATTCGGACGTACACGTCACCTCGTTCGCGCAGGATTTCGATGGGGAGCTGTATCTCGTGGACGTGCGCGACAGCCGGTTCTACAAACTCATCGAGGCGCCGTAGGAGGGTGGTGCCGGGAAGGGGGTTCCGGGGGTTTCGAAAAATGGGGAATGTCCCATTTTTCGAAACCCCCGGAACCCCCTTCCCGGCACCACTCAACCCACCGCGGCGATGATCTGCGCGCGCTGCTTGCCGTCGGGTAGTTTGCCGATCGCGGCGCCGAGATTGTCGACCAGATTGCGCGCCTTGCCGGTGGCCGGGATCACGCAGGTCACGGCCGGGTGCGACAACACGAATTTGAGGAACACCTGCGCCCAGCTCTTCGCGCCGAAGTCCGCGGCCCACGGCGGCAGCGGCTTGCCCTGCACCTTGCTGAACAGGTTGCCGTCTTCGAAGGCGCGATTGACGATCACCGCGACGCCCTTGTCGGCGCACAACGGCAGCAGCCGCTGCTCCGCTTCGCGCGTCACCACCGAATAGTTGAACTGCACGAAGTCGGGTTTTTCGCGCTCGATGATGGCGATCAGGTCGGGGTAAGAACTGGTGGTGTAGTGCGTCACGCCGAGGTACTTGATCTTGCCTTCCGCCTTCCAGCGCCGCAGCGTCTTCAGGTGCGGCTCCAGGTCGACCAGGTTGTGAACCTGCATGAGCTCAATGCGCGGATGTTTGAGCAGCGCCATCGAACGCTGCATCTGCTCGATGCCTTTCTGTTCGGCCGCATTGCCGGAGCCCGGCGTCCACACCTTGGTGGCGACAAACGCCTTCGCCTGCTGCTCCGGCGTGAGCAGGTCGCCGAGCACCGCCTCCGCCGTGGAATACATTGGCGAGGTGTCGATGAGCCGGGCGCCCGCGAGGAAGAACGCCTTCAGCACTTCGCGCAGTGGTGCGCGCGCGGCTTCGTCCGCGCCGACTTCGAACGGACCCGAGGTGCCGAGGCCGATGGCTGGAATTGCTTCCCCGGTCGACGGGATGCGCCGCGTCAGCAGCGAGCCCGTGGGAATGATCGTGCCGTCCGGCAGGTGTTCGTGCGGAAACCCGATGTCATGGCCGCCAGCGGTGGTTGCCCCGGCGACCGCCGCAACACCGCCCATCGCAAGAAAACTTCTTCGGTCCATCGCCATTCCTCCGATCTGGGTCAAATCAGCGCGGCATCGGTGCCCACCACCGCATCGCTGCCGTGGCTGACAATCTGTTCCAGCGCCAGCACTTCTGGCAACACTTGCGATCCGTAGAAATGCGCGGTCGCGAGCTTCGCTTCGAAGAACGGCCGGTCGGCCGTGCCCGCGGCGAGTTTTTGCGCCGCGACATCGGCCGCGCGTGCCATCAGCCAGCCACCGATGGCCAGACCGCACAACTTGAGAAACGGTACCGATACGGCCATGGCGCGATCCGGCGCCGTGGACAAAGACCCTAGCAAGCTGTCCGAAGACTTGCGCAACCGCACCAGCGCGTCGAGCGCCGCCGCGCGCGACTGGACCGCCTCGACGCGGCCGGCGGCGAGCGCCTCGAGCGACGTCTGCATTTCGCCGATGAAGGCAAACAGCGTGGCGCCGCGGTCGCGGCCGAATTTGCGGCCGATCAGGTCGTTCGACTGGATGCCCGTGGTGCCTTCATAGATGGACGTGATGCGCGCATCCCTGAAGATCTGCGCGGCGCCGGTTTCTTCGATGTAGCCCATGCCGCCGTGCACCTGGATGCCGGTCGAGGCGATGTCGATGCCGGCCTCGGTGCAGAAGCCTTTCACGATGGGGATCAGCAGGTCGCCGCGCGCTTGCGCCGCCGCGCGCACGGCGTCATCCGCATGCGCGGCGCCGAGATCGAGCTGGTGAGCGGCGTACAGCGCCAGCGCCCGGCAGGCTTCGACCGTGGATTTCATTTCCAGCAACATGCGCTTGACGTCGGGGTGCCCGATGATCGGCGCCGGAGAGGAGCCCGTGCCCATCGAAGCCGATCCCGAGATCCTGGCGAGCGGCACCGGGGGTTTGCCCTGCACGCGGGTACGCGCCCATTCCGCCGCGCGTTGAAAGGCACGTTCGCCCTGCGCATAACCTTCGAGCCCGACGGACAGGCGTGCAGCGTTCATCATCACGAACATGTATTCGAGGCCGCGATTGGCTTCGCCCACCAGCAGACCGAGCGCGCCTTCGTTTTCGCCGTACATCATCACGCAGGTGGGGCTCGCGTGGATGCCGAGCTTGTGTTCGATCGACGCGCAGTTCACGTCGTTGCGGGGTCCGAGTGTGCCGTCGGCGTTGACCCGGAACTTCGGCACGATGAACAGCGAGATGCCGCGCACCCCGGGCGGCGCGCCCTCGATGCGCGCCAGCACCATGTGCACGATGTTGGCCGCCATGTCGTGCTCGCCGTAGGTGATGAAGATCTTCTGCCCGTTGATGCGGTAGTTAGATCCGGTGGGCACCGCGCGGGTGCGCACCTGCGCCAGGTCCGAGCCGGCCTGCGGCTCGGTGAGGTTCATGGTGCCGGTCCATTCACCGCTCACCATCTTCGGCAGGTACAGCTGCTGTTGCTGTGGCGAGCCGAAGTGCTGCAGCGCCTCGATGGCACCCTGGGTGAGCATCGGGCAGAGCTTGAATGCGAGATTGGATGCCGCCCAGAGCTCTTCCACCGCGGTGCCGAGCACGGTGGGCGCGTTCTGCCCGCCGTATTCGGACTTCGAGCGCAGGGCCGGCCAGCCGCTCTCGCAGAACTGCTGATAGGCGTCGCGGAAACCCGCCGGCATGGTCACGCCATTAGGCGACCATGACGCGCCTTCGCGATCGCCGCTCTGGCACAGCGGTTCGAGCACGACTTCCGCGAAGCGCGCGGCCTCGCCGAGCACGGCGTCGGCCGTTTCGCTGGAGTATTCGGCAAATTCGGGGCAGCCCCGCAAGCCTTCGGTGCCGATCAGTTCATCGAGAACAAACCGGAGATCCTTGACCGGTGCGCGATACATCGAGAGCGCCTCCTTCGAATCAGCTGGCCAGCGCCGGCACGATGTTCGCGGCGGCGAATTCCACGAAGCTGCGCACGCGATGGTCGTCCTCGAGGCCGGCGGGAAATACCGCATACAGTGGCGCAGCGGAGGGAGCCTGCCAATCGGCGAGCACCTTGCGCAGTTTCGCCGTGGCCACGCCTTGGCGGCACAGGAACTCGGGCAGCAGGCCGATGCCGAGTCCGGCAACCGTCGCACTGTGCAGCACCGCTGGATCGTCCACGGCGAGTTTGGGGCGAACGCGCACTTCGGCGCGCGCCGACGCCTTTGTCATCTGGAAGTGATACTCGGCTCCGACGCCGGCGGGTGTCAGCAGCGCGTGATCGCGCAGACCTTCGGGCCGCTCCGGCGCCGGATGCTTTTGCAGATAGGCTGGCGTAGCGCACAACACCGCGGGCGGCGCGCCGAGCAGCCGCGCACCGAGTTTCGGGTCGTCGGACTTGCCGGCGCGGATGGCGACGTCCCACTCCGTGCTGTCATCCGCATCCAGCACCACGTCGAGCGCGATGTCGGGAAAGCTGTCGAGGAATCGCGGCACGAGCGGCGCCAGCAACACGCGGCCGTAGGTCGGATCGGCGATGACGCGCAGCGGGCCGGTGCTCTTTGTCGCGAAGCCTTCCGCGAGCTGGCGTACCTTCTCGACCTCGATGCCGATGGCGCGCGCGTGCGGCAGGACGGCCTCGCCCGCGGCGGTGAGAAAAATACGCCGGGTGGTACGCTTCATGAGCTGCACGCCGATGGATTTTTCCAGATCCGCGATGGCGCGACTGATGGCGACTTTCGGCACCTGGTAGGCACGCGCGGCGGCGGAGAAGCCGTTGAGCTCGACGACCCGGGCGAATACGGCGAGCTGAGCTGCTGACCACAATTCACTCATAATGCGCACCAAAGCCACCGTTGGTGCGCCCATTGTTCCACTAAAGAATCTAAAAAGGAAAGACCTCATGAAGATTTCGATGCACGCGATGAGTCACGACGTGTTCCAGCGCGCGCTCACGCAGCTGCTGTTCGTCATGGAGAAGGGCGTGGCGAATGCCAAGGCACGCGGCTTCGATGTGAGCGTGCTGGTCAACGCGCGACTGGCGCCCGACATGCTGTCTTTCGCGAAGCAGATACAGCTCACCAGCGATTTCGCCAAGAGCACCGTGGCGCGGCTCGCGGCGCTCGATCCGCCGAAGTTCGAAGACAACGAAGTCACCATGGACGACCTGGTCGCACGCGTGAAGAAGACGCTCGACTACATCGCCACGGTGCCGGCCGCCGCGCTCGAGGGCAGCGAAAGCCGCGACATCAAGATTCCGCTGCGCGACCGCACGGTCGAGTTCAAGGGCCTCGCCTATCTGCAGAACTGGGCGATCCCGAATTTCTTCTTCCACCACGTGACCGCGTACAACCTGCTGCGGCACAACGGCGTGGACATCGGCAAGCGCGACTTCCTCGGCGGCTGACGCAAAAAAGGCCGGCGAGGAAAATTGCTGGTGGTTAGATCGACGCCGGGCATGCGGCAGGTGTACCTGCGCAGCGCCGATTCGCGGGCCTTTTCCCGCGTAAAACAGCCAATGTGACCTGCTGCGCGAAACCGGACCGCATTCGACATAACGGCGTCAAAAGCCCGCGACGCCTTGTCGGGGAACGCGAGCTATGTCACGGCGGGACATTCGCTGATTTGCGACTCTGCATCTTCAATCCGGGGAAATTTCGCAAATGCAGGCGAGCGCGAGTGTCACAGCTACGGGCGATTCGAAAGCCGCGATCGGCGAAGCGCTGAAGCAGGCGCTTTCCGGCAACCGACTGCAATCCATTTCCCTGCACGACGAACGCGGCGACGTCCTGTGGTTAGACGAAGGCGCGCTCGGTCCCGACGAACACAATCTCGTGGTCGAAGCCGCCGCGGCCCTCGCCGCCGGCCCGGACAAGACCTACGTTTTCCAGGGCATCGGTGACGGCCGCGCGGCGGCTTTCCTGCCGGCGCGTTCGCCGCTCAACGACCTGGTCGGTCTCGCGATGATCATCGCGGACGCGAAATTTCTCGACAGCAAGGGCGCGGCAAAATTCGTCACGCCGACCAACACGAATCTCATGCGCCGCCTGGCATTCCTGCGCAAGCCGCCTGCGCCGGCCGCGCCGCCGGCTCCCGCCGTCGGCGCCAAGGTAGTTAGCCAGCCGGCTCCGCCGGCGAGGCCGGGAACTCCGGCCGCCGGCTCCCGACCGGGTGTGCCCGCGGCTCCCGCTCGGCCGCAGGCTTCGGGCACTCCTGCCGCGCAGCGTGCGGCCGTTCCGCCCGCCAGACCCGCAACGCCGCCGCCGGCTGCAACGCGTCCGGCCGCGCCGGCCCGACCCGCCGCGCCGCCGCCGAAAGCTGCCCAGCCCATGCCCGTTCGCCCGCCGGCTCCGCCAGCGCGTCCGGCGGCACCGGCCGCGAAACCCGCCGCCTCACAACATCCGCAGCGCCCGTCGACCGGCGTGGAAGCCGATTCGATCGCGTTCGAGATTTCGGATATCGATCCCAAGTCGCTGCTCAAAGGCACGCAGAAATCCGCCGCGCAGGAACCCAAGCGGCCCGACCTGCGCGTGGTGCAGACCGATCGCCTGCCGACGCTCGAGCTGTCGCTCGCGTCGGATCCCATCCCCGAGCTCATCGCCGACGACACGCCGGTGGAAATACCGGAAGAGATGTCGATCGACGGGCCGGTCGAGCAATACGAAGAAATTACCGCCGAAGAACCGACCACCGAGGTCGAAGCGCTGGCGGATTCCGAATCCAACATGGACGTCGAACCGCAGTTCGTCGAAGAAACGCCGCAGATGTCGGCCGGCGCCGGCCAGTTCGAGTTCTACGGCCAGATCTTCGAACTCCACGTGCAGCAGCTGGTGAAGCTGCGCGCCGGCGGCGGCACGCGTCGTTTCGAGGTGCTGGTGCGCGACGCACACGCCGACAATGAATTCGGGGTCGCGCCGGAACGGGTCATGCAGGACGTGCACGACCCGAGCGCCAATTCCGATCTCGATCGCATCGTGGTCGAGCAGCTCGTGACCTGGCTCGGCGAGAATCACGAGGCCTGGGATTCCGATCCGGCCAGCTTCTCCGTGAACGTCGGCATGGGCACCATCGCGGATCCGAAATTCGCCAGCTTCGTCGCCACCGTGCTCAAGAATCACAAGGTGCCGGCCAAGGCGCTCGGCTTCGAGATCACCGAGAAGTCGTGCGTCGAGCAGGTACGCGACGTCGACATGTTCGTGCAGGCTTGCGAAAAGATAGGCTGCCACATCGTGCTCGACGACTTCACCTTCCACCACAATTCGGTGCGCTGGTTAGGCTCGAGCGCGGTCAAGTTCCTCAAGCTCGAGCCGAAGATCACCGCCATCGCGATGAAAGAACGCGTGCCGCAGGCGCTGGTGGTGGCGATCTGCCAGGCGTCCAAGGTGCTCGGGCTGTCGTGTGTCGCCAAACGCGTCGACACGCCGGCGGTACGCGAGTGGCTGGCCGCGGTGGGTATCGACTACGCGCAGGGCTTCCTGCTCGACCAGCCGAAGGCGCTGGTCACTCTCGCCGCCGCTTCCGGCAAGTAATTACGCCGAGTCGAGTGGTTTGATCGCCAGGACGTTTGTCCGGCGCGCCCAGCTCCCGTACCTTTGCGCGATGGCCGGCTTCGACCCGCTGCGACACAACCGCAATTCGCTCTTCTGGACGTTACACGTCGGCGGCTGGCTGGGTTACGCGCTGACCCAATACCTGGGCGCATTCATCTACGAAAAGATGACGGGTTATCTGCTGATCGTCACGTTGGCGGCGGTCAGCGGATTCCTGTTCACGCTCGAGCTGCGCTACATCTATCGGCGGCTGTGGACGCGAAGCCCGCGCGTGATCGTCATCGGTGCGCTCGTCTGTTGTTACGTGTTCGCGCTGCTGCAGCGCATCGTCATCAACGGCACCTGGATGCTGGTCGAGCCCGAAATGGAGATGCGCAGCATCCTCGAGATCTTCGGCGCGACCATGTCGTCGATGTACCTGCTGCTGTGCTGGTCGGCTATCTACTTCGGCGTCAAGTATTACGAATCGCTGCAGGAGCAGCGCGAGGCGACGCTGCGCGCCGGCACGCTGGCGCAGGAAGCGCAGCTCAAGATGCTGCGTTACCAGCTCAATCCGCATTTCCTGTTCAACACGTTGAACGCGATCTCGACGCTGATCCTCGACAACGAGAACCGCACCGCCAACCAGACGGTGATGCGGCTGTCCGAGTTCCTGCGCTACACACTCGACCAGGACCCGATGAAGAAGGTGACGCTGCGGCAGGAGATCGAGGCGATGAACCTCTACCTGACCACGGAGAAGCTGCGTTTCGGCGATCGCCTCAAGCTCGAGTACGCGGTGGAAGACGCGGCGCTCGATGCGCTGGTGCCGAGCCTGCTGCTGCAACCGCTGATCGAAAACGCGGTGAAGTACGCGGTTTCGCCTTCCGAGAAAGGCGGTGCGATCCGCATCGAAGCCCGCACGCGCGGTTCGATGCTCGAGCTCGCGGTCGCGGATGACGGCCCGGGCATGAGCGCCGGCGCGGTTCCGGGCACGGGTCGCGGCGTCGGATTGCGCAACACGTGCGAGCGGCTGGCCGTGCTGTATGAGGACCGCCATCGCTTCGTGACGCTCGACAACAAGCCCGGGCTTCGCATCGAGCTGGGATTGCCGACGGAGGTTGCTCCGCAATGACGCCCAATGCCGCGCGCAAGCTGCGAACCCTGCTGGTCGACGACGAGGCGCTGTCGCGGCGTGGCCTCGAGCTGCGGCTGCGCATGGCGAACGACATCGAGATCGTCGGCCAGTGCACCAATGGCCGCGAAGCGCTCGCAGCCATCCGTGCGCATCAGCCGGATCTGGTATTCCTCGACATCCAGATGCCGGGGCTGTCCGGCTTCGACGTGCTGGCCGAGTTGCAGCCGCACGAACTGCCGATGATCGTGTTCGTTACGGCGTACGACCGCTTCGCCGTGCAGGCCTTCGAAGCACGCGCCATCGACTACGTGCTGAAACCCGTGGACGACGTGCGCCTGGCCGCGACGCTCACCCACGTGCGCGAGCTCAACGATCAGCGCACCGCGGTGGCGGAGCGCGATCAGCTGGTGAACCTGCTGGCCGAGCTGCGCGGCAGCGGCGAGATCGAGCCGGGCGAGGCAACCAACGGGGCGCAGACGCCGAACTGGCTGCCGATCCGCAACGGGCGCGAGACCGTGCGAGTGCCGGTCGAGGCCATCGAGTGGGTGGACGCCGCCGGCGACTATCTATGCATTCACGCCAGCGGGCATACACACATCCTGCGCGCCACCATGCGCGAGATGGAAAATCTGCTCGATCCACGCCTGTTCCAGCGCGTGCATCGTTCCACCATCGTCAACCTCACGCGCGTCAAGAGCCTGCGCGCGCACATGAACGGCGAATACTTCCTGCGGCTGGAAGGTGGGCAGGAACTCAAGTTGTCGCGTACCTACCGGGACAAGGTCGAATACTTCCTGAAGCGGCCGCGCCCGCATTGACCGGGCGGGCGGGCCGGCGGCGAGCGCATCACCACGTGTAGCGCACGCGATAACGGACCACCGTCTCGCCATCTTTCGCGACCTTCACCGGGAAATTGATGGTGCGCGCATCTTCCTTCTGGAACTCGTGCGTCTTCGTGAGGATTTTCCAGTTGCTCCAGCGGTAGAGGTTTTCCTTCACCACCACGTCGACCGGCTGCGATTTGTGATTGCGCAGCTTCACCTCGATCTCCTCTTCCATCACTTTCGCGTTCGTGTCGATCGAGAAGTTGACCTGGCGGCGTTCACCCACGACATCGAAGGCGGAGCCGAGCTTGATGTGCACCTGCTCGTCCTTGGGTGTGTGGTCGATCTTGTCTTCGCCGATGAATTCCAGGCTGCCGTCGGCCTTGTCGAGTTGCGAGACGCGCAGGCGGCCCGCGGGCAGCGGCACGCCGAGCCCGTACTGCTTGTCGTTCTTGAATTCGAGATACACGTCGACCTTCGTGTTCATGGCGATTCCCATGTTCCGGTCCGTGTATGGCGTCGGGTAAAAATACGGCTGCGGGGCGCCGTAGTACGTCAGCACCTTCTTTGCCGGGATCTGCTTCGCCTGGTCGAAAAGCTCGATCTGCTTGGTGGAATTGTTGGGCAGCGTGGTCGGGCGGCCGAGCGTGTACAGGTGGAATTCGAAGAAATCCTTTTGCGCGAAACCCTCGTCCGCGCGGTCCGCCACCGAGGCGGCCATCATCAATTCGCGTTTGACGCGCATGTCGGTCTGCGGCTGCACGCGGTTCACATCGCCCGCGATGAGCTTGAGCTTCGCCTCTTCGAACGTGGCGCCCGACTGATTGATGATGCTCACCCAGGCCGACAGGTCGAGCAGACCGCTGTTCGCATCGGCGCCTTCGTTGAACGTGAGATTGTAGTCCGCCCACCAGGTGATGCCGCCGGTCTGGTAGGTGACGCGCGTTTTCTGCGTACCGCCCGATGGCGAGGACACATCCCACACCAGCGTCGGGCGCGTGTTGAGGCCGCCTGGCAGGTCGGGAAACCTGACCGAGGTATACGCGGGCAGCGAGTAGATGGAGCCATCGGTGCCGCGCAGAACGATCCCGTCGACGGCCGAGAGCAGCGTGCCGGTGATCGGTGTCACCGTGTTGCCCACGTTCTTGTCGACCGTGATCTGCTTGTCGATGAACTTGAGCAACAGCTTCTGCGTGCTCACGAGGTCGAACTGGAAATTCTGCTCCAGCACGCGCGTCGCCGGATCCGACAACGACGTGAACGTGACGGTGGTCGGATCGATCAACGCCGCGACATCGGTGAACGACAGCTGCGAGCGGCCCTTGGTGACTTTGATTTCGCGATCGTCGCGCACCAGCGCGTAACCCGGCACCGACATCGCGTTGGGCACACCCTGCCCGGGCAGCGGGCGATAGAACTCGGGAGAAATCGCGCCCGGCTGGGCGGAGCTGTAGATGGTGATCGCGGTCGACGAAGATCCGGCGGCCGCTGCAATGTGGGCCATTCCCAGGCTGGCGGCGACGGCAAGGGCGAGCGGTTTGCGATTCGACTTCATGGACACATAGACCTCGTTAGATAGGGACAAACTGCGAACTGCGTCGCAGGTTTGCGGGGAGCCCGTGCGCGGAATGTGAAGCGCCGCAGCGGCTTCCGGACATAAGAATCGCAGCATAAGCGGGTGCGATCCTGTAGGACCAATGGCCGTTACCAGCCCGAATGGCGTCTGGCATTTTTGCGGCGCATTAAACCGGCCAAGACTCTGCGGAACTTCGAACCACGATGGAAGCTGCGACTCGTATCGATACCTCTGGTGTAAACAAGCTGCCAGGTGCAACCACGCCGGGCATGCAGGCGCCCGCCATGGATCGTGAATTCATCATCAAGAACCAGATCGTCGAGCGATATCTCGCCGGCCGTCTGCCGCCCAAAGGCGTCACCGATTTCGAAAGACTGATCCGTCAGCGCCCGGAGCTCATCGAAGAGCTGGGGCTGCCCGAAAAGGTCAATGCGGGTCTGCGTCTGTTAGACGCGGCCGGCGTGGCCGAACCTTGGGCGGAGAAGGAAAAAAAGGCCTGGGAGAAGCCGGCCTTTGCCCTCGGCGCCGCCGCACTGGCCGCAGTTGCGGTGATCGGATGCGCGGTGCTTGCCATGCAGGTGTCCTCGCGAGACTCGGCAATCACCAAGCTCAAGGCCGAAAATCACGATCGTCCGATCGCCCCTTCCACGCACAAACGCACGATTCTCGTCGGTACCGCGCGCAACGGTCCGCCGTCCCAGTCTACGTTCACCATCGCCTCCGGCGATTTCGCCGAGTTCAAGGCAGATCTTTCCTGGACCCGTTACGGCACGTTCAAAGTGGCGATCGATCGCGTGAACCAGGGGCGTGTTGCCGTCATCGATGGCATTGCCAAGGATTCCAACGGCCATGTGCGCCTCTCGCTCAACGCGGGTGCGTTCGGTCCCGGCGACTACATGGTCCAGCTCGACGGGCTGAACATGCGCCGCGAAGGGCTGCCGGTCGCCTGGTTCCGCTTTACCGTCGCGCGCTAGTCAGCCGCGCACGGAAATCTTGTCGATGAGCCGCGGCGCACTCGCGCGCGGGTCGTCGGCTACGGCGGTCTCCTCTCCTCCACGTATCGTCGTTCGCCAACGGCGCGGCACCCGGTCGATGGCGATCGAGTAGATGGTGAGCGTCCCCGATGCATCGATGCGCAGTCGCAGCCATTGCTTGAAATCCTGGATGCGCAGCGACGAGAAGGCCTCGGTCGAATGCCGGCCGAAGATGCGGATGGAGGCGAATAGATAGAGCCCGAGGATGAACGGGCCGACGATCGCGCCCAGGATGACGGCAACCAGCCCCGACAACAGCAGCTGCAGCAGGCTGCCGTAGTGGAGATCGAATCCGCGTACCGTGATCAACAAGGCGCACCAGCCGACCAGAAACGCCGCGGCCAGGTGCAGCAGCGCGTGACTGGCGCCGCCCACCACCCGCCAGGAACGGACGTGTGTGTCGGTGAAGAAGATGAACCCCGCGACGATCGTGATCAGCCACATCCCGTTGAGCGGGTCGCGGATCGCGGCATTGATCGCCGCGCTCAACGCACTCGGCAGGTCGATGACATCGGACGCCTCGAGACTGGCCGAGGCCAGCCACGCCGACATGGCGTACAGAAAGGCGTACAACCATCCGGCTTTCGGATTCAGGAAGGGAAACAGGAAATTGCGCCACGTCAGCCGGCGGGAGGTCTGTTCGTCGGGATAGACGGCCCGCTGCTCGAAGCCGTTGCGCAGTAGTTTGGTGGCGGGCGCGTGTGTCGGGTGCAGGAAGGCGCCACCGCCGCCGGCGGTGATCTTCTGCACGCCAGCCGCGTTTTCATGGCGCTTGTAGAAGTGCAGGTCGCCGGTGAGGAACACGCGCGCCTTGCGCTTGAATACTTCCTCTTCGAGGAAACGCGTGCTGGTTTGCTCCTCGTAACTCACGTGGCGCGGATACGCGTCCTCGAAGATCCAGCGCGGCTCGGGCACGCAGAAGATGAGTCGTGCCGCATCGTCCATACGCGCCGCGACTTTCTGGAAGTACTGCACCTGCGGCTCGTCGAGGTCGGCGCCGAGCTGCAGATCGATCGCCAGCAACCACCAGTTGGCGGGTAGTTTGAGCGCAAAATAGCTGCGCGTCTGGCGCGTGGCGCAGCCCGCGAAGCCGCGCTCCGGCCGGCAGAAGGTGCGCGAGAACGCGACCAGGCTGTCGTACCAGTCGTGGTTGCCGGGTATCGCGAAGACGTCCGGATGCGCGCGGCCGGCAAAGGCCATCTTGTAGGGCGTCTCCGTGCGCACGTCGTATTCCGAGCGCGACGGGTATGGATAGACCTCGTCGCCACCGAAGACGAGCAGGCTGCCCGCCTTTGTTGGTTCGACCGTGTCGCCGGATTGCAGGTCGAGTGTTGGCTGCGCGATCGCGTCCGCGATGGCGTAAGTCGGATTCCAGCCATCGCCGATGTCTGCGGCGTAGTCGAACCAGAAATCGCCGGACGGCGGTGTCGCGGAGTAGTCGAACTCGTTCTGCGGCTGGCTGGCGAGCGCTTCGATGAGGCGCGTGTCGGAGTGACGCCCGAAGACGTTGGCGATCGCCACGAGGTAGGCCGAGTGCGCCAGCACGCGCGGGTCGTACCAGCCGACCATCGAACGCCGCCGCGGCTTCTGCCCGGGCATCAGGAGCTCCGCAGTGTGAGCACCGGAGGTTGATTGACCACCGATCGGGTGACCAGCCAGCCGGCGAAACAAACTAACAACCCGCCGCCGACGAGCCCGTAGAACCAGACCCATGGATCCGGCGAATACGGAATCTGCAGCACCCGTTTGGCGATGTAGGCGCCCGCGATGGATGCACCCGCCGCCGCGAGTGCTCCCGACAAGATGCCGAGGGCGGCGAACTCCGCCAGCAGGCCCTTGAGCACGGTGGAACGATTGGCGCCGAGCGTTCGCAGGATCGCGCTTTCGAAGCGGCGTTCTTCGCGGCTCGCCTGCACCGCCGCCACCAGCACGACGAGCCCGGCCATCAGCGTGAACAGGAAGACGCTCTGCACCGCCGCCAGCGCCTTGTCGATCACCGAACGGACTTGCCCGAGCAGATCGTCGACGTTGAAGACCGACACGCTCGGGAAACGACGCACCAGGTCCGCCACGGTCTTTGGGTTGGTCCCATCGAGATGCGCCGCGGTCATCCACGTGCCTTGCGCGCCCTCGAGCAATCCGGGCGCGAACATGAGGAAGAAGTTGGGCTGGAAACTGTCCCACTTCACGCGGCGGACGCTGCTCACGCTCGCGGTCTGGGTTTCACCGGCCACGTCGAACTGCAGTGTGTCGCCGAGTTTGAGGTTGAGCTCCTGGGCGTACTCGGTCGAGACTGAAACGAGCGGCTTGCCTTTGTCTTCCGGCGTGAACCAGCGGCCCGCCGTGATTTCGTTGTCGCGCCCGAGTTGTTCGGCCCAGGTGATGTTCTGGTCGCGCGTGGCGAATTCCCGGGCGCGCGGCGTCGCGAACTTCATGTCGTCGATCGGCTTGCCGTTGATGTGCGTCATGCGGGCGCGAACCATCGGCAATGCGCGCGTACGTTCCGCACCGCGGTCGCTCAGGAACTTGGCGAAGGCCTGGTGTTCATCGGGCGGGATATTGATGAAGAAGAAGTTGGGCGTATCGGCCGGCAGGCTGCGGCGCCAGTCATTGAGCAGGTCGTTGCGCACGACCACGAGCAACAGCAGCATCATGATGCCGTGCGCGAACGCGGTGAGCTGCACCACGCTCTCGGTGCGGCGGCGGCCGAGATTGGCGACCCCGTAGCGCCAGGAAACTCCGACGCCACCGCGGAAGCGGGTCGTCAGCTTGACCAGCAGCCAGCCGGCCGTGGCGACGACGATGACGAACGCCGCAAGGCCACCAATGAAGCTTCCAAAGATGACCGGATCGCGGAGCACCCAGTAGACCAGGAATACGATCGCCAGCATCGCCGGGCCGAACGCCAGGATAACCAGCGGCGGCGGCGGCCCGATGTCGCGGCGCAGGACCCGCAGGGCTGGCGTGCGCGACAGCTGCAACAAGGGCGGCAGCGCGAAGCCGCCCAGTACGGCCACCGCGGTCAGGAAGCCAATGCCGAGCGGTGCGAGGCTCGGCGCCGGCAGTTCCCCCTTGAGCAGATCCGCGAGCGCGACGACCAGCCAGGCCTGCGCACCGAAGCCCAGGATCGATCCGAAGACCGCGGCCAGCAATCCGACTAGGATGAGCTGCGTAAGGCTGACGGTGAGCGTGAAGGCACGCGTGGCGCCCAGCGTCTTCATCAGCGCCACCGAGTCGAGATGACGCTGCACGTAACGCCGTGCAGCCATCGCGACTGCGATTGAACAGAGCAGCACGGCGACCAGGCTGGCAAGGCTCAGGAACCGGCCGGCGCGATCGATGGCGGTCTTGATCTGCGGCGCCGTCTCGTCGACGTCGAGCAGGCGTTCGGAATCCTGTTTGTTGGCTTTGAGCCATGCTTCGAAGGAATCGATGTCGGAACGGCCGCCCGCGAACAGCAGCGCGCGCGTGAGCCGGCTGCCGGGCTGGATGAGCTGCGTCGCCTCGATGTCCTGTTCGTTCATGAGCAGGCTGGGCGCGAGATCGACGAACGTCGCGCCCTGGTCCGGCCGGCTGATCATGATGCGTGCGACGCGGAACTTGCTCGCGCCGATCGAAAGCTCGGTACCGATGCTGGCGCCCAGTGCCGCCGCGAGCCGCGAATCCGGCCAGACCTCCCCGCGGCCCGGATTGCCGACCACCGCCGTCGGCGCGCCGAAGGGCTGGTCCGACAACATGACTTTTCCGCGCAGCGGATATTCCGGCGACACCGCGCGCACGGCCGTCAGCTGGCTCACATCGCCGTTGAACACCACGCTGAACATGCCGGTGCTGCGCGCGACCTCGATGCCACGCTTCGTGGCTTCGTCAGAAGCTTTGGAGTCGAATGGCTGCGACGATTCCAGCCGCAAATCCGCGGCGAGCACTTCGCCCGCCTGGTTGTCCACCGCGGCGCTGATGCGATCGACGAGAAAGCCGACTCCGGTGAGCGCTGCCACGGCCACCGTAATCGCGAGCACCAGCACGCCGAGTTCACCCGACTTCCACTCGCGGAACAGAGTCCGCAGTGCGATGGTGAGTGCCCTCATGACCCGGCGATCATTTGAGCTGGCCCGCATCCATCTGCAGGAGACGGCCGCAGCGCGCCGCCACCGTGCGGTCGTGGGTCACCAGCACCAGCGTGGTGTGCGACTGGGCATTGAGGTCGAACAACAGTGAGACGATTTTCTCGCCGGTGTGCTGATCGAGATTTCCCGTCGGCTCATCGGCAAACAAGACGGCCGGCCGCGTCACGAACGCACGCGCGATGGCGACGCGTTGTTGTTCACCGCCGGAAAGCTGGCGCGGGTAGTGCCCCGTGCGCTGTCCAAGGCCGACGCGGCCGAGCGTTTCGCTGGCCGCTTCCCGCGCGTCGCGGCGGCCGGCCAGTTCGAGCGGCAACATCACGTTTTCGAGCGCCGTCAGCGACGGCACCAGATGGAACGACTGGAAGACAAAACCCACGCGTTCCGCGCGCAGGCGCGCGCGCCCGTCTTCGTCGAGCGCCGTCAAGTCGGCGCCGGCGAGCGTGATGCGCCCGGAAGTCGGAGAATCGAGGCCAGCCAGCAGTGCCAGCAGCGTAGATTTACCTGCGCCCGAGGCGCCGACGATGGCAACTGATTCCGCCGCCGCGATGTCCAATGACACGTCGTCTACGATGGTCAGCATCCCTTCGGGACTGGTCACCTTTTTTGTGAGGTTTTCGGCTTTGAGTACGCTCATCAGATCCATTCAGTTGGTATTGCTGTTCGCGCTGGCGATGCCTGCGATTGCCGCGACCCCAGCGCCGCGCACCATCGTCGTGCTGGGCGACAGTCTCAGCGCCGGCTATGGCATCAAGGTTCAGGAAGGCTGGGTAAACCTGCTGTCGAAGCGGCTCGCTTCCGAAGGGTACGGATACAGCGTGATCAATGCCAGCGTGAGCGGCGAAACCACCCAGGGAGGACTCGCGCGGCTGCCGCGGGTGCTCGAATCGCACAAGCCGGCCATCGTGATCGTGGAACTTGGTGGCAATGATGGGTTGCGCGGCCTGCCGCTCGCCACCAGCCGCGAGAATCTGCGGCAAATCGTCGAGCGTGCGAGCGCGGCGAAAGCGCGCGTCGTGCTCGTCGGCATGGTGATACCGCCTAACTACGGTGCGCGTTACGGCCAGGAATTCCGCGACATGTTTGCCGCGCTGGCGGCCAAGTACCCCGTGGCGTTCGTGCCGTTTTTTCTCGACCAGGTGGCGCTCAAGCCCGATCTCATGCAGGCCGATGGGCTGCATCCCAATGCGCTCGGGCAGCCGCAGCTGCTCGAAAACCTCTGGCCGAAGCTCAAGCCGCTGCTAGTTGCTCCGGGGAAACCCGCAAGCTAGCCTGCGACACCATATTCGAGGGGTCGCCGTGGAAAAGCATTGGCTCAAGTCTTATCCGCCGGGTGTCCGCGCTGAAATCAATGTCAACGAATACCCCTCGCTCAAGGAGATGATCGAGCGCGGGCTCGCCATCCACTCCGTGCGCGATGCCTATGTCCAGATGGGCAAGGCCATGACGTACGGCGAGCTCGATGTGCTGTCGGCGCAGTTCGGCGCGTTCCTGCAGACGAGCTGCGGGCTCAAGAAGGGCGACCGCGTCGCCGTGATGATGCCCAACACTCTGCAGTACCCCATCGTCGTGCTTGGCGCGCTGCGCGCCGGCTTTACCATCGTCAATACCAATCCCCTGTATACCGCGCCCGAGCTCGAGCATCAGCTCAGCGATTCCGGCGCCACTGTGATCGTGATCGTCGAGAACTTCGCGCACGTGCTGCAGGAAGTGATCGCGCACACGCCTATCAAACATGTCGTGCTGACCAGTGTCGGCGAGATGCTGGGGTTCCCGAAGGGCAACATCGTCGACTTCGTCGTGCGGCACAAACGCAAACAGGTGAAACCGTTCAGTTTGCCCGGCGCATGGAAGTTCAAGCAGGCGCTCAAGGCCGGCTCCAAGGTCCGGATGCAGCCCGTGTCGTTGAACCACAGCGACATCGCGTTTCTGCAGTACACCGGCGGCACCACCGGTATCGCCAAGGGCGCGATGCTCACGCACGGCAACATGGTGGCGAACGTTTTGCAGGCGCTCGAGTGGATAGGCCCGGCGTTTCCGCGCGATCCGGCTACGTTGATAACCGCGCTGCCGCTGTATCACATCTTCGCACTGACGGCGAACTGCCTGCTGTTCGTGGTGCTCGGCTGGCGCAACGTGCTCATCACGAACCCGCGCGATTTCCCGGCGTTTGTGGCGGAGCTCAAGAAGTACAAGTTTACGTACATCAGCGGCGTGAACACCCTGTTCAACGCGTTGCTACATACGCCCGGTTTTGACACCGTCGATTTCAGCAGCTTGCGCATCACGCTTGGAGGAGGCATGGCCGTGCAGGAGGCTGTCGCGAAGCGCTGGAAGGAAGTGACCGGGAAGATTCTCACGCAGGCGTGGGGGCTCACCGAGACATCGCCGGCAGCGTGTATCAACAAGCCGGGCGACGACTTCAACGGGTCTATCGGTTATCCGATTCCGTCGACCGAGATCAGCATCCGCGACGATGCGGGTAATGAGCTAGGGATCAATGAAGTGGGGGAGATTTGTGTGCGCGGCCCGCAGGTGATGGCTGGTTACTGGAATCGGCCAGATGAAACCGCGAACGTGATGATCGGCGCCGATCTGCTGCGCACCGGAGATATCGGGCGGATCGATGAGCGCGGACTCGTGTTCATCGAGGACCGGAAGAAGGACATGATCCTCGTATCGGGATTCAATGTTTATCCGAATGAAGTCGAGAGCGTCGCCGTGACGCATCCTGGCGTGCTCGAGGCCGCCGCGATTGCGCAGCCGGATGAGAAGTCGGGAGAGGTTGTCGCGCTGTTTGTCGTGAAGAAGGATCCGAGCCTTACTGAACAGCAGGTGATCGAGCACTGCAGGAAAGCGTTGACGGGGTACAAGGTGCCGAAGCACGTGTATTTCAGGGCTGAACTGCCGAAGACGAATGTGGGGAAGATTTTGAGGAGGGCGCTGAGGGAGGAGTTGCCGAAGGCCTGATCGAGCGTGCGCATCGACAACTGCTAGTCCATCGCACTTTCATCGAGGAATGCAAATGCAAACACGCCCGCGGTGCATTTCTTTGAACGGGACTTGCTCGACTCCTCGACACGCGCTTCGAGCCAGTCATCCACGACAGCCAAGAATGCAATAGCTTGTTGATTCACAAGCGTTCGAAAATCTGGGGCAGCGGAGACAGGGAATTCGCGGACTTTACTTGACCGTTCGAACAAGGTGTTTTCCTTCCGGCGCGTTGTGACGTTTCTAGTAACGGTCTCCACGTACCGGGAAACGCCTTCGGCCAAGTGTGCTAACAACTCCTGGGAAATCATTGGCACCACACCATACTTCCCCGTAGGAATCCACTTCTTTTGCCTCGTCTCTTTGATTAATCCAGATTTTCGTAGCCCGTCAACTACAGTTTCAAATTTCTCAGGATCAAAGTACGAACCGACGAGCTTTCGAAGGCCATTTTTTCCGGTGAGCCCGAGCGGGCGCGGTAAACCATCCTTCGAAAGGTATTTCGTTTCCCGATGCCACGTCCTAAGTAGACTGCCAATAGTTTGAACATCGGACCCGATTGTTTCTTGTGGGTCAATATTGGCTTTCTTTGATGCCGAGTCCACGCACTCCAGTGCGAAAAGCCTAAGGGCGTCGAGACTGGTCCCAGAACCAAGCTGAAGCGCGAATAGTTGGACTACGGCTTCGCGAATCACAAGTTTTCGATCGCTTGTCAGTTGCGCTCGGTTCATGTTCAGCTCCGTGAGGCAATAACTATCGACTAGCTTTCTTTGCGCGCAGAGGCTTTGCGGCTGCAACTGCAACCGAGATGGTGAGCTCATATTCCGCATTTTTACTTGATCGAGTACCGAGAAGTTCCAGGCCTGTAATAAACGATGCTCGCCGATTCTCGATCTCTCGTACGGCCGCATAAACCTGAGGCAGCGACTCGAAATGAATTTTTAGCTGTCGTGCTGTGGAAGTCAGGTCTTCATTGCCTCCCTCATCGCCCGACTTGCTGAAGAAGTTCACCCATGGGGAGATCGCTCGAATAGCCGCAAGCGCTGGCTTTACTGCCCGTGAATTTCCTCTGACTAGTTCGACGAATCCAATCTCGCTTTCTCTCACCATTCCTAGTCGTTCCATCTCAAGAAGCATTGCTCGAGCAGGAATATCACCGCTATATTTTTTGACGAGCCTAGTAAAGCTTGCGTCAGAGGCGGCAAACGGCAAGCGCCGTGGTCGGTTTCTTTCGCCAAGGAAGGCCGCATCAGAACTCCAGCCTAATGCGACGCTTAGTGCTCGATTCAATGGGGTGGTTTCAGTTAGTTGCGATGCCGATCTGGCCCGTCGAAGCTGCGACACCTCAATGCGTGTTAGCCCAGTGGCGGCCGCGATTCTCGCGATGCTTGGTCGCAAATCCGAACCTGCATCGAGAGCTACAGCAGCTTCAACAAACGCCAATCTCGCGAGTTTATTGAAGCGACGGAACCCGTAGCCGTTCCGCAAGAGCAGTTGCGCAACGTTTACTAGTATCTGCATCAAGTGTCGATCGATCTGATTCGACGCCGAAAGCGCGGGTGCTCGGGCGTTCCTTTTTTGGCGCCCTACTATGCGTGCTCGACGTTTCATGTTCGACGGAAGGATAGAGGATCGCGCAGTGCGGCCGGGCCTTCTGTTCGGAAGCTGTTGTGCTGGGAACTTTGTACGCGGCGACGCGGAGACTGCTAACCGAATTTCACGTCATTCGCAGCGAAAAGCACTATTGAGTTCCGCGAAACTCGCGTGGCGGCATGGCACACGAAGCGATTGCGGATTCGCGTGAACCCTCCAGAAGCTATTTACCGCTTCGGGAGATATGAACAATTTTTGTGCTTATTGATCGCCGGGAACTTTGCTCGTATCCCAAAAAAGTAGCTAACCGGTACCTTGGATACTCTGCCTGCCGGTGCCCTGGATGCTGAGGCTTTTGACGCCGGTACCTTGAATGCTCTGCTTGCCAGTGCCCTGGATGCTGAGGCTGTTAGCGCCGGTACCTTGAATGCTCTGCTTGCCGGTGCCCTGGATGCTGAGGCTGTTAGCGCCGGTACCTTGAATGCTCTGCTTGCCGGTGCCCTGGATGCTGAGGCTTTTGACGCCCGTACCTTGAATGCTCTGCTTGCCGGTGCCCTGGATGCTGAGGCTGTTAGCGCCGGTACCTTGAATGCTCTGCTTGCCGGTGCCCTGGATGCTGAGGCTTTTGACGCCCGTACCTTGAATGCTCTGCTTGCCGGTGCCCTGGATGCTGAGGCTTTTGACGCCCGTACCTTGAATGCTCTGCTTGCCGGTGCCCTGGATGCTGAGGCTGTCAATCCCCGTCTCCAGAATGCTGATCGGCTCATTACTGTCGATTTGGGTTGCCCAAATCTGCTGGCGCGGGTTCGCCTGGTAGCCCACAACCGTGATCGTAGCGCCGACCGAAATCGGTGTTGCTACCTCAACAGATGCGTCAGACACATAGATCTGCGCGCTCCCGATCGTTGCCAAGCCTGTTAGTTGATCAAACTTCGAAACTATACCTGCCAGCAGGACTTCGCTCGCGCCAGCGACGTAAGGCGATTCGTCAACAAGGAATGAAGATGCGACCAACGAGCCGTCGGCGGAACGTTCCCCCTCGATATACAGGTAGGCTCCCAAGCGCAGATTCAATGATGTGTCCGAATACTCCGCCCTACCCTCAATGGAATGAGAGCTGCGAATCTTGAACACTTGGCCGAGGACTTGAACAACCGATCCGTCGACCGAAACTCTTTCCACTGGGCCCACGGCGATGACGTTGTCAGCGCTTGCGTTTGCACAAAGACTTGCAGCAAGCACGGCTGCTCCAAAGCGGAATCTTCCAGTGATGCCCATATGTGATTCCCGCGCCCAATCCATGAGGTGGACGACATTTTACAAAACGAGACCAAAACTGCGACCTGCGTCACAAACATTACTGCCAATTGAGCCCTTAAGTCAAAAGGGACGCACAAAAACGACAGCAGAGATGTTTAGACGACGGGCCTAGCGTCACGGGCATCGGACGCTACTTTCTCGCGAAGGGGGGTCGAATCGACAACAGGATCAACGAATTGAAATACAGCCAATCCCACCTTCTCAAACTCAACACCCGGCTCTACCTGCGCGGAGTAAGGGCTGAGCCAGTTGTCCAAGTCGATAAGCAGTTCTGAAACGCGCTCCCGAACATGTTTCTCAAAGATTGGCACTACCGAGGTAGGCAGGCCGCGATCTGAGATGACTGAGCGCTCTAGACGCTTAGTCGAATTCAGCCGGTCCATGTTGAACTGGAGTGTATTGGCGAGCCGAGTCAGTGCATTGCCAAAAAACTCAAGCTGCGCAGGCGACATCTCTTCGATCGGAATGAATGCTCGAGACACAGTTCGGACGTGCGTATCGCCAGACCAAACAACGGTGCGCAATCGAATTAGCTCTTCTAAAACATCATGAACACTTACCTGAGAGTCAACTGCATTCACAAGCTCAGAAAATGAGCGGGTCTTGTGGCTTTTGACTTCAAGTTCTAACGGAATCCCATATGGACCGACAAACTGTGGATCGGTGTGCCACTTGTTAAGGATTTCCGAGAGAGTGGCCGTCAAAGTCTTCGGCGGCAGAGGAAGCGCGCCATCGTTGTCGATAAAACGATCTACATCGCTGCGTGGGACGCCAGTCGAAATCGAGACCTTTGCCCGCGATGGCTTGGCGCCATCGCCCAAGCCGTCACGGACAGCAGTTTCGACATACACGCCACGGATCAGCTCAAGGAATTCGTCATATCGAACCCCCGACCTAACTAAGATTCGCATTAGCGGCCGCAATACTCTGCGAAAAGCATAAAGTAGTTGGTCGCGCGAATTGTTTGGCATCAGCTATTCACCTGTATCGCAGCGCAGCTTACGCGACGCCGTTCTGGTAGTCGGACAACCGTGCAATCTTCGACCTTTCCAGGTACGCAAACCTATCCGTCATCCCCGCCACATAGTCCGCCACGACGCGGGCACGCGCGGCCTCACCGCCCTCGGCGTCGGCACGAGCAGCAAGCGACTGATGTTCTGGCGGCAGGCGCGACGGATCCTTCATGTACGCCTCAAAAAGTGTCTTGAGCGTGGCGCTCGCTTCATCCATGACTTCCCTGACTCTTGGGTGATTGTAGAGCTTCGTGCGCAGGAAACGCTTCAATTCCTGATGCTGCTCGAGCGCCTCCTCGCTCAGCGCGATCAGCGGCCGCGCATGAACTCTCACCGCATCGATACTGTCGACGCGGGCATCGCTGACATTCCTCTGCGAATGCATGATCAAATCGCTCACGAGGAAATCGACCATTCGCCGGATGGTCTCGTAGAGCTGCCGGCGCGCAGACACCTCGGGATACTTCTCGAGCACCTGTGAATGCAAGCGCTCGAAAACTCGTACGTCGCGCAGCTCTTCCACGCTGATCAACCCGGCGCGCACGCCGTCGTCGACATCGTGATTGTTGTACGCAATAGCATCCGCAATATTCGACAGCTGTGCTTCGAGACCGGGCTGCGTCCGGTGCAGGAATCGCTCGCCAACATCGCCGAGCAGTCTCGCGTTCTGCACGGAACAATGTTTGAGCACTCCCTCGCGGCACTCGAACGTGAGATTGAGGCCCGAAAAATCCGCATAGCGTTCTTCGAGCTCGTCGATGACGCGCAGCGATTGCAGGTTGTGTTCAAAACCGCCGTAGTCGCGCATACATTCGTTGAGTGCGTCTTGGCCGGCGTGGCCGAACGGCGTATGACCGAGATCGTGCGCCAGGCAGATCGCTTCGGTCAGCGTCTCGTTGATACGCAACGCGCGCGCAACGGTGCGGCCGATCTGCGCAACTTCCAGGGAGTGCGTAATTCGCGTGCGATACAGATCGCCCTCGTGATTGACGAACACCTGGGTCTTGTAGACGAGGCGACGGAATGCATTCGAATGGATGATTCGATCGCGATCGCGCTGAAATTCGCTGCGAAACCGCGGTGGCGGCTCTGGAAATCGGCGTCCGCGACTTCGTTCGTCGATCGCGGCATACGGCGCGAGCGGCTCGTTCATGGCTATCCGCAACGGACGCGCAGCGTCTCTCGCAACGCCGCGTCGTCATAGTCGCCGGTCACCACGGATTTTCCGATGGCGTTGAGCAGCACGAGGCGAATCCTGCCGGCTGCCACCTTCTTGTCGATCTTCATCTTCTCCGCCAACGTGGCTGCCGAGAGTTCGCGAACGTCGGTTCGTAAACCGAACGCCTGCAGCACCTGTTCCACGCGCGCCACGTCAGGGGCTTTGAGCCAGCCCAGTCGCTGCGACATGTCGGCCGCCAGCAGCATCCCGGCGCCAATCGCTTCGCCATGCAGCCAGGTCGAGTAGCTAGTCGCGCTCTCGATGGCATGGCCGAAAGTGTGGCCGAGATTCAGCAGGGCGCGATCGCCCTGCTCACGCTCGTCGCGCGCGACGATGTCCGCCTTGATTTCGCACGAACGCTTGATGGCGTGAGTGAGCGCAGCGGCATCACGCGACAGCAACCTGGCCGCGTTCGCCTCGAGCCAGTTAAAAAACTGCGCGTCGACGATGAGGCCGTACTTGATGACTTCGGCAAGTCCGGCGCGCAGCTCCCGATCGGGCAGCGTGGCGAGCGTATCGGTGTCGGCAAAAACCGCGGCCGGCTGATGGAAAGCGCCGATGAGGTTCTTGCCACCCGGGTGATTGACGCCGGTTTTCCCGCCAACCGAGGAATCGACCTGCGCCAACAAGGTCGTCGGGACCTGCACGAAGGCGATGCCGCGCTGGTAACACGCCGCTGCGAAGCCCGCCATGTCGCCGACCACACCGCCGCCGAGCGCAACGACGCAGGCATCGCGCGCGAAGCGATTCGCAACAAGCACGTCGAGCATTCGCGAGATGTTCGCGAAGGTCTTGTGAACCTCGCCGTCCGGCAGCGTCAACTCGATGCAACGTCGAGGCGCTAGCGCGGCGGTCAGTTTTGCGGCGTACAACGGCCCGACCGTCGTATTCGTCACAAGCAGAACGTCGCGGGCCGGAATGGCGCGCGCGAATTCTTCCGCATGCGTCATCGCTCCGGCGCCGATGAATATCGGATAGCTGCGAGATCCCAGTCTTACTTCGATGCGCTGCACGCGTGTTCCAGATCAGCCGGCCTCATTGGCCGCGGTAGCGAAGTATAAGCGGCCTCAAGCGGTGTTCTGCGCGGCCTTGAACGCTGCAAAAATCGAGTCCGCGACGACGTGTACCTTGCGCCCGTCCGTGCCAATGCTGAAATCCGCCAGCGACTCGTAGAGCGGCTCGCGCACGACCATGAGTTCGGTGAGTTTGGTCAGCGGATCGACGTCGTGCAGCAGCGGCCGGTTGCGTCCCTGGCGAACTCGCTCCACCTGTTGTTCGAGCGAAGTACGCAGATACACCACGAAGCCGCGTTCATGCAGCGCTTTGCGATTTTCCTCGAGCAGGATAGCGCCACCACCGGTCGCAAGCACGATCGGGCATTCGCGGGTGACATCCTCGAGAACTTCGCGCTCGCGCTGCCGAAAACCGGCCTCACCCTCGCGCGAAAAAATATACGAGATGTCGACGCCGGTACGGGATTCGATTTCCGCATCGCTGTCCCGGAAAGGCGCACGCAGCAGGCGCGCCAGGTGTTTGCCCACGGCGGTCTTGCCCGAACCCATGGGGCCTACGAGGAAAACATTGGAATTGCGTGATGTCATTCGCCATTGAGAATAGCGGAAAAGAAGCGGCCGCCCGAAGGCGGCCGCTATCTAGCCGGAATGAATGGCCGATCAGTAGACGGTGACGCCTTCGCGCAGGATCTTCGGCGTTACGAAGATCAGCAGCTCGTCCTTGTTGTTCGTCTTGCCGGTGGTCTTGAAGAGGCGGCCCAGGACCGGCACGTCGCCGAGGTACGGAACCTTCTTCTCCGTCTCGCGGCGTTCGGTCTCGAGGATGCCGCCGAGCACCACCGTCTGACCATCGTTGACGATGACCGAGGTCGTGATCGTGCGGGTGTCGATCGAGGGCACCTGCTGGCCGGCGCCGCCGACGATGATCTGGCCAACGCTGTCTTTCTTGACGACGAGGTCCAGAACCACGCGGTTGTCCGGAGTGACCTGCGGGGTGACTTTCAGCGACAGCACGGCCTTCTTGAA
Source organism: Pseudomonadota bacterium (assembly GCA_037200975.1). Taxonomy (NCBI): domain Bacteria; kingdom Pseudomonadati; phylum Pseudomonadota; species Pseudomonadota bacterium. Next base: position 2,448,814 of record JBBCGI010000001.1, on the reverse strand, counting down.
CGAGATGGTCGTTGCACCGGAAGAAGCGGATTCCTGGTACGGAATTTCCGTGCCCTGTTCGATCATGGCTTCGCGCTGGTTGGCGGTGATGACGCGCGGGGTCGAGATGACTTCGCCACGGCCTTCGGCCTGGGCCGCCGACAGCTCCAGATCGATCAGGAAGTCTTTACCGAGGAGCATGTAAGCCAGGCTGCCCGCGGGGCTCGCCACCGGCAGGTTCACGTTATAACGCGGCGATGCGGTGCCCGGACTGTCGGAGAACACGAAGGGCACGCCGTCGTTGGTCGCATCAGCGTCGTTGGCCCGCTCCAGGAAATCGCTGATCGCCGTATCGTTGGCGAGGGCCGATCCGCTGGTGTATCCGAGGTTGTTGCCGAAGAAGTCGAAGCCGGAGAAGCCGGCGCGGGCGCCGAGCTCGCGTGAGAAGTCATCGCTGACGATCACGATGCGCGCCTCGATCTGCACCTGGCGGATCGGGATATCGAGCGTGCCCACCAGGCGGCGGATGTCATCGAGACGATCGGCCGAATCCTGCAGCAGCAAGGTGTTGGTGCGTTCGTCCACGGCAACCGTGCCGCGCTTGGAAAGCAGACCGGCTTCGCCACCCGACGATTTGATCAAGTTGGCCAGATCTTCGGCCTTGGCGTAGTTGACCTGCAGGTATTCGGAACGCAGCGGAGCCAGATCCTGAACGTCGGCGCGAGCCGCCAGTTCTGCCTTCTCACGCGCCGCGAGTTCTTCGGTCGGCGCCACGATGATCACGTTGTCGTTGCGACGTTTGTCGAGGCCCTTGGTGCGCAGGACGATGTCCAGCGCTTGATCCCACGGGACATTCTGCAGGCGCAGCGTGACGCTGCCCGAGACGGAGTCCGATACAACGATGTTCTGGCCGCTGGCGTCCGCGAGGAGCTGCAGCACTGCGCGGGTTTCGATGTCCTGGAAGTTCAGTGTCAGGCGCTCGCCGGTGTAGACGCGTTTCTCTTCGGCTTTCTGCGCGGCCTTGCGGGCCGGCTGCACTTCGACGACATATTGGTCGTCGGACTGATAAGCAAGCTGCTCGAAATCACCGGCGGCGCTGATGGACAGGCGCACACCGTCGCCTACGCGCACAACGTCGAAGCCCGTAACCGGGGTGGCAAAATCTGCCGCGTCATAACGGCGCGCCAGGTTGCTGGCGATTTCCGCGCCCGCGAAATCCACGACGATCTGGTTGCCGAGCTGGCGCAGGCTGGCGGGTGTACGCGGGTCGGACAGACGAACGATGATGCGGCCCGTGCCGCCATTGCCGCGGCGGAAGTCGATCCCGCGAATCGCGCGCGGACCGGAGGGAGCGGCGGAAGCCGAACGCGGGGCAGACGGCGAACCGGCCGCACCACTCGAAGCGGCCGCCGCAGCGGCAGGCGATGATGCCGCGCCACCGATGAGGACGATGACGTCATTGCCCGAGACGCGCGTCGTATACGGCATCAGTCGGTCGAGGTTCAGAACGAGGCGCGTGCGGCCTGAGGCTTCGGCGGCCAGGACAGAGTCGACACCACCGGAGCGGACGTCGATGCGGCGCGAGGGAAGTGCCAGCGCGGTATTCGCCAGATCCAGCGAGATGCGCGCGGGATTGTCGATGGTGAACGCGACCGGCTCGGCGGGCGGTGCCGAGTGATGCAGCGTCAGCTGAATCTGCTGGCCGGCAAGGTTCTGCACGTCCACCGACTCGAGCTTGTTGGGTGTGCCCTGTGCATAAGCCGCCTTGCTGGCGAGCGCCACGATGACACACGCAGCGAGCCACGAAAGGGTCGAGGTGGCCAGCTGACGGATGGTGATCTTGTTCATTCGCATCTACTCCCTGACGTGGTCTTCAATTGTTCAAGCCGAGCGAGGCAGGCCGTTCCATGTAGCCGCCAAGTCCGTCCGGAACGATTTCCACGACACTAATCTTCGAAGGCGATATCTCGGTGACCCTGCCGTCGGCCTGCCCCAGGTAGTTGCCCGGGAGCACGCGATGTACGAGGCCGTCTTTCGTTTTGATCAAACCGTAGGTGCGATCAGCCAGGCGCAACGTGCCCACCATTCGCAGCGTATCGAGCGAAAATTGCTCGAGGAATTCGCGATTGCGGCGCTGGTCGGGACGCAGAGAACCTGCGGCTCCTCCACCCGAGCCGCCAGGCATGAACGGCGAGCGCATGCTCGCGGACTCATACCCGTAAGTCTCATAGGGCTTGAGTTCCGGTAGCGGCTCGACGCGGCCGCCGGGCTCTTTTTTGGTGTCGGCGATGAACTGATCGAGTTCTTCGTCCCTGCTCGAGCATCCCGAAAGAGCGCTCGCGGCAAGCAACAAGGCGCTGACAACAAGCCAACTGTTCTTCTGTTTCGAAAACATATCCGTTACCTGTGTTTTCGCTGTTAACCGGTCGGCCGAGTCGGCGAAGTCTTGCCCTTCTCCGCGGCAACTTCGGCGTCGTCAAGGTAGCGGTAGGTCTTCGCCGTCAACTCGAATGACAGGACGTCGTAGGCGTCCTTGGTCTCCGGTTTGATCGTCAGGTCGCCGAGCGTGACGATGCGCGGCAGCGCCGCGATGCCACTGACGAATTCACCCATCTGGTGATAGGACCCGGTCAGCCTGATCTTGATCGGCAGTTCCGCGTAGAAGTCCTTCTTGACCTCTGCGGAGGGCTGGAAGAGTTTCTCTTCGAGGCCGGCGCCCACGCCGACCTGCGAAATGTCGACCAACAGGTTCGGCACTTCGGTGCGACCGGGCAGCTGGCGCAGTAACGCGCCGAACGAACGCTCGATGTCCGCGAGCTGCTGCTGATAGACCGCAAGATTCACGGCCTTCGAGTGCTTGGTCTTGAAGACGTTGCGCAGTTCCTGTTCTTCGGTCGCCGCCTGATCGAGGCGCGGCTTCTGGTCGCTCCACACAAAGAAGTAGAACAGCGCGGCCGACAGAATCACGAAGCACAACGCCACGGTCCCCGCGCGCACCGGCAGCGGCCAGCGGCCCGGGTCGTTGGGATCGAGTGATTTGAGATCGTCGAGAATGCTCATTAGTTGCCCCCCGCGGACGCGATGCGCCGCTTGGGTTTGTTCGGATCGGCTTCCGGCTCGGCCGGAGCGCCCGATTGATCGGCATACAACACAAAGCTGGCGCCGGTCGTCGCACTCTTTTCGGTGCGCACGACTTCGAGCTCGGGGTTCTTGAGATAACTCGATCCGTCGATATTGCGCATGAAGGCGGATACGCGCGTCGAAGACTGCGCGACGCCTTCGAACTTCAAGCGGCTTCCGGTCTGCGTGATGCCCGTCAGATAGACGCCATCGGGCAACTGCTTGGCGATCTCGTCGAAGATGTGCACGATTTCGGGACGCGAGCGCTGCAGCTTCTCGATGACGTCCATACGCGCGATGAATCGCGCCTTGTCAGCCTCGAGGCTGTTGATCTTTTCGATCTGCTTGTCGAGCTCGGCGATTTCGGTCTTGAGAGTCTGATTGCGCGCGTCCTGGGCACTGACCATCGAATCCATCAGCAGATAGCCGACGAACGCGGTGAGGCAGGCACCAATGGCCGCGCCGCCGAGCCAGACGAGAAAGCGGAGCTTGCGCTCCTTGCGTTGTTCGTCGCGCCAGGGAAGTAGGTTTATGCGAGGCATTAGTCGAAGCTCCGCAGTGCGAGTCCGCAGGCCGTGAGCAGCGCGGTCGCGTCACGGGCCACCGCCTGCGCCTTGGCGCGGGAGGAAAGTTTCATCTGGCCCAGCGGGTCGCCCTTCTCTGCGGAGATACCGACGCGGCTCGAGATCACGTCGGACACGCCGGAGATGTTGGCGCAGCCACCGCAGATGAGGATCTTCTCGGGCTGATCGCGCCCCGAACCTGAAGCCAGATAGAACTGCAGCGAGCGACTGACCTGCTGCGTCATGTCGTCGATGAACGGATCGAGCACTTCGGCCTGGAAATTACCGGGCAACCCGCCTTCTTTCTTGGCGCGGCCGGCTTCTTCCATCGAGAGGCCATAAGTACGCATGATTTCTTCGGTGAGCTGCTGCCCGCCGAACGCGAAGTCACGCGTGTAAACAACCTTGAGATTGCGCAACACGCTGAACGTGGTGCTGCTCGCGCCGAAGTCGACGACTGCGATGGTGCGATCGATGCCGCCATCGGGCATCTGATGCGTCATCAGTTTGCAGGCGTTTTCCAGGGCGAAAGCTTCGACGTCGACGATCTTGGCCGTGAGACCGGCGGCATTCACCGCGGCCTGGCGCTGCTCGACGTTTTCCGTACGCGTCGCGACTAACAACACGTCGTTGGTTTCGGGATCTTTCTCGGATGGGCCTAACACCTCGAAGTCGTAGCTGACTTCGTCCATCGGGAATGGAATGTATTGATCGGCCTGCATCTCGACCTGAGCTTCGAGATCGCGCTCGCGCAGACTGCGCGGCATCTGGATCACCTTGGTGATCGCGGCGTCACCGGAGATCGCGATGGCGACTTCCTTGGCACCGGCGCCAGAGCGTTTGACGGCACGACGAATGGCCTCACCGACGGCTTCTGCGTCGACGATCGCCTTTTCGTTCATCGCGTTCTGCGGTGTTGGTTCGGCTGCGTACGATTCGACGCGATACGAACCACCACTCATCACGAGCTCGATCAACTTGACCGACGATGTCGTTATGTCAAGCCCGAGTACGGGACGATACTTGCGCGTTAAGAACAGCACTTTCGCAGTCCTTTCATAGTGTTATTGCGAGAATCGCGCACCCTGTCTTAAACCCAGGGCACTATATATCAGCGTGAAGTTAAATTGAACGAGACGCTCCTCACGAAACTAACGGATTCCTCGGGATACCCCTTGGAAGCCCGTTTCGGGCCGGGAACTCACGATGCCGGGGGACGAGCATTGGAACCAGACGGCAGTTGTCCGTATCAACTCGAACTGTGAAGTGTTCGAGCCGGCAACCCCGCTGTCGTAGGCCAATGCGCTGACCCTTAGACCGGAAGCTTTGCGTCCCCACCTTTCGGTGAGTATGCATATCGACGGCGGTTACTATGCAACCGGCTATTTGACCGCGCAACTGACGAGAGCCAGATTCTGTGAAGCCAAACTACTTTCGATTGTTCGTGCAGGCGGTCTTGGGTGTGACGGCGTTCACACTTGCAGTCGCCTATGCCTTCGTCTGCAGCTACGTGTACCTGGAACCGACGCTCCCCACCGTCGCTGCGATGAAAAACAACGAGCTCGCGGTGCCATTGCGGGTCTATACCCGCTCCGGCGACCTGATCGCCCAGATCGGCGAACAGCGCCGCAACCCGGTCAAATACGACCAGATCCCCCTGATCGTGCGCCAGGCTTTCATCGCGGCGGAGGACGACCGGTTCTTCGAGCACCACGGCTTCGATTGGCAGGGCATCCTGCGCACCTTGTTCGTCAACGCGACCTCGGGCGAATTGCAGGGCGCCAGCACCATCACCATGCAGGCGGCGCGCAGCGCGTTTTTCACGCAGGAACAGACCGTGCGCCGCAAGTTGCAGGAGGTGTTCGTCACCTATCGCCTCGAGCGCGAATTCACCAAGCCGGAAATCCTCGCGCTGTATCTCAACGTGATTTTCTTCGGTCAACGCTCCTATGGCGTGGCGTCGGCGGCGGAAACCTATTTCGGCAAGCCGCTCGATCAACTCACGCTCGGCGAGGCGGCAACACTCGCGCGCGTGCCGCAGTGGCCTTCCCGGTACAACCCGATCACGAATCCGACCGGCGCCGCCGAACGCCGCGGCTACGTGCTGCGCCGCATGCGCGAACTCGGCTTCATCGACCCGGCCGCCGCCGAGGCTGCCTCGCACGAAGTAGTTAGAGCGGAAGCGCACCGTGCGCTCGCCGACGTCGAGGCGCCCTACGTCGCCGAGATGGTTCGCCTCGAGATCATCAAACGCTTCGGCGCGGCGGCGCAGGACGCGGGTTACAAGGTCTACACCACGCTCGATGGCCGGCTGCAGACCGCCGCGGATCGCGCGCTGCGGATCGGGCTGATCGACTACGACCGCAGACAGGGCTGGCGCGGCGCCATCAATAAGGTCGAGCTTTCGGGCAACGAAACTGCCGAAGCGCTGGAATTACTGCTCGATGAGTACGGCAGCGTCGGAATCCTGCAACCCGCGCTCGTCAAGAACGTGGGTGAGAAGCAGGCCCAGGTGTTCATCAAGGGTGCGGGCGACTCAACGATTGAATGGCCCGGCATGTCGTGGGCGAAACGACGGCTGGATGGCAGCCCGCTCGGGCCGGACCCCAAGACGGCCGGTGAAATTCTGGCGCGCGGTGACGTGGTGTACGTCGTTCGCGAGAAGGCCGATGCGCCCGCCGCCCTCGCGCAGATACCGGAGGCCGAGAGTGCGCTGGTCGCACTCGATCCGAACAACGGTGCGATCCTCTCGCTGGTCGGCGGGTTCGATTACTTCGACAAGACCCTGGGCAAATTCAACCGCGTAACGATGGCGCACCGGCAACCTGGCTCGGGTTTCAAGCCGTTCATGTACGCCGCCGCGATGGCGGGCAACTACACACCATCGTCGGTGATCCTCGATGCGCCGATCATTCTCGACGACAGCAATCTCGAAGAGGTGTGGCGTCCGGAAAATTCCGGCGGTGGGTTTCGCGGGCCCTTGCGGCTGCGCGAGGCGCTCGTTCAATCTCGCAACCTCGTATCGATTCGGCTGCTCAAGGAGATGGGCGTCAAGCCGGTCATCGACTACGTGCAGAATTTCGGTTTCACGAAGCAGCAGTTGCCCACCAACCTGACGTTGGCTCTCGGCAGCATGCCGGCGACTCCGCTGGAGGTTGCGCGCGGCTTTGCCGTGTTCGCCAACGGCGGGTACCGCGTCGAGCCGTTCTATATAGATCGCATCGAGGGTCCTGGTGGTCAGATCGTCTTCAGCGCGGAGCCGAAGACGGTATGCGCGGACTGCGTCCAACCCATCGTCACCGTGAGCGACGCCGAGCGCGCGAAACAGGCCGACGTCAGCGCGACTTACGTGCCGCCCACGCCGCTGGCCGGCCCGCGCCGCACTGAGCCCGTCGAACAGGCCATCACGCCGCAGGTATCGTTCCTCATGAACGACATCATGCGCGAGGTGATCACCCGCGGAACCGGACGCCGCGCACTCGCGCTCGGTCGCTCGGATCTGCGCGGCAAGACCGGAACGACCAACCTGAATTTCGACACCTGGTTCAATGGCTTCAATGACAACATCGTGGCGAGTGTTTGGGTTGGCCTCGACGAACCCGGGCCGCTCGGCGCCGGCGAAGAAGGCGCGCGCACCGCGGTGCCGATCTGGGTCGATTTCATGCGCGAAGCTCTGCGCGGCGTGCCCGAGAAAGCGCGCACGATTCCCGAGGGAATCGTCGAGATGAAGGTGAACGCGGCAACCGGCGGAACCAGGAATGCGGATGCAGATCCCTTGTTCGAATACTTCCGCGCCGACATGTTGCCGACGGAGGAGGGTTATATCGGCAGCGAATCCGTCGGCCCGCAGGACATCGATCCGAGTTCCCCCAACACCCCGCAAGGCGGAGCTGACCCGATCTTCTGAACCATGAAGAAATTGCCTCCACGCGCTGAAAATCTGCGTCGCGCGCTCGCCCAGGAGGCGGCGCGCATCATGTCCGAGCACGGCATTCGCGATTTCCTCACGGCCAAGCGCAAGGCGGCGGAGAGATTCGGCGTCACCGACGGTTCGGTGCTGCCCAAGAACACCGAGATCGAGGATGCGCTCGCCGAGTATCAGCGGCTATTCGGCGGCACCAGACATGGTGAAACGCTGGCGGCGCAACGCAACGCTGCGTTGTCGGCGATGCAGATGTTGTCGGACTTCCAGCCGCGGCTGGTCGGTCCGGTGCTCTCCGGTACGGCCACCGAGCACAACGACATCCAGCTGCATCTGTTCGCGGAAAGGCCGGAGTCCATCACCTTCCGGCTCATGGATTTCGGCATCGACCATGAAGTGGTGGAACGGCGCGTGCGCTTCGGGGTCGATCGTGTCGTCGCCTATCCGGGAGTGCACTTCGAGTTCGAAGACCACGTCGTGGATGCGACGGTGTTCCCGGTGGATGGAATCCGGCAGGCGCCCGTCAGCCCGGTCGACGGCAAGCCGATGCGCCGCATCGATGCCGACGAGCTCGAGGTGCTGTTGGACGTCGAGGACGCGCCGCTCGCGCAGTAGCGAGGCGGCTAACGCGTGCCGATGTCCTGGTACTGACGCAGCGTCGGGCCCGTATAGAGCTGACGCGGCCGGCCGATCCGCATGGCAGGGTCGGAAATCATCTCCTGCCAGTGCGCCACCCAGCCCACGGTGCGCGCGATCGCGAACATCACCGTGAACATGGAGCGCGGAATGCCGAGCGCCGAATAGATGATGCCCGAGTAGAAATCGACATTGGGATAGAGCTTGCGTGCGACGAAGTATTCGTCCTTGAGCGCCGCCTCTTCGAGGCGCTGAGCCAACTCGAGCAGCGGATTGTCCTGCTTGCCCAGCTTCTTCAGCACCTTGTGGCACATGTCGCGGATGATCTTGGCGCGCGGATCGAAGTTCTTGTAGACGCGGTGGCCGAAACCCATGAGACGGAAGTGACTGGATTTGTCCTTGGCCATCGCGAGGTATTTCGGAATCTGATCGGCAGTGCCGATTTCCTCGAGCATCTGCAGCACGGCCTCGTTGGCGCCGCCATGCGCGGGCCCCCAGAGCGCGGACACGCCGGCGGAAATCGCCGCGTAGGGGTTTGCGCCGGTCGAGCCGGCCAGCCGCACCGTCGAAGTACTCGCGTTCTGCTCGTGATCGGCGTGCAGGATGAACAGCAGATCGAGCGCTTCGGCCGCGACCGGATCGACGTTGTATTTCTCGCAGGGCACCGCGAAGAACATGTGCAGCATGTTCGAGCAGTAGTCGAGATCGTTGCGCGGGTACACGAACGGCTGGCCGAGCGAATGTTTGTAAGCCGCCGCGGCAATCGTCGGCAATTTCGCGACGATGCGGTGCGCGAAGATCTCGCGGTGCCGCGGGTTATGGATGTCCATCGAGTCGTGATAGAACGCCGACATCGACGCGACCACGGCGGACACCATCGCCATCGGATGCGCATTGTGGTGGAAACCACCGAAGAAGCGCAGCAGCGACTCGTTGATCATCGTGTGATTGCGAATGCTGTGCGTGAACTCGTCCAGTTCGGGCCGGGTCGGCAGATTGCCGTTCAGCAGTAGATAGCAGACCTCGATGAAAGAGCTCTTCTCGGCGAGCTGCTCGATCGCATAACCGCGATGCATGAGGACGCCCGCATCGCCATCGATATAGGTGATCTTGCTCTCGACTGCGGCGGTGGCGCCGTAGCCCGGGTCGTAGGTGAAGGCGCCGAATTCCTTGACCATCGGCGCGATGTCGACGACGGAGGGACCAATCGTGCCGAAGCGCACGGGCAACACGGCTTTCTTGCCGGTGGCGGGATCGAGAAGCTCGAGTTTCTTATCGGACATGACGAAGAGGCCCTGAAAACGCACACGGCGCGTGGAAAAACTGGATCGAGACGAGACTTACACGGCCCGCGTATGGAATCAAGGCAACGGACGCGCGAACATGCGCGTCGTCATCGGCACCTACTCGACGATCTTGAACAACTGACCCGGCTTGGGCTTCTTGTTCGGGTACATCGCGTTGATGAGCTCGAGCGTTTCCTTCTTGAACTTGTCCTCTGGCATGTCGGCCGCGTAGTCGGACAACTTGGTCTGCTCGGTGGCCTTCACGACTTTCAGGCGATACGGCTCCGCGAGCGGAAATTCCGCGGGACGCAGACCGCGCAGCGTTTCGGCTACCGACAAGACGATCCCATCAATCTCCGGCACTCCATTCAAGGCCGAGCGGCTCGCGCCCGCCGTCAAGAACACACTGTTGCCGCGATACACCGCCGCCCAGCGCGCCGGACCGTTGTCGATTGGAGATCCATTGCGGGTCACGATGGTGTAGCCCTCGTTCCCTTCGCTCGTTGTGATCGGCTCGCCCTTGAATACCGACGCGCCCTGCAACTTGCTCAAAAGAAATTCGCGCGGTGCCTGCTTGTCCGGCTTCCTGTCGATCAGTATCTGAATGAGCGCGTCCTTCTTCGGAGTGTACGCAAGCAGGCGATCCCGCTGATTTTCGATGGTCCAGCCTTTCGGGAAGGCGACGGTAATGCCCATGTCGGCGTGATAGAAACGGTTGTCACGCACGATGCCTTGCGCCTTGCTCGAGCCGTAGGCGATTCCGTTGATGGTGGTCAGATACTCGTCGTGCCGCTCGATCCATCCGCCCGGCGGCTCTGTCTTGATGTTCGCGGAGCCCTTCGCCGCCTGGACGGCGCGCTCATCAGGACTCGGGTGGCTCGAGAAAACGCCGTGATAGAGGCGCGGCTCCCGGCCCTCGGCCTGCGCACGCGCGCGCTCGAATTTCTCGCCGGCCTGAAACATCGAGAAGACGTGGCCGATCGATTCGGGATCGTACCCGGCCTTCACCATGTACTTGAGACCAAGCCGATCGGCTTCCATCTCGTTTTCCCGCCCGTATCCCATCATCCAGGCCTGCCCGCCGATGTTGGCCAGCTGACCGATGGCGTTCGAACCGGTGAGGATCGCTGCAGCCATCGCACCGAGCGAGGCGGCAACACCGCGCGCCTGGCGACGGGCGGGATGACGCGCGGTGACGTGACCGATCTCGTGCCCGAGCACACCGGCGAGCTCCGCTTCTGAATTGAGGTTCAGCAGCAGGCCGCGATTGACGTAGACGTTGCAGCATCCGGTCGTGAATGCGTTGATCGCCTCGTCGTCGATGACGAAGAATTTGAATTCCTCGTTGGGCAGATCGCTCACGAGGGCGACGCGTTGCCCCACCACGTTCACGTATTCCTGCGTGGCCTGATCGTCGTACAGACCCAGCGCCTTGACGATTTCCTGGTGATTCTTCTGGACCGTCTTCTTTTCGCCTTCCATGCCGCCGACGCCGACGCTCTTGCCACCGGTGGACGGATTGCTCACGCAACCCAAAGCCAGGACGCAGGACGCCGTTACGACGAACAGGGCATGAACAGAGCGCTTCATTATTGGGTCTCCGCGGACGGGGCCGAGCGCGTATTTAACTACGATCCCGCTCTGACCCGACAAGTTCCGGCGCGCCACATTACGAGTGCCCGGGCCCCACAGCACAAAGGCGCCCGAAGGCGCCTTTGTGAGTAGCGGTGACCGCTGGAAGAGTTCTTCAGCGCGTGGATGCCGCGGCGTATTTCTTGCGGAATTTGTCGACGCGGCCGGCGGTGTCGACGATCTTCTGCTTGCCCGTATAGAACGGATGGCAGTTCGAGCAGACTTCGACCTGCAGATCGTGTCCCAGAGTCGAGCGCGTCTTGAACGCGTTGCCGCACGTGCAGGTCACGTTGATTTCGGCGTATTCAGGATGCGTATCGGCTTTCATGGGAGATCTCTCTTTTGGTTTGGCTGGATTTTGCCAGCCTGATGCTGAGAAGACAGGGCTTGGAAAAAGGGCGCGCAGTCTAGCGGGCCATGTGTGGGTTCTCAAGCGCGAAAAACAACCCGGCGTTATCCACAGAAAGTGTGGATAACTCTGTGGGTAGTGCCGTTTTCTGGAGCCAAAAGCGCTGCGATCTGCGCAAATCCGTTACCTTGGTCAAATAATGACCATTGCATTAAGCGCTTTTTAATCAATCGTTTACGGGCACTTTGTAGTGCAACAGGATTGAAACCTGCCGTAATCCCATTGTTTGTGTGCCCCTCGATGGGCATCTGTGCATAAAAACGCCCAGCGGTGGCGCGCGAACGTTCACGGCGCTGCTACGGGCCCTGCCGCTGGCAACAGTTCGACCAGTATGTCGTTGAGAAATCGGAAGCCTTTGGAGGTGGCAGCCCATCGGCCCGGCTGTCTTTGAACGAGGCCGCGACCGACCAGACCGCCGAGCGCTTCCTCCAGAACCGTGCCGCGAAGTCCGGTCCGGCTTTCGAACAGCTCGTCCGAAAAGCCTTCCACGAGGCGGAAGCCATTCATCGCGAACTCGAACGGCAAGTCGCGGACTGCGATCGGTTTACGCATCAGCGAGTCCGGCTCCTCGGCAAGGTAGCGGCGCGGCTCTCGCATCCGCTGCGTTCGCACGATCTGACCCAGATCTGGATCGGTGATCTTGCCGTGAGCGCCGGCGCCGATGCCGAGGTAGTCGCCGAACGTCCAGTAGTTGAGATTGTGTTCGCAGCGCCTGCCCGCGCGCGCATAGCCGGACACTTCGTATTGCTCGAACCCCGCCTGCATGAGCGTGTTCAAGGAACGATCCAGCATGTCGTCGACGATATCGTCGGCCGGCTGCACTGGCGGCGCCGCCGCGAACAAGGTACCGGGCTCGATCGTCAGGTGATATTGCGACAGATGCGCAGGTTCGAGCGCGAGCGCCGCGCGCAGATCTGCTTCCGCTTCCTCCCCCGTCTGCCCGGGCAACGCGTACATGAGATCGAGATTGAAATTCGACAGGCCCGCGGCATGCAGTTCTTCCGCCGCGCGCCGTGTTTCGTCGGCCGAATGGATGCGGCCTAACAACTTGAGCTGCCGCGCGTCGAAACTCTGGGCACCGAGCGAAACCCGCGTGACACCGGCGGCGCGGTACTCCGCGAAGCGGCCGCGCTCGATGGTGCCCGGATTGGCCTCCAGCGTGACCTCGGCGGCGCCGGCAAACCCAAGCCGAGACCTGGCGTGTGTGATCAAACGTCCGATCGACGCCGGTGAAAACAGACTGGGCGTGCCGCCTCCGAGGAAAATGCTGCTGAGCGCGCGTTCCGCGACGGCCGGCACTTGCGCGTCGAAATCGCGCAGCAGCGCATCGAGGTAACGCTGTTCGGGCAATTCGTCGCGCAGCGTGTACGAATTGAAATCGCAGTAGGGGCACTTCTGCACGCACCACGGGAAGTGCGCATACAAGGCGAGCGGCGGTGCTTTCACGGGCGCGTCCGCGCGCCAAGTTGCGCCAGGAATGCGCGCATCGCCTGCCCGCGATGACTGGCCAGATTCTTCTCGTCCTGCGGTATTTCGGCCACGGTGCGCGTGTCGCCCGCGGGCACGAATGACGGGTCGTAGCCGAATCCGTTGCTGCCGCGGCGCGCGTCGATGATCCGGCCTTCCCAGGTTCCCGCGGCGATGAGCGGGTGCGAGTCTTCCGCCTGGTTCACGTAGACGATCACGCAGCGGTAGCGAGCGGTGCGTTTCGCATCGGGCAGCCCCGCCAACGCGCCTAACAACTTCGACAGATTGTCCGCGTCACTGGCGTCCTCGCCGGCATAACGCGCGGAATACACACCGGGCGCGCCGCCCAGCGCGTCGACCTCGATGCCCGAGTCGTCGGCGATCGCGGGAAGTCTGGTGATACGCGCCGCGTTGCGGGCCTTGATGAGCGCGTTTTCGAGGAAAGTGCCGCCCGTTTCAGGCGGCGGCACGACGCCGAAATCCGACTGACGAACCGGGACAAGGCCGCTGGCGGCTAACAACTCCGAGAACTCGCGCAACTTGCCGGCATTGCCGCTGGCGAGCACGACGCGTTGCACTTCCATGGCTGCGTCGACCGCGGGTCAGGCGGCCGTGCGCACTTCGGTCTGCAACTGGTGGAGTTTCGCGATGCCGCTGGCCGCCAGATCGAGCAGCGCGTCGAGCTCGTGACGGCGGAATGCGTGGCCTTCCGCCGTGCCCTGGATTTCGATGAAGCCGCCGCCGTTGTTCATGACGACGTTCATGTCGGTTTCGGCGCCCGAATCTTCAGCGTAATCGAGGTCGATGACCGGAACACCGTTGCAGATGCCGACCGAGATGGCGGCCACCTGGCCATGCAGCGGCGATGCGTTGATGAACCGCTTCGCGACCAGCGCGTCGCAGGCATCGGCCATCGCGACGTAGGCCCCGGTAATGGCCGCGGTGCGCGTGCCCCCGTCCGCCTGCAGTACGTCGCAATCGAGCGTGATCGTGCGTTCGCCGAGCCCGGCCATGTTGGTCACCGCGCGCATGCTGCGGCCAATCAATCGCTGGATTTCCTGGGTGCGTCCGCTTTGCTTTCCCTTGGCGGCCTCGCGCGGGCTGCGGGTGTGCGTGGCGCGCGGCAACATGCCGTATTCGGCGGTGACCCACCCCTGGCCTTTGCCGCGCAGAAACCCCGGCACGCCTTCTTCGACGGTGGCGGTACAGAGCACGCGCGTCTGGCCGAACTCGACCAGCACCGACCCTTCGGCGTGCTGTGTGAATCGACGGGTGAAACGCACTGCGCGCAACTCATCCGGTGCGCGGCCGCTGGGACGGGTGGCCATCAGCCGTTACCGATCCAGCGCACGACCGCCGCGGAGGTGTTGTCGCTGCCGGCGCCGACCGCGCTGATCGAACGTTCGGCGAGCCGCACCAGTTCGTCACGCAATGGCGCGCGTGCCGGGGGAAAGGCGGCGCCAATATCGGCATCTTCGAGACCGCCCCACAAGCCATCCGAGCACACTAACAAGATGTCGTTGGCCTCGAGCGGCTCGCGGGTGCCCAGCGACATCTCCGGCAGGAAGGGTTCGCCGCCGAGGCAACATTCGACGAAGTTGCGCATGGGATGCGACAACGCCTGATCGGCGGTGATGACACCCTCGCGCAGCAGGAATTCGACATGGCTGTGATCGCGCGTGCGTTTGAGGACCTTGCCACGGCGCAGGAGATAGACGCGGCTGTCGCCGATGTGGGCCCAGAACGCGCTGCCGTTCTGCACCAGGCACACCGCGCAAGTGGCGCGCGGCCGATGTTCCAGCGGCAGATTGGTGCCGAGTTTGGCGACTTCCTCGTGCGCACGTCCCAGCGAAATATGCAGGAACCCGAGCGGATCGAGGATCGGCTGCGGCGTATGCCAGAACGCCTCGACCAGCACCTTGATGGCGGTCTCGGCGGCCTTGGCACCGTCGGAATGACCGCCCATGCCATCGATCACGACGAGCAGGGCCGAATGCTCCGAGACCGCAACGGAGACGCGATCCTGATTGTCGCTGCGACAACCTAGCAGGCTGACTTCGGCGTATTCGATGCGCAAGGCGTGGTGGGGGGTCTGATAAACTGCCGCGCAGTCTACTGCACTGCTTCCCCCAAGAACCGAGAACTTCAAGCGCCATGATCGCAAGCATGACGGGTTTCGCACGTCGCGAACTGGCGGGCACTTGGGGCACGCTCACCTGCGAGATCCGCAGCGTGAACCACCGCTACCTGGAGCCGGGATTCCGGCTGCCGGAAGAGCTGCGGCCTCTCGAATTCGACTTAAGACAACTGCTGGCGAAGCACCTGAAACGCGGCAAGGTCGATTGCACGGTGCATCTGCGCAGCGTGCAGGCTTCCGAGCGTGAGCTGCGTATCGACCAGGCCGCGCTGGCTCGCGTCGCCACCGCTGTAGGTCTCGTCTCACGGGCGGTGCCGGGTTCCACGGTCGATGCCGTCGAGGTGCTGCGCTGGCCGGGCGTCATCGAGGCCGCCAATCCGGACTCGGAAGCCTTGTTAGGTGCGGGCCGCACGCTGTTTCAGCAGACGCTCGAAGAGCTCGGCGCGATGCGGCTGCGCGAAGGCAAACGCCTGGGCGAATTGATCGAGCAGCGTTGCGTCGGCCTCGCCACCCACGTCACGCAGGTGCGCGCGCGATTGCCGGAAATCCAGGCGCGGGTGCGTACCCGGTTGCACGAGCGCGTCGCCGAATTGCTGGCCACCGTGGACCGCGAACGCGTCGAGCAGGAGATCGTCCTGCAGCTGCAGCGTCTCGATGTCGCCGAAGAGCTGGATCGCCTCACCGGCCACATCGAAGAAACGCGCCGCGTGATGGGTGCCAGCGAGGGCGCGGGCCGCAGGCTCGATTTCCTGATGCAGGAGCTCAATCGCGAAGCGAATACGCTGGCGTCCAAATCGCAGGATCTGGACACCACGCGCATCACGGTCGACATGAAAGTGCTGATCGAGCAGATGCGCGAACAGGTGCAGAACGTCGAATGAGCGCCGCACGGCGTGGTGCGCTGTTCGTGATCGCTGCGCCGTCGGGCGCCGGCAAGACGAGCCTCGTCAAAGCGGTGCTCGAGCGCGATCCTTCATTGCGCGTGTCCGTGTCGCACACGACGCGCAAACAGCGCGAGAAGGAAATCCCGGGCCGGGACTACAACTTCGTCAACGTCGATGAGTTCAAGCGCCTGCGCGACGCGGGCGAATTCCTCGAACATGCGCAGGTGTTCGACAACTTCTACGGCACCGGCCGCGCGCAGGTCGAAGCGCTGCGCAACGCCGGCCACGATGTGATTCTCGAGATCGACTGGCAGGGTGCGCGCCAGGTGCGCGCCGCGCAGCCCGACTGCAAATCCGTCTTCATCCTGCCGCCCTCCCGGCGCGAACTCGAAACACGGCTGCGCAATCGCAAGACCGACAGCGATGAGGTCATCGAGCGGCGCCTGCGCGATTCGATCGCGGACATGTCGCATTTCGCCGAGTTCGACTGTGTGATCGTCAACGACGAATTTGAAGCGGCGGTCGCCCACCTGCTGGAAATCCTGCGGGGTGACGCGGGTTTCGCCCCCGGGCGCGCAGAGCTCGAGCCGCTGCTGGCAGAACTGCTCGCCTGAGGCGCCGGTCCACCGGTTCGGTGCTGGAACCTCGGCGGCTGGTGCAAATCCCGGCAAAACCACACGTTTTTCCAGTAGACTTTGCACCCCCCGCAGCTTTGGTCACCTGAGAGATTCATGGCCCGTATTACCGTCGAAGACTGCCTGCCGAACGTCGAGAACATCTTCCAGCTCGTGTTGCTGGCCGCCGCGCGTGCGCGCCGCCTTGCCAATGGCGCCGAGCCGACCGTGCCATGGGAAAACGACAAGCCGACCGTGGTCGCGCTGCGTGAGATCGCCGAGGGCAACATCACCCCCGAGATGCTGCGCGAGCCCGAGCCGCCGCCGCCGGAAGCGACCCTGCCCGATGCCGACAACCAGTCCCTGTTCCGGGCGCCGCAATTCGGCCTGCAAGGCGATCGTGACGTTCAGGAATAAATCCTCCGCCTGATCCTTCTTCAAGGAGCGCCCGCGCCGCCATGGATTACGCGTCGACGCTCCTTCAGCTTCTGCCCAGTGCCCGGCGTCTGCCGGGCCTGCGCGAGTTGCTCAACAGCCTCGAGACGTACCTGCCAGCCGAACAGGTAGGCCGGGTACGTGCGGCCGTGGAATTCGGCGCCGAGGCCCACGAGGGGCAGAAACGGCTCTCGGGCGAGCCTTACATCGCGCACCCGCTCGCGGCCGCGCAGATCCTCGCGGACCTGCATCTCGACCCCGACACCATCATTGCGGCGATCCTGCACGACGTCATCGAAGACACGCCGATCTCCAAGGAAGAGCTGTCGGAGAAGTTTGGCGCGCCGGTGGCGGAGATCGTCGACGGCGTCACCAAACTCGACCAGATCCAGTTCAAGTCGCGCGCCGAGGCGCAGGCGGAATCCTTCCGCAAGATGGTGCTCGCGATGGTGCGCGATCTGCGCGTCATCCTGGTCAAACTAGCCGACCGCACGCACAACATGCGCACGCTCGATGCGATGGCGCCGGCGCGCCGCCGCGCGGTGGCGCGCGAGACGCTCGACATCTACGCGCCCATCGCCGGGCGCCTCGGGCTCTACAACATGAAGCTCGAGCTCGAAGATCTCGGCTTCGAAGCGGCGTTTCCGCATCGCTACAAGGTGCTGGATCGCGCGCTGAAAAAGGCGCGCGGCAACCAGAAGCAGTTCCTCAACAAGATCGCCGAGACGATGCGCGTGGCATTACTCAAGGCGGACATGAAAGCCGACGTCAGCACGCGCGAGAAACACCTCTACAGCATCTACAGCAAGATGCTGCGCAAGGCCGCGCCGCTTTCGGAGATCGTCGACGTATTCGGATTACGCGTCGTGGTCGACAAGGCGGACTCCTGTTATCGCGCGCTCGGCGTCGTGCACGCGGCGTACAAGCCGATGCCCGGCCGCTTCAAGGATTACATCGCGATTCCGCGCGTCAACGGCTATCAATCGTTGCACACCACGTTGTTCGGCCCCAACGGCATCCCGATCGAAGTGCAGATCCGCACCGAGGACATGCATCGCGTGGCCGAGGCCGGCATCGCCGCGCACTGGAAATACAAGGTCAGCGACAGCGAAGGCGGACAGGACGAACGCGCGCGCGAGTGGCTGGCGAATCTCGTCGACATGCAGGAAGGCGGCAGCTCGGAGGATTTTCTCGAGAGCGTCAAGGTCGACCTGTTTCCCGACAAGGTCTATGTGTTCACTCCCAAGGGCGAGATCCTGCGGCTGCCGCGCGGCGCGACCGTCGTGGACTTCGCCTACGCCGTGCACACGGACGTCGGCAATCGCTGCGTCGCCGCCAAGGTAGACAGGCGCCTGACGCCGCTGCGCACGCCGCTGCGCAACGGGCAGACGGTGGAGATCATCACCGCGAAGGGCGCGATGCCGAATCCTTCCTGGGTGAACTTCGTCGTCACCGCCAAGGCGCGCGCCGCCGTGCGTCACTATCTGAAGGGTCTGCGGCGCCAGGAAGCCATCGAGCTCGGCGCACGTCTCATCAACCAGGCGCTGGGCGAGTTCCGGCTGTCGCTCGAAGAGGTGGCTGCAGAGACGCTGAACGCGGCCGTGGTCGAGCTCGGCATGCACGATGTCGACGAGCTGTACGAGAAGGTGGGACTGGGCGAACGCCTCGCGCCACTGGTCGCGCGGCGGCTGCTGCCGACGAAAGCCAGCGAGGAATCATTTTCCGGCGCGCCGGCGCCGCTCGCCATCGCCGGCACCGAAGGCCTGCTGGTGGCCTATGCGCGCTGCTGCTTCCCGATTCCCGACGATCCGATCTTCGCGTTCCTCTCGACGGGCCGCGGCGTGGTGGTGCACCGCGAGAACTGCGTGAACGTCGAGGACTACCGCAAACATCCCGAGAACTGGCTGCCCGTCGCGTGGCAGGCGACCACTGACAAGGTGTTCAGTTCGGAGATCCGCGTCGACGTCGCCAACAAGATGGGCGTGCTGGCCGCGGTCGCGGCGGCCATTTCTGCCGGCGATACCAACATCGAGCGCGTGGCGGTCGAGGAGAAGGACGCCGACAGTTCCTCACTGGTATTCGAATTGCGTGTGCGTAATCGCGAACACCTGGCGCGCGTCGTGAAAGTCATCCGCCGCATGCCCGAAGTGCTGAAGGTGACGCGTACAATTGCGAGCCACGGACGCGCCGCGCGCTCGTCCGACTAGCTCGAATCAATTCCAGGAGTTCGTGATGTCCATCGTCCGCCAGGCCATCCATTCGGATCAGGCCCCCAAGGCCATTGGCCCTTATTCCCAGGCCATCCGCGTCGGCGACACGGTGTACATGGCCGGCCAGATTCCGCTCGATCCCGTCACGATGCAGATGGTCGAGGGCGACTTCGAGAAGGAAGCGCGCCGCGTGTTCGAGAACATCAAGGCGGTCATCGCGGCGGCGGGCGGCGGTTTCGAACACATCGTCAAGGTCACCATTTTCCTGACCGACTTCGCCAATTTCGCCAAGGTGAACGAAATCATGGCCGAGTACTGCAAGGCCCCGTATCCGGCGCGTTCGACCGTCGCAGTCGCGGCGCTGCCGCGCAACGCGCGCGTCGAAGTCGAGTGCACGCTGCACCTGGGCTGAAGGTTTCCCGCTACCGTGGCAACACCGGCGCCACACGTCACGCCGCTCGAGCAACGTCCCGTCGGTTCGTTGCGCGGCGTGGGACCGGCGCTCGCGGAAAAACTCGGGAAACTCGGCGTCACGCAGGTGCAGGACCTGCTGTTCGTGCTGCCGTCGCGTTATGAGGATCGCACGCAGATTTCCGAGATCGGCTCCGTGCGCCACGGCATGCGCGCGGTGGTCGAAGGCGAGATCCAGCTCACCGAGGTCGCCTATCGGCGGCGGCGCCAGCTCCTGTGCCGCATCAGCGACGGCACCGGCTCGCTCACGTTGCGGTTCTTCTACTTTTCCGGCGCGCAACAGGCGGGTTTGCAGCGCGGCACGCGCCTGCGTTGTTTCGGTGAGGTGCGGCGCGGGCCGCTCGGCCTCGAAATCGTCCATCCGGAGTACCGGCGCACCGCCGAGGTTTCCGAGGCGCTCGAAGAGGTGCTCACGCCTATCTACCCGACCACCGAGGGCGTACCGCAGGCGCGCCTGCGCTCGCTCATAGACCTCGCGCTGCAGGAGGCGGAACGCTCGGGCGTGCGCGACTGGATTCCGCCGGAGATGCTCGCGAAACTCGGGCTGCCGACGCTGGTGGATGCGCTGTCCATGATGCATCGGCCGCCGCGCGCCGCGCATCTGGGCGAATTGCTGAGCGGCCGCCATCCGGCGCAGCGGCGTCTCGCGTTCGAAGAGCTGTTGGCCCACCAGTTGTCGCTGCGCCTGCTGCGGCAGACGATCCAAGCGGATCCGGCCGCGCCGCTGCACGATCCGGAAAAGCTCGAGCGTCGGCTGTTAGAATCGCTGCCATTCGCGTTGACCGGCGCGCAGCGCCGCACGCTTGATGAAGTCGATCGGGATCTGCTCGCCGACCGGCCCATGGTGCGGCTGGTGCAGGGCGACGTGGGTTGCGGCAAGACCGTCGTGGCCGCCGCCGCCGCTGCGCGCACCGTGGGCTCCGGCTTGCAGGCTGCGCTGATGGCGCCCACCGAGTTGCTGGCCGAACAGCACGCGAAGAATTTCGAGCAGTGGTTCCGGCCGCTCGGCATCCCGGTGGCATTGGTGACGGGCTCACTGCCGGCACGCACGCGGCGCAGCGCACTCGAAGCCGTGGCGGGAGGCGAGATCAAACTAGTCGTGGGCACACACGCGTTGTTCCAGGAATCCATGGAATTCGCGCGGCTCGGGCTCGTCATCGTCGACGAGCAACATCGCTTCGGCGTGCATCAGCGGCTGGCGCTGCGCGAGAAGGGCGCCCGCGCGGGCCAGTTGCCGCACCAGTTGATCATGACGGCGACTCCCATTCCACGCACGCTGGCGATGACCGCCTACGCCGATCTCGATGTGTCGGTGATCGATGAACTGCCGCCGGGCCGTACACCGGTGAAGACCGTGGTGTTGCCGGAGAGCCGCCGCGACGAGATCGTGCAGCGCATTCATCGCCAGGTGCTCGAAGGACGGCAGGCGTATTGGGTCTGCCCGCTCATCGAGGAATCGGAGGAACTGCGCTACCAGGCCGCCGAGGAAACCGCCGCTGCGCTCGCCGAAGCGTTGCCCGAAGTCCGGGTCGGCCTCGTGCACGGGCGCATGCCGGCGCGCGAGAAAGAACGCGGCATGTATGCGTTCAAGGCCGGCACCATCGGGTTGTTAGTCGCCACCACCGTCATCGAAGTCGGTGTCGACGTACCCAACGCCACGCTGATGGTGATCGAAAATGCCGAGCGCATGGGCCTCGCGCAGTTACACCAATTACGCGGCCGCGTCGGGCGCGGCGCGCACGAAAGCCATTGCGTGCTGCTCTACGGGGGCAAGCTGAGCGAGATGGCGCGCGCCAGGCTGGCCGCGATTCGCGAAACCAACGACGGCTTCGTGATCGCGCGCCGCGACCTGGAACTGCGCGGCCCCGGTGAACTGCTCGGCACGCGCCAGACGGGTCTCGCTGAAATGCGGGTCGCGGACCTCATGCGGGATTCAGACCTGCTGCCTGAAGTGCAATCGGCGGCAGAGGTGCTGCTTAAACATAATCCTGAGGCGGTGCACGGACTTACGCGCCGCTGGGTCGGGGCCGGCGAGCGTTACGGCCGCATCGGCTAGTGCTGTGGCCCGCAATCCGGGCACATAGAGAAGAATGGCGGTTGAGCTCCAAATGCGAATCATTTACATTCGTGGGCCAAACACATGGCCGTCCAAATCATCAATGAAATGCCCGACGCCGAGGTTCATCGAGGTGAACCGGTCCGGGCGTTCCTGCGCGAGCTGAATCTCCAGCGCTCCACCTCCGCGCCGAAGTCGCGCTGGTCGGGCCGCGCCATGATCCTCGCCGGAACGATTGCGATGCACGTGATCGCGCTGATTGCGTTCATGCAGATGCAGATGGCCCAGCACGCGAAGACAGATCCCGCGCCCATCATCGCCTCACTGATCGAAGCGCCCGCGGCGCCGGACGAGAAGCCGCCCGAATACACGCCGCCGCCGCTCAACGTCGTCTATTCGTTGCCGACTCCCATCGACCTCTCGATCGAAACGGAATCCATCACGATTCCCGAGCCGACTCCCACCACGACTTCGCCCACTCCCTCGACCGCGGCCCCGCCGATGATCGATTCGGTCGAATACGTGCGCGCGCCGCCGCCGGTGTATCCGCGCGAATCGCAGCGCAAGCGCGAACACGGCACCGTGGTGTTGCGCGTGCTGGTCGATGCGCTCGGGCGCCCGGCGCAGATCCAGATCGAACGCTCGAGCGGGCACGAACGCCTCGACAGCGCCGCGCGGGATGCGGTCGCGAAATTCCTGTTCCGGCCGTATGAAGTCAACGGCGTCGCGAAGCCCGCGCAGGTGCTCATTCCCATCGGATTCGAACCGCGCGCCAGCTGATCCTCCGCGGTTATGATTCACGGCAGTGGCTAACCAGCTCCTGACGGATTTCGACCTCGCGCCGCCGCCTTCCGGCGCGCGCCTCGCGGCATTGCGTTATTCGCGCCGTATCCGTGACCTCATCGAACTCGCGCGCCTGCACCGACCGATCGGCATCTGGTTGCTGCTGTGGCCGGTGTTGTGGGCGGTATGGATCGCCGGCGGTTCGCATCCGAGTCCCACGGTTGTCGTGATCTTCGTCCTCGGCACCGTCGCCATGCGCTCCGCCGGCTGCGTGATCAACGACCTGTTCGATCGCGACTTCGACCCGTTCGTGAAACGCACGCGCGACCGGCCGGTGGCGTCGCGCCGCATTTCGCCGGCCGAAGCCGTGGTGTGGTTCCTGGCGCTCATTGCCGTCGCGCTCGCGCTGGTGGTGCAGCTCGATCCCTTCACCATCTGGATGTCTCTGGTCGGCGCGTTTCTCGCGGTCACCTATCCACTGTTCAAACGCTTCTTTCCGCTGCCGCAGTTCTACCTGGGCGTGGCCTTCAGCTGGGGCGTGCCGATGGCCTTCAACGCGCAGAACGGCAACATCCCGCGCGTCGCGTGGATCATCTTTTTTGCCGGCATCATCTGGGCGGCCGTCTACGACACGATGTACGCCATGGTCGACCGTGACGACGATCTCAAGATCGGCGTGAAATCGAGCGCCATCGTGTTCGGCGACATGGACCGGCTCATCATCGGCATGCTGCAGGCGCTGATGTTGTTCGCGTTATACCTGGTCGGCACGAACATGGAGTTCGGCTACTGGTACAACGCGGGACTGGTCGGCGCCGCGGTGTTCTTCACCTGGCAGCAATGGTTGATCCGCAATCGTCAGCCCGAGGCCTGCTTCGCCGCGTTCCTCAACAACCAGTACGTAGGCCTCTCGATCTTCATCGGCATCCTGCTCGAGTACGCATTCCGGGCCGGCTGACGCGCCACGCGTGTGCGGCCCCGCTTGCCCACGATCACCAGCCCCAGCAAGCCGGCTGCAAACAGCGCGAACGTGCCGGGCTCGGGCACCGCCGTCTTGTATAGATAGACACCCATGGAAATTTCGCGCATGTCCACCGGCAGTTGACCGGTCAGCGTGAACGTGTCGGCGCTGGTGCTGGAGTCGAAGCCGGTGCTCGCATTGAAAACGATGCCGGCGTACAGATCGCGCGTCACACCGTTCATTACGTTCATGATTCCCGGGCCGATACCGAACTGGATGGTGGGTTCGAACGTGCCGAAGACGTTCGCGCCATATCCGGCGGCGGCAGAGAATGTGGCGGAAAAATCGTCGAGCGAACCGCTCGGCAAGCCGGCCACTTCATAAAAGAGATCGCGCACTTCGTTGCGCGACGCCCATCGATAACCCGTGACGTCGAGATCGCCCGAGAAGGCGCCCGTCGATGCGAGTGTTCCGGAACATTCGCCAGAAGCGGCGCTGCACACCGCGGCGATCTCGTCCCAGGAACGGTACCTGCTGTCGTTGAGGTCGAGCCACTCACGGCCCACGGAGTCCTGGTAGACAGGCATCGCGATGGCCGCGTTGCCAATCGCGCCCGACAAAAGCACCAGTAACCCGATTGCATTCCTTTGCATGGTCGTACCTCGCCTGATTGATTGAGCCCGCCCACCGAGGGGGAACGTGTATGACAATAAGCGCAGCGGGCGAACGACTGCGTTGTAGGACAGCACGGCGCAGGCCGGGCATGTGACCTGCATCACATATCCCGGGCGGCGGCGCCGGGGCGAAAGTTACAAAGCTGCGTGCCGCGTACGGATCGAGCGCGGTAACCCCGTTGCGGCAACTGCGCCGAGCGTACGGATCCGGTCCGTGCGTCGGCGTCTCAAGTAGTTAGCCGAATCATGGCATCGCCATGCCGCCGTTGACGTGCATGTTCTGGCCCGTGATGTAGCCACTGAGCGAAGCCGAGGCGAAGAACAGGAAAGCTCCCACGCAGTCCTGCGGCGTACCGACACGCCCGAGCGTCACCGCCTTGCGCATGACTTCCATCCGTTCCGGCGGCGTCGCATCGTGAAATGGCGTGGCGATGACGCCGGGCGACACCGTGTTCACGCGGATGCCGCGCGCGCCGAGATCGCGCGCCAGATGGCGCGTCAGGTTGTGGATGAAGGCTTTGCTCGAGGCGTAGACCGCCGAACCCGGGCCACCGCCGTCGAGTCCCGCGATCGAGCCCACGTTGATCACGGACGGCGCCGTGCTCTTTTCCAGCAGCGGGATCGCCGCGCGCACGGCGTGAATCACCGCGCGCACGTTCAGGTCGAATACCGAGTCGATCAATGCGTCGTCGATGTCCGCGAACGGCCGGCGCGTAATGAGCGAGCCGGCGTTGTTGATGAGGATGTCGAGGCCGCCCAACGCCTGCGCCGCTTCATTCACCAGCCGCTGCGGCGCGCCGCGTGCGGCCAGGTCCGCGCGCAACACGACGGCTTTCGCGCCGCGCGCCTCGACTTGCGCGGCGACCGCGCGTGCCTCGGCTTCGTGTTCTCGATAGTGGATGGCTACCGCACATCCTTGCGCCGCGAACGCAACCGCGGCGGCCGCGCCGATGCCGGTGCTCGCTCCCGTGATCAACACGCGTTTTCCCGCCAGGTCTTCGATCTTCAATTTCGTCCCCTCGAATGGTCGTCAGTCGATGAATGGTTCGACAATCTCGCACTCGCCGATCAGGAAGGCATCGGCGACCAGCTGCATTGGCCGCCAATCCACTTCGGATTTTCGCGCCTCGCACAACTCGAAGAAATGATCGTACAGGCGCGCGTATTCGCCGCGCAGATCACCCGGCTCCTGTGGCGCTCCGTCGATGGAGAACTTGCTGCCGCCCATGGCCAGCTTGAGCGCGCCCTGATCGGTATCGAGCTCGATGTCCCAGGTCTGGACGCCGGTGTAGCGAAAGTCGAACTCGGCTTCGATGGAGACGCCATCTTCGGTGCGCATTCGCAGATCGGCGGCGATCGGCGCCTGTTTGTTGGCTGGAAACTTGAGGCGCGCGGAGGTCACCAGCACTTCGGCCGACAGGATCCCGGTCAACATCGACAACGCGTTGATGCCGGGATCGAACACTCCGTAGCCACCGGCTTCCCAGATCCATTGCTGGCCTGGATGCCAGATACGCACGTCTTCCTTCCACACGATGCGGCCGCGTTTGAGCGTGCGTTTGCGCAGCCAGTCGCGCGCCGGGGCTACACCGGCTGCGAATCGCGAGTGCCAGCTCTGAAACAAAGTGGGCCCGAGTCGCGCGGCCTGTGCGGCGAGCAATGCGATCTCGCGCGTCGTCGTGGCCGGCGGTTTCTCGAGCAACACGTGTTTGCCGGCCTCGAGCGCGAGCGCCGCGGCGGAGAAATGCGCCTGGGGCGGCGTGCAGATGCTGATGCAGTCGATATCCGGGCGCGCAGACAGCATCGCGGGAAGATCGGTGAAGCTCGCGACGCCCTCGACGTGCGCATTGCGGCTGGCGCAGGCGACCAATTCGAAGCGCTCACTCGACTGCAGAACCGGGATGTGCTGATCCCGCGCGATTTTTCCGATGCCGAGCAGACCCACGCGCAGGCGCCGCATATCCCATCCCCTCAGAAATTGCCGTCGTAGTCGCGGAGAATCTACCCGCTGCCGCCGCACATCAGAAGCGTACGCGAATATGCGGAGCAGGACACGCAGCCGGGACTAGGCGCATGCGCCCCAAGTAGGCAACATGCCGGGGCGGCGCGCGATGCCGCACGAGGGGATCTTTCGGAAATGGGCAGGATTCTTCCGTCGCCTGCGGGCAGCAACTGATGGCGCACGGTGCCTTCATCGCGGGTGACTGGGGCACCAGCCAGTTGCGCCTGTATCTGTGTGATGCCGCCAACAAAGTGCTCGAGACGCGCGTGGCGCGCGGCGCGGCGGCGGCGCGCGGCGAACACGAGATCGTGCTCGACGGCGAGATCGCCGCCTGGGAAAGCTCCACAGGTCCGCTCCCGATCGTGTTGTGCGGCATGATCGGATCGAGCATCGGCTGGGTGCCGGCGCCCTATCTACCTGCGCCAGCCGATCCGCAGGGCCTGGCCGCCGCCTGCGTGAGCCTGCGCGCCGGACGCGTGCGCATCGTGCCGGGAGTGAGCTGCCGCAACCGGCTTGCGGCGCCGGACGTCATGCGCGGTGAAGAAACCCAGATTCTCGGCGCCCTGGTGCTCGACCCGCGCCTGCGTACGGGCCAGCACGTCTTCTGTCTGCCGGGCACTCACACCAAGTGGGTGGTGGTGCGGGACGGCGCCATCGTCGAGTTTCTCACGGCGCCGACCGGCGAGATCTTCGATCTGCTCAGCAAACACAGCGTGCTGGTGCGCGACGGCGCCGATGAGCGCCCGATGAACGACCAGGCCTTCGACGCCGCGTTGCAACGCGTACGCACGCAACCCGGCACTGAACTGCTGCACCGGCTGTTCGAAGTTCGCAGCCGCCGGCTGCTGTCGGAATTGCCGGCGGAAGATGCGGCCAGTTACATGTCGGGACTGCTGATCGGCAGTGACGTCGCCGGCGCGGCGCGCATTTTCGCGGACGAAATGACGGGCAATCCGGTCTATCTGATCGCCGCGCCGGGACTCATCCGTGCGTACTCGACTGCTTTGCGCGCCTTCGGGCTGACTCGCGGCGTCATCGATGGCGGCTCGGCCTCGATCGCGGGCCTCGGTGAAATATTCCGTCTGTCGCAGCCGGCAGGAGCGCAACGTGCCACACGCTGACACGGCCACTCCGATCGTCGCGATCCTGCGCGGCCTCACGCCGGATCGCGCCTCGTCCGTCGGCAGCGCGTTGCGAGGTGCCGGCATCCGTATCCTCGAGGTCCCGCTCAATTCTCCGGATCCATACAAGAGCATCGAGCTGCTCGCCGCGGAATCCGGCGGCGACTGCCTGGTGGGCGCCGGCACCGTGCTCAGCGTCGAGCAGGTCGAACGTACCTACACGGCCGGCGGCCGGCTGGTAGTTTCGCCAAACACGAATCCGCTGGTCATCCGTGCCGCGCTGGCGCGCGGCATGCAGGTGATGCCGGGTTTCGCCACCGCGAGCGAAGCGTTTGCCGCGGCGGAGGCGGGTGCGCAGATCCTCAAACTGTTTCCGGCCGCCACGTACGGGCCAAAACATCTGCGTGCGCTGCGCGAAGTGCTACCCGCCGGCACGAAGATCTATCCGGTAGGCGGCATCGGCGCGGCAGATGTCGGGCCCTGGCTCGACGCGGGCGCCGGCGGGTTCGGTTTCGGCTCGGAATTGTTCAAACCTCAGTTCACACTCGAAGAAATAACGGCGCGAGCCGCGCGGGTCGTCCAGGCCCTCGCGAAGCAACCGCTCTGACGTTCAGCGGCGATTTTTCCCCGGGGGGATCAACATGTCTCTATCCACTCTCGATATCGCGATCGTCGCGATCTACGCGGTTTTCATCTTCGTGCTCGCGCAATGGGTATCGCGCGAGAAGGGGCAACACCAGAAGAGCGCGCAGGATTACTTCCTCGCTTCGCGCGCGTTGCCCTGGTGGGCGATCGGCACATCGCTGATCGCGGCGAACATCTCGGCCGAACAGATCGTCGGCATGTCCGGCTCCGGCTACGTGATGGGTATGGCGATCGCCTCCTACGAATGGATGGCGGCGCTCACGCTGATCATCGTCGGCAAATGGATCCTGCCGGTGTTCCTCAAGAACGGCATCTACACGATGCCGGAATTCCTCGAGAAACGTTACAGCCCGGCGGTGCGCAACGTCATGGCGGTGTTCTGGCTCGCGCTGTACGTGTTCGTGAACCTCACGTCGATCCTGTGGCTGGGTTCGCTCGCGGTGAATGCGATTGCGGGCGTCGACCTGCAGGTTGCGATCACCGGCCTCGCGTTGTTCGCGCTGGTCTACGCGCTGTACGGCGGCTTGAAGGCGGTGGCGCTGACCGACATCGTGCAGGTGTCGCTGCTGGTGCTCGGCGGCATCATCATCACGTATATCTCGCTCGACAAGGTCGGCGATGGCGCAGGCGTCATCGCGGGTTTCCAGACGCTCACCACGAAGTACCCGGACAAGTTCGACATGATCCTGTCGCCCGACAACCCGCACTACAAGGACCTGCCGGGTCTCGCCGTGTTGTTAGGCGGCATGTGGATGATGAACGTGAGCTACTGGGGCTTCAATCAATACATCATCCAGCGCGGTCTCGCGGCCAAGAGCGTGAACGAGGCGCAGAAGGGCATCGTGCTCGCGGCGTTTCTCAAGTTGATCATGCCGGCAATCATCGTCATCCCCGGGATCGCCGCGCTGGTGCTGGTGCCCGGACTCGAGCGCACCGACCAGGCGTATCCGAGCCTCATGGCCATGCTGCCTACCGGCATCAAGGGCATCGTGTTCGCCGCGCTGGTGGCGGCGATCGTCGCGTCGACGGGCTCCAAGATCAATTCGATCGCGACCATCTTCACGATGGATCTGTATCGCGCCGCGCGGCCCGATACGGACCAGAAGACGCTGGTGTTCGTGGGCCGCATCGTCGCGGTGGTATCGGTGGTCATCGCGATCTTCATCACGAAGCCGTTCCTCAGCAATTTCGGACAGGGCTTCCAGTACATCCAGAACTTCACGGGTTTCGTCACGCCGGGCATCTGCGTGATCTTCCTGCTCGGCCTGTTCTGGGCGCGCACCACGGCAACCGCAGCGATGGTGTCGATGCTCGCGACGGTCGTGTTGTCCTGGGTATTCTACAAATACCTGCCGGACTATCCGTTCATGAACCGCGTGGGCTGGTGCTTCGTCGCCGGCATCGTGATCGCGGTGGTGATCTCGCTGATGACGCCGAAGAGCGAGGCGGCCATGCGTGTCGACATCCACAACGTCGATTTCTCGACCGGCACGTTCTTCAACGTCGCGGCGCTGATCGTGGTGGGTGTGCTCGCCGCGTTGTACGCGGTGTGGTGGTAATCGTGCGCGCGGCGGGACAACAAGGCACGGCGACTGGATAGGACTCACCGGTCCGCCGAATACGCCGTCCGGATAGTCAGACCGTCTCTTCGACGCCCAGCTCCTTGAGGATCGCGACGCGCAGGGCCTGCGCCTGCGGGCTCGACAGCTTGCGCGGATGCGCGAATGGCACGTCGAACGAGGCCTGAATGCGCGCCGGCCGCGGCGACAGCACCAGGATGCGATCGGCCACGTGAATCGCTTCCTCGACGTCGTGCGTGATCAGCATGACGGTGTGTTTTTCCTTCGCGAGGATGCGCAATAGTTCGTTCTGCATGCGCAGGCTCATCAACGCGTCGAGCGCCGAGAACGGCTCGTCCATGTAGAGGATCTCGGGCTTCACCACCAGCGCGCGCGCGATCTCCGCGCGCTTCAGCATGCCGCCGGAGAGTTCATGCGGATAGTTGTTCTCGAAACCCTTGAGGCCCACGAGCGCGGCGTATTCATCGGCCAGCGCGTCGCGGTTCGGCATTTCCTCGGGCAGGCCGAACAGCAGATTCTGTTTCACGGTGAGCCACGGGAACACCGAACCCTGTTGGGTGATCAGCACACCCTTCGGGTTCGGCTTCAGACGCGGCTTGCCGTCGACCAGCACCGCACCCGAATCCGGCGCGAGGAAGCCCGCCATGATGTTCATCAACGTCGTCTTGCCGCAGCCCGACGGGCCCACGATGGCGACGAACTCGCCGTCGCGCACGTCGATGTTGAGATCGTCGATGACCTCGAGCCGGCCCTTGTCGGCATCGAAGCCCTTGTGGACGTTCTGGATCCGGATCTTGTTGTTAGTGGGCATAACGCCACCGCACGATCTTCATGCTTTCGAGCAGCCTCATGATGCCGTCGAGCATGAGCCCGATCAGGCCGATGATGATCATGCCGGCGATCACCAGGTCGTAGCGGTTGCCGGCGTTGCGCGAGTCAATGATCAGGTAGCCCAGGCCCGAGCGCAGCGCGATCATTTCGGCGGCCACCACCACCAGCCAGGCGACGCCGAGGCCGATACGCATGCCGACGATGATGTCCGGCAGCGTCGCCGGGATCACCACCTGCAGGAAAAGCTTCTTGCGCGACACGCCGAAGTTCTCGGCCGCGCGCAGGTAACGTTTCTCGATGGTGTGCACGCCGGCGGTGGTCTGCACGATCATCGGAAACACCGAGGCGATGAAGATGAGGTAGATAGGCGAGGCGTTGCCCACGCCGAACCACAGGATCGCGATCGGGATCCACGCGATCGGCGAGATCGGCCGCAGGATCTGGAACAGCGGGTTCAGCGTGACGAATGCGCCGCGCACCCAACCCATCCACAGGCCGAGCGGAATCGCGAAGGCCACCGCGATGCCGAAGCCCGCGCCCACGCGCATCAGTGAAGCGCCGATGTGTTCCCACAAGGTGCCGTCTTCCGCGAGCTCCAGTGTGCCGGTCACGACGCCCCAGGGCGTCGGGAAAATCGCGCTTTTGGTAACCCAGACGGCGGCCCACCAGATGCCCACCACGGCCGCGATCACGACGATCGACGGCAGCGCCTGCTTTGGCCCCTTCATCTTGTTCTGTTCTCCCACCATTCTCGAAAACGCCAGTGGATCTTCGACCAGGGCATCACGGGTTCTTCTTCGACCAGGATCGTCATCTGCCCGCTGGCGTGCGCCGTGCAGGCAAAGTCGTAGCGCGAGGCTTTCTCGAACGGCAGCCGAAGACTCTGGCCGGGCATCATGATCGTCGGCCCGAACACCTGCGGCACGTCATCGAGATTGCGCAGCAGCAGCACATCGTTCAGGCCCAGCGTGAGCCGGATCTGCGATGGCAGGATCTCCACCTGGTCGCCCTTCATGCGGCGCGCATACGTGCCGTTCGGAATCTCGAACAATTCTTCGTGTGTCGGCAACGTGATGGGCGCGAAGCCGGCCCAGGCGAGTACAGCCACGGCCGCGCCGATCGGGGCCCAGGCGATGATCCCGACGCGCCTGCTCATTCACTCAGCAGGATCTTGAGGTCATTCACGAAATCGTCGGACGGATGGCCGTAGGGCATGACGGCGCGCAGGCCGCCTTTCCGGTCGATCAGGTAGATGGATGAAGAGTGGCCGATGGTGTAGCTGCCGTCGGCATTCATGTTCTTGACCGAGCTGATTCCCCAGCTCTTCTCGGCGGCGTCGATCTGTGCCCGTGTGCCCACGCCGCCGACGAATGTCGGATCGAAGCTGCCGAGGAATTTCTTCATCTGCGCCGCATCGTCGCGTTCCGGATCGACCGTGACGTAGACCACCTGCACGTCCGCGCCAGCCGTGCCGAGTTTCTTGCGCGCGCCGGCGAGCGTGGCCAGCGTGATTGGGCAGACCTCGCCGCAATTGCTGAACCCGAAGGCCACCAGCACGACCTTGCCGCGAAACCGCGCCAGCGTGACCGGTTTGCCGTCGGAGCCGGGCAGCGTGAGCTCCGGGGCGGGCATCACCGGGCTCAGCGTGCCGGCCTTGAAGAGATTCGCGGGCGGTGCGGCCAGCCGTGTCGGTTCGGCCGCGGCGGCGCAGGCGATACCAAACAACAATCCGCTGATGATGAGCCGCTTCACAGCGGAATCGTGGCGGACTTGGCCGCCTTCACGAAGCTGTCGTCGATGTAGGTTTCGTACGGAATGGCGTGCTTGATGGTGCCGGCTTCCATCGACAGCCTCATGAGGTCCTCGAACTCTTCGCGGATCATGCGCAGGTCGCCGTAGGTCACGCGATCGGTGGGATTCTCCATCACGAACTTCAGGATGTTGGGATCCTGGTTGAAGAACCCCTTGCCCGCCGCGATGGCCACGGCCTTGTTGCGGTTGTCCTGCTTCTGATCGAGCCACTCGCCGGCGCCCTGGATGGTGTTCACCAGGTCCTGCACCAGCGGGCGATTCTCCGCGATCAATTCCTCGCGCACCGTGAGGCAACAGCAGATGTAGTTGCGCCACTCGTCGCGAGTCATTTTCAGCACGCGCGCATATCCGGCACGCTGCGCGGCCGCACCGAACGGCTCGCCCGTGCAATACGCATCGACGGCCTTCGCATACAACGCCGCCGGCATGTCGGGCGGCGGCATCTCGACGATCTCGATGTCCTTCGGCGACATGTTCTCGCGCGCCAGCATTTTGCGCAGGAACAGGAAATCGACGGCAAAGCGGCTCGGGATCGCGATGCGTTTGCCCGCCAGCTCCGTGAAGTGCTGGTAGGTCGAATCCTCGCGCACCATGATCACGGCGCCCGAGCGATGACCCAGCGACACGATCTTCACCGGGATCTTCTTGTCGGCGAGGTCCATCACCAGCGGCGCCAGCATGTAGCCCGCCTGGATGCGGTTCGCCATCAGCGATTCCTTGATCTCGGGCCAGCCGCTGTACTTGCTGTACTCGTATTCGAACTGCGGTCCGCCCGGGTTGGCCTTGTTGATGGCGATCTTGGCGGAGCAGGAAACCGGCAGCGTGAGGTTGCAGGTAACCGGCAGTCCTCCCACCACGAGCGGTGCGCGTTTGGCTGCCTTGTCGCTCGAGCAGCCGAACATCGACAAAGGCAACGCCGCGGCGGCTGCGCCTTGCAGTAACTGACGTCGTCCGAGGAGATGCGCGCTCAAGAGGGGATGTCCCTGGCCGGTTGTACCGGTCTGTAACTTTCGTGCGCGGCAGCGTAGCCGACGAAAGCATAGCTTTCGACTATGAGTGCCGCGGCCACCGCAACTACAATCGGGCGTCCAGGCACCGGGGGAATTCATGGCTTTCATCAGCGCGGCCGACGCAGACAAGAATTCATATGACGTAATCGTGGTCGGTTCCGGTGCCGCGGGCGGCCAGACCGCCTACACCCTGACCATGGACGGCGCCAAAGTGCTGATGCTGGAGGCCGGGCGCAACTACCAGCCCGCCACCGAAACTCCCATGCTTCAGGCCAACGGCGAAGCGCCGTTGCGTGGCGCGGGGACGCCCGAGAAGCCGTTCGGCTTCTGGGATGCGACCGTCGACGGTGGTTGGCAGGTGCCCGGTGAGCCCTATTCCAGCGCATCGGACGACCCGGCGCGGCAATTCGTGTGGTGGCGCGCGCGCATGCTCGGCGGCCGCACCAATCACTGGGGCCGCATTTCCCTGCGCAACGGCCAGTACGACTTCAAGCCGCACTCGCGCGATGGGCTTGGATTCGACTGGCCGATGGACTACGCGGATCTCGCCCCGTACTACGACAAGGTCGAGATGCTGATCGGCGTGTACGGCGCGAACGATGGACTGGAGAACACGCCAAATTCCAGCCCTGGCGTCCTGCTGCCGCCGCCGAAGCCGCGCGTCAGCGACTTGCTCACCAGGCAACGCGCCGCGAAGCTCAACATCCCCGTGATTCCCGGCCATCGCGCGGTGCTCACGCAACGGCTCGATCACGTGCGTCTGCCGAAGCTGCTGCATCCCGGCAATGCCAAAGCGCAGAAGATCCTCGCCGCCGACATGCAGAAACGCGCGGCGTGTTTCTTCGCCACGCCCTGCGGCCGCGGCTGCTCGATCCGGGCTAACTACCAATCGACGACGGTGCACCTGCCGCCGGCGCTGGACACCGGCAACCTCGACATCGTCACCGATGCCATGGTGCGCGCGGTGACGAAACGCCCGGATGGCCGCGCCGAAGGCGTCATCTTCATCGACCGCAAGACCGGCGCGGAACATCGCGTGAAGGCGCGCGTGGTGGTGCTCGCGGCGAGTGCGCTCGAGTCGGTGCGCATCATGCTCAACTCGGGCGTCGCGAATTCGAGCGGCAAGGTCGGCAAATACATCATGGATACCGTGGGCGCCGGCATCGGCGGCCAGATTCCGTTGCTCGAGGACATGCCGCTGCACAACGAAGACGGCGTCGACGGTTTCCACTTGTACACGCCGTGGTGGCTGTACAAGGAACAGCTCGCGGGGAAACTCGGCTTCGCGCGCGGATATCACATCGAGTTCGGCGGCGGCCGGTCGATGCCCAGCATGGGTACGGCCGCGGGAATGGAATGGCTCAACGGGGGCACGTACGGCCGCAAGTTCAAGGAAGAGGCGCGGCGTTACTTCGGCTCGTTCATGTATTTCTCGGGACGCGGCGAGATGATCCCGAACGACGACTGCTACGCGGAGCTGCATCCCACGCAGAAGGACAAGTTCGGCATCCCGACGCTCAACTTCCACTGGAAGTGGTCGAAGCACGAGATCGGCCAGGCCGCGCACATGCAGACCACCTTCGCGGAAATCATCGACGCGATGGGCGGCCGCATGCCAAGCCCGCCGCAGCCCGGTGAAAAAGCCATCAAGCAGGGCGGCATCATCATTCATGAAGTCGGCGGCGCGATGATGGGCAACGACCCCGCCAAATCCGTCACCAACAGCTTCGGTCAGAGCTGGGACATGAAGAACCTGTTCATCACCGACGGCGCGACGCTGTGTTCGAACGCGGACAAGAACCCGACGCTCACCATCATGGCGCTCGCCTGGCGCGCGTCCGAACACATGCTGGGTCTCATGAAGAAGAAGGAGCTGTAAGCCATGGACCGTCGCACCACCATCAAGTGGATGTTCGCCGCCGCGGCCGCGATGCCTTCGCTGAAGACGTTCGGTTACACGCCCGCGAAACTCGCGCTCGACGTCGCGCCGAACCTGCCCGGCTACGGCACGGATCCCGATCTCGTCAAGGAATGGAAACCCGGCGGTCCGTGGCCGCTGACGCTCAGCGCGCCGGCGCGCGCGCTGGTGGCCGCGTTGTGCGATCTCATCATTCCCGCGGACGATGTCTCGCCCGCGGCCTCGTCGGTCGGTGTCGTCGATTTCATCGACGAATGGATCAGCGCGCCGTATCCGGAGCAACGCGCCGATCGCCAGATCGTGTTGCCAGGTCTCGTGTGGATCGACGCGGAAGCCGACAAACGTTTCGGCAAGCAATTCGCGGAGCTGAACGACGCGCAACGCAGCGCGATCGCCGATGACATCTGCCAGCCGGCGCACGCGGCTCCGCAGTTTCAGACCGCGGCCAATTTCTTTGCCACCTTCCGCGATCTGACGGCGGGCGGCTTCTACACGACGCCAGTCGGCATGAAGGACATCGGTTATACGGGGAACGTGCCGTTGGAAAGATTTGATGGCCCGCCGCTGGAAGCACTGAAGAAAGCAGGGCTGGCCTGAACCAGGCGCGCTCCGCGGCAACTTTCACAACGCCCTCGCCACGGCCCACACATCCACCTGCCTGACGCCCGCGGCCAGCAGGATTCGGCGCAGTTCGCTCATGGTGCTGCCCGTCGTGACCACGTCATCGACGATGGCCACGTGTCCGGCCTCTAACAACCTGCGCAGCGCGCGCCTGCCACCGACGGCGAACGCTTCGCGTACATTCCGATGGCGCTCGGCGCGGTCGAGCGAGGTTTGCGAAGGTGTGTTTCGCGTGCGCCGGACCGCACGGTTTGCACAGGGAATTTCGAGCATGCGGCCGGCGTAACGCGCCAGTGCAGCCGCCTGGTTGAAACCGCGCTCGCGCAGCCGCGCGATGTGCAGCGGGACGGGCACCAACAACCTGGGTAACGGCGCATCGCATTCGCATGCCGCCTGCGCCAGCAACACCCCGAGCACACGCGCGTTGGCGAGAGCACCCTGGTACTTCAGCCGGCGGATCAGATCGTCGACGGGGTATTCGAACCGGAACGCGAACAACTCGCCCGCGCTGCGCAAACCGTTCCAGGGAAGATCCGCGCGGCAGTAGCCGCACAGGTCCAGATCGAGCGACGCGCCCTCGAAGCGGCATAGGCAGCAACGCGGCGGAAACAGCGTGGCCGCCATGAGCCGTGCGAACTGGCGCGCGCCCGTCAACCGGAGCCGGCTCCAGCGGTTGACAATGAGTGGGCTGCTCCCGAACATGCAGCCAGCTTCGACGCGTGCCGGCTGGATGACCAGTCGGAAAAGCGATGTAAATCAATAGATATAGGGCTGGGCATGACCGACACGACGCGCCACGATTGGACCATCGACGAAGTCGGGCAGCTGTTCGCGCTGCCATTCGCCGACCTCATGTTCCGCGCCCAGGAAGTCCATCGCGCCCACCACCCGCACAACGCCGTGCAGATGAGCACGCTGCTTTCCATCAAGACCGGCGCCTGCCCCGAAGACTGCGCCTACTGCCCGCAGTCGGTTCGATACGAAACCGGGCTCGAGCGCGAGAAGCTCGTGCCGCTCGAAGAAGTGCGCACGCGCGCGCAGGCGGCGAAAGAGGCCGGTGCCACGCGGTTCTGCATGGGCGCGGCCTGGCGTTCGCCAAAGAAGAAAGACGTCGAAGCCGTCGCCGCGATGATTCGCGAAGTGCGCGCGCTCGGCATGGAAACCTGCGCGACGCTCGGCATGCTGACGCCCGATCAGGCGCACGAGCTCAAGGACGCCGGCCTCGACTACTACAACCACAACGTCGACACCTCGCCGGAGTTTTACGGCGAGATCATCACCACGCGCACGTACCAGGATCGTCTCGATACACTCGCCGCCGTGCGCGACGCGGGCCTCAATGTCTGCTGTGGCGGCATCGTGGGCATGGGCGAAACCACGCGCGATCGTGCGTCGATGCTCGCGACGCTCGCGAATCTTCCCCAGCATCCCGAGAGCGTGCCGATCAACCAGCTGGTGCGCGTGCCGGGCACGCCGCTGGCTGGCGCCGCCGCGGTGGATCCGTTCGATTTCGTGCGCACGATCGCCGTCGCACGCGTGGTGATGCCGAAGGCTTTCGTGCGTCTGTCCGCAGGCCGCGAAGTGATGGCCGACGAACTGCAGGCGCTGTGTTTCCTGGCCGGCGCCAATTCCATTTTCTACGGCGAGAAGCTGCTGACCACGGGCAATCCGGACGTCGCGCGCGATCGCGCCTTGCTCACGCGTCTTGGGATCGAGCCGCTGGTGCCGCCGGGCCTCGCCGCGCGCGCCGAAGCTGCGCTCGAACAGGAAGACGAAGAGCACGTGCACGGCCCCGGCTGCTCGCACGCCGCGCCGCGGCCAGGTGCGGCATGCAACGCGACCCGGCAGCGCTGAAGGCGGCGCTCGACGACCTCGAGCAGCGCAACCTGAAACGCACGCGCCGGCTGATGCCGCGCGCGGATCTGGTCAACTTCTGCAGTAACGACTACCTCGGGCTCAGCAATCATCCCGACGTTCTGCGCGCCTTCGTCAATGCCGCGAACGAGCACGGCGTGGGCAGCGGCGCTTCACATCTCGTCACCGGTCATGGCCGCGAACACCAGGCGCTCGAAGAGGAACTGGCCGCGTTCACCGGGCGCAAAAAAGCGCTGGTGTTCTCCACCGGCTACATGGCCAACACCGGCGTGATTAGCGCATTAGCGGATCAAACAGCCACCATAGTGGCGGACAAGCTCAATCATGCGTCACTGATCGATGGTGCCCGCCTGACGCGCGCGCACTCCTTGCGGTACCGACATAGCGACGCGAGCCACGCACACGAGCTCCTGGCCGCGCTGGATGAATCCATCGAAACGCGCCTGCTGATCACCGACGGCGTGTTCAGCATGGACGGCGACCTTGCGCCGCTGCCAGCGCTCGCGCAGCACGCGCGCGCCGCCGGCGCATGGTTGATCGTCGACGATGCGCACGGACTCGGGGTGCTCGGGCGAACCGGCCGCGGCGCCTGCGAACACTTCGGCTTGAACAGTGACGACGTGCCCGTGCTCATCGGCACGTTCGGCAAGGCCTTCGGCACTTTTGGCGCCTTCGTCGCGGGCGACGCCGACCTCATAGAATTCCTGCTGCAGAAATCGCGCACCTACATCTACACCACGGCATTGCCGCCGGCCGTCGCCGCGGCCACGCGGGCTGCGTTGCGCGTGAGCGAACGTGAATCCTGGCGGCGCGAGAAGGCGTTGGCGCTCGCAGCGCGATTCCGCAAAGGCTTGCACGCGCTCGACGTGTCCAGCGAGCCGCGTTCGCGGGACCCCCTGCCCGGCACCACCATCGTTCCGGTCATCCTGGGCGAAGCCGCGCGCGCATTGGCCGCGAGCACAGCGCTCGAAACCAGGGGCTTTCTCGTCAGCGCGATCCGCCCGCCGACGGTGCCCGCGGGCACGGCGCGATTGCGCGTCACATTCTCCGCTGCGCATGAAGAACCGCAGGTCGATGCGTTGATCGCGGCGTTGGCGCAGGCGTTGAAGCCGTGAGCGCTCGCGATCCGCGCGAGGTGTTCTCGCTCGATCGCCGCGCGGTCGCCACGGCGTTCGATCGCGCCAGCGCGAGTTACGACGCGGCGGCGGCATTGCAGGAACGCGTGCGCAACGAATTGCTCGGCCGTCTCGATGAATTGAAAGTCGAGCCGCAAACCATCCTCGATCTCGGTGCCGGCACCGGGCACGCGTCGCGCGCGCTGAAACGCCGCTATCCCAAGGCACTGACCGTCGCGGTCGACATCGCACCCGGCATGCTGGTGCGCGCGAAGGCGCAGTCGCGCTGGCTGCGGCGTTTCGAGCGCGTGCGCGCCGATGCGTATGCGCTGCCGTTTCGCGACGCGAGCCTGGACCTCGTTTTCAGCAGCCTGATGCTGCAGTGGTGCGACGATCTCGCGGCCGTATTCACCGAGCTCGCGCGCGTGCTCAAGCCCGGCGGACTGTTGCTGTTCAGCACCTTCGGCCCGGGCACGCTGGCCGAGCTGCGCGATGCCTGGGCCGCGGCCGACGGCCAGCCGAACCACGTGAATCACTTCTTCGATCCGCCCGTGATCGGCAGCGCGCTCATGCAGGCGGGGCTGGCCGAGCCCGTGCTCGATGTCGACCGCATCGTGGTCCACTACCCGGATGCGATCGCGCTGATGCGCGAGCTCAAGGCCATCGGCGCCCACAACGTCACCCACGGGCGTACCCGCGGGCTCACGAGCCGCCGCCGTCTGGCGGCCATGACGGCGGCGTACGAAACCCTGCGCCGCGACGGCAAACTACCCGCGACGTACGAAGTCATCCACGCGGTCAGCTGGGGCGCGGAGCGCCGCGAGCCTGAAAATGAAGGCTTTCCGCGCGAGGCGTTCATCAGCCCGGATTCGATCCGCCGGCGTGGCGCATGAGCCCGACTGACAAGATGCCCGCGGGGTTCTTCATCACCGGCACCGACACCGGTGTGGGCAAGACGCTGGTCGCGGTTGCGCTGACGCGCGCGCTGGTCGCGCGCGGCTTGCGCACCGCCGTGATGAAGCCGGTCGCGGCCGGCGGCGTGCGCACACCCGAGGGTTTCTTCAACGACGATGCGCTCGAGTTGTTAGCCGCGAGCAACGTCAAGGCACCGTACGAGGATGTGAATCCATGGATGTTGTCGGTGCCGGCGTCGCCGCACCTGGCGGCGCGCGCGGATGGCGTGTCGATCCGGCACGAACGCATCGCCGCCGCGCTGGTTCGTCTCAAGACCTCATCTGACCTGGTGCTCGTGGAAGGCGCGGGCGGCTGGCACGCGCCGATCTCCGCCACCGAAACCATGGCCGATGTCGCCGGCAGACTGGCCCTGCCGGTGGTGCTCGTGGTCGGCATCCGCCTGGGCTGCCTGAATCACGCGTTGCTGACCCGCGAAGCGCTGCGCGCGCGCGGCATGGTTTTCGCGGGATGGATCGCGAACAAGCTGGCCGTCGAGATGCCGCTGGCGAACGCGAATATCGACACGCTGAGCAGCCGTTTTGGCGCGCGCCCGCTCGCCGTGGTGCCCGCCGGAACCCGTGCCGGACCCGTTCCCATCTCCGGCGTTCATTCATGGGCGGACGAAGTGGCGGAAAGACTCCTAAGTCCTTGAGTGCACCGGCAAATTCGCTGGTATAGTCGCGCCCCGTGCCAGCCGCCGCCCGCCACATCGACCTTGCCCCGCATTGCTCGCTGAGTCCGCGCGGCGCGGTGGTCTTCTTCGGCGCGGTCTGCGCAGGAACGTTCGGAGTCGCCGGGGTCGTAACAGTGCTGGGTTTCTGGCCCGTGTTGCCTTTCGCGGGCGCCGAAATGCTGCTGCTGGGCTGGGCACTCAAGGCGAACATGGCGCGCCGGTTCGAAACCGAGAGCATCGACATTTCGGAAACCGAAATCGTCATCGAGTACGCGCGCGGCACGCCGCAACGAGTTGTGTTCCCGCGCCACTGGGCACGGGTTAAAATCCGCCGCCCGAAATCGCCCCTCCACCGCGGCCAGCTCGTGATCGAATCGCACGGCCGGGCAGTCGAGGTAGGGAAGTTTCTGACAGAGGAGGAGCGTCGCCAGCTGGCAGCCGAATTACGGCGCCTGGTTGGCGGCATGAACCAGTCGCCGGCATTGCCGTCGCCGTGTTCGCCGGATCAGTTTTCTTGAGGTCATCGATGAGCTTTCACATGAAGAACGCCAAAGCGCGCCGTGGTTTACAGGCCGCCGTCGCATCCCTGTTCGCTGTCCTTGCATCCGTTGCACACGCCGACTGGGGCGGGCTCAACATGCACGAAGGCGTCACCATCCTGAGCCGCAAGATCTACGGCCTGCACATGACCATCTTCTGGTGGTGCGTGGCGATCGGCGTGGTCGTCTTCGGCGTGATGATCTATTCGCTGGTGAAGTTCCGGAAGTCGCAGGGAGCGCAGGCCGACACGACGCTGGTCCACAGCACCAAGGTCGAAATCATCTGGACCATCATTCCGATCGGCATCCTGGTGCTGATGGCGGTACCTACCGCCAAGACGCTCATCGAAATCGAAGACATGGGCAACGTGGGCCTCAACATCAAGGTCACGGGTTACCAGTGGAAGTGGGAATACGAGTACCTCGGCCAGAATGTCAGCTTCTTCTCGACGCTCAAGCGCGACAGCAACCTGGCGCGCCAGCTCGGTTCGGGTGTCGATCCCAAGACCGTTCCTAACTACCTGCTCGACGTGGACAACCCGCTGGTGGTCCCGGCGGGCACCAAGATCCGCTTCCTGCTCACCGCGCAGGACGTGATCCACGCCTGGTGGGTGCCGGCCTTCGGCATGAAGAAGGACGCGATCCCGGGCTACATCAACGAAATCTGGGTGCAGGTCGACGCGGACAAGCTCGGCACGTACCGCGGCCAGTGCGCGGAGCTGTGCGGCCAGGATCACGGCTTCATGCCGATCGTGGTCGAGGTGAAGTCGCCGGCCGAATACGACGCGTGGCTGCGCGCCAAGCAGGCCGAACAGAAGCTCGCCGGCGTCGCGCCGAATGCAACGAGCGCAATCGCCTCGGCCGCGCCCGCCGCCGTCATCCAGCAATAAGTTTTCGACGAGAAGCACGCACATGGCACACGAACACACCGCCGACAATCACGACCACGCACACGACGACCATGCTCACGGCCCCGCCCATGGCTGGCGCCGCTGGGTGTACGCGACGAATCACAAGGACATCGGCACGATGTACCTCATCTTCGCCTGCGTGATGTTCTTCGTCGGCGGCCTGATGGCGATGATCATCCGCGCCGAACTGTTCAAGCCCGGCCTGCAGCTGGTCGAACCGCAGTTCTTCAATTCCATGACCACCATGCACGCGCTGGTCATGATCTTCGGCGCGGTCATGCCGGCCTGGACGGGTCTCGCGAACTGGATGATCCCGATGCAGGTGGGCGCGCCCGACATGGCGCTGCCGCGGCTCAACAACTTCTCGTTCTGGATCCTGCCGTTCGCGTTCACGCTGCTGCTCAGCACGTTGTTCGTCCCGGGCGGTTCGCCGGCCGGCGGCTGGACGTTGTATCCGCCGCTGTCGCTGCAGGGCGGCGACGGTTTCCCGATGGCCATCTTCGCCATCCACCTGATGGGTGCATCGTCGATCCTCGGATCCATCAACGTGGTCGTCACGATCATGAACATGCGCGCGCCGGGTGTCGGCCTGCTCAACATGCCGCTGTTCTGCTGGAGCTGGCTGATCACGGCCTATCTGTTGATCGCGACCATGCCGGTGCTCGCGGGCGCCGTCACCATGCTGCTGACCGACCACTTCTTCGGCACCAGCTTCTTCTCCGCTTCGGGCGGCGGCGACCCGGTGATGTTCCAGCACATCTTCTGGTTCTTCGGGCACCCCGAGGTGTACATCCTGATCTTGCCGGCCTTCGGCATCATCTCGGAGATCATCCCGACGTTCTCGCGCAAGCCGCTGTTCGGTTATGACGCGATGGTTTATGCGACGGCGGCGATCGCGTTCCTGTCGTTCATCGTGTGGGCCCACCACATGTTCACGGTGGGCATGCCGCTCGCCGGGCAGCTGTTCTTCACGCTGTCGACCATGATGATTTCGATTCCGACCGGCGTGAAAGTCTTCAACTGGACCGCGACGATGTGGAAGGGCTCGCTGAGCTTCGAAACGCCGATGCTGTTCGCGCTGTCGTTCCTGTTCCTGTTCACGATCGGCGGCTTCTCGGGCCTGATGCTCGCGATCGTGCCGGCCGACTTCCAGTATCACGACACGTACTTCGTCGTGGCTCACTTCCACTACGTGCTGGTGCCGGGCGCCGTGTTCGCCATCATGGCGGGCGTCTACTACTGGCTGCCCAAGTGGACCGGCAAGATGTACGACGAGAAGC
This sequence comes from Pseudomonadota bacterium, assembly GCA_037200975.1. Lineage (NCBI taxonomy): Bacteria > Pseudomonadati > Pseudomonadota > Pseudomonadota bacterium. The sequence goes on along the minus strand of JBBCGI010000001.1, from coordinate 2,405,688 downwards.
TCGCCAAGTTGCATTTCTGGTTGTCGACCATCTTCGTGAACGTGTTGTTCTTCCCGCAGCACTTCCTCGGACTCGCCGGCATGCCGCGCCGCATCCCGGATTACTCCGTGCAGTTCGCGGACTGGAACATGGTGTCGTCGCTCGGCGCGTTCGGCTTCGGGCTCTCGCAGCTGCTGTTCCCGTGGATCATCTACAAGTGCGTGAAGGGTGGCGTGAAGGCCGAGGGCCGTTCGTGGGAAGGCGCGCACGGGCTCGAGTGGGAACTCAGCTCGCCGCCGCCGTACCACAGCTGGGATCCGCCGCCGTCACGTGAGCTGGTCGCGCGCGGCGTGCAGCACTGATGCACGCGAACGACGCCAACGCGGATCAACAACGCAAACGCGTGCGCCGCTCCGCCATCCTGTTGGGTGCCGTGGCGCTGTCGTTCTACGTGGCGTTCATCGTCATGTCGGTGATGCGTTCCTGATGGACCAGAACAAGAAGCTCACGTTGAAGCTCGCCGCGTTCGCGCTCGGCAGCTTTGCGTTCGGCTTCGCGCTGGTGCCGCTGTACGACGTGTTGTGCGACATCACCGGCTTCGGCGACCAGAGCCAGCTCGCGCGGGCGCGTATGGCCATCGATGCGCCCGACGATTCGCGCACCATTACCGTGGATTTCGTGGCCGATCTGCCGTCGGTGGGCAACTGGGAATTCCGGCCGACGGTCGCGTCGATGGATATCCATCCGGGCCGCTTGTACAAGACGGAATTCTTCGCGCACAACCTGACCGGTTTCGCGACCACCGCCCAGGCCGTGCCGAACATCGCGCCCGGCAAGGCGGCGGGCTATTTCCGCAAGACCGAATGTTTCTGCTTCACGCCGCAGAAGTTCGCCGTGAACGAGCAGCGGCCCATGGTCGTACGCTTCGTGGTCGATCCCGCGATCCCGCGCTCGGTCGACCGCATCACTCTTTCGTACACTTTCTATGATGAGTTCACGCGCGTGAGCTCTTTGAACTAGCACAGGGTTTATTCATGTCACAGGCATCTGTCGGTCACGAAAAGTATTACGTCCCCCACGAGAGCCGCTGGCCGATCATCGGCTCCGCTGCGTTCTTCACGATGTTGCTCGGCGTCATCTCGCTGCTCAACGACTGGGCGCCGGCATGGGCGATCCTGCCGGGCTTCGCGCTCGTGGTGTACATGTTCATCGGCTGGTTCGGCACCGTCATCGGTGAAAACCAGCAGGGCGTGTACGGACTCGACGTCGACCGCTCGTTCCGCATGGGAATGATGTGGTTCATCTTCTCGGAGGTGATGTTCTTCGCGGCCTTCTTCGGCGCGTTGTTCTACGCGCGTGTGTTGTCCGTGCCGTGGCTGGGCGGCGAAGGCACCAAGGTCATGGCAAACGAGTTGCTGCATCCGCTGTTCGAGAACGCCTGGCCGACCAACGGCCCGTCGAAGCTCGGCCCGAACGCCAGCGGCACGTTCGAGATCATCCCGGCGATGGGTTTGCCGGCGATCAACACCATCATCCTGCTGCTGTCGGGCGTGACGGTGACCGTCGCGCATCACGCGCTGCGTGCCGGCAAACGCGGTCTGCTCAACATTTTCCTCGCCGCGACCTTCCTGCTCGGCTTCCTGTTCGTCTATCTGCAGGCGACCGAGTATCACCACGCGTACACGGAGCTCGGACTCACGCTCGGCACCGGCATCTACGGCTCCACGTTCTTCATGTTGACCGGCTTCCACGGTTTCCACGTGACGCTGGGCGCGATCATGTTGTTCTGCATCTGGCTGCGCACGATGAAGGGCCACTTCACGCCGGAGCGGCATTTTGCGTTCGAGGCGGTGGCCTGGTACTGGCACTTCGTGGACGTGGTCTGGCTCGGCCTCTTCATCTTCGTCTACTGGATCTGACCCGGACCGGGTCGGCTTCCTGATGGCAGACGGCGCGCTTCGGCGCGCCGTTTTCATTGGCGGCGTTGTGAATCGCGCGCGACTGCGGTAGCGTCCGGCTCCATGAATCGCAACGAACAGCCGGGCTTCACGCCCTTTTGCCGCGCCACCGCGCAGGCGCTGCTTCGTTCGCTGCTCCTTCTTGCGCCCTAGGCGCAAACACACTCGCGTCACCAGTCGGCGCTTACAAGACTGGAACCCACGACCTCCGCCCACCGCGGAGAAGTCCCGTGCATCGTTCCGAGTGATTCAGCCATGTTGAAAGATCCTTCCAAGAGATACCGCCCGTTCGCGCCCATCGACCTGCCCAACCGGCAGTGGCCGTCGCGCACGCTCGACACCGTGCCCGTGTGGTGCAGCACCGATCTGCGCGATGGCAACCAGGCGCTGTTCGAGCCGATGAGCCGCGAGACCAAGAAGCGGCTGTTCAAGACGCTGGTCGGCGTCGGCCTCAAGGAAATCGAAGTGGGCTTTCCCTCCGCGTCGGACACGGATTTCCAAACCGTGCGCGACCTGATCGAGCAGAAGCTCATCCCCGATGACGTGACGATCATGGTCATCACTCAGGCGCGCGAGGAACTGATCAAGCGCACGGTCGAGTCGCTGCGCGGCGCGCGCCGCGCCATCGTGCACGTGTACAACGCCACGGCGCCCGTGTGGCGGCGCGTGGTGTTCAACATGAGCACGCCCGAGGTGATGCAGCTCATCAGCAAACAGGTCGGGCTCATCAAGCAGCTGACGGATGCGCAGCCGGAAACGGAGTGGGTGCTCGAGTATTCGCCCGAGACCTTCAGCATGACGGAGCTGCCGGTGGCGCTCGAGGCTTGCAACACCGCGATTCGCGCCTGGGATGCCGGCCCCGGCCGGCCCATCATCATCAACCTGCCGACCACGGTCGAGAACGCGACGCCGAACATCTTCGCCGATCAGATCGAATGGATGTCGACGCAGCTTCAGCGGCGCGAACACGTGGTGTTGTCCGTGCACACGCACAATGATCGCGGCACGGGTGTGGCGGCGGCCGAGCTCGGGATGCTGGCGGGCGCGCAACGCGTCGAAGGTTGTTTGTTCGGCAACGGCGAACGTTCCGGCAATGTGGATCTGGTGACCCTGGCGCTGAACTTCTACTCGCAGGGAATTCATCCGGGGCTCGATTTCTCGGACATCAATTCGGTCGCGCGCGCGGTGGAAGAGGCCACGCGCCTGCCGATCCATCCGCGCCATCCGTACGTGGGCGACCTTGTGTTTACGGCCTTTTCTGGCTCGCATCAGGACGCCATCAAGAAAGGCATGGCGGCGCAGAAGCCGGATGGGATCTGGGAAGTGCCGTACATCCCGGTGGACCCGGCCTGCCTCGGCCGCACCTACGACAGCGTCATCCGCGTGAACAGCCAGTCGGGCAAGGGCGGCATCGCCTATCTTCTCGAACGCGACTACGGAGTCGTGATGCCGCGGCGCATGCAGGTGGAATTCAGCGCGCTCGTGCAGAGCCACGTCGATTCGTCCGAGACCGAGATGACCTCGCAGCAGCTCTGGGCGCTGTTCGAGTCGACCTATCTCGCCATCGATCTCGACGTGTCGTACCACGGGCATCACCTGTTCGAGGAAGGCGACAAGCAGGGCATCGAGCTCGAGATGACCGTGGCCGGGAATCGCCGCAAGCTGCGCGGCGTCGGTTCGGGCCCGATCGCGGCCACCGTGAATGCACTGGCGCTGCCGATCCGCATCGACAACTACGAGGAACGGGCGTTGCGCTCCGGGGCCGATGCGTCGGCGCTGGCGATCGTCGAGGCCGCGCGCGACGGCGTACACGGCGTTCGTTATGGCGCGGGCCGCCATGCGAATATCGCCACGGCTTCGGTGCTGGCGGTGCTCAGCGCCGCGCGCCGGCTCGGCGTCAGCGCGAAGGATCTGCAGGCGGGTCGTTAGGCCGCCTAGTCAGGCAGAGTCGTCAGCCAGCGTCGTCAGGCAGTGGCGGCCGGAGCGGCGCGGCGGCGAAAGATCAGCAGCGCGATACCCGCAACGATGCAGAGCACGGAGATGATCTGCGCCTGCGTGATCGCCGCGCCGGCGATGTCATACGTCGTGTTCACACGGATCGGCTCGATCGCGAACCGCTCGAGCCCGACCAGCAGCACATACAGGCCGAACAACCAGCCGGGTTTGTGGCCCTGCTTGCGTAACCGCCACAACACCGCGAACGCGATGAAGGCCATCACGCTCTCGTAGATGGGCGTGGGATACACGCCCGGCGCATCGATGAGCACACCGGCGATGTTGCCGTCGTAGGTCTGCGCCCACAGCCAGTCGGGCAACCAGCCCGGCTTGGCCGCGAGGTCCGCGGCGATGCCCCAGTCGCCGTCGCCCGAAATCTGGCAGCCGATCCGCCCGATGCCGTACGCCAGCATGAGGCCGGGCGACACCGCGTCGAGCATGGTCAGCGGCGGGGCGTGTTTCTTGCGGACGTAAATGAGCCCGCACAGCAACCCGATGATGAGGCCGCCGTAAATCGTGAAGCCGCCGCGCGACAGCAGCATGGCGATCGGGTGTTCGAGGAACTCGCGCGGATGCTCGAGCAGATGGAAGAGGCGCGCGCCGATGAGCCCGGAGAAAAAGCCGATCATGCCGACGTTGGCCATGAAGTCGGGCTGCTGACCGGGCACCAGGCGCCGCGTTTCGCGCGTCGCGACGTGCAGGCCCGCGAAAAAGGCGATTCCCACCATCAGTCCGAAGGTGGGAATCGGCAGCGGCAGGTTGATGCCGAGCGCGTGCAGGACGTCTGTCAGGTAGGGAAATGCCACCGGCGGAGTATGCGCGATCGGCGCGGCGCAGATCGCAGTAGCGCTCGGCCCGCCTGTTAGGCGGCGTACCGCGGAATCGGGTCGAGATCGGGCTCGACGAATCGCGCGCGTGCCCGGTCCGAGAACAGCAGCTCGGTACTGTAATGAGAAAGCATGATGCGGCTGTCGAGCAACATCGGCTCGCGCTCGATGAAGTCGTCGGCCGACAGCGCCGTCGGGCAGCAATGCATGAAGTGATGCACGGCGAGGATCCAGCCGCGCGTCAGGGTCTCGTGGTACTTCGTCGGCGTGATGCCGTGGAGCTTGAGGAAATTCACGAGCGCGGCGCGCATGAGTTCGGAGGCGCGTTCGATGTCGTTGTCGGCCAGGTACACGTACGCCAGGCGGATGTGCGCGCGGTGGGAAAAATCCGCGGGCGCAAATGCGCCCGCTTCGAATGCCGTGCGAAATTCCCGGTCGCTGGCGGAAAGTTCATGTTTCATCACGGCGGCCTCGCTCGATCGATACCGGTGTGAGTACATCAGGCCAATAAACGTTCCGCAATCTGAACGGCATTTAATGCGGCGCCCTTGCGCAGTTGGTCGCCGGCGACGAACAGAGCGAGCGTGCGGCCCGTGGGATCGCTCACGTCCTTGCGGATGCGGCCGACCAGCACTTCGTCCTTGCCGCTCGCGTCGACCGGCATGGGGAAGTAGTTTCGCTCCAGCTCGTCCACCACGCGCACGCCGGGGGCGGCGGCCAGAATGGCGCGCGCTTCGGCGACCGACAGCGGCTCTTCGAGCTCGATGTTCAACGCGATGCAATGGGCGCGTAACACGGGGACCCGCACGCAGGTGGCGGTGATGCGCAGGTTCGGCTCGCCGAAGATCTTGCGCGTCTCCTGCATCACCTTGGTTTCTTCCTCGTTGTAACCGGTCTCCGGGTCCACCTTCGTGTTGTGCGAGAACACG